>JADJXJ010000003.1:0-600000 GCA_016715945.1 Bacteroidota bacterium
TATTTAATCCAGATTTAAAATCACATTTTGATAATAGTATCAATTTTTGGTTGTCTATATTGGTGTGTTTAAATGTTTTTATATTTTTCCGTACTTGTTTAAAAATATTTAAGTCTTGGGTTAGATACGATTTGTTTTTTGTTTTAGGATTTTTAATACTTCATTTTCAGATTCCCTTTTTAGCCTCAATTGGAATCGAACCAGAAAATCCAGACTTTATATGGATAAATAAAAAGGTGGTAAACTATGCAACTTGGTTGAGTACATTATGTATATTATTTTGGATTCTTGGGTTTTTAATTAATGCTAGGAAAAAATATAAATTTCATTGTGTTTCAAAGATTGATAAGTATCGTATTGAATCTAAATGGTTAGACAAAGGATTAGTTATCTTTTTTGTTTTATTTTTATTAGTAGTTGGTAATAGTTTTTTGAGTGGAAGTTATAATGTTGATGAGTGGGGAACTGGAGCTACATATATATTTTTATTGTTGAAGGTGATAATTTTTTTAAAAATTATATACTTTTATAGAAACCTCGGAAATATCAAACGTAATAGGCAGGAGATTATTAGTTATTTATTAAATAATAAAGTCTTTATCGGGATTTTAGTTTTATATACATATCTGTTTCTTGTTACTGGAGATAGAGGACCGGTTTTACAAATAGCTTCAATTAATATAGTCGCTTATACTTTATTCTATAAGCATATTAAAGGACGCACATTGATAGTTTTCTTCTTTATAGGCGCAGTATTGTTTGGAATATTAAGAGAAGGTAGAACAAGAGATGCCAGTGAACGTTCAGGTAATATTTTTAGTGAAGGATACGAAGCTTACTTGGAACAAAAATTTAACCCTACAGAGGAATTTGCTAGTAGTGTTCGAATTTTATACAGAGCTTTAGATGTTGTTCCAGAACAACATCCTTATTTATATGGGACAACTTTAATTTCAAATACAGTAGATGTAATACCTTTTAGTTCTGTTTTTTATGATATACCTATAATGTATAGGAGTTCTACCTTATTTTTTACTGTCCTTGGTCAAGGTGAATATTATTCTTATGGAGAGGGGTCTGAAATCATTGCAGATCTTTATATCAATTTAGGGCCATATTTAACTATTTTAGTCTTTTTTATATTCGGGTATTTCATTTCTTTTTTAACATTTGATGCTCACTATAATAAGAACCACATTTCTGTAATTATATATTTGGTTTTGATAACAGTCGCTTTTTATATTAATAGATCTACTTTTTTAAATCCATTAAAAATAATTGTGTATACTATTATAATAGATAAATTGTTTTCTAAACAAATTAAAATAGAATAATGAATTGCGTTTTTTTTGTAACGGGATTAGATTCAGGAGGAATAGAAAACTATTTACTTAGATTTCTCACCTATAAAGCTGAGAGCTTTGACCAAATATATGTCTTTTGTAAAGGGGGAAAGGCAGGACAGTTAGAAATGAAGTACAAAGCTATTCCGAATGTAATTATTCATGTGAAGAAAATAAGCTTCTTTAATCCAAAAGATTATATATATATTTATAAATTCTTTAAAAAGTACAATATAGATGTTGTATGTGATTTTACAGGTAATTTTGCTGGAGTGATATTGCTTACTGCAAAGTGGGCTGGAGTGAATAAAAGAATTTCATTTTATAGAGGTGCAACCAATCATTTTAAAGAAACAAAATTTAGATTGTTTTATAATAATTTTGTACAAAAAATGACTTATCAATACGCTACAGATATATTATCAAACTCTATAGCGGCATTTGACTACTTTTATCCTAACCAATGGAAAACAGACAGTCGATTTGCTGTGATTTATAATGGAATTGACAGTAGGCCATTTATAGAGGAAGATAAAACACTCCGAGAAGAATTAAATATTCCATCGAGTGCCTTTGTAATAGGACATACAGGTCGTTTTAATGAAGCTAAAAATCATCATACAATTATTGAGGTTGCTACCCTAATTTGTAAAAAATATGATGATATTTACTTTTTACTTTGTGGTAATGACGTAAAAGATAATTTGGAAGCTCAGGTTATATCAAAACAGTTGCATGATAAAGTTATATTGTTAAATTATCGTTCAGACATACCTCGAGTTTTGAATACGATGGATGTATTTTTTTTTCCATCTTTAACCGAAGGACAACCAAATGCCTTAATTGAAGCAATGATTATGGGACTGCCATTTGTAGCCTCAGATATAGCCCCAATACAAGAAACCGTTGCAAATAACACTCAATTATTTGAGCCTAAAGATGTTGATGCATTTGTCAAGGCGTTAGAAGACTTATATTTAATGAGGGCTAAAAGAGATCACAATTTAAAAGAAAATACAATGATGAAGTTTGACTACAAGATGAGGTTTGATGAATTTTATAATAAACTGTTATGAGTGAAACGGGTAGAGAAAAGTTTAAAAGAAATAAGAGGATATTAAATGTTTTAGTAAAGCTCTTTACGTTTTTACCTAAATCATTTTTATTATTTATTTGGAACTGTACTGCAAATCATTCACAAATTCTATTTGTCGGGTTGAGATATATTATCTTAAAAGCAAGGATTAAATCTTGTGGAGATAACGTAAAAATAGGTACAAATGTCCAAATTTTAGGTTGGGAAAAATTATCAATTGGTACTAATGTTAGTATACACAGTAATTGTTATATTGATGCTAATGGGGAAATTGAAATTGGAAATAATGTTTCAGTGGCTCATAATTCTACAATTTTATCAACTAATCATGATTGGAAAGATAAAACTACTCCGATAAAGTATAATCCCGTTACTTATGGGAAAGTTACAATTTTTGATGATGTCTGGATTGGGTGTGGTTGTAGAATACTGGCAGGAGTTCACATTCAGAATAGAGCAATTATTGCAGCTGGTGCTGTTGTCAATAAAGATGTTGATTCAAATGTAATTGTTGGTGGGATACCAGCGAAAGTAATAAAAGAGATATGACAATATTGTTTATACACGATCATCCTTTTTATAGCAGTCAAGAGATTATTTATAGTGGAGGTGGTTTACCCTCTATTATATGGAAGAATTATTTAATTAATTTTGATAAAGTTATTGTTTATGGTCGGTTTAGTGATAATGAAAAAGACAAAAAAGTAGAGTCTTCTACAAAAAACGTCTCTTTTTATCTAACTAAAAATTATTCTTCAGCTATTGACGCTATAAAGAATTATCGAAAAATTAAACAAGAACTTAAAGTTTTAATTGAAAAAGCAGATGTGGTTTTAGTTCGTTTACCTAGTGTTTTAGGATTTATAGCAGCTGAATTAGCTTTTAAAATGAATAAAAAGGTATGGGTAGAACAAGTAGGAAATGCAAAGGAGGCACTTGGAAGCCATGGTTCTTTATTAGGTAAAGTTGCAGCTCCTCTCTTTGAATACCAAAATAAAAAAGTAGTAAAACGAGCAGATTTTGTAAGTTATGTTACCGAAAATAAACTTCAAAAAGATTACCCCACCCAGCCACAAGCAATAACTGTTGCTTTATCAGATGTCATAATCAATTCTATATTAGAAAAACAAAGCTTAAATCAAGAACGATTTTTTGGAAACATATTCAGAATTGGACTTATCGGAGGATTTGATGCAAAGTATAAAGGACAAGATGTTTTGTTAAAGGCAATCTCTTTATTAGAAGAAAATATAAAATCAAATATTAAAATTAGTTTAGTAGGCAAGGGTGATTTTTCATGGGTTTTAGATTTAGCGAGACGTTTAAACCTAAATGAAAATATTGAATATATTGGAAGGTTAGAAGCAGGAAATCAAATTAATGATTTTTTAAGTACATTGTCTTTATACGTTCAGCCTTCTCTAACAGAAGGGATGCCACGTGCCACCATTGAGGCTATGGCAATGGGATGTCCAGTTATCGGTAGTAATGTAGGAGGAATTCCTGATATAGTTTCAAAGAAATTTGTTCATCAGCGAGGTAATGCACAAGAATTGTCCAATCATATAAAACAATTGTATTTAGATAGAGAAATTTTGATTCAAGAAAGTACTTCAAGTTTAAAAAAAGCTGTTCCGTATTTAAAGGAAAATCTTGACAAAAAAAGACAAGAATTTTATTCTTTAATGAATGAAAGACTAATAGATGAATAAACCCAAACTCATCCGCATCACAACCGTTCCGGTTTCTTTAAAAACACTTTTAAAGGGGCAGCATCGCTTTATGTCCGAAAGTGGTTTTGACGTGGTTATAAAAAATCATTTTTTAGTGAATTTTACATAAATAATCGGTTTTATTTCGATTATCTAAACATATTTTACTATTTTTGCTTGGTGTTTTAATTCGTTTATATTTGGTAAAGTAATATACAAAATACATAAATGATAAATTTAGCCCGTTTTGGAAACATTCCTGTAGAGTATGCTACTTTGACTTCTGTATTGGACGGATACCGTTCTGCAAAAGACAAAATTGCCTCTTTGGAAAAAGGCGACCAACTGATACGGCTCAAAAAAGGTTTGTATGTGGTAGCTCCCAAAGTGAGTAAAAGCGAAATTTCACGTGAGCTGATAGCCAATCATCTGTACGGACCATCCTATATATCGCTCGAAAGTGCTTTGTCTTATTACGGATTGATTCCTGAAAGAGTGTATAACGTTCGTTCGGTAACAACAAAACGAGCCAAGCAATACACCACTCCTTTAGGAGAATTTGATTATCGGACAGTTCCAGAAAATTATTTTTCGATAGGTATCCAACAAGAAGAAACCAAGAGTAAAAGCATATTTCTGATAGCTTCTCCCGAAAAAGCATTGTGTGATATGATACTGCTTACTTCGGGATTGAGGTTACAGTCTGTAAAAGCAGTAAAAACGTATTTGGAAGAAAATTTAAGGATAGATTTGTTTGAAAAAAAAGTTTGGAATACCGAAATTGTCCGTGAATGTATCGAAAAAGGAAAGAAAAAAACAGAACTGACACAACTTTTAAAATTGCTGGAAAATGAGTAACACTGTATTTGACCAAATGCTGTCTCGATATACCATACAAACAGAGAATGACCGCATCAATGCGTTGCACGAAGTGATGCAGCAGGTTACTTTGGCAGGATTGTATAGGGCAGGATTTTTCAATAAAACTGCTTTTTACGGAGGCACTTGTTTAAGGATTTTTCACGGATTGCCTCGTTTTTCAGAAGATTTGGATTTTTCCCTATTGCAACCCGAAAGTGATTTTTCTTTGGAAAATTATTTTGAAGCAGTCATTGACGAATTTAAGGCATTAGGCAGGGAAGTAGTTATTTCAAGAAAAGAGAAAAAAAATCTATCACAGGTAGAATCTGCTTTTTTGAAAGATACAACCGAAATTTATAATTTGAGCTTTCAAACCACGCAAAGCATAAAAATCAAAATAGAAGTAGATACGCAACCTCCTTTGGGTTTTTCAACTGAACCAAAATTATTGTTGTTGCCTTTTTCTTTTATGGTCAGATGCTATACGCTTCCTGATTTGTTTGCGGGAAAAACACACGCTTTGTTGTTCAGAAACTGGAAAAACAGGGTGAAAGGGCGAGACTGGTATGATTTTGAATGGTACGTGCGAAATGATATTCCGTTGGGATTTGAGCATTTTTCACAAAGAGCAGCACAAACACATAATTTCACTAAAGAAACACTTACTCCTCCTATATTCAAAGAAATGCTTAAAAAAAGAATTTCTGAAACAGACATTAATTTGGTTAAAAACGATGTACGTCCGTTTATAAAAAATCAATCAGAAACCGACATTTGGACAACAGACTATTTTCTGCAATTAGTTGATTTTATAAAAATTAAGTTATGACTCAATCAAAACTCATCCGTATTACAACCGTTCCGGTTTCTTTAAAAACGCTTTTAAAGGGACAGCATCGTTTTATGTCCGAAAATGGTTTTGAGGTGGTTGGAGTTTCAAGTAAAGGACAAGAGTTAGAAGACGTAAAAAATGATGAAAATATTAGGGTTGTAGCATTAGAGATGACTCGTACGATTTCTCCTTTTTCGGATTTAAAATCACTTTGGAATCTTTATAAATTATGTAAAAAAGAAAAACCGAATATTGTACATTCTCACACTCCAAAAGCAGGAATTATCGGAATGTTAGGAGCAAAATTAGCAGGAGTCCCGATTCGTTTGCATACGGTTGCAGGTTTACCTCTAATGGAAGAAAAAGGAATCAAAAGAAAAATTTTGGACTTTGTAGAAAAACTTACTTATGCTTGTGCTACAAAGGTTTATCCGAATTCGAAAGGTCTGTATGATTTTATTTTAGAAAATAAATTTACTTCAACAGAAAAGCTGAAAGTAATCGGTAAAGGCTCTTCAAACGGAATTGACACCACCTATTTCAATCCGAATCAAATATCAGAGGAACAAAAAGAAAATCTTAAAAAATCATTAGGCATACAACTCGAAGATTTTGTTTTTATTTTTGTAGGACGGATTGTAAAAGACAAAGGAATCAACGAATTGATAGGTGCTTTCTCAAAACTCAAAACTCAAAACTCAAAACTTCTTTTGGTTGGAAATTACGAAAGAGAGTTAGACCCATTACTACCTGAAACCGAAACAATTATCAAAACAAATCCAAATATTATTTCTGTAGGTTTTCAACCAGATGTAAGACCTTATTTTGCTGTTTCGGATTGTTTGGTTTTTCCGAGTTACCGAGAGGGATTTCCGAATGTAGTGATGCAAGCGGGAGCAATGGAATTACCGTGTATTGTTTCTAATATTAATGGTTGCAATGAAATTGTAGTAGAAGGAGAAAATGGAATGATTATTCCCGTTAAGGATTCAAGAGCTATATTGGATGCTATGAATACATTAATGAATAATCAGGCATATTATCAGCGATTGAAAACCAATGCACGTTCCATGATTCAATCTCGTTATGAACAACAAGTGGTTTGGAATGCCATTTTAGAAGAATATAATCATCTTTTAAGTAAGCTTAATTAACCATGTACAAAAACTATCTTAAACGCCTATTTGATTTTACAATTGCTTTGGTGGGACTAATTTGTTTATCGCCGATCTTTTTGGTGGTAACAATTGGATTATATTTTGCGAATCAAGGGAAACCCTTTTTCTTTCAAACTCGACCAGGTAAGAATGAGAAAGTCTTTAGGATTGTGAAGTTCAAAACCATGAACGACAAAAAGATAAAAACGGCGATTTATTGCCGGATGCGGAGCGCCTTACCGCGATAGGTAAATTTATCAGAAGAACCTCGCTCGACGAATTACCCCAACTCATCAATGTACTGAAAGGCGATATGAGCCTCATCGGCCCGCGACCTTTGCTCATGGAGTATCTGCCGCTTTACAGCAGGGAACAAGCGCGCCGCCATGAAGTAAGGCCGGGCATCACCGGCTGGGCTCAGGTCAACGGACGAAATGCCCTAAGCTGGGAGCAGAAATTCAAATATGATGTTTATTATGTCGATAATTGTAGTTTTGCCCTCGATCTCAAAGTTCTGATAAAAACAGCAGAAAAAGTTTTCATTTCCGAAGGTATCAGCCAATACGGCCATGCCACAGCCGAAAAATTTACCGGAACTATTCATGGAAAAGAATAATAAAATATGGATTTATGGCGCAAGTGGCCATGGTAAGGTTATCTATGATTGTTTGGTGGCCAGTGGACACGAAAATATCGGGTTTGTTGACGATGATCCGAAAAAAGTTGAAATTAATGGCTTAAAGATCCATAAAACAGATTTTATTAATCCAGATAACGAACAAATTATTATTGGTATAGGTGACAGCTTCATCCGCAGGAGGCTGGTTGAATCACATCTGTTTAAATACCACACGGTAATGCACCCAACAGCCACTTTATCACCATTTTCGTCAGTTGGAGAAGGATCTGTCCTGTTTCACCATTGCATCATTCAGTCAGGCACCATCATAGGCCGCCATTGTATTGTTAATACGGCCGCAAGCATCGATCATGATTGTGAAATTGGCGATTATGTGCACATTTCTCCAAATGCAACATTGTGTGGTGGCGTCACAATTGGTGAGGGAACCCATATTGGTGCTGGCGCCATAGTGATCCCGGGAGTTAAAATAGGCAAATGGGCTGTCATCGGTGCTGGAGCAGTGGTTACCTCAGATATTCCCGATAAAGTGGTCGTAGTGGGTATTCCTGCTCGTGTCAGTAAGCACATACCGGATTGAACCTCATAAAACCGATAAATAGAATTTGGATAAGAAATGCGGGCCTTGTGTTCGCTTTTCTGTTTTTAAATGTTTATTTATTTCTAAATGCGGGTTCCTGGCTAATCAGGTCAGATGAAGCTCCAAAATCGGATGTAGGTATTATCCTCATAGGTCGTTTGGTAGATCGGACTTTACTGGCCCATTCACTCCTCAAGCAATGTAAGATCAGTCGGATAGTAATGGTGAATGACGTGGTATATGACCGCAACATTCTTGATTCTATTGGGTTCAGGGCTCCGTCCCATGCGACGGTGTCGCGGGAGTTGTTGCTAGCGCTTGGTGTTGCGGACAGCCTCATTACAATTATTCCGGGCGATGCATCAAGTACCCGTCAGGAGGCAGGAGTTTTTGCTGAATATTTAAAATCCAACCAGCAAATTCACACTGTTTCCATTATCATTTCATCCTATCACTCCCGGCGTTCCTGGTAAATTTTTAATGACGTTTTACACGATCAAGAGCTAAATATTCAACGATCAGTGGCACACAATCCATACACAGGTTTCGATGCAAGATGCTGGTACAATAAAAGAGAGGACGCCAAGGTCGTTTTTCAGGAATACACCAAGCTAATTTTCTTTTTCCTTTTCGAAAAGTAAGAGTCAGTTTGAAAGCAATAGCCAAAGAACAATGACTGCGCAAATACTATCTCGTTGGGCTGGCAACGAAGCTCAATATAATAAATACCGCCCTGGAGTTCCTGTGAAGCTCAGGCAGATTCTGTTGCGCTATTTGCAATCCAAACAAATCGAGCTGGTTGTTGATCTGGGATGTGGAACGGGTAATTCAACACGTAGCTGGTCTTCTTGTGCAGACAAGGTTATCGGTATCGACCCCTCGGAAAATATGATCCGGATGGCGCTCCGGCGTACAAAAAACAAAAATGTAAACTATCGCATTGCTTATGGTCATCAGACTACCTTACCAGACGGGGTTGCTTCCCTGGTAACTGCATCTTCATCAATACATTGGATGGAGCCTGAAACCACACTCAGGGAAATAAAGCGCATACTTAAACCGTATGGGCTATTTGCGTTTTGGGGGCCATCACATCCTCCTGTCACCCCATTCATGCAGCTGGATCAGGCCTATGTTGATTTTGTTGCCGAAATAAACGCAAACAAACTATTGCTCACCATGCCACAACGCTGGAAATGGGAGACGATCCTCGAAACTATCAATAAAAATAATCTTTTTATCTTGCATAGGTATTTCAACCTTGAGGCCCAGATGCACTGGAACAAGAACGACTACAAAAACTGGCTCTTCACAACCAATGAAATTCCCGGCCTTTTGAATTCAGGACACGAAAAATTCAAAAAGGCTTTGGATCGATTCACCGACAGCATTGATAAATACCTTGGATTGGAAAAGCATCCGGTATTTTTCGTTTATAACATACATGCGTTCATGAACGATTCAGAACAGCTTGCTTAAAAAATGCAGCATAAGACAATCGTTCTGTGAAAAAAGCCATCGTTCTGGGAGGAGCCAGTTCGCACATTTCGTTACTCAGCAATCTGAGGGAGAGAGGATATGTTACCCAATTGGTGGATATCCACCCCAATCCCGTGGCTCGGGATTTTGCTGATGTTCATCACCAGATCAGTGCTATGGATGTTGATGCCATCCAAAAACTGGCAATTATGGAAAGGGCAGACCTTGTCATCAGTGCAAGCGGTGATCAGCTTAATCTGGTGGCCTGCCGGATTGCGCAAAAGATGGGCCTTCCGGCGCCTTACAACGTTGAAACGGCTTTGCTGGTGACGGATAAAGCGCTGATGAAGAATCGCATGGTGGAAGCCCGGGTTCCCACACCAGCTTTCATCGTAGCGCCTTTTGGAAGGGATATTGTTTTGGGTGGTTTAAAATTACCGCTGATTGTCAAGCCTGCGGACAGTTACGGATCGAAAGGGGTTCGGGTTGCATACTCATTGAGGCAATTGGAAGACTACATTGAATATGCCCGAACGTTAAGTAGTTTGAGGAAAGTTATCATCGAGGAGTTCATTGAAGGGCGTGAGATCGTCATAGATGCTTTTGTTGCAGAGGGTGTAATTCAGATAATATCCATTTATGAGAAATACAACATCTACAGCAATCAAACGGTAGTGCAATGCTTTAGATCCTTGCGCCCCCTTGCCCTGGAAGAATCTATGGTCGATAATCTTCATGATATTGCACAAAATCTTGTGAACGCCTTTGGCCTGCAAAACACCACCTTGTTCATTCAGACGATCGTGAAAAACAAAGAAATCTTTGTCATTGAATTCGGTGCCAGGGCGGCCGGTGGACTTGCCAGCCGCGCCACACAGCTGAGTACAGGATTCGATGCCATTGATGCAACCATCAATACTTATTTGGGGATAAATACCGCAGTTAATCTTAATCCCAATCCTGACTACATTTCTACCAACAGCATTTATTCGCTTCCCGATGTGTTTGATAAAGTGAAAGGTCAGGAAGAGCTGCTTGACAAAAAAATCATTGAGGAATTGGTAATCTATAAATCTCCGGGCATGCGGATATCTCCATATATGACCAGCGCCGACCGCGTAGCGGGTTTTATTGTAAAAGCGACGAACAAAGAGGATTTATCCGACAAAACTACGTTGGCAATCAATCATTTGCAGATTATGAATGATAAGGGTCAGGATATCATGATTCGGGATCTGTTCAATGGGATAAACGATAGCCATATTGTTTTGCCTCACTAAAATTAATTTCGTCTATCTTTAAAGAAATATCGCAAATAGGTATTAAATGAGCAGGGACCCCGAAAAAATACAAATGGCGGATCGTATATTAAAAATATTGATCAACAAACGCTTTAGATCAGGGCCTAAGCCCGACACCGAAGCCGGGGCCAATATCAAGAAAATGCTGTATAGAAGCATTGATGAAAATCAACCCATCCATCTTTTTCAGTTTTGGGGCGGATGCAAGAACCCTAATCTGCCGGGCCAACACGTTGATGATTGTGAAAGATTGACATTAGATAATCTCGCGAAAATCGCTTTGGCAGTCCATGAGATATACGAACCCGGTCTTAGGATTGGCATTTTCCCCGGTGATGAAAGGGTACATAAGGCAAATCTGATCCCAAAACAACACACCATTGATTATGTAAATGGATTGAAGCAATTGGCCGGTAATCATGGCGAAATCTTCCATGTCACGCCGGTATCGGCGCTTTACCGGCAATATGCCACTGACTTTGATGATTGTCTTTTGACAACGAATGCCAGAATTTCAAATGCCATTTATGATGACCCGAATTTTGATATACTGCTTCGGAATGCATCGAAAAATCTTTTCGGTGCTAATCAAATGTCTGCCGGGGAACTGTTACAAAAAAGTGCCGAAGCTGCCCGAACATACATTGTTTACCGTGTGGCTGAGGAACAGGCGGGCATCTATCGGGATTTTGAAAATTACATACGGTGTTCATTTATCAGATTTTCGCCCTTTTACCACTTTTACAGGCAGTTCATTTTAGATATCGATCTGATCCAGCCACCCTTAAAGGGTGTTCTGCACTTTTATACGGGAGGAAAAGGAAACATCACACAACCCTGGCAGGCCTGTGGGATCTCGAAGTCGATCAATAATGATCGTGTTGTCTTTTTAAGCCAGACAAGACGGAATCAATACTTGCCCCAAAACGAGGATAAACAAAGCGCGTTGTCCTCAACCAAAAACCCTCATCAGCACCTCTCCGATCCTTTCCCAATCGGTTTCGCTCAAATTGGAACCCGAAGGCAGGCATAATCCTTCATTAAAAGCTTCTCACTGACGCCGTCCCCGTAAAAAGGAACGTCTTCGAATACCGGCTGCAGGTGCATGGGTTTCCATAGAGGCCGCGATTCGATGTTTTCGGCCTCAAAGGCCAGCCGTAGTTTTTCCCGCGTGATGCCACGATTCTTCTCCGGATCGATAATCACCGTAGTCAGCCAGCGGTTCGAAAAATAGCCTTCCGGTTCAGGAAGCAGCTCCGCTGCATAGCCTCTGGCCTTAATATCCCCAAAAAGTTTACTGTATCGTTCAAAGTTTTCCCTGCGTGCCCTGATGCGCACGGGCAGCACCTCCATTTGTCCGCGGCCAATGCCGGCTACAATATTGCTCATGCGGTAGTTGTAGCCGATATGGCTGTGCTGGTAGTGAGGGGCAGGGTCGCGGGCCTGAGTGGCCAGAAAGCGGGCTTTGCTGATCATGGCCTCATCTTCCGACAATAAGGCGCCCCCACCACTGGTGGTGATGATCTTATTGCCGTTGAACGACAAAATATTGAGCCTGCCAAATGTGCCGCATTTTTTGCCCCGGATATGCGATCCCAGTGCCTCGGCCGCATCCTCAATCAGAGGAATATCGTACGATTCAGCAATCGCAGTAATGCGTTCCATCTGTGCCGGCATGCCGTAAAGGTCCACGGCAATGATGGCGGCGGGCTTCCTGCCTTTGCGCATACGGTCCTTTATGGCCACTTCAAGCGCATCAGGACAAATGTTCCAGGTTTTGGTTTCCGAGTCCACAAAAACGGGGATCGCACCCTGATAAACGATGGGATTGGCCGAAGCCGAAAAGGTGAAGCTTTGACAGATTACCTCATCGCCCGCCTTGACGCCCAGCAGAATCAGGGCCAGATGCAGGGCGGCTGTTCCGCTGCTGAGGGCCGCGGCGTGCTTGGCACCGGTATAGGCTTCCAGATCGCGCTCAAAACCGTCCACATTCGGACCAAGCGGCGCCACCCAGTTGGCTTCGAAGGCCTGTTGCACATAGGTGTTTTCTGTTCCGCCCATATGCGGACTCGATAACCAGATTTTCTGTTTCATCGGGCAAGGTTGGTAAATAATGCTGCAAAAGTAACAATCAGGCTTTATTTTTGCACACCAAATACCGATGAATGCCTTTCATCACAGCCGACAATCCTCTTTGGCCCGATATACTAAAGCGCACTGAGCACGATTTGTACCATCTGCCGGAGTATTGCGCCATCGAAGCCTGGATGCTCGGCGGTGAGGCCATGGCATGGGTTTACGAAAACGAGGGCATTATCGCGCTGATTCCGCTCATTTCGAGGCCGGTAGAAAGCTGCGAACGTTGTTTCGACCTTGTCAGTCCGTACGGCTATCCGGGGGTACTCTGCTCGCGTCGGCTATCAGGCGATGAGGCTGAAAACATCCTGAGGGCGTTCGACGAAGAAGCGGTTGCCGCTGGTTATCTCACTACTTTTCTTCGCCTCAACCCCTTTTATAACAACTGGGTATTCAGCCGAAACCTCACTTTCAGGCAGGTAATCCATGGCAATACGGTGTCGGTCGATTTGAAACAGCCGTTCGAAGTAATACGCAAAACCTACTCCGAAAACCATAGGCGCAACCTAAGAAACGGTAACGAAAGTTTTTATGTCAGAACCAACGACTACCAATCCTTTCATGCGTTCATTGAAGCCTACAACCAGACTATGCAAAGGAAAAAGGCCAACCCTTACTATTTTTTCCCCGAAACCTATTTCACCTCACTTCGTCATTTACTGGGCGAAAAACTGATGTATATCGCATTGCACAACAGTCAGGACGATGATTTTGTTGGGGGCGGATTGTTTACCCTGTTCGGTAATATCATGCAATTTCATCTTGGCGCAACCACCAACAAAGGCCTTTTAGGCAGCCCTTCGAAGCTGATGATCGATACAGCCATTCAGCTGGGCATCGGGCGAAAGGCATCTTTACTTCATCTTGGTGGGGGATTGGGCGCAAGCACAAGCGACGGCTTATTCCGCTTTAAAAAAGGCTTTGGTAATACCTTGCATACGTTTTCGAGCCTGCGTTTTATTCATCAGCCGGAAAAATATGCCCAACTCACCCTACGGGGAATCGATCCGCCCGAGTCTGCATCGGGCTTTTTCCCGGCCTACCGCAGATGACAGACAATGGCTATTTTCGTAATACCTTGGAATAATTAGCTTACGCAATGATCCTAAACCTGAACGGTTGCCATGGTCGATGAAGTGATAAGCCTAGCGTTCCTTTGCAAACACACCAAAAAGAACTTATAATGTCAGTATTTGATAAATCCTCCCTGAATAAACTGAGATCCCTGCATTCTGACAGCCGCATTCGGCCACTATGGAATGTGGTTTATTTTGCCATTCTGCTGCTCAGTTTTCACTTCATATATAAATGGTGGGCCGCAACAGGCTTTTACCCAATAAAAAATGCCGTCGACAGCCTTTTCGCTTTTGCCAGCGATATTCTGTTCAGGCAAAGCGACTGGATTCTGAAACATATTTTTAGAGCCGGACATACTACGAGCGACCAAACCATTTGGGTTTCGACGAACAACGGATTGTGGGGATATGTTGAAGTGAGCCCGGGCTGCACCAGTCTAAAACAATGGCTGCACTTTGTTTTTATCATGATTTTTTTCCCAGGCCCTTGGAAGCACAAGCTATGGTTTATCCCGGCCGGAATTGTAGTCATTCACTTTGTGAACATTATCCGTATCGTAGGCCTCACGCTTACGCTCAAACCCTGGCCCAACCATTTCGACTTTTTCCACGACTACATCTTTAAAACCTTTTTCTACTTCATGATTTTCGTTATGTGGGTTGTATGGGTCGAATATTTCCCGTCAAAACCATCAACAAAACATCGCTCATAGTCCAAAAATAAAAAGGCGAGACGATATACTGAACTGTATCAAGGCTATTCATAAGAGACCTTGTCTCTTAACCTTTACAGCGTTAAAAGGATAGTGTCACACCAACAAATACATTGCAATCACCGATTTAACACCTAAAATGTCTGACGTCATTTTTTAAGGCCCAGTATTACAGCAACATATCAAGCCGCTCCCGACGAATTACATCAAACTTCGGAAGACATGAAAACCCTTCCACACCTACAAAAACCACGGTCGCTCGCGAACCCCCTGAGGCAGGCTTTCCCCTTCGAACCAGGCCCGCTGTGAGGCGTAAAGCTTGGGAAAACGAACCGTTACCGGCAGGCTAGTGTCCCCAACGCTGCGCCAGTTGAGACGGGTAAACAGATACACCTCCTCCAGCAGCGCCATTGCGCCTGCTTCCGATAATGGTCTGCTGCTCTTGTGGATATAGATGCGGAGCGGCATGGGCTGCAACTTAGGACTTCCTGTGCCGTCATATCCGTTACGGTAGAGCAGATAATCGCCCGGATTTAGCCTGAAAACGCTGCCATCTTTCGGGTAACCGTATGTGTTCGTATGATCTCTCACGGCATAATCATCCGTGCCCGATTCGTTGATTTTCAGCACATACAGCTCCACCTTGCTGTCAAAGTCCTGAATAATTTGCAGTATGGGAGCAAACTCCCTGTCGCTCATCTGTTTGTGGTAGTGTACCACCATCCGTTCCGGCCTGCCGTGTCGGGCATGATATCGCCTCAGGGCTTCGCTCAGTTTGGCTGCCACCCCCTCGCTGTCGTTGGCCGGAAAAGCATCGTAGCCCATAAAACGCCCGCTGGTATCGAAACAAAAGCTTGCGCCCAGATATCGCATGCCATATTTCCGTGTCTGATATAGCCCAAAACCAACCACAAGCCCCGGTTTATTCTCCGTTTTCAGCACCCATGGAAGTCCCCCGCTTTTGGCAATAACGGCACTGGCGATATTGGGTATCCAAAAGTTAAAGAAAGCTTTGGCTTTTTCCAGTTTTTGGCTCTCTATGGCCTGCATCATCACCCCTCTTTTGAGCAGCAGTTCCCTGATGCGGTAATAAATGCTGTGCATGGCCGTGCTAACGGAAAAACGGCTTACCGGACTAAGGTAAATGGCAACATATTGTTTTCCCGGCTCAAAGCTTGTTGTTTGCAGCGCCCTGCTTAGTTCGGCAATGGCGTTTTTGGCTTCGCTGAGTACAATGTCGCGTTCGCCTTCGTGATAGCATGCCGTCCTGATAAAGTGGAATAATCCTTTCTCAGCCGTTCCAAACAACTTTCCGGATAGCCATTCCTTTAATATTTCATACCGTTTTTCATAAATGAAGAAAAATACGAGTTGACGGCAGGGCGGCGCAAGATATGGCCCGCCTTCCTGAAGCCCTTTGTATAAATCGGAATGTTCGCCCTTTCCAAACAGCAGCGGGATATTGCGTACTTTGTATAGATCACCGGCCAGGCTTACCTCTTCAGGGCTTGCACTGATGCGGAGTCCTTCTACGCTGTCAGGGAGGAGGTGCGTATGGCAGAATTCTTCCGTGCGCTTCAGGAAAGTCTCGTGTTTGTCCTTTCTCGGTACGTGCGCCCATTGTAATCCCAAAGCTTCCGAAAGCCGGCGGTTCAATACCGCAAAAAACTTTTCGGGAGAGCGTCCTGCCTCTGGTGGCAGTGCATTGATGTGAAGGATCTGATTGTCGAACAGCACCTTTCGGACATGATCGGCTGCATTGGGCTTCATTTCATTAATCCATGCCAGGGCTTGCTTCATTACGGAATGCTCTCCCGCAAAACTGACGCGTAATAAGTATTCTTCCGATGTCTTGTCGTACTGTACCCGCAGTTTCACTTCATTATATAGCCCGATCGTCCCTTTTTCTCCCGTCGGCAGCCAAACGCACAGGTTTCCGGCAAAATCCCTCTGAACGGCCAGCCTCTTTTTTTCGAAAGAACGCTGCAAGAGATATTCCATATACAGCCTTTTGAGCTTCGGATGGTCTTTAAGCTGAAGCTTGAGGCAATGATCCGGTGTGGTAACTTCCGCGTTAAACCCTAACCATAGATATTTCAATTTCGTCGTCCGCGACGCCTGCCCATCAGCAGCAATGTATTCTGCTATTGCGGAGGTCTTTGTCCTGATAGCGCCCGGAAACGACCGGTCTGAAAAGTTTATGCTAACCTCTTCGCTCAACGGCTTGACTACAAACCGGTTAATCGTGTATTCCCGGCGAAGTTTCTCCTGAGCCTTGTTCAGGTCAAGCGCCCTTTGCTGTTGCAATTGCTCAAAAAATCTCCCTGTTTCCTGATTGCTAACGTTTTGTTGTTTTTTTTCCATTGTTTTTTCAATTGGTTTGTTGTGTTTTGATCATCAATTCGAGTTCCTTTTTGTAAATTTTATAGGACTTTCCTATGCGTAAGTGCTTCAACCTGTTGGCCTTGCACCAGTTTACAATCGTTTTTGGACTTACATTATTAAGTAGTTTTGCCGCCTCCTTCGTACTCAGAAATACCGTTTCGCCATCTTCTGAACGACTTAATTTATTGTTTGCATCAACTGCGCTATTCTTTCCCTTTGGAAGATCATCGTGAGCAAGCGATGCCTCATAAGCATTTTCCTCGTAACCATACTTTTCCGCCCGGTAATGCTTTTGGATAAACTGATTGACAATACGCTGTATTTCCGTTTGCATTGTCCTGTTGTTTTCATCGCCCGAAGGACGCAAAAAGCCCCTTGCATTCAAACTGAGCGGAATTTTTTCAAGATGTCCGTTAAGGTGTTTATCGAGGTGTGCATAAAGAATAACAATGAAGTTTGCCAAAACGAATAGAATAGTCTTGTCTGTTTCCGTTCTTTCGATGCATTTGTCGATACAGCCGTTAAAAAATTCCTGAAGCGTCCTGACCGTTTTTTTCAGAAAAAGCGCCTTTT
This sequence comes from Bacteroidota bacterium, assembly GCA_016715945.1. Lineage (NCBI taxonomy): Bacteria > Pseudomonadati > Bacteroidota > Bacteroidota bacterium. The sequence continues at coordinate 17,885 of JADJXJ010000003.1, forward strand.
CATCCTCGCCTAAATTATTAAATTGATAAAGAAGATTTGACACCCCTGAATGCAGCGCCATGATGGCCAACACCAGATAGAAAAACAGCTTGTCCGAGTTTTCTGCTATGGGCTTGATTGCATGAAAAAGCTCATTGAATTTGTCTTCTTTATTCCCGGCAAACAGCCGCTGCAATGCTTCTTTAACATCTTTTTCCGCCCCGAAAGGTCTCTGAATAAGAAGGTGGTACAATGCATTTCCGGGTATTTCTTTTTCCTTTCTTTCTTTTAAAATACGAAACAGCATGGGGTCGTTATTCTCTTCGAGCCAGGGCATAAGACTCCCCTGCACAAGATGATGCATCAGCCCCAGATCTGGATCTGTCGTAATCTCAATGATTGGTTTAGGCATATAAATCCATAATTGTGGCTCAAAAATATAGCAATTAAATCATATAAAAGCAAGGAAAATTTCAACATTATTTTGTTGACAATTGAGCTATTTCAATAGGGGCAGGCGTTTTATGCATTTTGCAATCATGTTTTAATTGTATTAAGACACTTCCGGCACGCTGTTTTTTAGCAGCAAAACCCACGATTGTCTGCCATATAACGACAAAAAAAACCGGATGCTCCCCAGGGAGATCCGGTTTCGCCTGGCGATACCCGTCTTAGGCCGGCGTGATGGCGCCCAGGTATTGGCTGCGCGAAATGCGGTCGGGCTTCACCGTACCCAGCAGGACGCTCGAGGCCAGAAAGCCGGCAAACACATGAACGGTTTCGCCGCTCCATTCGGCCGGGAGCCTGAGTAGCGCAGCAGAGGCCTGACGCGTTGCCAGATTCAGCTCCACGATGGCATCGCCTTTGGCCTCGTTAAACGTGGTCAAAAAGAGGATGTCGTCGGCCGAAGCGCCTTTCGTGGTGCTGTTGTCAGCCCATTGCAGGCTAAGACTTGACGCCTCCGTGCTTTCCATGGCAGCTTCGCTCATTCCTGGTCTGCTGCCGAGGCTAAGCGCTACATTGGCATAATCGATGCTGAAGCCCGTTTCCCGATCGCCGGAAAGTGCATTCCGGAGGTTGAACGAAACCGCGGCATTGAAAGGATTCATCCGGCTTGCTTCCGCTTTGAAGCCGATGCTGATGAGTTCCTTCATGGGTCGAAGAAACCTGACCATCATGCCAAAGCGCTCGCGCTGAGCCAGCTGAGAAGGAGTGTTGGCCTGACGCATCCCCGAAGGCAACGAACGGAGGTAATGCACACCGTTCAGGCTGCCGCCAACCACGTTTCCGACCTTTCCGGAAACACCGCCGAGGATACCTTTTTTAATAATTCCCATTTTTTAAAAATTTATATGGATATCCTCAGCTACTCAATTACCGTGCATTCATGCCGTTTTTTCTCCAGTTTCCCTGAAGGCAGCTATCTTATTGCCTACTGACAAAATGGCCCCTGCCATTGGGGAATTTGGGGAATTTGCGGAAAGGAACTGTCAGGGCAATCGTCATTCCTTCCGCCCAAAGACCATAGAACAATTCCAGCGAAAATCCCCATAACAGCATCACATTCTTTTTCCCATTTCAGGTAACTTTCAATACCTCATGCATACCCGGTTTGCTTTTAACAGCCTTAAAGTCAATCAAATAATCAGCACATCACTTGCCAAATACCGAATCATCACCGCACAAACCCTTTGCCTCGCCCTGAATCTTGAATCATGAATCCCCCTCCCGCAACCCCTAACCCGTAACAAGACTCCCGTCCCCCGTCACTTGTCCCATGTCACCTAAAAAGAGCCAAGGGACAAGGACAAAGAGCCAAGTCAAAAAATGAGACATTAAACGCTGAAAACCAACGAAATATTTAATCTTGAATCTTTGAATTCTCTCCTACCATAACCCCCATCCCGTAACCCGTAACAAGACCTTTTACCAATCTTTGAATCTTGAATCTTTGAATTTTGAATTCCCAGCTCCCGTAACCCCCCTCCCGTAACCCGTAACTAGATTCCCGTCCCCCGTCCCTGAAGAAGAGCCAAGGGACAAGGAAAAAGAGCCAAGTCAAAAGTTGGAACATTTAACTCTGAAATCCAACGAATAATTGAATCTTGAATCGTTGAGTTCTCGCTTCCCGTAACCCGCATCCCTTAACCCGTAACCAAACTCCCGTCCCCCGTCACTTGTCCCTCGTCACTGATAATTTCGCCGGGCTGGGTGCGCGGGCCAGGGCAAACGGGGAGCGTGCGCCCCGGGTGAATGCAGCAAGGGCAGCAAATCTTGTGAGGCAGACCACGCCCCGGCGTGGACTGTTTGCATGACGGCATGCTGCGAAAAAATCAGGAAATACTGATCAGCTCCCGCCATATTTATATGAAACAATAATGTTTTGCATGCCGTTATGCACCCCTCACATAGATTTGCGCCCTTGATGCAGAGCGGGGAGTAAAAACTCGTTTGCCCTTGATTTTTGGTTCTTTTGATCAAGCAAAAGAACAGGAAGATGTCATTGTTGCAATCGTATTTAGCGTTCTGAGAAGGATCAGTGGGATTAGTTCGCGCGATGGAATCGCGCCTTAGCCCGAGATGACCAACCCCTCACCATCCACAACCTCAACCAATCTTGAATTTTGAATCTTTGAATTTTGAATTCACTCCTCCCCCCTCCCGCAACCCGCAACCAAATCCCGTCTCTCGTCACTTGTCCCATGTCACTGAAAAAACTCGTTTGCCCTTGATTTTTGGTTCTTTTGATCAAGCAAAAGAACAGGAAGTTGTCATTGTTGTTATTTTGTCGGTGTTCTGAGAAGGATGAATAGGATTAGTTCGCGCCATGGAATCGCACCTTAGCATGAGATGACCAACCCCTCAACATCCCCAAAATCAATCAAATTTTGAATCTTTGAATTCTCTCCTCCCGTAACCCGCCTCCCCTAACCCGAAAGCAAACTCCCGTCCCTCGTCCCCCGTCCCCCGTCCCTGAAAGAACCGCCGGATAGGGCGGGCAGGCCGCGCGAACGGCGGGAAGCGCTGGCGGGAATGCAAAAACGGCTGCAAATCCGGTAAAGCAGCCCGTGCGGGAGCGCGGGCTGTTTGTATGGCGCAATGCGACATTCAATCGTAAAAAATCACTTAGCCCCCGCTACTTTCCAGAAGGTGAACACGCGGAAGCATTGCGCCATACCCGCAACTTTACCAGGATTTGCGCTGTTTTTGCAGGGTGGGGAGGCAGCATCGTTCGCGCAAGGTCTTTTGGTGCTTTTGGACCAGCAAAAGCACAAAATATTCTTAGGTTTGTTTGTGCTCTAAGAGGCTTAAACAGTTTTAGCGCACGCGATGGAATCGCACCTTAGCACAAGATGACCAACCCCTCACCATCCACAACCTCAACCAATTTTGAATCTTTGAATTTTGAATTCCCCTCCCGCAACCCGCCTCCCGTAACCCGTAACAAGACTCTTTCCCAATCTTTGAATCTTGAATCTTCGAATTCTCTCCTCCCGTAACCCGCATCCCCTAACCCGTAACTAACCAAATCTTGAATATTAAATCTTTGAATTCTCTCCTCCCGTAACCCGCCTCCCCTAACCCGAAAGCAAACTCCCGTCCCTCGTCCCCCGCCCCTGAAGAAGAGCCAAGGAAAAAGGAAAAAGAGCCAAGTCAAAAACCTGAGCGTTAAACGCTGAAATCCAACGAATTGTTGAATTTTGAATTTTGAATTCACTTCCCCGTCCCCCGTCACTTATAAAATCGCCGGGTTGGGCGCGCGGGAAGCGCGAACGGCGGGAAGCGCTGGCGGGAATGCAAAAACGGCTGCAAATCCGGTAAAGCAGCCCGTGCTGCAGCGCGGGCTGTTTGTATGGCGCAAAGCGACATTCAATCGTAAAAAATCACTTCGCCCCCGCCCGATCTCCAGAGGGAGAACATACGGCAGCATTGCGCCATACCCGCAACTTTACCAGGATTTGCGCTGTTTTTGCAGGGTGGGGAGGCAGCATCGTTCGCGCAAGGTCTTTTGGTGCTTTTGGACCAGCAAAAGCACAAATTTTTCCATTTTAATTGATGCTCCAAGTTGCTTTAACAGTTTAGGTTCACGTGATGGAATCGAGTACTAGCCCGAGCTGACCAACCCCTCAACATCCACAACCTCAACCAATCTTGAATTTTGAATCTTTGAATCTTGAATCTTGAATTCTCCTCCCCCCTCCCCTAACCCGTAACCAAACTCTTTCCCAGTCTTTGAATCTTGAATTTTGAATCTTGAATCTTGAATATTGAATGCTGATCTTTGCACCATGCCTTCAACGCTACTGAAGAACTTTTTCAGCCTAAGCCTCGTTCAGGTAGTCAACCAATTGGTGCCCCTGCTGGTCATCCCGGTCGTACTGCCTGTAATTGGCCTCGAAGCCTTTGCCCAGGTTGCTTTTGTGCAGTCGCTGGCCACCGTCATGTCTTCGCTGGTCGACTATGGTTTCACGTATTCGGCCACGCGCAGGGTATCGGTACACCGCTCCGACAAGGTCCTGCTTAACAACATCGTTTCGGAGGTGATGAGTACCAGGCTGTTGGTTTTTTGGGGATCGGTGCTGGCGATGGCGGTGGTTTTTGCTGTCCTGCCGGTACAAACAGGGGGCTTAATGCTGTATGTAGGTGCGCTATGCTGGGTGCTGGGCAATGCCTTATGGCCCCAATGGTTCTTTTTGGGAATTGAGCGCATGCATTGGATCACCATCATCAACGCCTTTTCGAAACTGCTGTTTTTCCTTGCGGTTGTGCTGTTGTTGCAGCGGGCTGATCAGGCCTATATGCTGATCCTGTTTTTCGGCCTGGCCAACATTATGGCCGCCATGGCTGCCTTTGTCATCATGAAGGCTGGTTGGGATGTGAGGCCCGCCTGGGCAGGGTGGCGGCGCGTAATAACACAACTGAGGGAAGGCTGGCCCTTATTCGTTTCAACGGCCTCCACCACCAGCCTGGTCAACAGCAATGTGCTTGTGCTGGGGCTCTTTGTGCAGGGCGCTCCGCTGGGTTTGTTCGGGCTGGCCGAAAAGATTCTTTTGGCTGTGCAGCAGATACTTTCGACCTTTTCGCAGGCCACCTTTTCGGCCCTGTGCAATGTGGCTGCCGCGCGCGATGGCGTTGCGGACAGGCTCAGACGGTTTATTGTAAGAAATTATTTGTGGTTTTATTTTGTCTTTGTGGGACTTCTGATGACCGCCTTTATCAGCGCGGGCTGGATCATGCGGCTCATGGGCGGACAGGAAGCCGCCGACGGAGGGGCTATGTTGCGGCTACTGCTTCCGGTGGCTATGCTCATTGCATTCAATATCATTCCCGGACAACTGCTGCTTGCCGTTCACCGCGACACCTCCTATCGCTCGGCCTTTCTTGTCGCGGCGCTTGCCAATCTGGCCCTGAATTTTTTGCTTGCCCCGGCCTTTGGTGCCACAGGCACGGCTATTGCCATGTGGGCAACGCATATCGTTTTGAACCTTATGCTGTGGATACCTGCCTTCCGCCTCGTCCGAAAGCATTAACTTGCGCCCCTGTTTAACGCCCGTAACCGACCTTAAAATCTCATGTCTTCAAATGCAATGAAATGCCGGATATGTGAGCAGGAGCTCAGCCCTGACGCCTACCATGCGGAGGAGCGGATGTTCAGCACCGGACAGTCTTTTGCCTACCGGCGATGTGCCGCTTGCGGCTGTGTGCAGATTGAGGAATATCCGGCCGAGCCGGGCCAATACTACCCCGATTACTATTACAGTTTTGGCAAATGGGCCGACCCCCGTTCGCTCCGCGAACGTGCCAAGCGCCTGCGCAACCGCTGGATATGGTACAGGCGCAACCCGCTTGGCCTGATCCTCAACGCTTTGCTTCCCAATCGTTTTTTGTCCGTTCTGCGCCGACTGCCCAACGTTCATCCGCGCATGAAGGTGCTCGACATTGGCTGCGGTTACGGCGAACAGCTATTGGCCCTGCATGATCTGGGTTTTGTAAACCTCACGGGTATCGACCCCTACAACCAGCACGACATCAGGCACAACGAAAACCTGGTCATCCACCGCAGGCATTACAGCGAGCTGGAGGGCCGCTACGACCTGATCATGATGCACCATGTGCTCGAGCACATGCCTGCGCAGTCCGACTTCTTCCGCTGGGCTTCGGCCCATCTCGCCGATAAGGGATACCTTATCGTCCGCCTGCCGGTGTCCGACAGCCTTGCCTTCGAAAAGTACGGCGTTCACTGGGTGCAGTGGGACGCCCCCAGGCATTGGTATTTGCACACCCGAAGCAGCCTCCGCTTTCTTGCAAACAGTCATGGATTGCTTGTCAACCGAATGGTGTACGATGCCAACGGGATGCAGTTCTGGGGCAGTGAGCTTTACCGCAAAGGATTGCCGCTTTTCGACCGGGAGGGGAGGCCCACACCATTGCTGAGGCATTTCTCGCCTTTCAGGCTGCTTTGGTACAACCGTTATGCCCACTACCTCAACCGCCGTGGGCGAAGCGACCAGGCCATCGTGGTCTTCCAGCACGTTTCTAAGTCCGGGCAAGCATGAACAAGCCAATGCCCGAAATAGGTTTTGTATTATACGGAGCCACGCCGGCACAACTCGGCAAGCTTCGCGCCTGGGCACGGAGGCTGGGCGCAGGTCGCGTGCTCTTCGTCGAAAACAAAGCCGGACATGCCGTTGGTGACGTTGTGCAGGGCGACAACCGATACAGCGAATTTTCGGCATACATACAACTTTGCAGGCTTTTCGTCGGTCCCGGCCCCTTCATCATTGTCAACGACACCTTGCTGCGTACGCATTGGACCTGGGGATGGCGGGAAATCATGCGTAAGGCCCTGCATGCCGGGCTTCCGCAAGGGGCCATCACAGGCGATATCCGCCACGACCGCGACCACGTGGCGGGAAAACCGGCCACCTATCTGGCTTCATGGATATTTGGCATAGCAGGACGCAGCGAGCTGATCGCTTTTGAGCACGCCCTCACACAGGCGGTGCAACACAGCGATTCTCTGCCTGAGGCCTATCAAAACTGGCTCGACCGCTGGCTCAATCCTGGTCGGTTTTCGGGGGGATGGCACCGCAAAGCTACAGAGGCAGAGCGCCAGCGCAAACGTTTTTGTGTGATTACCGAACATCGCCTGAGTCAGCTCCTGCCCGGATATGGATTGGATCTGGTCTCCATTGGTACCTTCAGCCCAATCCGGTATCGCATGATCAGGATAGCCGACAGGTTACGCACCAGAGCTGCAGCCATCCGCGAACACATCCGCTCCCGTGCCTTCTGAGCACCCTTTGTACGACAGCAACAACCTCTGGCCTGACTCCAGTTAACTGAACAGAGTCCAAAAAAATATCCCCTGATACAATTGTTTTGCCCGCCACCCTACGAATCTTTCTATCCTAAACAATGGAACACAGATCACACTGATCATGCTGATTTTCACGGTGTCTCGTCCTGAAATAGGTTGACAAAAAATCAACTTAAATTAGGACAAGAAAAGATGAAAAAGTACGATCAAAAATTAAAGGAACGGGTAATAGCAGATTACCTGTCGGGCGGTGGCACTTACCGCCATTTGCAAGCCAAGTATGGCATCAGTTTCCAAATCATACATCAATGGGTTCAGGATTTTAAGGGCAAGGGCACCAAATCTCTGAAGCCGTCCAAACAAGCGGATGTAAAGCCTATGGAGGATTTACCTAAGGAGGTAAAGCTATTGCAGCATGAACTGCGGCAGGCAAGGCTTTACAACAAGCTGTTGGAGGCGTTGGTGGATATTGGCAAGGAGCAATACGGCATTGACCTGCGAAAAAAGCATGGCACCAAGCAGTCTTGAAAGTGGAGCAGCAGGAGCCTGACCGGGTAACCGGTTTGTGTTGCTCATTGCTTGGTTACAGCAGGCAAGCCTATTATCAGTACCAAAAACAACAGGAAAAAGAGGCGTTTCAAGCGGAACTGATTGTGCAGGAAGTGCTTCGCCACCGAAAGCTGCAAAAGCGAATTGGAGGCAGGAAACTCTTTGGTATGATGGACAGTTTCCTCCAGCAACACACCATCAGTATGGGCAGAGATGCCTTCTTTGATGTGTTGCGGGAGTATGGTTTGCTGGTTCGCGTTCGCAGAAGGAAAGCCAAAACCACTGATAGCGACCACCCTTACCGAAAGTATCCCAACCTGATAAAAGAGTTCATTCCCATTGCTGCCAACCAACTGTGGGTGTGTGATATCACCTACATTGTTATTGGCGATGGCTTTGGCTATCTGAGCTTGATTACAGATGCCTTCAGTCGAAAGATTGTGGGATTTTGCCTTCATAAAACCCTATCGGCAAAAGGCACTACTTTGGCACTGAAACAGGCACTGAAAAACAATCCAAACACCAAAGGTTTAATCCACCACAGCGATAGAGGCGTGCAATACTGCTGCCATGAGTATGTGGAAATACTGAAAAAAAACCGCATCAAAATATCCATGACTGAGAATGGCGACCCGCTGCAAAACGCCATTGCCGAAAGGGTAAACGGCATACTGAAAACAGAATTGCTGGAAGAAAGCTTCCAATCCTTTGCACATGCTCAAGAAGCGGTAGCTATTGCCATCAGCACCTACAACCATCTTCGCCCACACAGCAGCATAGGCAACCTAACGCCTTTTGAGGCTCATTCCCTCAACAATGGTACAATGCCAAAACGCTTGTGGAAGAACTATTATCAACCTAAACAAAAGCAAGTGGATATGGAAGAGGTTTAGGTTTTTTGAGGCATTGGGGCTTCTAAAGTAATTCAACGAAAAGCCGGATATTGCTACCCGGCTTCATAAACGAATTACTTCGTCAGCCACCGACTTATTTCCTGGTGAGTTGCTCCTCAGCATTGCTCACTTCCGCTTTCATCGGCAATGCAAAATTAAAATCGTTAAGCGGATTTAGGACTAAAAACAAAATGTAAATTTGTGTCAGGCGAGTCATCAAAAAAGTGTCAACTTTTTTTAGGACGAGACACGGATACAACCACCTACAACCATCGACAACCACGACAACTCCCACAACCACGACAACTCCCACAACTACGACAACCTCCCTTAACCCGCAACTCCTAACCCGTAACAAACTACCCGCCACCCCTCGAATCTTTCTATCCTCAACAATGGAATACAGATCACACTGATCAGGCTGATTTTCACGGATACAACCACGACAACTCCCACAACTACGACAACCTCCCGTAACCCGCCACCCGTAACCCGCCACCAATCTCATCCCTTCGTAGGGAAAACAACACCTAATCATTACATTTGCGTTTTCAAATCTGCCTTAAATGGGTAACAAACAACCACATCAAAGCCCACTCACGGCCACTTTCAGCCTTACCCAGCTTGCCGGAATGCTGGGGGCGCCTGCAGCTGTATTGCTGAAGCATTGGTGGAAGATTGGCCTGGCATTGCTGGCCGGACTGTTTGCAGGCTACCTTGCCGGACACTTCCTGCTAAAACCCAAATACCGCGCTGTTTACATCATTGCTGCCGAAGAAGAACAAACGCCCGGCATCGAACGCCTGGCTGCCCAGATAGGTCTCGACATGGGCCTGAGCAATCCCGGGGGCGTGTTCAGGGGCGAAAGCCTGGTACATCTTTTCCTTACCCGCAGCATGCTCGAGCGGGCGCTGCTTACCCCCATCGAACACAATGGCGTCTCCACCACCCCCGCAGCACTCTTTTTTGCAGGCACTTCACATGCCGGTAAAGAGGTCTTTAAGGAAGTCAAATTTGTACCTAACCAAAGAGATGTGGATCCCCTGGCCGACTCCGCACTCTATTTAACCCAGAAATACCTCCGCGAAAAAGTACTGTCGGTGGACAAACCCGACAAAAAAATGGGATTTATTTACGTCCGGGTCACCCACCGCGACCCCCTCCTTGCCGCAACTTTCAGCAAGCTGCTCATCAACACTGTCAAAGATTTCTACATCGAATCTGTCACTGTGAAAGCCCGCAACAATGTGGAAGTCCTGCGCAACGAAGCCGACTCGGTGCAAAAGCTGCTTTTGGGCAACCTGGTGGCCAGCGCCACAGCCACCGACCTCAACATCAACCCACTTTGGGAACGCATGAGGATAGAGCAAAACCGTTCGGTCATCAACCTCCAGGTAACCATTGCCCTGTATGCCGAGCTGATGAAAAACCTCAAACTTGCCGAGATAGCTCTGCGCAAGCAAACACCACTCATTCAGGTGATCGAAGAACCCCGCTTCCCCCTCGAGCGCGCCGGACTCAAACCCTGGCAGCTTGCATTGCTTGCGGGTTTTGTAAGTTTTGCAGTTGCTGCTGCGCTGGCCTGGTTTGCCGGCACCCAAACCGAAAATCGCAGCCATGCTTCGTAAGCTGCTTGGTGTCCTGCTTTTTCTGCCCAACCTCACCCCTGCCGGTCCCCTTTTCAGGTCCGAGATTTTTCCGTGGTCTTTCCTCTATGCTTTTCGCACCAGCCTCAGGCTAAGTTGGCCCTACCTGGCTTTTCTGGCATATCTGTCGCTCTCGGCCCTCTTCATGCTGCCACGCCTGCCTTCGCCCCTGGTGGGCGCACGAGCGCTCTTTGCCTTTGTCAATGCCACAATCATCTTTTTTGCCCTCATCAATTGCAGCGAAAAAGAATACCGCTTCCTCAATAAAGCCGTCGGTGTGGTGCTGCTGGTGCAGGTGGTGGTCAGTTTGCTGCAGTTCAGCGATTTGTTTCCTAAATTCCTTTTGCCGCTGATGTATTTTCTCATCGAGCGGTTCACTGCGGGCATCTACGGGGGCGGCAGGGGAGTGGCCGGCCTGTATGCCGAGCCGGCTTATGCCGCAGTGGCTGTGCACTATTTCTTTGCCTACCTCATGCTCATTCACCGTGGCGATACCCGCAAATGGTATGTCATCGCGCTGATTGCAGCCCTGGCGGTCTTCGATATTTTCATCCTGCGGTCGTTTGTCGGACTGGTCATGTTTGTGCTTTACATCATCACCCTGTTCAACCGCAGACAATTGCTGTGGGCTGGCCTGATCAGCCTGTTTGCACTTGCTGTGCTCATACATAGCCTGGGTCCGAGGGACGATGCACCCCGGGCCATTACCATTGCCTACAACCTGATCTTCGAGCAGGAATACACCGACTTCATCCCCTGGCTGGTCGAAAACTCCGGATTCCGCTTCGTCAGTGTCTGGGGAGCTTATGTTTACGGTTTGGTGCATCCTTTGGGCGCTGGTATCGGGGCATGGAGCAATGCCAGCATTGTTGCCATGGAGGCCCTGGGACTGCCCGCCGAAACCATCGCCCACTTTGCAAGCGAACATGGAGGACAGTTCGAAGGGGTGCGACCGACGGCTTTTGCCGCAGGCCTCATGCTCGAGGGCGGAATAGTGGCCCTGGCCATCTTCCTGCTTACGTTTGTGCCCTACCTAAGCAGAACCGAAATGCTCACCAACCGCCATGCCCGACCCATCTGGTTGTTTTTCGTTTTCAACACCTTTGCCCTGGGCAGCATTGGCGACCCCATCCCTTTCGCAATGCTCGCCCTGAGCTACCGAACTATATTCCCCCCTGAAGAACCGGAAAATCATGTGGACGAAAGCCTTGCCAATCAAACATCACCCCTTGGCTGACAACAACTAACTAAAAAACAGCATATTGCACGAGGTGAAGTTAGATCATGACATCAAGCCTGATAAAAACATATCATGATATACCTGGTATTTTGAAACCTGATTTTCCCCTCCAATCAACCTCTCCTCCGACCTCATGCAGCTTTATTTTTTCCAGGCTGCGCAACCTTTTATTGCAGCATCATATCTGCTAAATTTGCTACACGAAATTGTTCCGTTTTGCAATACACCCAACCAGCAGTATCGGTCATCATGCCCTGCTACAATTCGGCCGGCACCATAGCAGGAAGCATAGATGCTGTGCTCAACCAAACCTTCGACAAGTTCGAACTCCTCATTCTCGACGACGGCTCGACCGACAAAACCATTGAAATTGTCCGCGGATTTGAACGCAACGACCAAAGGGTCAGGCTGATTTGCTCCAAACAGAACAGGGGAGTGGTGCGCATGCGCAATATAGGTACCAGGCTGGCCAAAGGCAGCTGGATTGCGTTCTGCGATTCGGATGATGTGTGGGTGCCACAGAAACTCGAGTGGCAATTGAAGCTGGCCAGCCAACGTCCGGGAACCAACCTCTTGTATTCCGCGGTGTATTATGCACGGGAGCGCAATCCCCATGCCCGCCAGCTGGTACGCCTCCTGCCTGATGCCACCTACCACGACATGCTCAAAACCAATGCCATCCCAATGAGCTCGTCCATGTATCTGGTCGAAGCCCTCGGTAAGCTATACTTCCGGCCGGTGCCCGCACACCTGGTTCACGAAGATTATGCCTTCTGGCTTGATGTGTTTCGCTCCGGCAAAGTTCGCGCTGCATACCTCGACAAACCTACCACAATTATTTTGCTTCGTAAAGGATCACGCTCTTCAAACCCGCTGCGCGCAGCCCGCTCACACCTGTCTATCCTGTTGTCCGAAAACAGCCTGCCGTGGTTCAAAGTCATTTGGTATATGATCATCTACATCAGCATTGCTACACGAAAAAGACTGCCTTTCTGAATTGGAATCACATTTACAATTCGCGGATGAATCTTCTTGTCTGGCTTGCAGGGAGCATTAGCGTTCAATAATTCTCTGACAATTAACAGTTCTTGTGATATCTCTTCAGGCTTTTTTTTAGTTTTGCGCACGAATGCTATCCGTCGAATGACCAGCCATCGGCACATAAATAGAATCTCCGTTATCTCTTCGATTGCAGCTTGTCTGATCGTACTGGCTTCGGCCAATACCTGCTCGCAGACGCTGCCGGTGGGTCTGCCATTTTTTGAGGATGCTTTCCGGATGTCGCAACTTCAGGGCAGGTTCGATGCCAATGTCTCCTTTAGCATCCGGCCCTTGCAACCCGGCCGCCTTGCGCAACCGTACGACCTGCTCCGATGTGCACAAAAACTTCTCACCGACGATACCCTTTGCCCGGATGTGGCGCCTTCTATGCGTCTGCACATCCAACGCAACGAAAACAGGAAATGGACTGCCAAACGACAGGCCGGTTTTGAGGAAGCCAATTTCAGATTAGAGCTTATGCCGGTAGTCACACGCACCCGCTTCAATGGCCATCACCCTTACGGCTGGTCCGATGGTCCGATGGTGCCTGCGAAAGGTTTGCAGCAGTTTTTCTCGGCTGGTGTTTATCTTAAGGCGGGAATACTCGAAATGCAGTTCATGCCCGAACTGGTCTATGCCCAAAACAAGCCTTTTCAGAATCCTCCGGTCAGGCCACGCGATATCGACCTGCCGGAGCGCATGGGTCAGGACGAATACTTCCGCTTATTTCCCGGACAGTCGTTCGTCCGGCTGCACCTCGGCCCGGTAGCTATGGGCTATTCCACCGAAAACCTCTGGTATGGCCCGGGACTTAGAAACAGCATCGTACTCACCAACAATGCGCCAGGATTCAGGCACTTCAGCCTGATGACCAACCGCCCGGTGCACACCCCTGTGGGCACATTCGAAGCCCACATGGCAGCCGGACGTCTGCATCGCAGCGGGTTCATCTGGCCCCTCAGGTATGCCGACGGGGTCTGGCCCCCGGTTGCCGGCGATGTGGTGCCCGATACCATCAACGGAACCAAACCTTATGGATACACCAATACCATGGCCCTGGCCTGGCAACCCAAATGGCTTCCCGGACTTTTCCTGGGGGCCACACGGGCCGTACAGGCCAAAGGCGACCCGGACAACTTTTTGGATTATTTCAAAATACTTTACCTGAGTGCACGTGGTGAGAACCTCACCAACCTTCCGCCAGACGCCCAGGTGCTCAACCGGAACCAGCTCGCATCGGTTTTTTTTAGGTACCTGTTTAAGGAATCCGGCGCAGAAATTTATATGGAGATAGGCAGAGAGGATTTCTGGTACGACTTTCAGGACCTGTTGACCCGCCTTCAGTACTCCACCGCCTACAATTTCGGGTTCAGGAAGATTCTCAGCTTGCAAAAGAAAAACCATTGGTTGGAGACATCAGCCGAATACACCAAAGTGCAGGCGCCTTTTGGCAATATGGTAAGCCCCGGAACTTCCGGCTACAGTTTCTATACACATGGTGCGCTGAAAGGCTGGACACATCTCGGCCAGGTGCTGGGCGCCGGCATAGGCCCGGGCAGCAATATGATGACCTTCGGCATCCGCAGGGGATGGGGTCAACGAAGTTTGGGCCTCCATTTCGAACGTGTGGCCTACAACGAAGACCTTTTCTATACCTCCATTCCCTACCTGCGTCTGGGTTCAGGAGCCAACCCTTTTTTCGTGGATGTCAGCAAACATTTCGTGGACTGGGGCTTCCTGCTCAGCCACCAAAACCACCTGGGTAAACTGAAAGTTGATATACACCTTCATATCTTAAAAACCTACAACTTCCAATGGAACTACGATCCAAACGGTCAACCCGACCCGTTCCGTTTTCCGGGGATCAATCCCTGGTCGGTCAACGCCGGGATGAACCTGATGTATATGTTCTGAAGCAGCGCAGGATGAACGGTCATAAAATGCCTAACGGTACAGCCAGGCATCATGACTCCTCCTATAATCCGGGGATTCAGACGGATGCTTTTGTCAATTCCTACCTGCTGAGCAGGCAAAAAAGAGCCTTCGACATAATGCTTAGTCTGGCCATGCTGCCCTTTGCCATCCCTGCCGGAATCGTTTGCTGGATGCTGGTTTCGCTCACCATGGGATTTCCTGTCATTTTTGCCCAGCATCGTGTGGGACTTAACGGGAAGGTTTTTGTCATGTACAAGTTTCGTTCCATCCGCCGCACTTCCGACACCTCCAACGGTACTAAACATCATCACAACGACATCACCCCGGTCGGGCGCATCCTGAGGATGTTCCGCCTCGATGAGCTGCCTCAAATCTATAATATCCTACGCGGCGAGATGAGCTGGGTGGGACCAAGGCCCGAAATTCCACACTATGTGGAAATCTTCTCCGGAAAGCACCCCGATTTTAATGCACGGCACAATGCCCTGCCTGGCATCACAGGTTTGGCCCAGGTGCGCAACCCCAATGCCACCCCAAACGATAACCTTGAGAAACTCGTGCACGACCTCGAATACATCCGCAAAGCCAACCTGCTCACCGACCTGAAAATTTTGATCAGCACTGCATTAGTCGTCATCAATAAATGAAGCCCAGCGCATTCTTATTTGGCCTGCTGATGGTTATTCAGCTTTCGTTGTCTGGCCAGGATATCTTTGGTCCGGCTGGCTTGCGAAACCTGAATCCCGCCTCGCTTAGCAATGTGCAAATCCAGGCCATCCGTACCCAGGTGAAAGCTTCCGGGCTGTCGGATAACGACCTGCGCACCTACCTCATGGGCAAAGGGATGAGCCAGAACAGCGCTTCCGAGCTGATCCGCCGCTTGCAGGAAACATCCACAGGCCAGGCTGCGCAACAACCCCAGGAAAGCAGCTCAGTGCAAAACATCCCTCCGGCTACCGAGAGCCAGAAACTCCCTGCCTCAACCCATGATTCGCTTTTCGGCGCATCATTGTTCACCAACAGCCAGCTCAACTTTGCCCCGCCCCAGTTCTTTGCCACCCCGGTGAACTACATCCTCGGCCCTGGCGACCTGGTTAACCTGAGTATCACAGGAAATCAGGAGATTTTTACCGACATCCGGGTTGAGCCTTCGGGCAACCTCCGGCTCCCTTATGCAGGCAACCTCATGGTTGGGGGGCTTACCATAGAACAGGCTGCGCAAAAGGTGCAGGCCGCACTTGCACGCCATGGCTTTGAGTCGCTGCGCGACGGAGGTTCAAGGCTTACCCTCAGCATGTCGGCCTATCGATCCATACCGGTTACCATCATTGGTGCCAAACAACCCGGCAACTATTACGTATCCTCCATTGCCACAGCTTTCCACCTGATTCACCTTGCCGGCGGCCCCGGACCAGCTGGTTCCTACAGGGATATCGAAGTGATCCGCAAAGGGGAAGTGGTGGCAAAAATCGACCTGTACGACTTTCTGGTCAGGGGCGATATGCGCAATAACGTACGCCTTGAAGAAAACGACCTGATCAATATTCCGGCATATCAGATCATGGTCCGGCTCGAAGGCGCCGTCAAGCGTCCCGGATGGTTCATGCTCAAACAAGGCGAAACACTTGCCGACCTGATGAATTTTGCCGGTGGATTTGGTCCGGAAGCCTTTCAGGGCCATATTGCAGTGGAGCAGATCGGAAGCAATGCCCTGTTTTCCAAAACTATTGCACTGGAAGATTTTAACCGCTACCTGCCGGCAAACGGCGACCGTTTTTACGTGGGAACAGTGACCGACGAACGCTACCACAGGGTGTTTATCACGGGTGCCATCAAACGACCCGGTGCCTACGGTTGGCAGCAAGGGTTAAAACTCTCAGAGCTTATATCCTTGGCCGGAGGCCCTGCCGAAAGTCTGCTCGAAACCAGAGGCCTGATTTATCGCTCTGGTAAAAACCATACCAACGCTTACCTCCGTTTCGTTCCCGCCGAAATTCTTCAATCCAGTGCGGATATCCTGCTCATGGACGGCGACTCCATCGTGCTATCCGACCGCAAAGCATTTTTCCCCTACGGATTTGTGGATGTGGTGGGCGAGGTGAATGGGCCGGGTCGCTTCATTCTTGCACCGGGAATGACCGCCCTGGATGCCGCCCTGCTCGCTGGTGGAATGAAAATCTCTGCAATCACCCACAAGATTGAAATTGTCCGACGCAACGAAAACTTCGGCAAGTCAACGGTTGCGCTCGAAGTGAAAGCCGATTCTGACGCCTCCCTCAGAATCAGAGCCGACGAAGTGGAACTGAAACATCAGGATGTGGTGATTGTCAAACCAGACCCGGACTTACGTAACCAACATATCGTGTACCTGCGTGGCGAGGTTTCAAGTCCGGGACCATATGTCCTGCTCGAACGCAACGAAAAAATCAGCAGCCTGCTTCAACGGGCCGGTGGCCTGACAAACTTTGCCGACGAGAATGCAGTATTTATCCTTCGCAAAAACACCAATCCCTTGCTTCAGCGCGACTACACAAGCATCTCAAACGATGCTGATGCCTTGTTTGAGCTCGACTCACTGGCCGCTCAACGGGCAGTTGCCGAAGCATTCAACCGGAATAACACGCTGAATCGCCTCAACCAAAGCCCATCCTCAAACTTTGGCCAAACAAGTACTTTTTCTACTGGTTTCAGCATGGAATATGGACTGAGGAGCGAACCGGATGAAGAACTCATTCACATTGCCCTGAGCAACGTAAATAACATCATACGTCGGCCTGGCAGCCGGAACGACCTCCAACTGCAGGACGGTGACGAGATCGTGGTGTTGGAAAAAGACAACAGCGTTTCCGTCAGGGGTATGGTCAATAACCAGATCACTGTCAACTACTCCGGTAAGAATGTAAGAACCTATATCTCAGAAGCTGGTGGTGTGCTCCACAATGGCGCCAGAAACAGCCTCTTCGTCCTGCAACCCAACGGAAAGGCCGCCATGACGAAAAGTTTCCTGGGAATTAAAAACTACCCTGACGTACAACCCGGAAGCATCATCGTCGTGCCGGCAAAACCTGAAACCAAACGACGCATCGACCCTGCAGCTTCAGCTGCCATTGCTTCTATCATCACCTCCGTAAGCAGCCTGCTGTTTATCATCATCTCTGCCAGCAAATAATCAGCTGCCTTGGAGCACACGGTATCGTACCACCTGCCAGTCGATGCCAAACAATGGAAACTGCCAGCGGATTATGCCTGCATCCGGGCTGATGTATCGCACAGAGCGTGTCCCCTGAAACGAACGGTCTGTTTCCAGGACCACCCTGCCCACATCTTGAAAAGTCAACGTCTTTTGCTGATAGCTCGACATAACTGTATCTATCCTGACCAAAGGTTCATCAAGCCCGCTCGTCCGTACTGGCCAGCCTCCATCCGGGTGCGCAGGATAATAATACATACGCGTCCTTCCTTTGGATTTTCCCTCATGAAAAAATTCAATGGTCAGGTAATGACAGGGCTCTTTGTTTGCGCCAATCGGAGGACAAAACGAAGAACTTTCGCTGACGATTTCATACTCCATCCCGTAAAAGGGCCAGGCAACACGCACTTTCAACACCTCTTTACGTGCAATAGCCTCCCGGCTCCCGGGGTGCAACACATCCACAGTATCTATCCTGCTGCTCAACACATAGACCGAATCGCGGAAAAAGGCCCCTGTAGCCTGCTCCTCAAGTATCCAGTAGCTTCCCGGAAGATGATAAAAAGCGCGCTTTAGCTCAGTTGGAAGAGAAGTGTCCTTTACTGGCACAGCTGGTTCCGTGCATGCGGATAACCAAACCAATCCGATTAACCACTTAAACCTGATTTTAATCAAACGACCGAATGACATATGCAGCGTTAATCACTATTGATGTGACAAATGTACCCTTTACCTGAATCAAACATCTGTTGGCAGATGACTTAATGTGACTATTAATAATTTGTGCATGAGGTGTATAGCAAAAATCTCAATCAAATCCATGTACGGATATTTATTTTTGGGGACGCATGCAATACCATCTCCAAAGGTAAATGTATTCAAAAAAAAATTGAGTCCCGTATGTGATTTATGTAAATTTGCTTTTCATTACAGCAACCTTAGCGAACCAACGTGCATCTGAAGCATCGTAAACCAACAGAATTCACTGAAGTTGCCAACCAAACCAACCAATATGGTTTCATCGCTGGCTAAAAGATACTCGGACAAGTTTCTCTCGCGCTGGATCGTATTTATCTTCGACAGCGTAACGGTGTATGCCACCTTCATCCTGGCCAACCTGATCAGGCACAACTTCGAATACATTGCGCTCAATCCTTATACTGTTGAGCGACAGTCGATTATCGTGCTTGTCCTTTACCTTACAGGGTTTCTGCTCACCGATTCCTACCGTGGCATCATCCGCCTCACCGGCATGGCCGATGCCCTGCGCCTGTTCAAAGCCACCGGCGGCGCATTTCTGGTGCTGCTGTTCATCAGCCTGCTCGCCCGCGACCTTCAGCTTGGCAAAACCTATGTGCCCCCCTTGTCGGTTTCCATCATTCACTTCCTGCTTGCCGTATTTACCCTGGTGGGCAGCCGCTTTGTCATCAAGTCCATCTACAGCCAGTTGCTCAACCAACAAAACCGCAGGCGCATCCGTGTGGTCATCTATGGGGCCGGAGCGGCCGGCATGCTCACCCGCAATGCCCTGATTCAGGATGTGCTGTTTCACTACGATATCATTGCTTTCATAGACGACAACAGCTCCAAGGTCAACAAAACCCTCGAAGGTATCCCGGTCATGTCGGCCGACAAGGTGCTCGATGCAGCCTTTATCAAACGCAACAAGGTGAGCCAGCTCATCATTGCCATCCAGCGTATGGATGTGAACTACCGCAACCAGGTCATCGAGAAAGGCCTCGATCTCAACCTGCAGGTCAAGGTCGTTCCGCCCATCGACAACTGGATCAACGGCCAGCTGAGCGCCGGCCAGCTGCGCCAGGTAGCCATCGAAGAATTGCTGGAGCGCGATCCCATCCGGCTCGACAACGAACAGGTGGCTGCCGAACTGCACAATAAAATCATCATGGTTACCGGTGCGGCAGGTTCCATCGGAAGCGAGATAGCCCGGCAGGTGCTGAGCTACAAACCCGGCCGGCTCATCCTGGTCGACCAGGCCGAATCAGCCCTGTTCGACCTGCAGCAGGAAATCAATAGCAAAGAAAAACTCAGGCTTTTGGCCGACAGGGTAGTATATGTGGTGGCCAGCGTGAAAGACAGGATGCGTATGGAAGGGCTGTTCCGCAAATACAAGCCTGGTGTCGTTTACCACGCCGCAGCCTACAAACATGTACCCCTGATGGAAGACCACCCCTACGAGGCGGTGATGATCAACGTGTTTGGCACCAAGGTGCTTGCCGACCTGGCTGTGGCTTACAAGGTGAAAAAATTCGTGATGGTGAGCACCGACAAGGCGGTGAACCCCACCAATGTGATGGGCGCCACCAAACGCATTGCCGAGATGTATGTGCAATGCCTGAGCAACGGCAGCACCCAGTTTATCACCACCCGTTTCGGGAATGTGCTGGGCTCCAACGGCTCCGTGATTCCCCTCTTCCGGAAGCAGATCGAAAAAGGCGGCCCGGTCACCATCACCCACCGCGACATCACCCGCTATTTCATGACCATCCCCGAAGCATGTAACCTCGTGCTCGAAGCCGGTGCCATGGGCAACGGAGGCGAAATTTTTGTGTTCGACATGGGCCGTCCGGTCAAAATCATCGACCTCGCACGCAAGATGATCAAGCTGAGCGGTTTGGTCCCCGATGTGGACATACGCATCGAAGAGGTCGGACTCCGTCCGGGCGAAAAACTCTACGAAGAACTGCTGGCCGGGGAAGAAAACACCATCCATACCCACCACCGCAAAATCATGCGCGCCAGGGTACGCGAAGTGGACTACCAGTGGATCTGCACCCAGCTCAACGAATTGTCGCACCTCATCCTCGATGGCGACGACTTCCGCCTGGTCGAGAAAATGAAAGCCATGGTGCCCGAATTCATCAGCAACAATTCGGTGTTCGAGAAATTGGACCAAAAAACCGGGGGAAGTTGAGTTCATTCACAGTGAGGAGTAAACGGACAAGTCCTCTGCTTAGCATTTGCGTGGCATCACGCCCATCCGAACTGCATAAAAATATTCTGTGAAAACCGAGCCTAACCTTAAAATTTCACCCTTACTTTTATGGCTGCTATTGGTGGGTCGTATGCTTCCTGCTCAGTCATGGTACACCACCACAGGTTCTGTCAACGAATCAATGGTGTTGCGGCAATTGGTGATTGAGGGCAGGCTTCCGGCTGAATTTTCACCTGAAATCAGGCCCTGGCCCGTGCATCGTATTGAAAAATGGGTTAATTCGCTCCAGCGGCTTGATAGCAACAATAAGGGAATACATGGCAGTCGATGGCTGGCCTACGAAAATGCTTATGGCCAGATTCAAAATGATGCGCAGAAAAAAGCCAGCACTAAATGGAAGCCGTGGTTATCGAATCCTGCACGTTTTGCAGAGGCTGCCTCAGAAAGAACATATGTGGCCATCAACCCGGGTTTCGATTTCTCACTCGGTTTAAGCCATAAGGAACAACTGCCCTTGTTTGTCAATCACCGCATGTTGGAAGTCAAAGGGCATATTGCGAAAAAGATCGGTTTTTATAGTCGCGTTGATGAAACCCAGTTGCGGGCAGCTGTTCATGAACAGGAATTTTTCAATAAGTGGCAGGTTTATCCAGGTGCCCATCTGGTCAAACCATACCGCACCAGGGGTTACGATTTTCTTACTTCCTCGGGTTACCTTGTGTATTCACCTTTGGAGGAGGTGACGATACAGTTCGGTCAGGACAAGAATTTTATTGGAAATGGGATGCGTTCGTTGTTGCTCTCCGATTTTGCAACGCCCTATCCTTTTTTGAAAATTCATACCCGTGTTGGTAAGTTCGATTATGTCAATATGTACGCCCGGCTCACCGATCGTTACACACGACTGGTCAACCCCTGGCAGCATGCACTGCTTCCGGCAAAATATTATGCCATGCATTACCTTGCTTTTCAGCCATCCACGCGTTTCAGGGCAGGATTGTTCGAGGCTGCAATGTTTCATGACAACAATGGCACGGGCAAAGGTTTTGATATTTCTTACCTGAATCCGGTTATCCTTTACCGGGCCATCGAGCACCAGCGGGGCGACCCTGATAAGATGACGGTTGGGGTTAACGCACAGTATTTGTTCGGCCGGGGCTTGGAATGTTATGGGCAATTTTTACTGAACGAATTCAGGTTTTACGACCTGATTCGGGGTACAGGTTCGCATGCCAACAAATTTGGTTGGCAGGCCGGCTTGCGGTATGCTTCCGATGATCCGATCCGCGGTTTGGAGTTGCAAGCCGAGCTAAACCGCATCAGGCCCTATACCTATGCACATTACACCATTAGCGGTACCTATCCGGTAAATAGTTACAGCCATCAGAACCAGCCACTTGCTCATCCTTTGGGAGCCAACCTGAACGAATGGTTGCTAATGGTGTCTTTCATGCCTTTGCCCCGTTTTCATGCAGGGTTCATTGGGCAATATGCTTTCTATGGCGCCGACAGCGCCGGCAGCAACTGGGGGGGCAATATCTTTCTGGATTACCACACCTACGAACGCGAAACCGGCAACAGGGTAGGGCAGGGGGTCAAAACCCGCCTGATCAATGCCAATGCCTGGATCAGCTACGAGCTCCGGCATGCGCTCTACCTCAGCCTCGAAGCCCGTTTGCGCCGCCTGCGCAGCCAGATTCCCCAACGCAATACCACCGACGCCTACCTCGGCCTGGCCCTCCGCCTCAATCTACCCGCCCAACACTGGCACTACTAAACCCCACCACTGCGCGCTTGCCGAAGCCTTCCTTCCTTACAAGCAACCATCCCCGCCAATCAGCCAGATCAGCGTCCAATCCTTGAATCAGGAATTCCAGGATTCCTGATTCAAAAATTCCAAGATTGGTTTAACGCCTGACTATAAAGGGGTTACGAGTTGCGAGTTGGGGGTTACGGGAGGTTGACGGTAGTTGTCATTGTTGTCGGTGGTTGTCATGGTTCAGTTCAGCTTGCAAGTTTCAGTGAACTGTGAAATTGTATTGAACTGAACTCCTTTTGAAATAATAGAATGCAATCAAAGCGCTTAAGCAGAATTACTTTACGCTTTCACCGGGCTGGGCGGGGAGGAAGGGCGAACGGCGGGAAGGGCGGAGGAGGGTTGTCATTGTTGTTTGTGGTTGTCATTGTTGTCGTTGTTGTAATAGTTATGTTTAGCGTGCAAGTTTCCGTTGGTTATGAGGTAGTTATGAAATAAAATTTATTGTAAGAGCTAGATTATACTTAAAGTGCTCAAGCAGAAACACTTGGCACTTTCACCGGGCTGGGCGGGGAGGAAGGTCGAACGGCGGGAAGGGCCTGGTGTGAATGCAGCAAGGGCAGCAAATCTTGTGAGGCAGCCCGCGCACAGCGCGGGCTGTTTGCGTTACAGCATGCGGGCAGGAAAATCCAGTTAAGTGTTTTGCTCCTGCGCAATGCGGGCAGAAGAAAAGAGGGTTTGCATGCTGTAATGCACTCCTCACTTAGATTTGCGTCCTTGCTGCAGAGCGGGGAAGTAGTTTCGTTGGCCCAAGGCTCCACCTGAGGCGGACACGCTTTTTGGTTCGTCTGGGCCAGCAAAAGAACAAGAAAAAAAGGCTTTGGTTTTGGGATACCAATAGGCCGAACGTAGGTTGTCATTTTTGTCCCTGTTCGTTACAAGCTACTGTTTTCCATTAGTTTGATGGAGTATTTTAGTTGAAGCGCCTCCTTTGCAGGAAAGTTTGATGCTTCGTAGCGTCAGATTTTTCTTTTCCACTTTTTCTTGATAAAAAGTGGAGTAAAAATCAAGCCCGGGCGAATGCTCCCCGCCCTTTCCAAAAACTTGAAATCCAGTGGGGCGGGCGGCAGAATCAGGAATTCCAGGATTCCTGATTCAAAAATTCAAAGATTTGTTTAGCGCCTGACTATAAAGGGGTTACGAGTTGCGAGTTGGGGGTTACGGGAGGTTGACGGTAGTTGTCATTGTTGTCGGTTGTTGTCATGGTTCAGTTCAGCTTGCAAGTTTCAGTGAACTGTGAAATTGTATTGAACTGAACTCCATTTGAAATAATAGAATGCAATCAAAGCGCTTAAGCAGAATTACTTGACGCTTTCACCGGGCTGGGCGGGGAGGAAGGGCGAACGGCGGGAAGGGCGGAGAAGGGTTGTCGTTGTTGTCGTTATTGTCGTTGTTGTCATAGTTCAGTTTAGCGTGCAAGTTTCCGTTGCTTATGAGGTAGTTATGAAATAAAATTTATTGTAAGAGCTAGATTACACTTAAAGTGCTCAAGCAGAAACACTTCACACTTCACCTGGTAAGGCGGGGAGGCCGGGCGAACGGCGGGAAGGGCGGAGAAGGGTTGTCATTGTTTTCATGGTTGTCGTGGTTGTGATGTTTTAGTTCAGTTTGTAAGTTTCAGTTAACCATGAAATTATTTTGAACAGAACTTCTTTTGAAATGATAGAGTGCAATTAAAACACTCAAGCAGAAATGCTTGACACCTTCACCGGGCTGAGCGGGGAGGTAGCTTCGTTCGCCCTTAATTTTTGGTTCTTTTGATTAAGCAAAAGAACAAGAAAAAAAGCCACCGGTTTTGGGATACCAAAGGCCCAAAATTCCAATACCCCCTAAACCGTCACCCGTCACATCGTCACCCGCCACCCGCCACCTCATTTCCTCCTTCCTCAAAAATTATGTCATAAAAACATTATTTTTGTAAAACATAATTTTAAGAATGGTTTTCGTAAACCGAACAGAGGAGCTCGACAGGTTAAAGTCCGCGTTGACGGCCGAAAAACCTGCATTTGTTGTCATCTACGGTCGCAGGCGCATTGGCAAATCGTCCCTGATCAGGCAGGCGCTTGCGCCGGACGATGTATATTTTATGGCCGACCAGACCGAGCGTGCACACCAGATCGCCTTATTGGCTCGAGAGATCGGCCTCAGAATGAATGGCTTTGAGCGGCTGATTTATCCTGACTGGCAAGCCTTGTTCGAGTCCCTCAACGCACGCACCCGCGAGCGGTTTACCTTGTACCTCGATGAGTTTCCTTATCTGGTCAAAAGTTCTCCCGAACTGCCGGCTGTGCTTCAAAAGCTTTTGGATGGCAAAACCCTCAGGTACAACGTCGTTATTTGCGGTTCGTCGCAGCAGTTGATGCAGGGTTTGGTGCTTGAGGCTGCATCACCCCTCTATGGCCGGGCAGACCAGATACTAAAGCTCCAGCCGCTAAGTGTATATCATCTGTCGGAGGCGCTGGGCTGTTCTTCGCATTCCGCTGTGGAAGAATATGCAGTCTGGGGTGGTATTCCCCGCTACTGGGAGGTCCGGCTGCAAAGCAAATCGATTCGGGAGGCCATTGTGCACAATGTGATCAATGCCAAAGGCTTGCTCTTTGAAGAGCCATATCGCCTGCTCATCGACGATATGCGCGATATTGTGCAGGCGTCCACCCTGCTTTCGCTGATTGGCAATGGCGTCAACCGGGTTTCTGAAATAGCTGCCCGGACCAACAAACCTGCAACCAGCCTGTCGCGACCCCTGGATAAGTTGATCGAGCTGGGCTATATCCGGCGTGAGATACCTTTTGGCGAGCCTCCCCGGAGCAGTAAAAAGGGCATCTACAAAATTGCAGACCCCTTTATGGATTTTTATTTCAGGTTTGTGGTGCCCAACCGTACCCTTATCGAGCTGGGAAGAAGCCGGCTGGTGCTGCAGGAAGTCGAAAATAGCCTGAGCAGCTACGTTTCAGGACATTGGGAGGAGTTGTGCCGCAGGGCAGTCAGCGGACAAACCCTCATGGGCAGGCAATTCCGTGCAGCATCCCGCTGGTGGGGCAATGTAGCGCGAAACCAGCAAATAGAAATCGACCTGCTGGCCGAATCAACCGACGGCAAATATTTACTGGCCGGCGAAGCCAAATGGTCGGACAACCACAATACCGAACAGCTTATCAGTCAGCTGCTTGCAAAGACACAAAAGCTGCCGTTTGCAAAGGATAAACAAATCCTTCCCGTTTTATTCCTAAAAAACCATCCCCATCCCTCCGAAAACATCATCCTGCCCGACCAGCTCCTTCAACTGATGAAATAAGGAATTCCAAAATTCCGGATTCAAAAATTCAAAGATTGGTTTAGTGCCTGACGATAAAGGGGTTAGGAATTGCGAGTTGGGGGTTACGGGAGGTTGACGATAGTTGTCATTGTTGTCATAGTTGTCGTTGTTGTCGTGGTTCAGTTCAGCTTACCAGTTTCCATGTGATTTGAAGTTATTTCGAACAGAACTCCTTTCGAAATGATATATTGCAATTAAAGTGTTCATGCAGAATTACTTGACACCTTCACCGGGCTGAGCGGGGAGGTAGCTTCGTTCGCCCAAGGCTCCAGCTGAGGCGGACACGCTTTTTGCGTTCTTTTGGGCCAGCAAAAGAACAAAAAAAAGCCACTGGTTTTGGGATACCAAAGGCCCAAAATTCCAATACCCCCAACCCGTCACCCTGTCACCCGTCACACCGTCACCCGCCACCCGCCTCCCATCCCCCATTTTCCCTATCTTCGCAGGCTGAAAAAATAACCCATGCGGTTCAGCTTTGTACTGATTTACGTGCTTCTTTTTCTTTCCGCGATGGTACAGGCGCAGCGTGCTTCCAATCCGCACAACCTGCCCCTGGTCAGTACTCCGGAAGCTTATCTGGCCGAGTTGCAGCAAAGCGACGACAACCTCATGCTCAACCTCGAAGCCCTCATTCCCGGCCTGCGGCTCGACATCCGCTACGCCACCACCGACAACTTCACCCGCACCCAGGTCTATCCCTATCCGGCTGCATGGCTGCGCAAGCCTGCCGCGCTGGCCCTGGCCCGGGTGCAGCAGGCCCTCGACAGCCTCGGCCTGGCCCTTGTGGTGTACGATGCCTACCGGCCCTATGCCGCTACCCTAAAGTTTTATGACATCTATCCCGACCCCCGTTTTGTGGCCGACCCGGCCAAAGGCTCACGCCACAACCGCGGCGCAGCTGTGGATGTCGGGCTGATCCGCAAAGCCGACGGCAGCCTCCTGCCCATGCCCACTGAATACGACCACTTCGGTCCGGAAGCCTTCCCCACCAACAACAACCTGCCCGAACATATCATTGCCAACCGCGACCTGCTCATCCGTATCATGCAACGCTATGGCTTCGAGGTGCTCAGCAGCGAGTGGTGGCACTTCGACTTCGTGGGCTGGCAGCGCTTCAGCCTCCTCGACCTGAGCTTTGCCCAGCTCCGAAAAGCCTCAAAAAAGGCAGGCAGCACCAGCTATCCCAAAAAAGAACTATCACACTGACGCATAAGGATATATCACCATGGAGTACAATTTCAAGGAAGTAGAAAAGAAATGGCAGCAATACTGGCGCGAACACCAGGTGTATAAGGTGGACATCGACCACAGCAAACCCAAGTACTATGTGCTCGACATGTTTCCTTATCCCTCAGGCGCCGGACTGCATGTGGGGCATCCGCTCGGCTATATCGCCTCCGACATTTATTCCCGTTACAAACGCCTCAGGGGCTACAATGTGCTCCATCCCATGGGATACGACGCCTTTGGCCTTCCTGCCGAACAATACGCCATCCAAACCGGCACCCATCCGGCTGTAACCACCGAAATCAACATCAACCGCTATCGCGAACAGCTCGACAAAATCGGCTTCTCGTTCGACTGGAGCCGCGAGGTGCGCACCAGCGACCCTAAATACTACAAATGGACTCAGTGGACCTTTATCCAGCTCTTTCACCACTGGTACAACAACGACACCCAAAAAGCCGAACCCATCCCGCGCCTGGTCAGCATCTTCGAAAAGGAGGGCAATGCCGGCGTGCATGCTGCCTGTGGTGAGGTGGAGGTGTTTACGGCCACGCAGTGGAACCAGATGACCGAAGTGGAGCAGCAGCAGGTGCTCATGCAGTATCGCCTGGCCTACCTCGACAATACCATGGTCAACTGGTGTCCGGCCCTGGGCACGGTGCTGGCCAACGACGAGGTGAGCGAAGGCCTTTCGGTGCGCGGCGGCCATCCGGTGGAACGCAAGACGATGAAGCAATGGCTGCTGCGCATCACCGCCTATGCCGACCGCCTGCTCGAAGGCCTCGACCACATCGAGTGGAGCGATTCGCTCAAGGAAATCCAGCGCAACTGGATCGGAAAGTCCACCGGTGGCGCCATCCGTTTTGCCCTCGAAGGGCACAGCCTTGATATTGAAGTATTTACTACGCGACCTGATACCATCTTTGGCGCCACCTTTATGGTGCTGGCGCCCGAGCATCCGCTGGTGGCCCGGATCACCACGCCGGAGCAGCAGGCCGAGGTGGAGGCCTATGTGCAGCGCACCAAAAACCGCTCCGAGCGCGAGCGCATGGCCGAAGTGAAAAAGGTGAGCGGAGCCTTCACGGGTGCCTATGCCATCAACCCCTTCAACCAGGCCCGCATCCCGGTCTGGATTGCCGACTATGTGCTCATGGGCTATGGCACCGGCGCCATCATGGCTGTGCCGGCCCACGACAGCCGCGACTTTGCCTTTGCCCGCCACTTCAACCTGCCCATCATCCAGGTGATCAGCCGGCCAGGCGAACAACCCTCCGACCCGGCCACCTGGAACGAAAGCTACGACTCGAAAGAAGGCATCGCCATCAACTCGGGCTTCATCAACGGGCTGGAAGTGAAAGACGCCATCGAAGCCGTGGTGGCCGAAGCCGGGAAACGTGGCATCGGCACCCGCCAGACCAACTACCGCCTGCGCGATGCCATCTTCAGCCGCCAACGCTATTGGGGCGAACCTTTCCCTGTGTATTACAAAGACGGCATGCCCTACACCCTGCCCGAAGATCAGCTCCCCCTCGAACTGCCACCCGTGGATGCCTACCTGCCCACCGAATCGGGCGAACCTCCCCTGGCAAGGGCCAAAAACTGGCACACCCCCGAGGGTTATCCCCTCGAAACCAATACCATGCCCGGCTTTGCCGGCTCAAGCGGATACTACCTCCGCTACATGGACCCCCACAACAACGAACGCTATTTTTCCGACGAAGCCATCAGATACTGGCAAAATGTGGACCTCTACATCGGCGGAGCCGAACATGCCACCGGCCACCTCATCTACGCAAGGTTCTGGAACATGTTTCTCTACGACCTTGGCATGACCGTGCATCCCGAGCCGTTCAAAAAACTCATCAACCAGGGCATGATACAGGGCCGGTCGAACTTCGTCTATCGCATCGCCGGCACCAACACCTTTGTCAGCGCCAATCTCCGCCACCAATACGAGGTGCAGGCCCTGCATGTGGACGTCAACCTGGTGCACAACGACCAGCTCGACCTCGAAGCCTTCCGCAACTGGCAACCCCAGTTTGCCGACGCGGAATTCATCCTCGAAAACGGAAAATACATCTGCGGCTGGGAAGTCGAGAAGATGTCCAAGTCGAAATACAACGTCCAGAACCCCGACGACCTCATCGAAAAATACGGTGCCGACACCCTGCGCCTGTATGAGATGTTTCTTGGCCCGCTCGAACAATCCAAACCCTGGGACACCCAGGGCATCGAGGGCGTGTTTAGGTTCATCCGTAAGCTCTGGCGGTTGTTTCACGACGAAAACAACAAACCCGACATCTCCGAAGCGCCAGCCACCGAAGATGAGCTCCGGGTATTGCACCGCACCATTAAAAAGGTGGAAGACGACATCGAGCGTTTCTCGTTCAACACTGCCGTGTCGGCCTTTATGATCTGTGTGAACGAACTCACCGAGCTGCACTGCCGCAAACGCCAGATCCTGCAGCCCCTCACCATCCTGATTTCGGCCTACGCCCCGCATATTGCCGAAGAACTCTGGCAGATACTGGGCCACACCCAAAGCGTGGTGATGCAGCAATGGCCGCAATACAAGGAAGAATACCTCAGCGAAAACACTTTTACCTATCCGGTATCGTTTAATGGTAAGACACGTTTCAAACTGACCCTGCCCGCCGACATGAGCCAGCACGACATTGAAAAAGCTGCCCTGGAGGCCCCCGAAACTGCCCGCTATACCGAAGGCAAACCGGTGCGCAAGGTGATCGTGGTACCAAAACGGATTATCAACATTGTTGTGTGATGAAAATCAGGCTGGTGCGCACTGCGCTTTTCCTGTTCTTTGCGAGCATCCTGCTGCCCGGGGCACAGGCCCAGCAGTTGCGCACCCACCCCAACAATGCCTGGGACACAGGCGAGTTTCTCCGATACCGGGTATATTACAACTCCATGCTCACCGGCAACGTCACAGCGGGTGAGGCCACCATCGAAGTCAAGCCCACCTCCAGGAGGTTTTTTGGCCGCGAGGTGTGGCATATCGAAGCCCACGGGCGCAGCAGGGGAGCCTTCAACTGGTTTTTTAAGGTGCGCAACCGCTACGAAAGCTTTGTGGACAAGCAGGCGGTCATCCCCTACCTCTTTATCCGCCGCACCCGCGAAGGCAGCTATGTCAAAGACGACGACGTCTATTTTTACCCCCAGCAGCGCCTGGCTGTGAGCAAAACTGCCCGTAAACCCATACCCGAAAACGTGCACGACTTCGTGTCGGCACTCTACTTCATGCGCACCCTCAGCCTGAGCGACTTCGACGCACAGGGCAACTATTTCATCGACTTTTTTCTCGACGACTCAGTCTATAACAGCAAGGTGGTCTTTGTGGGCCGGGAAGAAATCACCACCAGCCTGGGCACTTTCCGCTGCCTCAAGATAGCCCCCATGATGGCCACAGGCAATGTGTTTGCCGATGCCTACCCCATGTTTGTGTGGGTGACCGACGACGAAAACCACCTTCCCCTGCTCGCCGAATCGAAAGTGATTGTGGGCAGCGTCAAAATGGAACTCGTCGAAGCCCGCAACCTCAAAAACCCCATGAAAGCCCGCCTCCGGATGTGATTATTTTTCTGTTTTCCACACATCAGCCCAACAAGGCACATCCTGCCTGCCCAACCGCTCAACCATCTCAGGCACGATTTTTGAAACCCAGATCCTCGAAAAAGAAATTCAATGATTCCGGATTCATAATTCAAAGATTGGTTAAGCGCCTGACGATAAAAACAATACCATTATATCTCATCCACCTACCTCACCCACTCAACAACCTCCGAATCCTTAAATCTTGAATTTTTGAATTTTTGAATTTTTGAATCCCGCAACCCAGCGCCCCATGTTCCCCAATAAAACCCTCCTGATAACCGCCCTGACCACCATCCTCCTAGTCATCGGCCCCGGAAAAGCCGGAAACAAGTCCGAAGAGTCGTTCGATCAGCTCTGGCAACAGGCCCTGCAGCTGAACGAAAAACAGCTGCCACAGTCGGCCCTGCTGGTCGTCAACCGCATCTACGACAAAGCCCTGGCCGAAAACAACCCGCAACAGATGCTGCGGGCCATGATCTTTGGCTTCAGCCTGCGCAAGTCGTTCGAAGACGGGGTGTTCAACAACGCCATCGGTCAAACCCGGCAGCTGATATCCCAATCCGACTTCCCTGTCAGGGCGATCGCCCATTCGCTTCTGGCCGAGATGTATTGGTTTCATTATCAGGAAAACCGCTACCGCATCCTTGAGCGCGAGACCACTGCTGCACCTGAGGCTTCCGATCCCGACGAATGGGATGCCCCGCGCTACCGCGACCAGATACTGCACCATTACCAGCAAAGCATCCGCAACCAGGCCGAACTCGAACGTATCAGCCTGAAAGACTGGGATATCCTGCTCGAAAAACACGATACCACTGCAATCGAACTGCAGCCCACCTTATTCGATTTCCTGGCAGGACGCTACCTGCGCTTCCTCGAGGGCGGCGATGCTGCCCTGCAGTCGCGCCTGCCCCTGTCGCAGGCCCTGCCCGACGACATCTGGCAACCAGCCACCCTGTTTGCCACCCTCGACCTGCCCAGGCAAGACCACGAAACCCTGCTCCGGCTCAGGATCATGCAACGTATCCTGACGTCAAACATCCGCCTCGGCAATACCTTTGCCCTCATTCACAACGATTTGCAGCGCTATCGCTGGCTCAGCCAGGTCACCGGCAACCAGCAGGCCTACTTCGAAGCCCTGAGCCGGCTCAGGCAACAATACCTCGCGCATCCCGCTTCCACAGAGATTGATGCCGACCTGGCGGAACTGCTTCGCAGCAACACCGCCATTTCAGGCATCGACATGCCCCTGGCACAGGCCCTGCGCATTTGTGATGAAGCCATTGCCCGCCATCCCGACAGCCGCGGCGCCCAACGCTGCAAAGCCCTGCGCGCCGAAATCCAGGCCTCAAGCCTCAGGCTGATTGTGTCGCGCACCGAATATCCCGGAAAACCTATCCCGGCTTTGCTCACCTACCGCAACCTCACCAGGCCGGCCTTCCGCATTGCCAGGGTCACCAAAGAGCAGCTGAGCCAGATCAACCAAAGCTTCGACCATCAAACCCGTGTGAAGGCCTTGTTGCAACTTCCGGTGCAAAACCAGTGGCAACTCGAGCTGCCCTTCGAACCCGACTATGCCGAACACAGCAGCATCATCGCCCTGCCCGCCCTGAATCCCGGACTGTACGTCGTGCTGGCCTCCGATCAAAACGACTTCAGTCCCGAACGATACATTGCTTATACCACTTTTCAGGTGAGCAGCATGTCGTTCATGCAGGTCAACCGCAAGGGTACCAACAACTTTGTGCTCCTCGACCGCCATAGCGGAAAGCCTGTGGCCGGCGCAAAGGTGAGTGTCGCGGTACGCGAATACGACTACGGCCAGCAAAAAACTGTGGAAAAAACCCTTGCCACATTCCTCACCCCGCGCAATGGCGAATTCCTCATCGGCCCCGACCTGCCCGGGCTGCCACGCAACCGCTCGTTTTACCTCGAAATCTCAAAGAATGGCGATACCCTCCTGACGGACAACTACTTCGACGCCAGCCAACGCACCGAAGCGCAGCGCAGCCTCTATAAATCGTGGATATTCACCGATCGTGCCATCTACCGCCCCGGACAGATCATCTACTTCAAAGGCATCAGCCTGGCAAAACATCCCGGATCGGATTGGACAACCAACACTGCAGCCCAAAGCACGGTCAGGTTGTTCGACGTCAACGGCCGCGAACTGCAGGCGCTCAGGCTGAAAACCAACGAATACGGCTCGTTCGAAGGCAGCTTTGTGCTGCCGGCCACAATGCTCACCGGTCAGGTGCGCATCGGCAACGAACACGGCAACAGTTTTGTCCATGTGGAGGAGTACAAACGACCCACGTTTGAAGTGAAAATCCTCCCGACAGATGTGCAACTCATGCTCGGCGACAGCCTCAGGTTCAAAGCCGAAGCCAGAGCTTTTGCCGGTTATCCCGTTGATGGCGCGAAGGTGGATTACCGCATCGAGCGCAGGGAATACTTCCCCTGGATGCCCTGGTGGCGGGTGTGGCCCACCGAACCTGTCAGTCAGCTCATCGGGCAGGGGAGTACCCTCACCCGTCCCGATGGCAGTTTTGACATCCCCTTTGTGGCTTTGCCCGACTTTTCCAGGCCCATTGACGATGAGCAATATTACGACTATGTGGTCACGGCCTGGGTGACCGACCGCACCGGCGAAACCAGACAATCCTCAACCAGCCTGCGCATCGGCAACCGCAGCCTCATCCTGAGTGCCCAGCTGCCACGCAACATCAGCCTGCAGCAAGCCCACAACTCAAAAATCCTGCTGAATACCACCCAGGGCCGGCCGGCAGCAGCACAAACCACCTTCAGCTTTTACCTCATCGAAACAGGCAGGACAACTATCCGTCCGGCCATCTTCGACCGTCCCGACCGCCGCCTGCTCGATGAGCAAAGCCTGAAAACCCTCTTTCCGAACGATGATTTCTATGCGCCTTACCTGCCCGACAGCCTCCCCAAGAAGCTCATCCTGACCTACCATGCCCTGGTCAACGGCAGTGCGCCGGCCTTGCCCGAAACCCTTGCCCAGTGGCCCGAAGGCGAATACCTGGCCGAATACCAGACCACCGACCATGCCGGAAACCCTGTTAGATTGCAGCAACGTTTCACCCTCCACAATCCTGCTTCGAGCCGCACCCTGCCCGAACAGTTCGTCTTTGCCGAAATGACAACAGGCGAAGCCAAACCGGGCGACACCCTCAGCCTCGTGCTGGCATCCTCCCTCCGGGGCATGCGGCTGCTGGTCGAGCTGAGCTCCGACGACGAGCTTTTCCTCCGCCGATGGGTATCCGTCAACAACCGGAAACAAGTGCTGCATTTCACCCTCACCCGTGCCCACATCGGCAAGCTCACCGTGCAGGTGTCGGGCATTGCCCTCAACAGACACTTTCATCAGGCCTTCGATATCAATGTGAACGACCCGGAAAGGCAACTCGACCTGAAACTGGAAACCATAGCCGGTCGCCTGCAACCCGGCCGACCCGAAACATGGACCGTCCGTATCACCGGAAACAATGGCAAACCCGTAGCTGCCGAACTGCTGGCTGCCATGTACGACGCCTCGCTCGAGCAGTTTAAACCCCATACCTGGCGCTTCGATCCCCTGCCGCCTAAGCCATTTGCCCAACGCTGGATGAGCGACAACGGATTCGGCACCACCCAGACCTGGATCATCAGCTCACCCCCGCATGAACCCATCCGCATCAGCGACCTGAGTCCGCCCACGCTTCAATGGTACGACTTTGGCCACCATGGATTTCGCTTCACCAAGCGGATGAGTGGCCCGATGGATAGCCGCATGATCGCCCTGGAAAGTGCTCCCGGGGCCACCCTGGACAGGGTCATCGAAACGCCCGACCAGACGGCAGAACAACCGGCAACAAGCGAAAACACTGCTGTGGCCCGCAACCTGCGCAGCGACTTCCGCGAGACGGCCTTCTTCTACCCCCAGCTGCAAACCGACAGCCTCGGTGGCGTCAGCTTTAGTTTTACCCCACCCGACGCACTCACCCGCTGGCGCCTCATGCTGCTCGCCCATACCACCGACCTGCGACATGCCTTCCTTACCCACGACATAGAATCGTCAAAACCCCTGATGGTCGTGCCCAACCTCGCCCGTTTCTACCGGCTGGGCGACACCGCTGTGATTGCCTGCAAAGTGGTGAACACCGGCAATCAGGTCCTCGACGGCATGGCCATGCTCGAACTGACCAACGCACTCAACAACCAGCCGGCAGGACAACTGCAGGATGCTGCGCGTAAACCTTTTGTGCAACTCCAGCCGGGACAAAGCGCCGAGCTGCGCTGGAGCGTGGTACTTCACACCAATGCTTCGCTCCTGCGCTTT
This sequence comes from Bacteroidota bacterium, assembly GCA_016715945.1. Taxonomy (NCBI): domain Bacteria; kingdom Pseudomonadati; phylum Bacteroidota; species Bacteroidota bacterium. Next base: position 52,948 of record JADJXJ010000003.1, read on the forward strand.
CAGCTTTCAGCCTCGGCCGGTGCATTCACCGATGCCGAAGCACACCTGGTGCCGCTTTTGCCTGCGGGCATCCGGCTCACCGAAACCCTGCCGATGTTTGTACAGGGCAACCGCAAAGCTGCCTTCACGCTGCCCGGCCTCGAAAAACCTTCTCCTGCCGAACGCACCCTCAGCCTCCGGCTCGATGTGACCACCCACCCGGCCTGGATAGCCGTCAAAGCCCTGCCGTATGTGGTTGACCCGGGTGCCGAAAATGCAGACAACATCTTCCGGCAGTTCTATACCAATACGCTCGCAGCTCATGTGGCGGCTTCCATCCCGAACTTTGAAGCAGTGCTGGCAGCATGGAACAGCAGCCATAGCAATGCCCTGCACTCGGAATTGCAGAACAATCAGGAACTGAAAATGCAGAGCATCGAACAAACACCCTGGCTGCGGGATGCCGAAGACGAGCACTCCCAGCGCCTCAGGCTGCAGATGTTTTTCGACCACAACCGCATCCGCTCCGAAAGAGAACAGACCCTGCAAAAACTTGCCCGATTGCAGCTGCCCGACGGATCATGGCCCTGGTTCCCGGGCATGCGGGGCAACCTGTGGATCACCCTGAACATCCTGCATGGCTTCGGCAAACTCACCGAACTCGATTCCACACTGGCCACCCCGGCTGAGGTGCAAGGCATGCTGCATCGGGCCATCGCCTACATCGACAGGCAGGCAGCCGAGCTTTATGCAAAAGATACCGGCATGAGGAATGTGGGGGGCACACCACTGCAACTGCTCGTCACGCGCAGCTATTTTGGCAGCTTACCCCGATCGCCCGAAGCTGAAAAGGCCTACCAGTACTTCGAATCCCTGCTCGAAAAAGACTGGAACAAACTGGTCATCAGCGAACAGGCCATGGCCAGTCTGCACTATCGCAGGACAAACAACATGAAAGCAGCTGCGCGCATTGCAGCTTCGCTGGCCGAGCGTGCCGTGAGGAGCGAAAAACTTGGCATCTGGTGGAAAGCCGGGCGCACCGACAACCAGGCGCTTCCGGTAGAAACACAAGCGCTGCTGGTGCAGGTATTCGAGCTGATCGGCCCCGACCGCAGCATGGCCGATGGCATCAGGCAATACCTCCTCTCGCAGAAACAAACCCGCCGCTGGATCTCCGGTCAGGCTACAGCCGAAGCCGTGTATGCCTTGCTCACCTTTGGCAGCGACTGGACCTCGCCCGGAAAACCGGTGGAGGTGAAGGTGGCAGGTCAACCGGTGGAAGTGCCCGCACAGGAGGCTGGTAGCGGACAATTCAGCCTCAGCTGGACGGAGGGAATGAATCAGGCAATGGCTAAGGTTGAAATCGACAACCCCAATCCTGGACCGGCGTGGGCAGGCATGTTCCGCCAATACGAGGTGCCGGTGGATGCGGTGCGCCAGAATGCGGGCTATATGCGCCTCAGCCGGGAGATTCTGGTTGAAAAAGCCTCGCCGGCTGGCATAGTCTTCGAACCCTGGCGATCACAGGGGCTGAAGCCTGGCGACCGCATCAGGGTAAGGCTGGTGCTTGAAACCGACCGCGATATGGAGTTTGTGCACCTGAGCGACCTGCGCAGCCCGGCCTTCGAACCTGTGGAAGTGCTTTCGGGCTACCAGTGGCGCACCGGCCTGGGCTACTATCAAAGCACCCGCGATGCCGTCACCGACTTCTACTTCGACCTGCTGCCCCGAGGAAAACATGTATTCGAATACAGCCTCATCGCAACCCATCGCGGTCAATACAGCGGTGGCTTTGCCCGCATGCAGAGCTATTATGCCCCGGCCTTCTCTGCCCACTCAGCCGGCATCCGCGTCACAGTTGATTAAAGCGGAGCAGTTTGAGGTGCTGGGTACTGGGTTTGGGGTGACGGGGGGAGAGTTCCGGGAAGCGAGTTACGGGAGGTTGTCGATGGTTGTCATTGTTGTAATTGTTGTCGTTGTTGTCATGGTTCAGTTTTGCGTGCAAGTTTCCGTGGGATGTGAGTTAGTAATGAAATAAAACTTATTCTAAGAGACAGATTATACTTAAAGCACTCAAGCAGAAACACTTCACACTTCACCGGGCTGGGCGGGGAGGCCGGGCGAACGGCGGGGAGCGCCCGGTGTGAATGCAGCAAGGGCAGCAAATCTCGTGAGGCAGCACGCGCCCCAGCGCGGGCTGTTTGCGTTACAGCATGCGTGCATGAAATTCCAGTAAAGTACTATGCTCCCGCTCAATGAAAGTTGGAGGATGAACAATGGCATGCTGTAATGCTCTCCTCACTTAGATTTGCGCCCTTGCTGCAGAGCGGGGAGCTAGCTTCGTTCGCCCAAGGCCCTTTTGGTTCTTTTGGGCCAGCAAAAGAACAAGAAAAAAGCCACTGGTTTTGGGATACAAATAAGGAAGGAGAGGGTTGTCAGGGGGATTCAAGGATTCCTGATTCAAAGATTCAAAGATTCAGGGGAAGCGAGTTACGGGAGGTTGTCGATGGTTGTCATTGTTGTAATTGTTGTCGTGGTTGTCATGGTTCAGTTTAGCGTGCAGGTTTCCGTGGGTTGTGAGTTAGTAATGAAATAAAACTTATTCTAAGAGACAGATTATACATAAAGCACTCAAGCAGAAACACTTCACGCTTCACCGGGCTGGGCGGGGAGGCCGGGCGAACGGCGGGGAGCGCCCGGTGTGAATGCAGCAAGGGCAGCAAATCTTGTGAGGCAGCACGCGCCCCAGCGCGGGCTGTTTGCGTTACAGCATGCGTGCATGAAATTCCAGTAAAGTACTATGCTCCCGCTCAATGAAAGTTGGAGGATGAACAATGGCATGCTGTAATGCTCTCCTCACTTAGATTTGCGCCCTTGCTGCAGAGCGGGGAGCTAGCTTCGTTCGCCCAAGGCCTTTTGGTTCTTTTGGGCCAGCAAAAGAACAAGAAAAAAAACTTCTGGTTTAGAGGTACTAATAAGACTGGAGAGGGTTGTCAGGGGGATTCAAGGATTCCTGATTCAAAGATTCAGCGGAAGCGAGTTACGGGAAGCGAGTTAAGGGAGGTTGTCGCAGTTGTCATAGTTGTCGTGGTTGTCATGGTTCAGTTTAGCGTGCAGGTTTCCGTGGGTTGTGAGTTAGTAATGAAATAAAACTTATTCTAAGAGACAGATTATACATAAAGCACTCAAGCAGAAACACTTCACACTTCACCGGGCTGGGCGGGGAGGCCGGGCGAACGGCGGGAAGGCAAAGGTCGCAGCTGACATGCTTATCTAGCTTAGTTTACAGATAGTTTTTCGACCCCTTGCACAGTAAGGGGTTCAAAAAGGAATGGTTAGAATGAAAAAACGCCGCTCCGAAAAGGGGCGGCGTTTTTAGTATCCAAAATTACGCTCAGATGCCTTCCTGAATAGCCTTTACACCGGGCAGCACTTTGCCTTCGATGTATTCGAGCATGGCGCCTCCACCGGTGGATACATAGCTTACTTTGTCGGCCAGGTCGTATTTGTTCACGGCAGCCACAGAGTCGCCACCACCAACCAGCGAGAAAGCTCCGCTGGAGGTGGCTTTCACAATGGCATGGGCCACGTCGCGGGTGCCTGCCGAAAAGTTCGGAAACTCAAACACACCCATCGGGCCGTTCCAGAGGATGGTCTTTGAGTTGAGGATCACTTCGCTGAACATCTTGACGGTTTCAGGTCCGATGTCCAGCCCCATCCATCCGTCGGGTATCTGGTTCGAGGGGACAATCTTTTGCTGGGCTTCGTTGTCGAATTTGTCGGCAGCAATGGCATCTACCGGGATGAGCAGGTTGATGCCCAGCTCTTTGGCTTTTTCTACGGCTTTAAGAGCGGTTTCCATCAGATCGTCTTCCACCAGCGAGTTGCCCACCTGTCCGCCCATAGCTTTGATGAAGGTGAACATCATGCCCCCGCCTATGATCAGGTTGTCCACCTTGTCGAGCAGGTTGTTGATGATTTCAATCTTTCCCGATACTTTGGCGCCGCCCAGCACAGCAGTGAAGGGACGTTCGGGATTGACGGTAACTTTTTCCAGGCTGGCCACTTCGTCCTGCATCAGGTAGCCAAAGAGCGAGGCGCCGGGGAAGAAACGGGCAATGATGGCTGTGGAGGCATGTGCGCGGTGGGCGGTGCCAAAAGCGTCGTTCACATACACATCGGCCAGCAGGGCCAGTTTTTTGGCAAAGTTTTCGTCGCCTTTTTCCTCTTCTTTGTAAAACCTCAGGTTTTCGAGCAGCAGCACTTCACCCGGCTTGAGGTTTTCGGCCAGCTCGCGGGCTTCCTGACCAATGCAGTCGGGAGCAAACTTCACCTTGAGGCCGAGGTGTTTCTCCAGGGTAGGGATCACATGCCGGAGCGAATACTTGTCGGTTGGACCGTCTTTGGGCCTGCCCAGGTGCGACATCAGGATGACTGAGCCGCCAACGGAAAGAATTTTCTTAATGGTGGGAACGGCAGCACGGATGCGGGTGTCGTCGGTCACTTCGAATTTCTCGTTCAGCGGAACGTTGAAGTCAACCCGCACAATCACGCGTTTGCCTGAGAGGTTGTACTGATCAATGTTTTTCATTGTGAATGATTTTTAAGGTTATCGTAACTTAGTATTTCTACAGTTGGATTATTGATTATCAATCGATTTGCTCCGGCATTCCAAAGATAACACTTCAGCCTGGTTCCGGCTTCGGCAAGCCCGGGCAAGTTTACAAAGGTGCGTACAATTGCTTCGCCATCAGTATTTTCAAAGAAGGGATCGAGCCTGAAACTGTCGTAGAACAATTGCTTTTCACCCTGGCTGATGTCCACCACCAGATGCAGGTTTTTTACCGGAATCATGTCGGCGGTGGCTGCAGCTTCGAATAGCAAGGCACGGCTAAGCGCAGCAGCAGGGTAGGGTGCCGACACAAGTTCTGCAAATTCGGTTTCCGGAGTCAGAACGATCCGACTGTCGTTCACGGGCCACAGGGTGCTTTGGTCAGGCATCACCAGGTCGCGCAGTTGTTTTTCTCCCGAAAGGCTGTCGTATCTGTAAAGGCCGAGACGTCCGTTGTTGGCCACCGGAATCAGTTGTGAAGTCAGCCCGGGCAGGTTGCGGAGCAGGTCGGCCGGGAGGCTGCGGTTGGCCACAACCACATAATCGAACGGAAGCCGGAGGCTTGCCTCGAGATTTTCGCGCGTGGTGTTGATCACGGTGAAGCCTTTGCGTTCCATGAGCAGCAAGGGCACATTGGTGGTGTAGCTGTCGGGCACCAGCATGCGTGCGTTGCGCGGAATGCCCAGCTGGTCGAGCCAGGCAGCGCTGCCTTCAAAGAGTTTCCGGGTGGTCTCGGTCTGGTCCCAGGGGTGTGAGGTGTATCGTTTTTCGCGGCTGGCAAGTGCAGCATCGGCCATGAGCCAGAAGGCAAGCACATACACCACACCAAAGCTCAGTTTGCGCAGCGGTTTGTCGGCCTGCGGAAGCGACAAACCCACGGAAAGCAGCATCAGCAGTGGCAGGTAAAAGCTTTCGAGAAAATAGTAGTCGTGGTCAGGAAACTGCTTTGCCATGGCCACAAAATAGGCCAGGGCCGCCAGCAGATGCGACAGGGCGGCCAGCAGGATTATGCCTGCCTGAACAGTTTGCAGCCGATGCCTGAAAATGAGAAGCATAAGCAGCGCAAACACCAGCAGCAGGTATTGCACGTAACTGAAATATTCCAGCTTCCATTGCGCCAGGCTCTGTTTGGCCAGCGTCAGCAGCATGGCCGGACTTTCGGCAGGCATGAGCTGCGAAATGAACAGCGAGCCGTAAGTGTGTGCAAGGTGCTGGTTGTGCACATACAATCCGGCCATGGCCAGCAGCGACAAAAGCGGGGGCAGCAGTATTTTGCCCGGGCGGGTCTTTCCGTCTATCCACAGCGCAGCCAGCACCATTCCCGGCAGGGCCATCAGCATAGGCGGACGGATGAGTGCAGCCAGGGTGACAAGACCTATTGCAATGAAATAGGATTTTAGGTCAGGGCTTTGTGCATACCTGTGCAAAAAATAATAGGCTGCCATGACCATTGCAAGGGCCGGAATGCCTGGGATGAACCCATCGAGGTAATAGGCTGCCACCGGCGAAAGCATCGCAAAGGCCACACCCAGCCAGGCCATGGTCAGCGTAGCCCCCATGTTACGCATCAGGGCAAAAAGCATCATCAGGCCGGTGAGCATCAGGGCCAGGTTCAGACCGCGGTGAAAAAAGGGTTGCCGCATCCCGCTCACTTTCATCAGCTGCGCTGCAAGGTATTCGGTGAGGGGAAGGTCGGCCTTGGTGATGCCTTGCAGTTGTGCGGGCATCTGCTCCGGAGGATATTTGGGCCAGAGGTTGGGCGTGGATGGCCTGAACAGCCCAAAGCCATTCTCCAGATACCCGATGGTGAGGGCATAGCGGTCGCTTTGCGTCCAGGCATGCACATGCGAAGGAAAGCTGTTGACCGACGAACGGTAAACCACAGCCACCCACACCAGCAAAAGAAATACAGTAAGGATGTTTGTCAAGCTTCGGCACTGAAAGCTCTGGCTTTTCAGCATAAGGCCCTCTTATCTTGATGCAAAAGTAGGGCTATTTTATCAGGCAGAGCGGATTGCCGCCCCGAGCAACGGCAAAGCAGCGCAGCAAACGGTTGCATTAATGCAACTATATGAAAAATAGTATATTATGATTCTTCCGGTAGGCAAGTAATCACGGTGTCAATCGTCATCGTTGCCGTTTCCGTTGGCTGCCTGATCCGAGCCGAATTCTTTCAGGGCTTTTTTGCGGACAATGAGCCGCACTGCCCTTGGTACGATGCTGAAATCCAGGGGCGAAACACCGAGCGATTCACCATCGGTTTCAAGAAAAATGGAATGCCGTGGTGTGGAAGTGATGCTGACCGTTTTGCCCCGGAAGGTGTCCACCTCAGGCAGGTTGATGAATGAACCATCGTAGAGGTTTTTGATGTTTTTCACCACACGCCATTTGGTGGTTTTACGGATGACGGTGATATCGAACAGGCCATCGTCGGGTATGGCGTTAGGCAACTGCATCATTCCGCCTCCGTTGTAGCGACAGATGCCGATGCTCATGCTGAAAACCTTGTCGTTGAACACCTCGCTCCCATCGACCACAATGCTCAACTGAACGTTCTGATATTGAAACAAGCCTGTGAGCAGGTTGTACAGGTAAACCAGGGTGCCGCCCCTGCCTTCGGCTTTCATGGCGTTGGTTTTCTTGGCCACCAGCGCATCGTAGCCCATGCCGGCCATGTTGATGAAGTACCGGCTCTTGTCTTCGGTGTCGTGACGGTATTTCACCTTGCCCACATCCTGAAGAAAGGTGCGCCCTTTGCGCAGGATGCGGATGGCTTTTTCGTACTTGAGCGGGAATTTGTACATCCTCCCCCAGTCGTTGCCCGTACCCACGGTGATCATGCCAAGGGTGATTTCATGTGTGGCGTAGCGCGTCTGCTGAAAAATGCCGTTGACCACTTCGTTGAGGGTGCCATCGCCACCCACGGCAATGATCTTACTGAAACCCAGATCGTTCACCATGTTGCGGGTGATCTCTATGGCATGGAAAGGCCGCTCGGTGAGTACCGAGATAAACGTGAATCCCGCTTCGACGAGCAGGTCGTGTATGGTTGGCCAGTCTTTTTCACATTTTCCACTCCCTGCCTTAGGGTTGACTACCACGAGCCATTTGTCGGTTTCTTTCATCAATGAGTTTGTTGAGTTGATTTGCAACAGTTTGCGCATCGAGTGCTGACATGCAGGCGCAAGTTGCAGATTTTTTGCAATCGTTGCAACTTTCTTTCAGGCTCAATGCATATGCCATTGGCCCCAGTGGCCGCCAACGTCCGGGATGAATGGGCCGGATGGCCGGATAGATGCCTACTGCAATACGTCCGAGGGCTGCTGCCAGATGCAGTGGTCCGGTGCTGGCTGCAACCAGTCCGTCGGCCCGTGCAATAAAACGGATATATTGTTCCAGATCGAGCTGCCCGGTAAGGTCGATAAGCCGGGGATGCTGTGCCATCAGGGGTTTGATGAGTTCGCCTTCGGCAGCCGTGCCTCCCACAAAAATCCGGAATTTTTCCTCAGGAAGCAATCCGGCCAATTCGGCAAACTTTTCGAGTGGCCATTCACGTGCGCTGCCTTTCGACTTGGGGTGAAAGATCAGGTTGATCTTGTCGGGCTGAATCAGATCGAAAGGAGCTTTATCATCATTGGTTACCAAAGGTTTGAAACCATACAGCGGCCATATTCTGGCCTGGGGCACAAAGTCCACAATCCCCAGTGGCATCAGCAGCTTGATGTTGAGCTGGGCTTCGTGCAGGTCGGAGCTTCGCCGGCTCAGGGGTACCAGATGGTTTACAAAGAGATAATGGTACCAGCGACCACTGGCGCCGATGCGGTGGGCAATGCCTGCCTTTGCTGCCAGCGTGGCAAGGTCGCGGCGCGGAAACACATGTATCATAGTGTTGGCACCGGCCGATTTCAACGCAGCCAGCTGCCGGTCGGGAGGCTGCTGCAGCAAGGCATCGGCATCCCAGATTTCATCAATATGGATGCAACTTCGTAGTACGGCTTTGGTATAGGCTTTACCAAGAAAAATGATCTTCGTTTCGGGGTAATATCTTTTGATCAGGCCGCACATTGGCAGGGTGAGCACCACATCGCCAATGCTGTCGGTGCGCGAGATGATGAGGGTTTTTGGCTGGATGGGCTTTTGCAGGTAACGCAGCTTCAGGTATTTCAGGAAAGTGGCTTTGGCCGAACGACGGGCAATGCGCCAGCCTGTTAGTCCGTCGAGCAACCCGAGCTTAACCACATAATCGCGCAGAAATTTTACCACAGGAGAAAGCCAGAGGAAGAGTCTGCCGGCTTTGCGCCCTTTTTCGAAATAGGTTTTGGCGCCAATCGAGCTGAAGTGTTCAATCTGCAGGCTGTGGTCTTCCGGCCGGTGGTAGGAATAGTGCAGCAGGTCGCCTTTCAGGTGGACGATTCGTGCTTCCCTGTTGAACATTACCTTGTCGTGCGGGTTGAGGCCGCCCCAGCGCGCCTTGGTGCGGTCGAACAGACGGAGCTTGCGGTCGGGATACCATCCGCTGTGCTTCACCCATTTCCCCAGGTAGCTGGTGAGGCGGTTCATGGTATAGCCATCCGCCGGAAAACCCTGCTGTTTTTCGCGCATGATTGCGTCATAGAGTGCGGGCGAAAGGGCTTCATCGGCATCCAGTGCCAGCACCATATCGTGTGTGCACCGGCTCAGGGCATAATTCTTCTGCTCGATATATCCCTCAAATGCATGCAGTTCGAACCGCACACCGGCCTCATGGCAAATTTGTGCCGTGGCGTCGGTCGAAAAAGAGTCAATCACCACCACCTCGTCGGCCAGTCCTTTCACCGATGCCAGGCAGCGTGCAATGTTTTTTTCCTCGTTCCAGGTGATGACGGCCACCGACAACAAACGCATAGTTGAGGTTTTGGGAGGCCAAAGTTGGGAAAAATTGCGCATCACAGATACCCTTGGCTGATGCTCAGGCTGTTTTGTGATGGAAAAAGCGCTGCCACATGGCATGGCATCCCATTTTTTGTAATATTGCACTAACATTAAACCAACCAAGCTGTTATGCCAGCACTGCAGCCTACAGCCGGCTATTTACCACTCAACCTGATGGAGTTGATTCCGTGGGTGATTGTCGGGTTGCTCCTTTTCATCGCACTGATGCTGTTTTTCTTTCTTGTCGTGCACAGGCGCAACAACCTGCGTCGTTTTGCCGAGCTTGAGGAGAAAATGTTGTTTTTTCATCCTGCCGGCCTGCCTGATAAGCCCGAAAGCATGGATATGGCGTATGTATTGGCCGAACTCGAGCGGATCAAAGCCCAGCTTGCCGAGCTCAGGGCCATGCAAACCAGCCCGAAAGCTGATGAGGTCACAATGGAGAAGATAGAGATCTTTAAAAAAGGTATCCATCAGCACCTCAACGAGTTGTATGAGCGCATCAAGCTCAACGAAATCAACACCAACCGGATGCTGCATTACCTCGAAGACCTGCGCGAAAGCATCAGCCAGGCCGGGGAATAGCCTTAATAAGGATGGAAAGAGCTGATAAAGAAAAAGGGCCGAATAATGTCAGGGTTCTGGGTACTGGGATCTGGGTTCAGGGATTCAAAGATTCCTGATTCAAAGATTCAAAGATTCAAGGGGTTGCGGGAAGCGAGTTACGGGTGACGGGAGGTTGTCTTGGTTATTGGAGTTGTCGTAGTTGTTGGTGGTTGTCGTGGTTGTCATTGTTGTCCTTGTTCGTTAAAAGCTACTGTTTTCCATTAGTTTGAAGGAGGCAATTTATATGCAGCGCTTCCCATGCATGCAAGTTTGTTCCTTCAAAGCATAGATTTTTTATTTCCTACTTTGTCTTGATACAAAGTAGGCAAAGATCAAGCCCGGGCGAAGGCTCCCCGCCCTTTCCAAAAACTTGAAATCCAGTGGGGCGGGCGGCAGGCTTGCCGCGATGGCCACGCTGTCGCGTGTCCAGCCCCACGGATTTCTACGTTTTTGGAAATTCCCGCCTCACCGTCCCCGCGCCCGGGCCTTCCTCCCCGCCAGTAAGCTGTTTGATGTGAAGTGTAGGTGGTGGTAAACCTCATAAAACATAAACTCATTGCTTACAAATGATTTGATTAATGTGCCTAAACAGAATTACTTGACACTTTCACCGGGTAGGGCGGGGAGGAAGGGCGAACGGCGGGAAGGGCGGAGGAGGGTTGTCATTGTTGTCGATGGTTGTCGTTGTTGTCATGGCTCAGTTCGGCTTGCCAGTTTCGTGCGATTTGAAATCATTCCGAACTTAATTCCTTTTGAAATGATAGATTGCAATTAAAGCGCTCAAGCAGAAACACTTGAAACTTTCACCGGGCTGGGCGGGGAGGTAGCTTCGTTCGCCCAAGGCTCCACCTGAGGCGGACAAGCTTTTTGGTTCTTTTGGGCCAGCAAAAGAACAAGAAAAAAAGGCGTTGGTTTAGAGTTGCGAACAGCTTCAGCGAACATTGGGAATCGCACGGAATAAGCGCATCAAACTCAACGATATCAACACCAACCGCATGCTGCATTACCTCGAAGACCTGCGCGAAAGCATCAGCCAGGCCGGGAAATTGCATTGACATGGATACTATGAGCTTAAAAAGAAAAAGGGGCTGCTAACCGCAGCCCCTTTCATTTTCGCTCCCCCTGCTGGACTTGAACCAGCGACCCTCTGATTAACAGTCAGATGCTCTGACCAACTGAGCTAAGGAGGAGTGTTTCTCAGATTTGAGGCTGCAAAATTATAGCTTTTTACAAAATGAGCAATAGTTTTTTTCAAAAATTCTCGCAGGTATCTCATCTCTGCGCTGGTCCATTGGCTAACTTTGCGGGAGCAGCATTGCAGCACGCTAAAATTTCAGTGCATATGGCCCTCATCTCCTTTTCCTCACAACTCGACACAGACGAATTCGAGAAAATGACAGCCGGTCTGTCGCCCATCGACGAGTTTGCCATTCCCGACGAACTCATTGAAGCCGGCTTCACCGTGCAACAAAGCATTGAGCTTTCGGCAAGCGACGGACGCAAATGGTTTTGCACGGCTTACGTCAGGCATGAGCACCGGGTGGTGATGGCCCACGTCACCGAGTCGGCAGACTCAGATGTGCTTTCGGGCGAGGTGTATGTGTTTGCCAATGCCGACTGGGAGGGGCTGACTGCCCACTGGTAAGCCCGAAAGATCATTTGGATTTGCAGCGCGTTGAAAAAATAATAGTTTTGCAAAACTTACCCGGCCACAGCTGCATCCATGAATACCGATAAACTGCTCCGGCTTTGTCTTACCTTTATTTTCCTTTGCCTGAAAGGAAGCATAATTGCGCAGCAGCCTAGTCAGATCAGCGATTTTACGATCACCATCACATTCGCCCAGCCCATCACCGATACGCCATCGGTAATCAAGGCGCCTTTGAAATATAACAAAGACTTTGCCCTCATTTTGCAGATGGACGATGGCAATCCTGCCATCCACGATCTGGTCATGCCTTATTTCAAGGGGCAGCAGGGCAATCCCGGATTGTTCTACACCGAGGGCATACCCCAAAACATCCAGCCTTTCAAGATGGATGCAGTTCATTTTTCGTTCAATGGGCTGGGTGCCGACATCCACAACTACGTTCCCGGTTTTCTGCATTGGGACAATATTATCAATTTGTGGGCCGGCGAGTTTGGCATAGTCAACCACGGACTTACCGACCCCCCAAGCCCCGACCATGAGCTTGAGGTGCGCCGCAACGCCAGCTACACCAAGCGTAAGACCCTCAGCGGCACCATTCCCGACGGCTACGACATGAATGTATATGTGCTGCCCAACAATGTGGAGGCACAACTGCCCATCGCCAGGCAGCACAACCTGGCGGTGTATCACGACAACATCAACTCTTTGCCCAACCCGCTTGTGGTCGAAAACCTCCCGGAGATACAGGGCATACAGATTTCGCGCTGGAGCATCACCAACAACCTCTTCAATCAGGTGCAAACCATTGCCAGCCAGGCAGGTCCGGGCAATCACCTCATTGCCACCTTTTACAATCATGGATTCGGCAATGTGGACATCACTTTCGACCAGTTCAAGACGCAGATGAACCAGATTGCAGCGGCCTACGGCCGCAACGGTTCCGACCGCATCTGGTCGGCCTCGTCGAGCGAGGTGTTCGAGTACCTCAGGCTCAGGGAGCTCATCACGGTCAACACCAACATCAACGACAATGTGCTCACCCTCACATTCACAGGCAACAACATCCCCGGCAATTTCCGTTATTACGCCCTGACCATTGTGGTAGAGGGCGCCTCGAACATCGTGGATATGCAGGTGGTGCAGCCCGATGGGTTGTCGAGCTATTTCTTCAACCAGAACAAAGCACAGCTGAACCTGAAGTGGAATGGCCGGGTGATCCCCGATGCCGGCGAACGCGCCTCGGCTGCGGTGCTGGCTGCCGAACAGCAAACCACCCATGCCAATGCCCTGGTGGCCATGGACTATGTGCAGATGCTGCCCGACGGACAACTTAAAGAAACCCTGCGCGACCGACTTTGTGCCTTGCCGGGCAATATCCCTTATGAGCTCGGATTTTGCCGCCCGCCGGAATTCTTAGGTCCCGACACCGCAGTATGTGTGGGCGACACCTTGCGTTTTACCGCGCCTGAAGCACTCAGTTACCTTTGGAGCAACGGACATACCGGACGCACACTCACCTGGGTGGTGGAGGAAAACACCACGATCTGGGCCAGAGTAACTTACCCGAATAACTACGTCATCAGCGATACCGTTCATATAACGGCGCTGCCCCGGCCCAATGTGCTTATAGAGCCCGCACAGGTATCCATCAATCCCGGCGACCCCACCACACTAACTGCTTCGGGTGCAGCCACCTACCTCTGGTCAACCGGCCAGACCACACCCTCAATCACCGTGAGTCCGCGCAAAACAACAAGCTATTGGGTGGAAGGCACGGCCCAGAATGGTTGCAGCTCACTTGCCGAAGCCCTGGTCGAAGTGGTGTTTACCACCATTGTGGACTTTCTGTTCGAGCCGGTTTGCCTGGGCGACACCAGCCTGCTTATTGCCCAGATTCAGACCAACGACAGCATTGTGTCGTTGCAGTGGGACCTCAATGGCGACGGGGTATTTGGCGATGCAGTGAACGATACCGTGCGCATCAGGTTTGCCACCATTGGCGAAAAAAACGTCGGATTGCAGGTAAACACCGCAAGCCAGGCCGTTATCACCAAATACAACCAGGTGATTGTGGCCGACAAACCCCAGGTGCGTTTTTCCACGAGCGGGCAGTGTGTGGGATTGCCTGTGACATTTACCGATCAATCCACGGTCAGCATAGGTACCATCGCCCAGCGGGTATGGAGCACCGGCGACGGCAATGCGTTTGGCAATGCGGAATTCAACTATCAATATTTGGAGACAGGCAACTACCTGGTGACCCTGGAGGTGAGTTCTTCCTACGGTTGTACCGACACCCTTTCCCGTTTGCTGACCATACATCCGCTGCCGGAATTCAGCCTTCGGCTTTCGGACGGAACCATCGTGGCGCCAGACTCGGAAACTCCCATCAAGCCGGGAGAGCAGCTGATATTCAGTGTGGAAGGTGTGCGCGACAGCCTCATCTGGCAGGGCACGGTGCGTACCCCCACGTATGCGGTGACTGCAGCTGGAAATTATTACGTGGATGTGTACCGCGGAGGATGTGTGGTGCGCAGGCAGTTTGCGGTGAAGCAACTGGGCGGCACAGCGCCTTCCGATGGCATGATGAACCTCTTTACGCCCAATGGCGATGGATATAACGATGTGTGGGTGATCCACAACTACGAAGCATTGCGACCGGTGCGGGTGGCCGTGTACACCCGGACAGGCGCCCTGGTCTTCCAACGCAATAACTACCAGAACGACTGGAATGGTTACTACAACGGTAACCCGCTTCCTGAAGGCACATATTACTACATTATCGAAGGCCGCGATGGCGTGGTCATCAAAGGACCTTTAACCATCATCAGGTGATATGAAGCGAATTGTTGGATTTCTGGCTGGCATACTTTTGCTCTCGGCTTCCGCAAGGGCGCAGCAACAACCCCTTGGCTCTCATTACCTGGTGAACCTCTATTCGCTCAACCCTGTTTTTGCCGGGCAAACCTACGACAGGTCTTTCTTTATGAACTACCGGCGCGACTGGGTAGGCATTCCGGGTAGTCCGACCACCATTCAGATCAACGGCCACCGGAAGTTGGTGGAGGGGCTGCACCTTGGCGGCTCGCTGCTGGGCGATCAGGCCGATATTTTTTACCGCCTCCGGGCAGGCCTTAGCCTGACCTACCGCCTGCAAACCGGCGATGGGCAATACCTGAGTGTTGGCCTGGGCGGCAACATGTTCCAGAGCCTCATCCGCATCGACCGTGCCAATGTGGATCTGCAAGACCCCGTGCTCCGCGACCTCGACCGGCTGCTCAACACCAGCTTCAATGTTTCGTTCGGACTGAGCTGGAGCTACGATAACTTTTTCGTTGGCGCAGGCTCGCCCCTGGTATTGCGCACGCGCGAAGCCTATTACACTGGCGTAGAAGGCCTGTTTGCCTACGAGCGCGCATGGGATGTATTTACCGGCCATCGCTTTGATATTGACGGATATTGGGAGTTCAGCCCCATGCTGCTTTACCGAAAAACCATCAACCAGCCGTCCACCTTCGACTTTTCAACCATGTTCAGCTACGACCAACGGCTGTGGCTGGGGGCGCTCTACCGCACCACAGGCCTGTTTGGGTTGAGTGTGGGTGGCCGTGTGTTCGACCGCACCGTGTTTCACTACACCTACGAGGCCGGCATCGGCGGCATCAACCTGGGTTCGGGCGGAAGCCACGAAATCAGCATCGGGTTTACATCACTTGCTGCTCCGGACAATACAGGCTTCAAAAAAAACAACCGCCACGATGCCTACCAAAGGCGTCCTGCCCGTCAAACGGACAGGCAAACCGGCAATCAACAGTCCGTCAGAAATCAAAGCCGCCAGAACGTTCGCAAAAACAGGTCGAACAACCATGGCAACATAAGGATCAAACCATACCAGACGCCCCTGCAGCCCCGCTATGCGCCATACGAAAAGTTTTGATTTCTTCACTTTCCAGTGTTTTTTCCTGCCACGTCTATGTCTGATCATCCTCACCTGGATGCTGATGCCTTCGTGCTCCAATGCACAGCAGTCCGGCAATAGTCCTGGAATACACCAGATACGTATCCGCCTCGACGGCAGGCCGGAAAAAGTCGGCGTGCAAAAAACTCCTTTGCGCTACAACAAGCGTTTTGCCATGAGTTTTCACACCGACGACGGTTTTGCCGATGTGTATCATATTGGATTTAAATTTTTTACGGGCAAAGATGGAAGCCCTTTTCCGGGTTTGTTTTTCACCGATGGTTGCGGAAACGAGCTTCCTTTCAGGCTGAGTGCGGCACTCTTTTCGTTCAGTGCATGGAATAACGAAGATATGCATCAGTTGCAAAACAACTACAACACGGTGAGCTGGGATCAACTTGCCAGCATGTACCGCCATGGCTGCGGCATCTACAACCACGGTTTCACCTCGGATGCGCCAACAACCCCCGAAGAAATCAGCTACTCCATACGACGCAACGAGAGCTACATCCGCCGAAGCCTCGCAACTGAGGATGTCAGGACCAGAATACTGGTAAATCCCAATGGTTTGCAGGAGTTTAGTCCGGTGGCTTTTCGCCTGGGCTATCGCTATGCATTCCGGATGGGCGCCTGGACCATCATCCCCGAAACCGGCATAAACGTGAATGCCTTTCAGGCCTGGGACAAACCCCTGGAGCTTAACAGGGTGCTGGCCGAAACCGTTGATGTAAAACAACTTGCCGACAATCTGGCCCGAAAAAGTGTACATGGAGCCAACTACTGGATGCCCGTGTTTACCCACCGCATTATCGAAGACTATCCGCTGGATGATTTTTACAACGACTGGAGCTACATTGCCAAAACGTATGGCAAACAGGGCAGCGACGACATCTGGATGGCTTCGGAAGAGGAGATACTCAACTATCTTTTGGTTCGCCAGCGCGTGGAAATCACCCATGAGGTGCAAGGTAATATGCTGATTATAAGTTTGCAGGGTGATCTTCCGCCCGACCTGAGGTTTTATCCGCTCAGCCTTCTGGTCGAAACGCCGGGGGTAACAATCGCAGGCGTGGAGACAGTCGGAGCGGGACAGCTTGCACATAGTTTGCCCGGAAAGTCGGATATGCTCATCAACCTGAGCTGGGAAGGCAACAAAGAACCTTCGATTGGACAACGGGCTGTGTTGGAAGTGGAAAGGGTCGAAAAGACGCGCTCCCCCTACGATGCGCTCGTGGCCATGGACTATGTGCTTGCCCTGCCCGATGGAAAAATGAAAGACAAGCTGCGCAAACGACTTTGTGCAATTGAAGGACCGGTATTCGAAAAGGGTTTTTGCCCCGAAAACTGACCCGGATAGTTGCAGACGCAGTCACAGGTGAAAAAATTATTTTTTTGTATTTCGTAATTGATGCCAGGCGGAAACCATACCATCACAGAGGATAATTCCGGCAAAAAACCGACCATCTATTTCATAAATATTTGTTAACAAGCAACTTATAATCACAGTTTAGGCGTCTTTAACTTCAATGAGCGCTGAATTTATTTATGCAGAAATGATAAAGTTTTAACGGAATTGTATGGTTTGCGGAAACCTGGATGCGCGAAAAGAGTAAAAGCAATTGTGAGTTTTTTCGCCATGATGCGTTGGGCATAAACGTTTGGGTTTTATTTTTACAGGTTATTATGAAGCAAAAACCAAAAATGCGCTTATGAAGCAGGCAAGGCTACGCCATATTGTGTTTGTTGTAAGTCTGGCAGGTCTTATGTTCGTGGCCGGCCATGTCAGAGCTTTTGCGCAGGATGGTTTTCTGGGGCCTGACCGCAGCATCTGCCTCAACGACAGCACAGTCATCGAAGCTCCTCTGGCTTTCAGTTATTTATGGAGCACAGGGGCCACCACCCGTTTTATTATTGCCCGGCCTTCGGTAACGACCGATTATTGGGTAAGACTCACCAATTTTCAGGGCCAGACCCAGCGCGACACCATCAGGGTGAATGTGTTGCCATTGCCCGATGTGCAGATCAGTCCGGCCACTGCCAGCCTGTTGCCCGGCGAGGCTGTGTTGCTTACAGCCTCAGGTGCGCAATCTTATGCATGGACCGGAGGCCCCAATACCGCAACCTTTTTTGTGCGGCCACATCTGCCCCAGAATACCTATACCGTCAGAGGCACAGGCGCCAACGGTTGCTCCAGCATGGCATCGGCAAGCGTCAATGTGATCTACACCACAGTTCCTGATTTCGAATATACCCGCACCTGCATAGGCGACAGCACCTTTTTTACTGCCCGTATTCAAACCAACGACACCGTGCTGTCGGTGCTGTGGGATCTGGATGCCGACCTGCAGTTCGACGATGCTGCGGGCAATACTGCAAAATACCTCTTTGACAGTCCGGGCGAACGTCTTGTGGGTATCAGGGTGATTACCAGGCACAGCAGCCTTCCGCACTCGGCCTATTTTCCGGTGGTGGTGGGCGATTATCCCTTGCTGAACTTTGTGCATGCCCCGGCATGTGCCGGCGCGCCAATACGTTTTACCGACCAGTCGCGGGTACAGGTAGGCTTTCCCGAGCAATGGAAATGGACCATCGGACAGAGCACCTACACCAACCAGCATCCTGACCACACCTTTAACCAGCCGGGCATGTACCAGGTCAGCTTGCGGGTGACCACCACCTCAGGTTGTACCGACTCCATTACCCGGCAAGTGAATGTGCTTAACCCGCCCAACTTTACCATTCAGTTTCAGGATGGCCAGCCTTTCCAATCGCCTTACACCAAATACCGTTTCGACACCGTGCGCCTTCGCGTGGCAGGAACCCTCGACTCGGCCATATGGAACAACCAGGTCAGGAACCTCAACTATGCCACCACGCTTCCGGGCAACTATACCGTAAAAGGCTATCGCCTGGGATGCCAGACACAAAAAAGTTTTGTGATCCAGCAAAGCGAGTTCGATTACGATCCGGGCTTCAAAGTTCAGAACATTCTCACGCCCAATGGCGATGGCCACAACGACGTGTGGAAGATCGATATTTTGAACAGCATTCGGCCGGCAAGGGTGACGATATATACACGCTCGGGACTTAAAGTGTTCGAATCGACGAATTACAACAACGACTGGGCCGGCACCTTCAACGGCAACCCTTTGCCGGAGGGTTCGTATTTTTATGTGATTGAAGGCGCCCGGGGTCAGGTTTTTAAAGGAACGATAACCCTCTTGCGATGAAAAAGCTGCTCAGAACCATGATGTTATTTCTGTTGTCCGGGGCTTTTTCGGTGCACGGGCAACAGTTTCCGCTCACGAATCATTATGTGCAGAACCCATACAGCCTTGGGCCACAATTTGCAGGTGCGCGCAGTCAGGGCGAGTTTTTCTTCAATTATCGGAAGGACTGGGTGAACATCAATCCCGCTCCTGAAACCATGCGGTTCAACACCAATTTCGGGGTGGGCGCCGGCCTCTACCTTGGGGCTGAAGCCTTTCTCGACAGGGTGGACATCCTCGAACGGTTCAAAGGTTTGCTCAGCATGAGCTACAAGCTTCAGATGACCGAAGAACAATACCTGCATTTTGGTATCAACGGACAAATTTATCAGAACAGCATCAACCTGAGCCGCCTTCAGGGCGATCTGAGTGATCCCTTGTTTCAGAACCTCGACCAGCTGACCAAGCTCAACTTCAATGCCGGATGGGGCATCATGTACGCCAATCCATGGTTTGAAGCCGGTTTGGGTATGCCCGTATTGCTGCGCACACCTGATGCGTATGTGCTTCATAGCCAGGGCAACTATGCATTTGAACGCGAGTTTCTGTTTCATGCTGCCGGACGTGTCCCCCTGGCCGACAATGCCTTTATGATGCCCATGCTTTTGGTCAGGCACACCTCAAACCAGCCCACCGGCATCGACGCATCGGTCAATCTGGTTTTCAATGACCAGGTGTGGATAGGCGGTTTGTATCGCAACAGCCAGGCATTTGCCATTCTGGTGGGCGGCCGGCTGGTGAATGCCATGCAGCTCACCTACTCCTATGAGGCAGGCATCGGAGGTTACCATTATCGCTCAGGCGGCACCCACGAACTGAGCCTGGGATTCCGGTTTGGCGAAACAGGCAGTACCACTGGCTCGTCCAGATACTCCACAGGTGGACCGCCACAACGCACCAAAAAACGCGACAACAACAAACGCTATATGCTCCATGAATATCAGCAGATGTACGAACAAAAATACAGGAGGGACTAAACCATGAAGCTTCTTTACCAACCAATAGCTATCCTCTTGTTGCTGCTTTTCAGCCATATTGGCTTGAATGCACAAACAGCCGATTTCACGGCCAGCCCGTTAACAGTTTGCATTGGCCAGCCTGTGACTTTCACCGACAACTCTTCCGGCACCACGGGTACAGTAACATACTCGTGGGACTTTGGCGCCGGTGCAAGTCCGGCTACCGCCAATACTGTTGGGCCGCACACGGTGACGTATTCCACTGCGGGGTATAAAACTGTTTCGCTTACCATTACCGACGACAATGGTACGGATACCGAAACCAAGGTCGACTACATTGAGGTACTGCCCAACAATACCATCACCCTGAGTTCGGCACCCGGAACCAACAACCAGACCCTCTGCCACGGAAGCCCTATCACCACCATCACCTACAACACCACCGGAGCCACGGGTGCCACCTTCACCGGCTTGCCGACTGGTGTTTCGGGCAACTGGGCGTTGAATGTGGTCACCATCAGCGGTACACCACTTAACCCGGGCACTTATAACTATACGGTAAACCTTACTGGCGGATGCGGCACGGTTGTCGCCTCCGGCAGCATAACTGTGAACGCCATACCAAGTCCTGCAGTATCCATCACCTCAAGCGAATCGACAGTGTGCACCGGTACGCTGGTCAGTTTTACAGCCACACCCACAGCTCCTGGCGCTACACCTATTTACCAATGGCGGGTGAATGGCAATCCGGTTGGGCCGAACCTGCCCACGTTCAGTTATACACCCAACAACGGTGACAATGTGTGGGTCGAGATGACCAGCTCGCTGGACTGCTCGCCAGGTATGGTTAGCTCGAACATTCTGACGATGACAGTAAGTCCCGTCATCACACCTTCGGTAAGCATCAGCGGCCTCAATCCGGTTTGCCAGGGAACCAGTGTGACCTACACTGCCACACCCACCAGCGCAGGCAACAACCCCACCTACCAGTGGTATGTGAACAATGTGCTGCAGGTGGGCGCAACAACTTCCACATTTTCCTACACGCCCCTCAATGGCGACCAGGTGCACGCAGTGGTGCAATCTAGCGCCTGCACCGGGGCTACGGCCAATTCCAATGTCATCACCATGACAGTGAATCCCAATGTCACTCCCTCGGTGAGCATCGTGGGGGCCAGCATCGTATGTGCCGGAACACCTGTCACTTATACGGCGGTGCCTGTCAACGGAGGAATCTCACCATCCTATCAGTGGAAAGTGAACAATGTGAATGCCGGAACCAACAGTCCCTCATTTACTTACACTCCATCAAACGGAGATGTGATCACCGTAGAGCTCACTTCAAGCGCCAGCTGCCTCACAACCACCACCGCCACCAGCCTGCCCCTCACCATGACCGTGAATCCCACCCTCCCTGTGGCCGTCACCATAGCTGCCGACGACCCGGATCTGGAGGTGTGTACAGGCACCTTGGTCACCTTCACCGCCACGCCTTCAAATCAGGGAGCTACACCCGTTTATCAGTGGAAAGTGAACGGCAACAATGTAGGAACCAACAGTGCTACCTACGCCTATATCCCTGTAAATGGCGACCAGATTCAGGTGCAGCTCACTTCGAGCGAGGTATGTGCCATTGGCAACCCGGCAAGCTCGAACATCCTGACCATGACGGTACTTAACCAATTGATCGCCGGTGTTTTGGTGGCCCCCGATGCCAACAATGTGTGTGAAGGCACAGTGGTCAACTTTACTGCCACCCCTTTCAACGGAGGCACCAGCCCCATTTATCAGTGGAGGGTCAATGGCGTGAATCAGGGTGGCCCTACTACCAGCAATACGTTTAGCTACGCACCTGCCAATGGCGACCAGGTTACCGTACAGATGACTTCGAACGAGAGTTGTGTGCTGAGTGCCATAGCTACCTCAAATCCCGTGACCATGAATGTGACCCCTGTGGTTACGCCGGCTATTCAGGTTTTTGCTACTCAAACCGAGGTTTGTGCCGGCGAGCAGGTGGCATTTACCACCCTGGCCACCCACGGAGGCACATCGCCTGCTTACCAGTGGAAAGTGAACAATGTGAATGTGGGCACCAACAGCCCCACTTACACCTACACCCCGGCCAATGGCGATGTGGTGCGCGTTGAGCTGACTTCCAGCCTGAGCTGCGTGAGCGCCCCCACGGTGATTTCGCCTCCTTTAACCCTTACCGTCAATCCCATCCTCCCGGTGAGTGTCAGCATCAGCCCGGCTACTGTGGACATCTGTGCCGGACAAAATGTGGATTTTACCGCCTCGCCCGTCAACGGAGGCGCCAGCCCGATATTCCAATGGAAGGTGAATAATGTGAATGTGGGCAACAATGCCCCCGACTTTTCCTACACGCCCGCCAATGGCGACCAGATTGCGGTGGTGCTCACCTCGAGCGAGCAATGCAAATCGGGCAGCCCGGCCACTTCGAACATCGTAGCAGCCGTGGTGGCGCCCTCTCCTTCGGTCAACCTCACCTACACCGACAGCAACACACCCAAGTGCGTGAACGACAGCATCTTCATGCAAACCCCCTTCAACCCCTCCTACGAATATAAGTGGTACAAAAACGGCGACCTGGTGTTGCAAGGCACAGGTGCCGGATTCAATACCTACAAGTTTAAGCTGACGGCCACCACCACAGTCAAAGTGGTTGTAAAGCTCAACGATTGCGAGCTGGAAGATGAAGAAACCATTGTGGCACACCCCCTGCCTGCCATTCAGCTCAATGCCAGCGCACCTGAGGTTTGTTCCGGTTCGCCTGTCACACTCACTTTGCTTGGTGTTTCGGGCACCACATGGAACTGGATACACCCCGACACCCTGGCCAATTTTACGCCCATCACCATCTACCCCCATCAGACAGGCAACCAGGTGTTTTCTGCCAAAGCCACCACATTCTACGGTTGTACCGACACGGCTTATGTTACCGTGAATGTACTCGCACCACCCCCGGTCACCATCACTGCCATAGGAGGCCCCACTGCCTGCACCAGCCAGCCCAAAGAATTTACAGCCACACAAAACAGCAATTACAATTATAAATGGTATGTGGGAGGACAGTTGAAACCTCTGGCTACAACCCACATGTTCAGCGACACCATTAAAGGAACAAATCCTGTTTATGTGAGGGTGGAAGTGACCAACACCCTCACCGGCTGCAAGAATGCCGACTCGGTACTCGTCAATCCGGTGCAGGCCCCCATCCTGAATATGGATGTAAGCAAATACCAGCTTTGCCTTGGCGACCAAACCTTTATTGTGCTCTCGTCACCAAGTCCTCCTCCGGTCAATTTTGCCTGGGGCGACGGCCTGCAGGGCAATGTGCTCACCCGCGGATTTATACCCACCCAGGATACGACCATCTGGGCGGAGGCCATCAATGCCACGGGATGCATTACCCGGAAATATGTCGATATCCTGGTACGCGACACCCTGGCGTTCAGCATCGTATCGTCCAATGGCAACTCGCCTGTGTGCATTGGCAGCGAAGTGATGTTCAATGCACCGGTGGCACCCAGCTACAAATACCAGTGGTATGTAAACGGCGTGCTTCTTCCAAACGCCAAAACTGCAACGCTGACGCGCACATTTACGCAAAACTCTGTGGTCAGGGTCATTGTCACCGACACGGTAGTCGGCTGTGGCGGCTCGGCCTTCAAGCAAATCACCACCCGGGTGGCACCCATATTTAACCTTGGACCCGATTTGCAGGTCTGCGAAAAAGAGGTAGTTCACCTGAGTGGTCCGGCAGGCGACGGCTTTAGCTACAAGTGGTTTCTCAACAACGAGTTAGTGCCATTCAGCACGAACAGAGAAATCAATTTTATGGTTCCTCAGGGCACAAGCACACTCAGGCTCGAAGCGTCTTCGGCGGAGGAATGCACCACCACCGACGAATTGGTGATCACCTCAAAGCCCATCCCCGGCATCACGGTAAGCGCCAGCAACAGCGCCATCTGTGCCGGAGACTATGTGGATCTGACCTTCCAGACCAACGGTGCAACCAGCACCATCTGGTGGGACAATTTCTCGGGCAATATCAACCCGCGAAGGTTCTATCCCTTTGGTTCCGATACCACTTACATTTTCTGGGCTGAGGCCATCAATGGCTACTCCTGCACCAACCGCGACTCTGTAGAGGTTTATGTGAGGGCCTTGCCCGAAGTGCCCCTGACCATCGCAGGCGGTTCGAATGTGATTTGTGATCAGGCCAATGCCACCATCACCGGTCCGCAAGTGCCCGGACATCAATACCAGTGGTTTATCGATAATCAGCCGGCAGGTACCAACAGCCACCAGCTCACTTTTAAAGTAACCAAGGATGTGGTGGTCAGGCTCAGGGTAACCGATGCCTTTGGATGTGTCAACGAGAACCAGGTGGCCATCCAATCGCTCAACCTGCCCGGAATCATCCTTCAACCCGACACCCTCGAAGTGTGCCAGGGCCAGGAATTTCTGCTGACCATCAACAACCAGCACGTCGTGTCGACGGCCTGGTTCGACGGCCTGCTGGGTAACCTGCTTCAGCGAACTTTTGTGGCCAATCAGGTAGGCACCTATATTTATTGGGCCGAGGGGTACAATGCGGCCGGTTGCCTCAGCCGCGATACCACACTGGTAGTTGTTCATCCAAATCCGGTGGCGCAGATCATTCCGCCACCCAACGGACTCATCGCCTGCCAGCACTCGGAAGTGGTGTTAACTGCACTGCAGGATGTGGGCTATAGCTACAAATGGTTTAAAGACGGCGTGGAAGTAGCCACCACACCCATATACAGCTATATAGCCGATTTCACCAGCCTGATCCGGCTCGAGGTGACCAACGCATTTGGATGTGTCAAATCGGACGAAGTAACCATTGTTGTCAATGAAGCTCCTATCGTCAACCTCGGTCCCGACCAGGCCATCTGTGTCGGTTATGTGGCCGAATTCAGCAGTCCCACCGGACCAGGCATCACCCACACCTGGCTGGTCAATGGAATTCCTGTGAGTGGCAACCCGGTGTACAGGTTTAAAGTTACGCAAAACATCACCCTCCGGCTCGAAGTGGCCACCCCTCAAGGTTGTTTTGCCGCTGATGAAGTGGTTATCACCACCCTGCCATCGCCAACCATCAATCTGAGCCCCGACAATCAGACCATCTGCCTGGGCGAACAGGCCATCCTGAACCTGACAACCAATGGCACCTCGTTCATCTGGTGGGATGGGCTGGGCACCAACTTACATCTTCGCAGTTTCCTGCCGGCCTTTGGCGACAGCACCTATGCTTTCTGGGCTGAGGCCATT
The DNA here is from genome assembly GCA_016715945.1 of Bacteroidota bacterium. Taxonomy (NCBI): domain Bacteria; kingdom Pseudomonadati; phylum Bacteroidota; species Bacteroidota bacterium. Next base: position 78,212 of record JADJXJ010000003.1, read on the forward strand.
GGTGCCAATGGCTGCCGGGCACGCGACACAAGCTATGTGAATGTACGTAACCAACCAGAATTCAGCCTGCAAATTCAGGGCGGCAACAACACCGTGTGCAAAGGCGCTACGGCTACCTTTGTTGGCCCTCAGGATCCAGATTATCAATATGAATGGTTTGTCAATAACCTGCCTGTGGCAGGCAATACCCACCAGCTCACTTATCCCATTTTGCAAGATTCATGGGTCAGGTTGCGAGTAACCGACAACTTTGGCTGCACTTCGTCCGATTCGCTGCAGATTTTCATTCACACTGCTCCTGGCATTATTCTGACACCGGACACATTGGATGTGTGTGTCGGAAACAGTTTTACGCTGACAATTGATCCGCAGCATATTCTTTCGTTCAACTGGTGGGACAACCTGGCGGGCAACCAGACCAGCCGTACGTTTCTGGCCAATCAGGTGGGCACCTTTATCTATTGGGCCGAGGGCATCAACAGCATAGGTTGCGTTTCGCACGATACGGCTGTGATCAATGTGCGTCCATTGCCTAATGCCGTGATTCTGACGCCAATGGGTACATCAATCTGTGCGGGCGATACCATGACGCTGCTTGCGTCCGTAGAGGGCGACAATACCTACGAATGGTTTGTCAACAATGTGCTTGTGGCCACAGGTGCTGAGTATAGCTTCCCGGCCATGGAGTCGGATACAGTAAGCCTTTTAGTAACCAATGAGTTCGGATGTACGCGCACACGCAATGTTTTCATCCAGGTCAATCCGACGCCCGTAATCAACATCAATCCGCTTCAACAAGCCTGCCTGGGCGAAACACTGGAATTTGAAGCTCCTGTTGGCCCTGGTTTCAGTTACAAATGGTTCCTTAATGGTGTACTGACCAGCACCGACACAACTTTCAGCCTCCTCGTGGCCGATACTGTGGTCATCAGGCTCGAAGTCAGCACGGTATTTGACTGTTTCGATGCATTGGATATCCTGGTCATTCCGCTGATCAGTCCGAAAATGACACTGACGTCCTCGGACACAGACCTTTGCCTTGGCCAGAGTGTGACCCTCACAGCCAGTGTAAGCGATGCCGCCGATTTCAGGTGGTGGGATGGCTTTACAGGCCTTACCCGCATTGTAACTCCCGCCGACACCGGTTTGGTGCGTTACTGGGCCAGGGTCATCAGTCCGGACAACTGTATTGTGTACGACACCCTTGATGTGATGGTGCGGCCAAACCCGCAGGCAAGGATGAAAATAAGCGAAGGTGCACCAACAGTTTGCCAGTTCAGCGAGGTCACTTTCTCGGTGCGCGAAACCAGCAACGTACCCATCTCGCACGTCATCTGGAACAATAGCGTCGTTCAGCCCATGGGCAACGATACGGTGAAGTTTTTCACCAGGCAGTTCAATCAGACGGCCTGGACCAATGTGCGTATGGTTAGCACGTTTGGTTGCAGTGGGTCCGACAGCCTCCTGGTGAACGTGCAGCCGTTGCCGGCCATGACCATTACCCCCGACACCACCATCTGTGCCGGACAACCGCTTACCCTCACTGCCACCGGTGGTTTCAGCTGCATCTGGACCGATACCAGCGGCCAGATTGTCGGTCTGGGCTATACTGTAAATATTCAACCTACTCAAACCAGACGCTATTATGCCACCATCACCGGAGGGCCGCCTTTGGGTTGTCTGCGGCAGGACAGTGTGCTCGTCACGGTGCTCCCGGCGCCCCAAATCACCGTCGAAGCCAGCGACCAGAATGTATGTGGTGGCACCCCCATCATCCTGACAGCTTCCGGTGCGCAATCTTATATCTGGTCAACGGGTCAGACCGGATCGAGTATCACGGTGAGTCCAAACAGCACGACAGTATATAATGTGATTGGCGTTTCGGCCAACGGATGCACCGGAACGGCTTCGATCGAAGTGAACATCATCCCTTCGCCTGTGGTGAGCCTGAGCGGGCTGGCGCCTTATTACTGCCTCAATGATGCGCCGGCTGTGCTTACAGGTACGCCCGCCGGTGGTATTTTCAGCGGACCTGGTATTGTTGGAGGTCAGTTCCGACTGCAGGTGGCCGGCCCCGGTACACATATGATCGTCTATTCCTACCTCAACCCGTTCGGTTGCATTGGCTCCGACACTGCTTTTACCACCGTGGTCAACATCTCAGCCGCCATCAATCTCGGGCCGGATGTGGAGATTTGTCCGCATGAGCAGGTAGAGTTTGATGCCGGTCCGGGATTCCAGCATTACTACTGGAGCACCGGCGACACCACCCGCACCACCATTGTGCGCGGGACCAGCTATTTCCCCGGCACTACCCGCACCATCACTGTGGTAGGCACCATTGCACAGTGTTCGGCGGTAGGTTCGGTTAAGGTGACCGTTCGCAACGACTGTTACATCGGCATAGGCGAAAACGACGACCTGAACCGCATCAGCCTTTCGCCCAACCCCACCCATGGCCGCTTTACCATCAACCACAACTTCCCTGAAGGTGATGTGCTGCGCATCAGCATCTTCAGCAGCCAGGGGGTGAGTGTGTACAGCAGCGAAGACCAGACGTGCACGGCCCTTTCGCCCTGCACCCTCGACCTGGGGTATCTGCCTTCGGGCATTTATTCCGTGCTGGTGGTGCACAAAGGCCGGCAGTATGTGCGCAAGCTTGTGATCATGTAGCAGGGCTCAACCGCTAACCTGAACCCATGGGCAGGATTTTGGCTACTTTTGCACAAAATTCCTGCCCATGAGTCGTTTTATCGGAATTGGCAATGCCCTGGTGGATGTGTTGGTTCAGATACCCGATGCCACCATACTTCATACCCTGGGGCTGCCCAAAGGCAGCATGCAATTGGTTGACTTTGCCCGCGCACGTCAGGTGATGCTTGCCGTGGAGCATTTTGGAAATGCCAAAGCCTCCGGCGGCTCCGCCTCCAATACCATCCATGGTTTGGCGCGTCTGGGCAACGCTACGGCTTTCATCGGCCACATCGGCAATGACGAAACCGGCGATTTTTTCCGCAGCGATATGGAAAAAGCCGGCATCCAACCCATCCTCATCACCAGCAACGATCCCTCAGGCATCGCCCATGCATTGATCACGCCGGATGGAGAGCGCACTTTTGCCACATTTCTGGGGGCAGCGCTCAACCTGAGCGCCGAACACCTTCGTCCTGAGATGTTTGCACAGGCTGAATACCTCTATGTTGAAGGATATCTTGTACAAAATGAGGAGCTGATCATCAAGGCCATGGCCCTGGCCAAAGAAGCCGGATTGAAGGTGGTGCTCGACCTGGCGAGTTACAATGTAGTGGAGGCAAACCGGCCTTTGCTGGAACACCTGCTGAAATCGTACGTGGATATTGTATTTGCCAATGAGGAGGAAGCCAAAGCCCTCACCGGAGGCGATCCGGAGCAAAGCCTGGACTATCTGGGCAGCGTATGCGGGCTGGCAGTGGTTAAACTGGGTGCCAGGGGCGCCCTGGTAAAACGCGGAAGCGAAACCGTACTGGGTCAGGCATTTCAGGCCGATGTGATTGACACTACCGGTGCAGGCGACCTGTTTGCAGCCGGATTTTTGCATGTGCTGGCTTTGGGTGGCACATTGCAGCAGGCAGTCGCTGCGGGTGCCCTGCTGGGCGCAAAGGTGATCGGGCAGCTCGGCCCAAAAATTCCCGATGCCATGTGGCCCCAACTCAGGACACAAATCTCCGGGATCTGAAGCCTGCCTGATGTCCGGTAAAATGCCTGCCTACAGGGCATTGCACCTTATTCAGCATCGTTATAAATAAGCCCGGGCGGCCTGGTTTATTGGCCTTAAATTCATAAATTTGCGCCTTTACGGTACCTTTGGATATTAATTTAATATGAAGTGATATGAAGATTTTTCAGACAGAGGAAATCAGGAACCTGGCGCTGATAGGTGCCGCCAAATCAGGAAAGACCACCTTATCCGAAAATATGCTTTTCGAAGGCAAGGTGATAAACCGCAAAGGCTCGGTTGACGATAAAAATACAGTTTCGGATTACAGGCCCATCGAAACCGAAAGGCAGATATCGGTGCATCTTTCGTTGCTCCACACCCTGCACGACGGCAAAAAGATAAACATCCTCGATGCGCCCGGTTTCAGCGATTACACCGGCGACATCCTCACCGCCTGCCATGCAGCCGATGTGGCGGTGTGCACAGTCAACGGCCAGTCGGGGGTGGAAGCCACCACTGAAAACGCCTGGCGTCAGGCTGCCAAAGCCGGCACACCGGTGGTCTTCTTTATCAATCAGCTCGACCACCACAATGCCAATTTCGACGAAACCGTGCGCCAGCTCAAGGATTACTTCGGCGAAAAGGTGACCCTTGCACAATATCCGCTCAACCCGGGCGAAGGTTTTGATACCATCATCGACCTGATGCTGATGAAGATGCTCAAGTTCAAACCGGGTGGGGGCGAGCCTCAGGTAAGCGATATCCCTGCCGGCGAAATGGCCAAAGCCGAAGAGTTGCACCGCAGCCTGGTTGAAATTGCAGCCGAAGGCGACGAAGCGCTGATGGAAAAATATTTTGAAAACGACACCCTCACCCTCGACGAAATCCGCGAGGGTATCCGCAAGGGGCTTGCCAGCCGCGGCGTATTCCCCGTATTCTGCGGCGCTGCCAAACACGGCGTAGGCGTGCACAGGCTGATGGACTTTGTGAGCAAAACCTGTCCCTCGCCTTCTCAATCGAAAGGCCGCAGCACCACCGATGGCAAAACCTACACCTGCAAAACCTCCGACCCCTCGGCCATGTTCATCTTCAAAATGGCCAACGAACAACACCTGGGCGAAATCTCCATGTTCAAGGTGATGGGCGGCGAAATCAGCGAAGCGCAAGACCTGATCAACCCCCGCACCGGCAACAAGGAACGCATCTCGCAACTCTTTGTGGTGAACGGCAAGAACCGCGAAAAGGTCGAAAAGGTGGTGGCCGGCGACATTGCCGTTACCATCAAGCTTAAAGACGCCCGCACCAACGACAGCCTGATGGATTCCAAGGCTGCAGATGCTCCCTTCGAACCTATTGTGTATCCGGAACCTTTGTTCTCGGTGGCCATCAAAGCTGTCAACTCCAACGACGACGAAAAGCTCGGAAGTGTGCTGCAGGACATGCACCGCACCGACCCCACCATCATCGCCAACCTCTCGCGCGAGCTCAAGCAGCTCATCCTGCAGTGCCAGGGCGAATACCACCTCAACACCGTGAAGTGGTACCTCGACAATGTATTCAAAATTGATGTGGTCATCTCATCACCCAAGATACCCTACCGCGAAACCATCACCAAATCGGCCAAAGCCGACTACCGCCACAAGAAACAATCGGGTGGTGCCGGACAGTTTGGCGAAGTGCACCTGATGGTTCAGCCGTATTTTGAAGGCTACAAAGACCCCAACGATTTTCCGGTGCGCGGCAAGGAAGAACACAACCTGCCCTGGGGCGGTAAGCTGGTGTTCAACAACTGTATTGTGGGTGGCTCGATCGATGCCCGCTTCATGCCGGCCATCCTCAAAGGCATCATGGAACGCATGGAAGAAGGTCCGCTTACCGGTTCGTATGCCCGCGACATCGTCGTGTATGTGTACGACGGCAAAATGCACCCTGTGGACTCAAACGAAATTTCGTTCAAACTGGCCGGTCGCAACGCCTTCAGCATCGCCTTCAAAAATGCCGGACCAAAGATCATGGAACCTATCTACGATGTGGAAGTGCGCATGCCCGAAGACATGATGGGTTCGGTGATGACCGACCTGCAGGGACGCCGCGCCGTGATTATGGGGATGGATTCCGACGGAAAATACCAGGTGATCCGCGCCAAGGTACCCCTGGCCGAAATGGACCGCTACAGCACCTCGCTCAGTTCGATCACCTCGGGACGCGGCAGCTTCAGCATGAAATTTGCCGAATATGCTCAGGTGCCCGGAGATGTGCAGACCAAACTGCTCAAAGAATACGAAGAAAAGCAAAAAGACGAGGATTAATTATCCGCTTCGTCAATCAAATAAAAAAGGCCGCCGGAAATGGTGGCCTTTTTTGGTCTCATGGTGTCGATTACAATCAATCAACGGATAAATACAAACCGGATGACTCCGCCACTCATGCCAGGCCCGTTGTTATACATGTGGCGCGAGGCAATTACCTTGGTGTTGAACGGAATATCGTTGATATAAGCCTCTTCGGGCATGCGAAACCGCTGATTGAGGGCCTGTTCCGAAAGCGCCTGTGTGGCAATGCTGCGGGTGTCGAACGGGATGTCGTCCACATAGGGTTCCTCCGATGGACGAAACTCGGCCGTAAACCTGCTGGCCTGCACCGAATCGAAAATAGCCCTGGTGTCGAATGGAATGTCGTCGATGTATGTTTCGTCATTGTGGACAAAGTTGCCGGCCCTGAGGCCAAACGATGAAAGCATGAGCATGGTGCCGATAAGGAAGGTTGCTGTTTTCATGGTATGAAGTGTTTTTTTGTTACACTTCCTATGACGTAATACCATGCCAAAAGTTACAATATACACCAAATCAATGTTTTGCAATAATACAAGCAAACTTAATGTCTTGTGAACGAAATGGTTCGTACACCAACTGTTCGGTACCGGACACTTAAGGGAGAAAGTGAATTACGGGGTAGGGGGGAGTTTTTTTAGCAATTAATGGCTAAGCCGGAAAGCTTGCCGCGGGCGCTGGCTCCTTTCGGATCTGTAACGCTCAATAATCTTTGCAAAATGCTCAATATCAACTGGTTTCAGCAGATAATCATAAGCGCCGTATCGCTCAGCCTTTGATTCGAATTTAGCATAAGCTGTAACAAAGATGACGTCGAAACGGCGGATTGGGAAGCGCTCAAGCAGGTCGAAACCCGTACCCCTGGGCATATCCACATCCAGAATAACCAGCTCAGGTTCGGTTTGTTTAATCTTTTCCCAGGCCTGGTCGATGAGGTTGGCGGTCATAACCACCTCGGCATCTTTGCAGTATTCCCTGACAATCATTTCCAGAAGTGCCACCGCATCGGGTTCGTCGTCCACAATACCTATTCTGAGCTTATCCATGCGTTTTGGTTTTTGCGTGACCCGGAAAGCGGAGCCTGGCCAGGGTTCCGGCAGCTTGGCCCGATTCCGAGAACAGGTCGGTAATTTCGAGTCTGATTTGGGTTTGTCTGCTTTTGTTGATCAAAAATATCCTTTTTTCGGTGATGGGCAGGCCAAGCGAGGACTTTTTTTCCGGACGCAGTTTGGCTGCTGCGGCCCGCCCAATGCCATTGTCTTCAACTTCAGCCAGCAGGTCTTGTCCCTCCAGCCTGAAACGCAGCTCGATTTTTCCGCCGCTTTCGAGCGCTTTCAGGCCGTGTTGTATGGCATTTTCGACCAGGGGCTGGATGAGAAATACAGGGATCAAGGTTTTTTCGGTGTCTATCTGCGGGTCGCACGTAATCGCGTAGGTGAAACTTTGATGCGCCCGTGCCGACTCGAGCTCAAGGTATTGGCCCAAAAGCTGCATTTCGGCAGCCAGACTGGTGTCGGGTTTTTGGGCATTATCGAGCATGGCACGCATAAACCCGGCAAAGCGCGAAAGATAGCGGCTCGAAGCCAGCTTGTCGTTTTCGACAATGAAACGTTGCACCGTGTTGAGGGCGTTGAAAATGAAATGTGGATTCATCTGCAAGGCCAAAGCCTCCTGCTGGAAGCGCCACATGTCGTTGAGCAAGTTGCGTTGCCTCAGAATCTGACGACCCACCAGGTAAACAATGCCCGACATAAGCAAGATGCCTGTCAGCACCATCAAGGCGATAAACCACCATTGTTTCCAGTAAGGTTTCAGCACACGGACAAAAATCTTCTCAGATGCCGGCGACCAGCTGCCATCAGGGTTTCTTACTTCTACTTCGAACACATAATTTCCTGGTGGGAGAAAAGGATAGGCGGCAGTCGTTTGCTGGTTGACGACCCATTCGCTTTCCAGCCCCAGCAGCCGATGCCTGTAGGTATGACGTTCCTGCAGGAAAAAGGATATGGCGAAATAATTGATTATTAGATTGTTATCGCTATACTTTAATTCAATTCGCTGGTCAAAATCTCTAACTTGCAGTCGGCCGGCCGCAACAGCGGTTATGTGACAGGGCATGCGGATGCGTTGGAGCAGGTTGGTATCGGGGACAAGAAAACTGATAAACCCGGCACTTGCGGCCACGATGCGGTTGTTGCCCACGGTCATGGCCGAAACCTCGTTGGCAAGCAGTCCATAACCCGCCGTGATGTTTTGTATCAGCCTGAGGCTGTCGCCACTGCGGTGATCAGGAGCAACAATCGAGATGCCTCTGTTGGTTCCGGCCACCAGAAGATTGCCTTTAAACTCAAGAAATGAAACCGAAGAAGAGGGCAAACCACTTTGCCTGCCGAATTTAATCAGGGTATCGGGAGTAAGCAGCATCAGGCCGGCCTGACGGGTACCAATCCACAAGCTGTCGTTGCGGTACCTCAGGGCTGTGATGCGTGTTTCAGGAAGACCAAACTGAAGCTGTTTTTCAAGCCTGCCATTGGCATAAAGGTACAAACCTTTCTGGCTGCCTACAAACACCCTGCCGTCTGGTGCTGTCTCCAGAGCTTCGACCCTGTGGGTGATTCCTTCTCCGGTGTTTGGCACCCAGATATCTCCATTTTTTAATCCATAAAATCCGGCGTAAGTGCCTACCCACAATATCCCGCTCGTGGTATCCATATGCAGATTTTTCACTCCGTAATTCTTCCAGGGCTGCCTCAGTGCTGCCATAATTGGCAAATAGGTGTTTGTTTTCGTATCAAGACACAACAACCCCCTGTTGGTTCCCACCCATAACCTGCGGCCATCCGGATCGGGCTGGATGGCGCTGATGACGGTATCGCCCGCAGTTTTAAGCCGGTGGATTTGGTTTTGTGAAGCATCAAAACCTCCGAAAACGGCAAAAGAGGCATACCAGAGGGTGCCTTTTTTGTCGTATTTGAGATCAATTATTTTGTCCTGCCGGTACATATTTGGCGGCACAATCACCTTGTTTTGCTGCTCGGGGATGTAGAAAATACCCGAGTTGAGCGAGGTAAACCATAATCCGCCTTCTTGGTCGCGGCAGAACGACGAGATGGGTTCGCCGTCCAGAAATACTTCAATTTCATTGAGTTCCCTGTCCAGCAGTCTACCTCCGCCCCCTTGTGTAGATAGCCAGATGCGTCCGTCGTGGTCGAAACCCATGCGGATGATGGCATAGGGTAGCTTGCGGGCGCCAACGATGCGGCCTTTGCGGATATGCAAAAGCACATCTTTTTCGGAATAGTAGATGTCCGGCCCCTGATGCAGCAGGTTGTAGTGATGAACGAAGATCTTGGATTTGAAATACTTGCTTACGTTAAAGGTATCAGCAGGCGCATCGGGCCATTGCACGATGAGGGTGTCGGAGATGGGCAGGGCTGCAAAATCAATCATCAGTCGCCCGTCGGCAGCCGGAACCAGCATTGTTGTCCGGTTTTTTCTACGCGGATTCATCTTCATGATCTGGCCAGAGCTATCGATCCTGAAAAGCCCGGTATTTCGCAGCGAGAACCACAAACTGCCCTGGTGGTCTATTTCATAGTCTGTGATGAGGTTGTAGGTAGCCCTCAGGGTGTCGGAAATGTAGGAATGGAGTTTGTCGTTGAATTGGTAGGGATAGATCCTGCCTTTGTGATGGTAACCAAGCAAGCCGTTGAGTGTGACAAACCAAACACGGTTGCGGAAGTCCTTATGAAGAATAAAAATCGGATTCTCCGGCAGGCCATCGTACACATCGTATGTCTTGAACTGATACCCGTCGTAGCGCACCAGCCCGTGGTCGGTGCTGAACCACATATAGCCGTCATCGTCCTGCAGGCCATAGTAAACCTCGCTGGATGGCAGGCCCTGGCGGCTGTCGTATTTTCGGAAAAAATGGTTTTGACCGGCCAGGGGGGTGATTCCGGATGCGAAAAACAATACCAGAAGCAGGCTCAGGTTGCGCATGTCGCAATGGGCTTGTTGCCACAAATGTAACAAGCCGGAGTGCGAAAAACAAAAAAACAGGTGTTTTTTAAGGCGCCTCGGCAATCACCCCGCTGCCGAGACAATAGGGCAGTTCGGGGTGATAAACAACCCCAAACTGTCCGGGTGCAATGCCGGCAATAGGTTGCGCCGACTGCAACATCAGCATTCCTTGCCTGAGCCGGACGGTACCTTTGTAAAAGTCGGGCTGGTGACGAATCTTGAAACGCACCGGCTGGCCTTCTTCCAGACGGAAGCTGTCGTGCAGCAGGTGCATGTCGGTGAGCCATACCTGATCCGAAAGCAGCGACTCGGGATGGACGGCATTTGAAACATACACCACATTTTCGTTTACATCCTTTTTCACCACGTACCAGGGGCCGCCGCTGAGGCCCAGTCCTTTGCGCTGACCGATGGTATGAAACCAGAAACCTTTGTGCTGTCCGAGGACCTTGCCTGTTTCGAGCTCCACGATTTTTCCCGGGCGCTCGCCTGTGTACCGGCGGATAAACTCGTTGTAATTGATCTTTCCCAAAAAGCAGATCCCTTGGCTGTCAGGGCGATGTGCCGAGGGCAGGCGCATTTTTTCGGCTATGGCGCGTACCTCGGCTTTGGTCAGGTCGCCCAGCGGAAACATCAGCTTGCTGAGCTGGCTTTGGGTGATGCGTGCCAGAAAATAGGTCTGATCTTTTACCTGATCGGCTGCACACCCCAGTAACCGTATATTGTCCTGCTCCAGAATGCGGGCGTAATGACCTGTGCTGATGCGATCGAACTGGTTGCCAAAGCGCTCTTCGAAGGCGCCAAACTTGATCATCCGGTTGCACATCACATCGGGGTTAGGGGTCAGGCCTTTTTTCACCGCATCAATGGTGTAGGCCACCACCCGTTCCCAATATTCCTTCTGCAGGTCAACAGTGATGAAATGACAATCGTATTTGTCTGCAATATAGGAAGTTATCTCGATATCTTCTTCCGACGGACAATCGGTATAGCCTGGCACATCTTCCATGCCGATCTTGATATAAAAGATCACCGGATCGAAGCCCTGTGCCTTGAGCAAGGGGATGGTGACCGAGCTATCCACTCCGCCGGAAACCAAAGCGGCTATTTCCATGAGTTTCAGTTTGCGGTGCAAAGTTCGTCATTTTGACCAAACAGGCCCTTGTTGCCGGCGCAACGGTTTGCAATGCCGGTGAAAAAGCGTACCTTTGGTGATTCAATTAACAAACCGCATCCATCTGTAAACCAATACAAAACAGCATATGTACGGTAAGATACAACAACACTTGCAACAGGAGCTCGAAGCCATCAGGCAGGCAGGCCTGTACAAAAGCGAACGCATCATCGTGAGTCCGCAAAACGCCGAAATCACCCTTAACACCGGTCAGCGTGTGCTCAACTTTTGCGCCAACAACTATCTGGGCTTGTCCGACAACCCAAAGCTGATTGAAGCAGCAAAAAAAGCCCTTGATACCCATGGATTTGGCATGAGTTCGGTGCGATTTATCTGCGGCACCCAGGACCTGCACAAAACCCTCGAACGCAAGGTGGCCGAGTTTTTTGGTACGGAAGATACTATCCTTTATGCTGCTGCCTTCGATGCCAATGGCGGCGTTTTCGAACCGCTGTTTGGCGAAGAGGATGCGATTATTTCCGATGCGCTCAACCATGCCTCCATCATCGACGGGGTGCGGCTCAGCAAGGCAAAGCGCTACCGCTACGCCAATGCCGATATGGAAGATCTGGAAAGGCAACTCATTGAAGCACAGGCACAACGCTTCCGCATCATTGTGACCGACGGCGTTTTTTCGATGGACGGCAATGTGGCTCCGATGGATAAGATTGTGGAATTGGCCGAAAAATACGACGCCCTGGTGATGGTGGACGAGTGCCATTCGGCTGGTGTGGTGGGCGAAACCGGCAGGGGTGTAACCGAACTGTTCAACATCCGCGGCAAGGTGGATATCATCACCGGTACACTGGGGAAAGCCTTTGGCGGTGCCATTGGCGGATTTACGACAGGCCGGAAGGAAATCATCGAACTTTTGCGCCAGCGCTCACGCCCCTATCTGTTCAGCAACTCCCTGCCGCCTGTGGTGGTGGCTGCCGGCATCCGAATGTTCGAGATGATGGACGAAACCAACGAGCTGCAGGAAAAACTCCATGCCAATACGGTCTATTTCATGGAAAAAATGCTGGCAGCCGGGTTCGATATCAAGCCCACCCAGTCGGCCATTTGCGCGGTGATGCTTTACGATGCACCGCTGTCGCAAAAGATGGCTGCCCGGCTGCTCGACGAAGGCATCTACGTGATTGGCTTCTACTATCCGGTGGTGCCCAAAGGACAGGCCCGCATCCGGGTACAGCTCTCGGCAGCGCACGAAAAAGAACACCTCGACAAAGCCATTGCCGCATTTACCAAAGTGGGCCGCGAACTGGGTGTAATTAAGTAATAATAAGGCACATACAGACGGGCCGGCGGTTCTTACTCCCGGCCTGTTTTTTTGATTACCACAGCGAGCTGATCATAAATAACAAGCCCAACCATGATCTACGGCATAGGGACAGACATCATCGAAGTAAGCCGGATGGAACGCCAGCTCTCGAACACAACCGGCCTGAAGGAAAAGCTCTTTACGGCGCGCGAGCAGGAATATGCCGAGGCCCGGAGTACGCGTTTTCAGCATTATGCAGCGCGTTTTGCCGCAAAAGAAGCATTCTTCAAAGCCCTGGGCACGGGCTATCGCTTCGGCATGGCCTTTACCGAAGTGGAAGTGCTCAACGATGCGCTGGGAAAACCGGTGCTGGAGTTTTCCGGCAAAGTGAAGGAATATCTGGAAAAAGAAGGCCTCAGCCGCATTCACCTGAGCATCTCGCACGTGAAGGAGATGGCCAATGCGTTCGTGGTCATCGAAAAAGGAGATTAACCCAGGGAGGGTTCGTTGTTGTGGCTCCCGGCATGATTTGCGCGCAGATTCCGTTGCAGGGCAGCATCATTGAATCAACAGAACTTTTATATCCTGGGGTGACTTTCGTAGAAATTTCTCATGCGTTCCATTCCGGTGCGGCTTGCTCAGGGAAAGCGATTGTTCCTGTGTGCGCCTGATTGTCAGAAGCGAGAAAAGCTGCACTTGGCAGCCTCAAAAAAACAACTGCAGAACCCTGAAGCCCTGCAGTTGTTGGATGCGGAAAACAAAAAATCAGTTTGTTATTGTTTGTGCATCTCGAGCAGGATTTCGAGTATGCTGATGGCGGCTTCGGAGATCACCGTTCCCGGTCCGAAGATGGCCACTGCGCCGGCATCGTAGAGGAATTGGTAATCCTGGTGAGGGATCACACCGCCCACGATGACGATGATGTCTTCGCGCCCGAGTTTTTTCAGTTCTTCGATCACCTGGGGCACAAGGGTTTTGTGGCCTGCGGCCAGGCTCGACACCCCCAACACGTGCACGTCGTTTTCCACGGCCTGACGTGCTGCCTCTGCCGGAGTTTGAAACAGGGGGCCGATGTCCACATCGAAGCCGATATCGGCATAGCCGGTGGCTACCACTTTCGCGCCGCGGTCGTGACCGTCCTGTCCCATTTTGGCTATCATGATGCGCGGGCGGCGTCCTTCGAGCCTGGCAAACTCGTCGGCCATGGCCTGGGCTTTTCTGAAGCTTTCGTTTTGTCCGCTCTCGCTTGAATAAACACCAGATATAGAGCGGATTACGGCTTTGTACCTGCCGAATACCTTTTCGCAGGCCATGCTGATCTCGCCCAGGCTGGCGCGTTTGGCGGCGGCGTCCACTGCCAGTTCGAGCAGGTTGCCCTCACCGGTGGCACAGGCATGGGTGATGGCATCCAGGGCCGCCTGCACTTCGGCCTCGTTGCGGTTGGCACGCAGCTGTTTCAGGCGTTCAATCTGTGCCTGACGCACGGCAGTGTTGTCGATGTCGAGGATGTCGATGGGGTCTTCTTTTTCAAGCCGGTAGCGGTTCACCCCCACAATCACGTCTTTCACGGCGTCGATGCGGGCCTGCTTGCGCGCGGCAGCTTCTTCGATGCGCATCTTTGGCAGGCCGGTTTCGATGGCTTTGGCCATGCCGCCCATGGCTTCAATCTCTTCGATATGTTTCCAGGCTTTATGGGCGAGTTCGTGCGTCAGTTTTTCCACATAATATGCGCCGCCCCAGGGGTCAACCACTTTGGTGATGTAGGTTTCTTCCTGCAAATAGATCTGGGTGTTGCGGGCAATGCGTGCCGAGAAGTCGGTGGGCAGGGCGATGGCTTCGTCCAGGGCATTGGTGTGCAGGCTCTGGGTGTGTCCGAGGGCAGCCCCCAGAGCTTCGATGCAGGTGCGCGCCACATTGTTGAACGGGTCTTGTTCCGTCAGGCTCCAGCCCGAGGTCTGGGTGTGGGTGCGCAAGGCCATCGACTTGGCAAGTTTCGGATCGAACTGCCTGACAATCTTGGCCCAAAGCATACGGGCGGCACGCAGTTTGGCAATCTCCATAAAGTGGTTCATGCCCAAACCCCAGAAGAACGAAAGCCTGGGAGCAAAGGCGTCAATCTCAAGCCCGGCTTTCAATCCGGTGCGGATGTAATCGAGACCGTCGGCCAGGGTATAGGCCAGCTCGATATCGGCCGTGGCACCCGCTTCCTGCATGTGGTAGCCCGAGATGGAGATGCTGTTGAATTTGGGCATGTGGCGCGAGGTGTAGGCAAAGATATCGGCAATGATGCGCATGCTGGCCTCGGGCGGATAGATGTAGGTGTTGCGCACCATAAACTCCTTAAGGATATCGTTCTGAATGGTGCCGCTGAGCTCTTCGAGTTTTGCGCCCTGCTCAAGCGCAGTCACAATATAAAAGGCCATGATGGGCAAGACGGCACCGTTCATGGTCATGGAAACCGACATCTTGTTGAGCGGAATCTGGTCGAAGAGGATCTTCATGTCGAGGATCGAATCGATGGCCACGCCTGCTTTGCCCACATCGCCAATCACACGCTCATGGTCGGAGTCGTAGCCGCGGTGTGTGGCAAGGTCGAAAGCCACCGAGAGACCTTTCTGTCCGGCTGCCAGATTGCGGCGATAAAATGCATTGCTGTCTTCGGCGGTGCTGAATCCGGCGTACTGGCGGATGGTCCAGGGCTGCATCACATACATGGTGCTGTAAGGTCCGCGCAAAAATGGCGGTATCCCGGCTGCATAGTGCAGATGTTCAGCGCCTTTCAGGTCGTTGGCCGTGTAAACCGGCTTCACCATGATGTGCTCGGGGGTTTCCCATGTAGGCGCTATGCCGTGCTGCTTTTCCCATGCCTCGGTGTCGTTGATTGCCGGAGCATTCTTTATGTTGATGTTTCTGAAGTTGGGTTTCATCTTTCGTTGGTGTTTGGTGGGTTAGGCAATTCCAAGTTTCTGTTGAAAACCTTTCAGGGTTTCGAGCACATTGGAGCGCACGTGGATGAAGTTTTCGAAACCAGCTGCTTTGAGGGTTTCGGTCAGTTCGGCGGGATAGCCAGCCAGCACAACGATAGTCTCGTTTTTCAATGCCTCGAAGATGGGAAGGGCAATGGTGGCATATTCTTCGTCGGAACTGCAGATGACCACAATTTCCGGTTTTTCGTTACGCGCAGCGGCTATGCCTTCGTCAATGCTGGCAAAACCGTTGTTGTCCACCACTTCATAGCCTGCGCAGGCAAAAAAGTTGCATGCAAAGGTGGAACGTGCCCTGCGCATGGCCAGGTTGCCAAAGGTGAACATCCAGGCCACCGGACGTTTGTGTGCGAGGCTGTACATATCAGTCTGATAGCGAAGGGCTTCAAATTCCTGGGCGCCGCGCCATGTTTTGATGGTGCTGATCTCGGCATCGGCGGCTGCCTGGTCGGTTGGGGCAAAGATGGCGGGGTCGAGGGGTTTGGTGATGCGTTCGGTGAAGTTGGGATATTGGTTTACGCCCAGCAAAATTTCCTTGCGGTTGGCCGCATTGTCGCGCCTTTTGCGGGCGGTGTCGGCCAGCATTTGCTGAATTACATTTTTACGCATGGCCTCCACATATCCGCCTTCGTCCTGAATCTGCAAAAAGCGATTCCAGGCTTCTTCGGCCAGGGTATCGGTAAGCTTGTCGAGATAGAACGAACCAGCTGCCGGGTCGGCCACTTTGTCGAGATACGACTCTTCGCGCAGCACCAGTTGCTGGTTGCGCGCAATGCGTTCCGAAAATTCGGTGGTCGGCTCGAACACTTCGTTGAAAGGCAGCACACGGAACGAATCAACCCCGGCCAGCACAGCCGACATGGTGCCGGTGGTGGTGCGCAGCATGTTCACGTAGGGGTCGTACACAGTAAAGTTCCAGGTGCTGTTTTCGGCATGGATAAACATCCGGCCGTTCATGGCATCGTTGAGGCCGTAGGCATTCACCAGGTGTGCCCACAGCAGGCGGTAGGCCCTGATTTTTGCCATTTCCATGAAATAATTTGAACCCACCGCCAGGTTGAATTTCATTTTCGGGGCTACCTGGCCGATAAACAGGCCTTTATCGGTAAGGCGGGTGAGGTATTCGGCAGCCATCGACAGGGTAAAGGCCATTTCCTGGGTGATGGTGGCTCCGGCATTGGCAAAAAGCCTGCCGTTGACACTCAATACCCTGAATGCCGGAAGACGCTCGGCAGCTTTGGCCAGCTCGTAGGCCAGACTGAAATCGGCCTCTTCGTTGTCGTACCACTTTCCGCGGCGGCTGAAGCGGCCGAGGGGGTCGTATTCCACCGATCCCCGTACTTTTTCCGGCAGGCGGTTGTATTTGCGCACCAGCTGATCCATAAACCGGACGAGGCTCAACTGGTCGGGCGAGTTGCTGAAATTAACTTCCGCAATGTCAACACGGATATTCTTCAGCAGCGCCTCGATGTCGTCTATGGTGTAGGACCTTTTGCAATCGAGCCTGAATCCCAGGGCATCCACGCCCTTCATGAGCAGGGCAAGCGCCTTTTCGTTGGCGGTGGCAATGTCGTCCACCACAATGTCTTCGCGCACCAGCCAGTCGTTGCCTGCGGGTTTGTTGCCCCTGACAAACGGAAAACTTCCGGGCAGGTTGTGACGCCAAGGAACTTCGTTGAGGTGTTCCATGCGGTAGTAGGGCCTGACCGAAAAACCTTCGGCTGTTTTCCAAACCAGTTTCTTTTCGTAATCAGCGCCTTTGAGGTCTTTGATGATCTGCACTTCCCATTCTTCCGTGCTGACCGGTGGAAACTCGGCGAACAGCTTATTGATTTCCTGTTCCATACGCATTAAATTGTTTTTTGCTGAAAATCAGCAACATATTTACTTTGCCCTGAAATTCAGCGGGTTTGGCGGCAAAATTAAGGTAAAAAAACCAATGTTATCCGGCTCGGACCGCAGAATTGTTAAATATTTCACAATATCAGGTTGTAAGGCGCAGCAGGTGGTCGGGAATCAATTCCGCCTGAAGATGTCGTTTTTGTTGAGCGGGCGGAGCTCCTCCAGCCATTGAAAACCTTTGAGTTTGTCCTCGCCCGGCGGCAGTTCGTTTTCCGGATACATTACTTCGGTGGGGGCGGAAAAGTAGATGATGCGTTTGATGGTTCGGTTTTCGAGCTCTATGCGCATGGTGCTCGATTTGGCAAGGTTGATACCGATAAGGGTGCCGTCGTTTTCGCGCACCCAATACACGGTTTGGGCGTTGCCGTCCACGAAAATGCGGTCGAGTTCGTTGTTCTCAAACCAGCCGATCATCGTCTTGCCTTTGATCTGGTTGTAGCCTTTGATGCTGTCGAGCGAAACGATGAAGGCATTGTTGTGCAGCACCAGCGAGTCGAGCTGGTTGTTGCGGTTGGTGATAAAAACCGAATCGGCTGTGAGCTGGTTTTCGTCGCTCCAGAGCACGGGTTGTTTGTACATGCGCATGGTGCTGTCGGCGGTGGTGTACACCAGGGAGTCGCACAGGCCCTGAATGCTCTGCCGGTAAAAACGCACCCCGTAGTATGCCTTGAACATGGTTACATCGCGCTCTTTGGTAAAAAAGCTGAACAAGGTGTCGGCATGCATATAAAGGGTGTCGGTTTTGTCGTAGGAGAGCAGCCTGGCTTCGCCGGTCACAAATGAGCGGCCTTCGTCTTCCCAAAGTTTGCCCAGATCGCCTTCCACAATCAGCCGGTTGGTGGTGTCTGTCATGGAGACGTTCCCTTTGGCATCGGCAAACCCGATGGTACGGTCGTAGAAGATGTCATCGGCCTTCACCGTTTGTTGCTGGGTATCGAGGCGGTTGTTTTTGGTGAGCCTTGCCTGGTCGCGGCCGGTATGGTACCAGCCGTATTCGGTGTAAATATTGCTTTCTTCGCCCCGGATGAGGGTAGGACCGTAGAAGTACGCCATCTCGGAATTGGTGTTATACACCATGGTATCGTTGTAAATGGTGTACTCGGGATTGATCAGCTCGACGTCTTTGGCAAAATAAAAGGTTTTCAGGTCGGAGCGGTAGTAACCGCGTTTGCTTTTCAGTTTGTTTTCGCCGCTGGTTATCAGTCCGTTATTCGGGTAAGTAGCCAGTCGTGTCAGCCTGTTGTAGATGAGGTACTGGGTTTCGAGGGTGGTGGTATCGTCCACCAGTTTCACGTTGCCAAACAGTTCGGCAGTGCGGGCTTCGCCATTGTAGAGCAGGCGGTCGCTGTAGATGTTCAGCGTGTCGCTTATCTTGATGTGGACGTTGCCGAAGGCTTCAAAGTTGCGGGTTTGCTGGTTGAGGTAGGCGCTGTCGCAATAGAATAAGGTACTGTCCTGTCGCAGGATCACATTGCCGATGAGGCGCTCGGTATCGGGGCCGAGCTGCCGGTCGAAACGCTGCAGTCTGGCTCGCTCCACGTGAATGGTGGTGCGCTGCTGGGCAGTGAGCGCTCCGCACAGCAGCAAAAGATTGAGCAGAATGAACAGTCGCGACAGCTTCATCACCGGCAAAAGTAAGGTTTTATCGGGCATCCATGTCCGAAAGTCGCATGGGCGACGGCCCCCTGCCAACAAGCTTATGGCATTATGGCAGCGTAACGTTCAGGCGAGTGGCCTTATTGCAGCAGCTGGAATCCGCCTTTCCCAATCACGGGTTTTGGGGGTAGCTTTTCGGCCGAGAGAACCTCGGTAAGTGCACCCATGGTTTGTCCGGTAGTCACTTCCACGGGGGAGAAATACATCATTTCGTCTGCTACCTTGTCCAGAACCAGCACAAAACGTTTGCCTTCATGGGGAACAATGGCTGTCGAAGGCAGGTATTTCACCGGCCTGGAACGGGTCAGGATGGCAGCCTGTACCGGCGCGCCGACGGGCAGTTTCCGGAGGTCGCCTTTTGTAAATGTGGCAATGAGCCCCACAGCGGAAGTCGTTGGATCGGCAACAGGCGAAATATGCCTGATCTCCGCTTCGATGTCCGGCATTTGTCCTACGGCTTCTGTGAGCAATACTTTTTGACCGATTTCGATTTGGGCGCGTTGCGAGCCAATCACCTGCAATTGAAGGGTTTTTCTTGAATCGTCGATCAGTTCCACTATGGCCTGCTCGGCTGCCATATGTTGTCCGTTGATTGCCATTCTTTTAGCCACGATGCCGTCGAACGGGGCGCGAAAAGCCAGTTTAGCCGCTATGCCTTCGGTGGCCGGTTTGAGCTTCAGCAGGTCCATTTTAAGCTGCAATGCGTCATGTCGCGCTTTGGCTGTGGCATAAGCTGTTTCGGCCTGTTGCAGTTCGCGCTGGCTGGTGGCATCGCCCTGGGCAAGACGGCGGGCGCGTGCCAGCTGGGTATCGAGTAATTGGAGCTGTGCCTGAGATTCGAGGTAATCGTATTGCAAATCAGCAATTTCTGTGCTTTCAATGTAAAACAGCACGCTGCCTTTGCGCACTTGCTGGCCTTCGGGCACGTCAAAACTGGATACCACCCCGCCTGTCAGGCTGCTGATGAGCACTCTTCCTGATGGATCGACATCCACCTGTCCGGAGCAACGCAAATAATCGCTGAATACCGTATCGGCCAGGCGCACCGTATCCATTCCCGCCTCAGCAAATATCTTTTGTTCGACAGCAATCTGTGAGCTGACTTCACCGGTTTCGGGGGCTGTTTTTTGCCCGCATGCGGCCAGCAGGGAAAGCAGGCCAAAGCAGACAAACGATTGAAAAACCTGTGCGTTCATTGTTCCATAAAAGTATTTACAATTGGCAGCAACATATATTCCAGGACGCTTTTGTTGTATTGGTGAATAGCCTCGCTGAACGTCCTGCGAATTTTCAGGGCTTTCGACAAGGCCATGAGGTAGGTGTCGAGGTCGGCATCTCCGTTTTCGTAGGCCAATAAGGCTGTATTTTCGATCTTTGAGGCCAGATCAAGGCTTTGCTGCCTGGCAAAGCGCAGGTGGCTGCCCGACATCTTCAGGTTCTGTTTTAGATCGAAAAACTGCAAATCATAAAGCCTCTGTGCCTGTTGCAGTTGCAGTTCAAGCGATTGCATCTGCAGTTTGCCTGTTTTATACTGGGCTGTTGCCGGGAACAGCCACAGTGGCAGGCTCAACCCGATTTTAAAACCGTCGATCCTGGTGGGATGGAGCAATTTGTTGGTTCCGGAAAAATATTCCAGTTCCAGGTCAGGCAGCCATTGCCTGTTTTCGCTTTTTAGCAGGAGTTTATTGTGCTTCAATAAGTTATCAGACCATACATTCCAAACGCCCTGATGGGAAGCTGTATCCGGGAAGGGCATAGGCACGAGGCTGTCGGGTGCGGGCAGGTCGAGGTCTGTGCCAATCAGGGCTTCGAGCCTTTTTCTGGATTGCTGCGTTTGGTAGCCCGCTTCGGAAAGCGCCAGTGCAATCTCGTTGTAATTGGCCTGGGCCATCAGCAGTTCGAGGCGGGTGAGCGCACCTTCGTCCACGCGTTTGGTTACCAGCTCAAGCACGCGTTTTTCTATTCCGGACAGCCGCTCGTATATTTGCTGAAGGGCATGCCGGTATTGCCAGTCGTTATACGCCAGGCGCACGTCGAGCTCGAGTGATGCGGCCGATTTTTGCAACATGAGCGTGGCCTTCTCGTATTGCGTTTTGGCCAACTGATGCCTTACCGTTATCAGCCCCGGCCATGCGATCTGCTGGCTGATGCCCCACACATTAAGGGGCAGATCGTTGGATGCCAGGTTATTCTTGTCGAGCGAATAGTAAATTATGGGCTTTTCCGGTGACAAAGCCAGGGGGATGGCTGCTTCTGCTGCTTCAAGCTGTTTGCGTATTGCCTGATGTCCCGGATTATTTGCCAGTGCGCGCTCCACGGCGAGGTCGGCTCCGGGTGACTGGGCAGGAACCGTTGAGGAAACAAGCATCAGCAGAATAATAGTGTAAATGGATTTTTTTGACATAAACATTTTTTCAGAGCGCTGGATAATAACACAGTATAACACAGGCAGAACGATAAGGGTTAAAAATGTGGAGGTAAACAAGCCGCCTATGACTACAGTGGCCAGCGGGCGTTGCACTTCGGCTCCGGCCGATTGCGAGATGGCCATGGGCAGAAATCCCAGTGCAGCTGCCATGGCGGTGAGCAATACCGGACGCATCCGTTCGCTTGCACCCCGCACGATGAGTGTGCGCAGATCGGTGATGCCTTTGGCGCTCAGGGCATGATAGTGTTCGATCAGCACTATGCCGTTGAGTACGGCCACTCCAAAAAGCGCAATAAAGCCCACACCGGCCGAAATGCTGAAGGGCATTCCCCTGAGCCAGAGCAGCCAAACCCCTCCGACCACGGCCATGGGGATGGCGGTAAAGATAAGTATGGCGTCGCGGAAGTTGCCAAAAGCCAGGTGCAGCATGATGAATATCAGCAAAAGCGCCACCGGTATGGCTATGCTGAGCCGCTGCCTTGCCATGCGGAGATTTTCAAACTGTCCGCCATAGGCTATAGTGAACCCTTCGGGCAGAACGATGGAGGATGAAATGCGTTGTTGCACGTCCTGCACCACCGATTCCATGTCGCGTCCGCGCACATTGATGCCCACCACTACCCTGCGGCGGGCGTTGTCGCGCGAGATCTTGGCTGGCCCCTCACCGGGCACAATTTCGGCAAGTTCTGATAGCGGTATCTCAAGCCCTCCTCCCACGGGAACCATGATGTTTGCAAGATCTATGTCGTTCTTTCTGAAAGGTTTATCATAGCGCAATACCAGATCAAAACGCCGCTCGCCCTCAAGAACCTCGCCCGCCTTGAGTCCGGCAAAGGCGATGCTGATTACTTTGTTTGCTTCGTCGGTGGTCAATCCATATCGGGCCAGCTGCGACCTGTTCAGTCGAATAAGATACTCAGGCAGACCAGTGGTTTTTTCCACCACGATATCGCCAATACCTTCCACATCCTCCACCAGGATTTTGATGCGCTGGGCAAGGTTGTTGAGCATCTCGAGGTCTTCACCAAATATTTTTATGGCTACATCGGCTCTTGTGCCCGTAATCAGTTCATTGAAACGCATTTCAATCGGTTGGGTGAATTCGATCTCCACACCTGGAAAAACATTCAGCGCTTCTTTGAATGCATCTGCCAGTTCGTCCTTGGTCTTTGCTGTCACCCATTCTTTTCGGGGTTTGAGGGTAATGATGATGTCGCTTTCTTCCATCGACATGGGGTCGGTGGGCACTTCGGCTGCCCCGATGCGGCTGACCACCTGATCCACTTCGGGAAAGCTTTTCAGTATGGTCTCAATTTTTGTGGTCATCCCGATGGTCTCGCTGAGTGTGGTTCCGGTTTTAAAGACGGGTTGAATCACAAAATCGCCCTCGTCGAGCGTGGGAACGAACTCAGCTCCAAGATGAACGAACTGAACTCCGGTGGCAAGCAGCACGGCCAAAGCAGCGCCCAACACAAGCTTTTTGTGGTTCAAAGCCCAGTTGATGCTGGGTACATAAGCCTTGTTGAGCAGGGCAATCAGCCTGGTAGCCAGGGAATGACCACCGCCTGGTTTCAGGAAAAGCGCCGACATGACAGGGACGTAGGTAAATCCGAAAATCATGGCACCCACCAGCGCAGCCACAAATACCTGCGCCATCGGTCGGAACATCTTGCCTTCGATGCCGGTGAGCGATAATATCGGGATAAACACAATGATGATGATCAACTGGCCAAATAAGGCTGATCGGCTCAGCTTCTGCGTGGCATCGCCCGTGATCTCGTCCATGCGCCGGCGCAAGGGCTTGCCTGCAAGCAGGCCCAGCTCGGCCGCATTGCGGCTGATCTGAAACGCCACATACTCCACAATGATGACCGTGCCGTCGATGATGATGCCAAAGTCGATAGCGCCCAGACTCATGAGGTTGGCATCAATATGAAACAAATACATCATCGAAATGGCAAACAATAAGCTCAACGGAATCACCGAAGCCACGAGCAGGCCCGAACGCCAGTTGCCAAGGAGCAACACCACCACAAACATCACAATCAAAAATCCAAGGATGAGGTTTTCGGCTATGGTAGTGGTGGTTTTGCTGATCAGCTTGCTGCGCTCGAGGAAGCCGTTGATCCGGATGCCGGGCGGCAGGCTGCCCGAAATTTGCTGAACCCTTTCGTTGACCGCTTTAATCACCTCATTGGAGTTGCTGCCCTTGAGCATCATCACCTGCCCGAGCACTTTCTCGCCTTCTCCGTTGGCGGTGATGGCCCCGAAACGGGTGGCGCTGCCCTCGCGAATTTCGGCCACATCGCCAAGCCTGACAATCAGGTTGCCGTGCCTGGCAACAACCACCTCGCGCAGTTCGTCGAGGTTTTCGATCAGGCCTTCGCTACGAATGAAGTAAGCCTGTTGGTTTTTTTCGATATATCCTGCTCCGGCCAGGCTGTTGTTGCGCTCCAGGGCATCGAATATCTCAGTGATGCTCACGCCGGCAGCCCTGAGCCTGACCGGATTGACAGCCACTTCGTATTGTTTCAGCAATCCGCCCCAGGTATTCACCTCCACTACCCCGGGTATGCCCGAAAGCTGACGTTTTACTACCCAATCCTGTATGGTGCGCAGGTCGGTGGCTGTGTAAAGATGCTGATATTCAGGGTCAACCTCGAGGATGTATTGGTAGATCTCCCCAAGACCGGTCGAAATGGGACCCATAAACGGGCTGCCAAAGCCTTGCGGAATATTTTCGACCGCGGCCTGGATGCGTTCGGCAATAAGCTGACGGGGCAGATAGGTGCCCATCCTGTCGTCAAAAACGACTGTGACAACCGACAAACCGAATTTGGATACCGACCTGAGCTCAACCAGGCCAGGCAAGTTGGCCATCTCAATTTCCACAGGCTGGGTGATAAAGCGCTCCACATCGGCTGTGCTTAGGTTGCGCGTGGTCGTTATCACCTGCACCTGATTGGTGGTAACATCCGGAACTGCGCCTATAGGCAGATTGAACAAGGCATACAGCCCAAAAAGTGCAATCGAGGCGGTGGCCAGAAGCACCATCGTCTTGTAGCGCAAACTAAAAGTGATGATGGTTTTCAACCTGGTTTGCTGTTTGGGTAATTCGACCATCCAAAGATAGGCAAAGCTCTGAAATAATCCGGTTTAAAATCCTTCGCCTGTTGTGTAACTTTTTCACTTTTTGAAAAGATCTGCTCTTTCAATTTCTGGTGCTGCCTGAATAAAAAACGGCCGGAAAGCCCTGGTGCGCCAATGTTTCGGGCAATTTATCCCATCCCGCTTGCTGAGGATGAATGCTCCGCCACAAGTTTCAGAGAGCTTTCCGGCCTTGGAGGGTCTGGTAGTTGAAGCCGCTGGTGCAATGGATCATCAATTGAGGCGGTAGTTCAACAGCACATTCAGGCTCCGGCCCGGAGCATAGAGCGGTGTGGGTGGCGTGGTCACCCTCATGGCCCTGCTCAGGTGTTCGTAGTAATTTTCGTTGAGCAGATTGGTGCCCGACAGTTTGAGGTAGAAGCTATTGGCAATTTGGTACGAAACGGCAAGATCAACCAGGGTGAATCCGGGGGTTTCGGTTTCGCCAAAGTTGTTCGAAATGCGGCTTTGTTTGCCAACAGTGCGCAGGCTTAGCTCAGGTGTGAGTTTGCCTTTGGCATAGCTTCCGTGTAAAAAAATGCGTGCATCCAGCGGGGCGATTTCAGGCAGGGGTTCCTCCAGGCTGAGGTTTTGGCCACGCACGTAAGCCATCTGCAAGCCGGCGGTCAGGCTGGCCGGCAGTTTGCTCTTCAGCTGAAACTCGAAACCCGTCATGCTGGCCCTGTCGATGTTCCGGAACTGACGCACCCCGGGTGAGGAAGGGAGCCTGGGTTGCATGTCCGTTTTCTCCTGGCTGATGTAATCATTTAGTAGGGTACCGAAGATACTTACAACGGCAAACAGTCCTTTGTTTCGGTATTGCAGTTCAATATCTGCCTGGTGGTTCACTTCGGGCTTCAGCGATGGATTGCCCACAATTTCGTAAGGATCGAGGCCGATGGGGAGGAAGTTGATATAGCGTTCGGCTATGCCCGCGCCGCGCATGCTGCGGCTCAGCCAGAGCGAAACACTAAAGTTGGGATTCAGCAGCCGCGAAGCCCCGGCACTCAGCGATGGAAACAGCTGGTTGGCATCAAGTTGAGTGTAGGTGGAGCTAAACTTGTCGTCGGCTTTGCCGGCCCGGGCACTCAGGTATTCGAGCCGCATGGCTCCTACAAAGTTGTATGCGCCAAAGCTCTGGCGGTATTCGGCAAACAAACCTGACCTGTTGACCACAGCATCCTGCCAGATGTTGTCCTTGAATTCTTTTCCGGCCATTGGTCCCATGAGCATCTTGCGCGTACGCTCGCCAGAGGATGTCTCACTGCGGGCGTCGATGCCGGCAAACATCACTCCTTTTCCGAAGCTGAATTCCCCTTCGCTTCGAAAACCGGCAAATGATGTCTGTGCCAACGTTCTGGCATCCATGGTGCGGGAATTGATGAGGCGGGTGAGGTTGTCCATCACATGATCCACCATGCTGGCATTTACCTGTGTGCGCAAGGCCTTGAAAGTCTGTTCTTTGCTCTCCAATTCGTGGCGCAGGTTGAGCATCCAGGTGTTGTCCGAACGCAGGTCCATGGGAAGCGAGGGAAAATCGGTATCCCTGGCGCGGTTGTTGAAAACGTTGATTTGCAACAGCTGATTGCCGGCGGGTTTGGCCGAGATTCGGGCACCCGCGCTTTGACGATAAAACGCGGCAGGGATTTCGTCGCCCTTGCCCGAGGTGTAGCTGCCACCCTGCGAAACTGTACCAAAGAGCTGAGCCTGAATATTTCGGCTGTTGATGCCAGCCATCAGCTCGCTGCGTACAATTTCACCATTCGACTCATAGCCAATCGTCACGCGTGCCATGGGGGCCAGATGGTCCGAAAACTCCGGCGGGTTGCTGCGGAAGTGAATGGTGCCTCCGGTTGTATTTCCATAACGGAGCACATGCGGACCTTTAAGGATTTCCACACTACCGGTCATATTCATCGGGATCTGGCTGGCAGGAGGGTCCATGCGGTTCGGACACGCGGCCAGGGCAGTATGTCCGTCGTCGAGGATGATGTTGATCTGATCGTATTTGAAACCGCGTAGCACCGGATCCACCCCATATGCCCCGCTTTTTCGTATGCCCGCCACCACCGGGTTCGAGAGCAGAAAAGCCCCCGCATCGTGTGCAATGGCACCATAATAACCAACCGGAAGCAGCTCCTGTTGCGGCTTCGACGGCCGCAAAGCGATCACTGTAACCGGTTGCAACTGATAGCCGGTTCCCCTGGCCAGCTGCAGCTCGCCGGCGGCAAGTGCGCTTTTCAGTTCTTCCGGGCCTATCAGCTGATAACCCGAGCTCAGATGTGTGATTTCGAGGCTCGCACCCTCAATAGGTTTGAGTGTAATGATTCCCTGTTCATTTGCTGTTCCCTTCTGGGTTCCGTACACATAATGTGCATGGGAAAGCGCCTCTTTTTCAGGGCCTATGGTAAGTTTCAGCGTTTGCTGTGCCAAGGCAAAATAGGGCCACAGCAGCACAATAAACAAATACTTTTTCATGCCTGTAAATGAGTTTTAAGAAGTGAGAAATAGACAGAAAGCCCGACAATCAAATTAAACTGTCAGGGTAGAAAAGCATCTTGAAAAGAGATTTAAAACTGATTTTCAGGCGGATGAAATACTGAAAGGCAGGCGCCGCGTAGGATATCAGGATTGCAATCCGGAAAAATCTTTTTGGCGATGGGCCGAACTAATTCTGCCATGCTGTTGCCATGTTTCGGAGGTGGACAAAGCAGCACTTCTTTGAGTTGGATGACCGGAGGCTGTTGTTTTCTCTCCCGGTCTTCGCTTTTCCGGAGCTCTTTTTTGAGGTGGCAGTTACCCTGGCACTGGTTGTTGGCCACCTCGCGCTGCTCGCAAAGCACCCTGGCAATGTAAGCCTGGTGCAGCTTGAAATTGATCAGGATAAACAGCCTGCCCGAGCCTTGCACCAGCGAGGCAAAAATTATCAGTGCAATCAGTGCAGATCTAATGGCCGGGCGTACTTCCACAACCCAAAATTAGACGGTTTCGGCTTTGGTAAAACAAAAGACCGGTTCATTTTCCTGAATAAAAACAAGTAGTCTTTTGCAATATGACCCCGGCATGTCAGCTTGTCCGGCTATTGCATGGTGTGGCATCAATGCCAGCCTTTTGCCAATTCGTGTACAATTTCGGTCAGTGGCCGGATGGCATGCACATGTTCAATTGAAGGGCCTGCCACCCAAATGGTTTTGTAGGTGGCTTTGAATGCGGCCTGTTCAATTTTTTTCATGCCCGAAGCAAAGATGATCATTTTGAGGTATTTACGTACCCATTTGTGTTGTTTGTAGAGGTGCTCGAGCCAGGTTTGTTTGTCGCCCAGGGCTTCGAAGTAAGGTGTGCGGATCACAGTGAGGTGGCTGCCCGAGAGGCGGGTGGTCAGCACAATGTCTTTGGCGCCATATTCTACCAGCGCCTTTTTATAGTCCTCCGACACAGGTGATTCGTGTGTAGCTATGAATACAGTGCCCACCGAAACCCCTGCTGCACCAAGCTGCTGTGCCTCGCTGACATGCCCTGCCAGTGCAATTCCTCCGGCCCAGATCACCGGAATTGAGCAATGGGTGTTTAGCAGCGGCATGAGCGTTTCAGGCGCCAGCGGGCCGCAATGTCCGCCGGCCCTGTTGTTTACGGCAATCAGCGCATCGGCGCCCAGTTTCTCTACTTTTTGTGCATACTCAAGATTTGTCACATCGCAAAACACCTTGATGCCCAGCGGCTTGCATTTGTCAATCACTTCGGCAGGACTGCCCAGCGAAGTGATCACAAAATCAGGGGGTTGCGCCATAAGCGCCTGAAGCTGGGCGCGGTATTTGGGATTCGACCGGTTGACAATAAGATTGATGCCAAAAGGCTTGTCGCTGTGCCGGCGGATTTCTTTGATGGCTTGAGTCATCTCCTCCGGGCTGCGGAAGTTAAGCGCCGGTATGGCCGCAGTGGCTCCGGCATCCAGCGCCGCTTTCACCATCGCAACATTCGAAATGAGAAACATGGGTGCCACCAAAATGGGGTGCCGGATTCCCAGCATCTGTGCCAAAGTAGTTTTTGAAGTGCTCATCTGTTACGCAATGTACAATGCGTGTTTAAATAACTGAAAAACAAACTGTTGAGATTTTTCTTTCCTGAAAAACCTTTGTCTGTCCCGTTAAAAACCGCATTTTTTCATTTGTTGTGAATTTTTCACAGAAAACGATTGCGCTAAAGTAAGGTTTCCTTATAAATTTGCCATGCGTGCATAATAAATTTTCCATGCGAATCAGCGAAACCATTGATTACCACATCCGCGGAGCTTTGTTTGCCATGAGGCGCATGTACAATATCATGGCGGCAGAGCTGGGCACCACCCAGGGCGTGGCCTATGTGCTGATCAACGTGCCTCACCATGGCATTGCTGCCACCAGCATCGCACCCATGATGGGCATGAGTGCCACCAGCCTGACGCGCCTGTTGAAAACCATGGAGCAGGATGGGTTGATCTACCGCAAAAAAAGTACCGGCGACCGACGTGTGGTCATGGTTTTTCTCACCGAAAAAGGTCAGCAGCTCCGGCGCAAGGTGAGGCAGGTGGTGATCGATTTCAATAAAAAGCTCTTTGCAGGTCTTGATCCCCGCGATACAGAGGCGTTCATCCGGGTATGCCAGCTCATTCGCACCGAAGCCGGCAGGCTGGCCGAAGGATATGAGGTGGAAGACGAAGAATTGTAGCACATCCTTAAACAATCATTTATGATACGAAGAATCAACAAAGTAGCCGTGCTGGGTTCCGGCATCATGGGTTCCGGTATTGCCTGTCATTTTGCCAACATCGGCCTCGAGGTGCTGCTGCTCGACATTGTGCCGCGCGAACTAAGTCCGGAGGAAGCCGCCAAGGGCTTGAGCCTCAAGGATGAAGCTGTGCGCAACCGGATTGCGGTAAAAAATCTGGAACAGGCCATCCGTTCGAAGCCCTCGCCGCTCTATCACAGCAGTTTTGCCAGGCGCATCACCACCGGCAATTTCGACGACCACATGCCGTCAATTGCGCAATGCGACTGGGTGATCGAGGTGGTTACCGAACGCCTCGACATCAAACAACAGGTATTTGAACGCGTGGAAAAATACCGCAAGCCGGGCAGCCTGGTCACCACCAATACCAGCGGTATTTCCATCGAAGCCATGGCCCAGGGCCGGTCCGACGATTTCCGCAAACATTTCTGCGGGACACATTTTTTCAACCCACCCCGCTATCTGCAACTGTTCGAAATCATCCCTTCGGCCGACACCTTGCCGGAAGTGGTTGATTTTCTGAACGATTATGCAGGAAGGTTTCTGGGCAAGACTGCCGTACTTGCCAAAAATACCCCGGCTTTCATTGCCAACCGCATCGGCACCTATGCCATTATGAACCTGCTCAATCATGTGCAGGAGTTCGGCCTCAATGTAACTGAAATTGACAAACTTACCGGCCAGCTTATCGGTCGCCCCAAATCAGCCACTTTCCGCACAGTCGATATCGTAGGGCTGGATACCTTGCTGCATGTAGCCGAAAACATTCGCCAACAGGCAGCCGACGAAGCACAGGAGGCTTTTGCCACCCCAGCTTGGCTGGCTAAAATGCTTGAAAACAAATGGTTGGGCGATAAAACAGGGCAGGGGTTCTTCAAAAAGGTGACCGAAAACGGCGAGAAGAAATTTCTTTCGCTCAATTTTTCCAGCCTGGAATATGAAGATGCGCCCAAGCCTAAGCTTGGCATCATCGACCAAACCAAAAACCTGAACAACCTTGCTGAACGCCTGCCCGTGCTGCTGGCCGACAAAGGTAAGGCGGGCAGGTTTTTCCGGTTCAACTTCTACAGTCTGCTGGCTTACAGTTCGCACCGCATCCCGGAGATCTCGGATGAGCTCTACCGTGTGGACGACGCTATGCGTGCAGGTTTTGGCTGGGCGCTCGGCCCGTTCGAAACCTGGGATGCCCTGGGCGTGCAGCAAACACTGCAAGCCATGGAAGCAGAGGGATTTAGCCCGGCACCCTGGGTGCATCAAATGCTTGCCAAAGGCATCCATAGCTTCTACACACTCAGGCAAGGAAAGCGTTATTGCTACCGCCCCGATCTGGGCGACTATGCACTGATTCCCGGTCAGGAAAACCTGCTCAGCCTGCGCAGCCTCAGCGGTTCCAAACTGTGGCACAACAACGATACTACCATCCATCACCTGGGCAACGACGTGTTGGCCGTGGAGTTTCATACCAAGATGAACACCATCGGCCAGGGTGTGCTCGAAGGACTCAACAAGGCCCTCGACCTGGCCGAGCGCGAGTATGCCGGGCTGGTCATCTACAACGAGGGCGAACACTTTTCGGCCGGCGCCAATGTGGGCATGATTTACATGTATGCTGTGGAACAGGATTTCGATGAGCTTGACCTCGCTGTGCAATGGTTCCAGAAAACCACCATGCGCCTGCGCTACTCCTCCGTGCCTGTGGTGGCTGCTCCGCACGGCATGGTGCTTGGCGGAGGTTGCGAGGTGTGCATGCATGCCGATAAGGTGATAGCCCATGCCGAGACTTATATGGGGCTTGTCGAATTTGGTGTGGGACTTATCCCCGGCGGCGGAGGTGTCAAAGAATTTGCCCTGCGGCTGTCCGATGAGCTCAAGGAGGGCGATGTGCGTATCAACGCATTTCAGCAACGCTTTCTGACCATCGGCCAGGCCAAAGTTTCCACCTCGGCCTACGAGGCCTTCGATCTGGGCTACCTGCGCAAAGGCACCGACGAGGTGATCGTTTCGCGTGCACATCAGCTGGCTCAGGCCAAAAAGGCTGTGCTTGCAATGGCCGAAAAAGGATACACACGCCCCTTGCCCCGCACCGACATCAAAGTGCTGGGCCGCGAAGCCATGGGAATGGTTTATGTGGGCGCCGACAGCTTTACCACAGCCAACTACATGAGCGAGCACGACAAACTCATCGCCGAAAAACTCGGCTGGGTTATGGCCGGTGGCGATGTGTCGGCTGCCCTCACCGAAGTGTCGGAGCAATACCTGCTCAACCTCGAGCGCAAGGCTTTTGTGGAACTGTGTATGCAGCGCAAAACCCTCGAACGCATGCAAAGCCTGATCACAACCGGAAAAATTCTGCGTAACTGAAACCTAAAAAACTGAAAAACATGAATGCATATATCATAGGCGGATACCGCACTGCAGTGGGCAAAGCACCCCGGGGAAGCCTGCGCTTTATGAGACCCGACGACATGGCTGCGGCAGTAATCCGCAGGCTGCTGGCCGACTTTCCGCAGATCGAAAAAAGCCGTATCGACGACCTCATTGTGGGCAACGCCTTTCCGGAGGCCGAACAAGGTTTTAATATGGGGCGCATGCTCTCGCTTCTGGCACTCGACACGGTGGACGTGCCCGGCTGCACCATCAACCGCTATTGCGCATCAGGCCTGGAAAGCATTGCCATAGCTGCAGCAAAAATCCACAGCGGCATGGCCCATATCGTGCTGGCCGGCGGAGCCGAAACCATGAGCCTGGTCAGCATGGGCGGCTGGCGCGTGACACCCAATCCCGACATTGCACGCATGCACCCCAAATGGTACCTGAGCATGGGACTCACCAGCGAAATGGTGGCCAAGGAATACCACATCGGCCGCGACGAACAGGACGCCTTTGCCTTGCGCTCCATGCAAAAAGCCATCGCTGCCCTGGATAACGGCGTCTTCAAATCGCAGATCGTCCCCCTGCGGGTGGAAGAAAATTATGTGAAAGACGACAAGCCGGCCAGACGTTCCTATGTGTTCGATACCGACGAGGGTCCGCGCCGCGATACCAGCCTCGAAGCCCTGGCCAGACTCAAACCCGCCTTTGCAGCCAATGGCACCAGCACTGCCGGCAACTCCTCACAAATGTCCGACGGAGCAGCTTTCGTACTTGTGGTATCCGAGCAGGTGTTAAAAGATTTGGACATCAAACCTTTAGCCAGGTTTGTGGACTATCAGGTGGCCGGGGTCGAACCCTACAAAATGGGCATAGGTCCAGTGGAGGCTATACCCAAAGTGCTGAAACACAGTGGGCTTAGCCTGAACGAAATCGACCTTATCGAACTCAACGAAGCCTTTGCCTCGCAATCGCTGGCAGTGATACGCGAGCTCAACCTCGATCCCGACAGGGTCAACATCAACGGGGGCGCCATCGCACTCGGCCATCCCCTGGGGGCCACCGGCAGCAAGCTCAGCGTGCAGCTGCTCAACGACATGCGCCGGCTGAACAAACGCTATGGCATGGTAACCATGTGCGTAGGCTCGGGCCAGGGTGCAGCCGGAATTTTCGAAAATCTTTCTTAACCAAAAAACAATCCAAAACCATGAATAACAACAAAATGCTCAAAGGAGGCGAATTTCTTGTCAGGGCCACGGCCGCATCGGAGGTGTTTATCCCCGAAGAATTTAACGAAGAACAGCGGATGATGGCGCAAAGCTGCCGCGACTTCAACGAAACCAGGGTCATCCCCCAGATGAACCAGCTCGAAAAACACGACCGCGGGCTATTGAGCCAATTGCTCAAAGAGGCCGGTGAAATGGGCCTGCTGGCCATCGCCTTGCCGGAGGAATATGGCGGATTTGGACAAAACTTTGTCACTTCGATGCTCACCACCGAAGAGATGGGCAAGGGCTTCAGCTTTGCAGTGGCATTTGCGGCGCACACAGGCATAGGCACCTTGCCAATCCTGTATTATGGCAACGAAGCTCAGAAACAGAAATACCTCCCCAGGCTGGCTTCGGGCGAATATATTGGCGCCTACTGCCTCACCGAACCCGATGCCGGTTCGGATGCCAATGCCGGCAAAAGCAAAGCTACCCTCAGCCCCGACGGCAAACATTACATCCTCAACGGTGTCAAGATCTGGATCACCAACGGCGGAGTGGCCGACCTGCTGATTGTGTTTGCCCGCATCGATGACGACAAAAACCTCAGCGCCTTTATTGTGGAGGCAAACAGCAAAGGTGTAACCATTGGTCCGGATGAAGAGAAGATGGGTATCAAAGGCTCCTCGACCGTACAGATTTACTTTGAAGACGTTTACGTGCCCGTGGAAAACCTTCTGGGCGAGCGCAACGGCGGCTTCAAAATTGCCCTGAACATCCTCAACCTGGGCCGCATCAAACTCTCCGGCGCCACTGTTGGCGCAGCCAAAGGTGTGATGAAATACGCCACGGCCTATGCCAACGAACGCAAGCAGTTTGGCAAATTCATAGCCAGCTTTGGCGCCATTCAGCACAAACTTGCCGAGATGGCCATCCGCACCTATGCCAGCGAGGCCCTTACCTACCGCGCCAGCCAGAACATCGAGGATGTGCGGGCTTCGCTCATTGCTGAGGGTGGGGATAAGGGTGCAGCCGCCGTGGAAGCCATGCGCCAGTATGCCATCGAAGCTTCGATTGCCAAGGTGTATGGCTCGGAAGTGCTCAACTATGTGGTGGACGAAGGGGTGCAGATTTACGGCGGTATGGGCTATTCGGCAGAAACACAGGTGGAACGTGCTTTCCGCGATGCCCGCATCAACCGCATCTTCGAAGGCACCAACGAAATCAACCGCATGGTCATCGTGGGCGAACTGCTCAAGCGTGGCATGAAAGGCGAGATCGACCTGCTTGGCCCCGCCATGGCTGTGGCCAAAGAACTGATGGCCATACCCGACTTCGGCAGCGTTAGTGCCGACTATTTCGAGCAGAAACACAAAGTGCTTGCCCAGTTCAAAAAAGCCATCCTGATGGTGGCCGGAGCAGCGGTACAAAACTTCGCCGAGCGCTTTGCCGACGAGCAGGAAATTATGCTCAACCTGGCCGATATGGTCATCTACACCTACGCTGCCGAGTCGATGCTGTTGCGTATCGAAAAGCAGGCGGGTGTGCTCGAAGCCGATAAGCTGGCGTTGCTTCAGGATGCTGCCGATGTTTATTTTTATGATGTCTGTGCCCTGATGCACAAGCACGGGCTGGATGCCGTGAACGCCTTTGCCACAGGCGATGAGCGCAACGCCATGCTCATGGGGCTCAAGCGCTTCACCAGGCCTCAGCAGGTGAATCCGGTGGCTGCCCGCCGCCGCATTGCCAGGCATATGATTGAAGTTGGGGGATATCCTTTTTAAACTGTTTTGCGGTTAACAGTTCATTTTGATGCCCGAAGCTGCAGTAATCTGTAAAAAAATGTGAGTTTTTTTGCTAAAACGCTGTGAATTTATATTTTAGCTGAAAACCTTGCAATGATGCATTACACGGCTGCAGCTTCCGGGCATTCAGCAATAGGGATTTTCACCGGAATGGAAGCCATGAATCATAAAAGACTTAGATTGTTTGAGCGGGCCGTACACAGCCGCATCATGTTTGGTTTTTACCTGTTGCGCAAGCTGCCCCTCGGCTTTGTGGCCGGGTTGCGGGTTGAGCGTTTCGACGGGGAAGCATCGGTGGTTTCGGTGCCCTACGGACGCATCACTTCCAACCCCTTTCGTTCGATGTATTTTGCGCCCATGACCATGGCTGCCGAGCTGGCTTCGGGCCTGTATGCCCTCAGGGGTGTTCTGGCCTCCGAAGTGCCCGTTTCGATGCTGGTGATCGGCATGGAAGCCAGGTTTCTGAAAAAAGCGCGCAGCAGGGTACGCTTCGAAAGCCGCGACGGCCAGGCCATTGCCAATGCCATAGCTGCCTGCCGCCAAAGCAACGATGGTCAGGAAGTGGTGGTGCATACCAGCGGCTTCGACGCACAAGGCACCGAGGTGGCCAGGTTTACCTTTCACTGGACATTCCGCAGAAAGAATATCCATTCAACACAATAACTTAAACTATGGAAGTAACGAGAACCTTCGACATTGTGGCCCGCATGATGGCCCTTTATCCCAAGGATGATGCCCTTGCCGTGAAACGCAACGGCCGATGGGAGAAATTTTCCACCGCCGAATACAAAGAAAAGGTTGACCTTTTCAGCTATGGCCTGCTCTCGATGGGCCTGAATAAAGGGGATAAGATTTTTACCATCAGCAACAACCGTCCCGAATGGAACATCATGGACATGGGGATGAGTCAGGCCGGCGGCATCCATGTGCCGGTGTATCCCAACAACAGCGATGACGAGTTTCTGCACATTTTGTCGCATTCCGATGCGCGCTTTGTCATTGTTTCGAGCAAGGAGCTATATGAGAAGATTCTTCCCCTGGCTCAGCAAACCCCCAATGTGGAAAAGGTGTTTACAATCGATCGGGTGGAAGGCGCACCTGGCTTCGACGACATCCTGGAAGCCGGACGGAACAACCCGGCACCCGAAAAGCTGGAAGAGGTAAAAGCCTCCATCAAACACGAAGACCTGGTTTCGATCATTTACACCTCGGGCACCACAGGCCGGAGCAAAGGCGTGATGCTGAGTCATAAAAACTTCCTGTCGAACATCATGGCCAGCAAGCACCTGCTGCCAGTGGACCATACCGCCAGATTCCTGAGCTTCCTGCCTTTGTGCCACGTGTTCGAGCGCATGGTCAACATGCTTTTGCAGCACGAGGGGGTGTCGGTTTATTATGCCGAAAGTACAGAAACCATAGGTGATAACCTGCGCGAGATTTCGCCCCAGGGCTTTACAACGGTGCCACGTGTGCTCGAAAAAGTGTACGACAAGCTGATCCTGAAAGGCAGAGAGCTCAAAGGATTGAAAAGAGCCATCTTTTTCTGGGCAGTCGACATCGGTCTGCGCTACGAGCTCAACCGTGCCAATGGTGCCTGGTACGAGTTTCAGCGCAAGATTGCCGACAAGCTGGTTTACAGCAAATGGCGGGCAGCCCTGGGCGGCAAGGTGGAGGTGATTGTGTCGGGCGGCGCTGCCCTGCAACCTCGCCTGGCCAGGGTATTCACCTGCGCCGGCCTCATCGTGCAGGAAGGCTACGGGCTCACCGAAACCTCGCCTGTGATTGCCTGCAACGAACGTGAGTATCCCTTCCTCAAATTCGGAACGGTAGGCCCGGTGCTCAAAAACATCGAAGTGAAAATTGCCGACGATGGCGAAATCCTGATGCGCGGACCAAGCCTGATGATGGGCTACTACAAAGACCCGGAAAAAACCGCCGAAGTGATTGACGAGGAAGGATGGTTCCACACCGGCGACATCGGAGAACTGCATGAACACAACATCCTCAAAATCACCGACCGGAAAAAGGAAATCTTCAAGCTCTCCACAGGCAAATATGTGGCGCCCCAGGTCATCGAAAACAAGTTCAAGGAGTCGCAGTTTATCGAGCAGCTGATGGTGGTGGGCGAAAACGAAAAATTTGCCGCAGCCATCATCTGTCCTGCCTTCCATTTCCTGAACGGTTGGGCATTTCTGCATGGCGTGAAATATCGCGACTCCAAGGAGCTCATCAAACACCCCAAAGTGATCGAACGTTTCCAGCAGGAGATCGACCGCATCAACCAGGGCCTTGCCCCACATGAACAGGTCAAGAAGTTCGAGCTCACCTGCACCGAATGGACTCCCGAAACCGGCGAACTCTCGCCCACCCTGAAGCTGCGCCGCAACATCGTCAAGAAAAAATACAAGGTGCTGCTCGACCGCATCTATGGCTACACCGATGCCGACGGGCACCTGCAAACCCCCATGCCCAATCCCAATCTCAGCGAATAACACTGTTCAACATCCATTATGTCAATCAGCCGGCCGGTAGCCGGCTGGTTTTTTAAAATCCGGGATATATGAAGGAAAACCCTGTTTGTCAATTATTTGGAATAAGTTTTCCTGTGATTCAGGCAGGCATGGTGTGGTGCAGCGGGTGGAAGCTGGCTTCGGCCGTGAGCAATGCCGGCGGACTGGGCCTCATCGGAGCAGGTTCGATGTATCCGCATGTGCTCGAGGAGCATCTTATCAAATGCAAGGCAGCCACCGGCAAACCTTTCGGTGTAAACATTCCCTTGCTTTATCCCCAGACCGACGAACTGGTTGCGCTGGTTATTCAATATCAGGTGCCCATTGTATTCACTTCGGCGGGCAATCCGGCCAAATACACAGCGATGCTCAAAAGCCATGGCATCAAAGTGGCGCATGTGGTGGCCAACCGCCGTTTTGCCCTCAAAGCTGCCGAAGCCGGTGTGGATGCCATTGTGGCCGAGGGCTTCGAAGCCGGGGGGCACAACGGCATGGAAGAAAACACCACCATGACCCTTATCCCAATGGTCAGGCAAATCACCAACCTGCCCCTCATTGCTGCCGGAGGCATTGCCACAGGCCGTCAGATGCTGGCCGCCATTGCCCTTGGCGCCGATGCCGTGCAGGTGGGTTCGCGCTTTGCTGCCAGCGTGGAATCGTCGGCTCATCCGGCCTTCAAACAAAAAATTGTGGAAGCCGGCGATGGCGACACCGCACTCATGATGAAAAAGCTAGTGCCTGTGCGCCTGCTCAAAAACAAATTCTATGAGCTGGTGCGCGAGGCCGAAAACCGTGGGGCCGGAGCCGAGGAACTCAAACAACTGCTCGGACGCGGCAGAGCAAAAAAAGGCATGTTTGAAGGCGACCTTGATGAGGGTGAACTCGAAATTGGTCAGGTGGCCGCCATTATCAGCGATATCCGCCCGGCAGCCGATATTCTCAGGGATATGATGGACGAGTTTATCTATGCCGCAAAAGAATTGTGCGGATTCGCGGCGGCAACTTCTGCAAACGATTGAAATGCGTATTTTTGACTTGCAAGAAAAAAAACAATTTTCCAATGAATTTTGAACTTACTGAAGAACAACTGATGATTCAACAGGCTGCGCGCGATTACGCCCAGCGTGAACTGATCACCGATGTACTGGAGCGCGATCGCACCGGCGAATTTCCGCACAGGCATGTGAAAGCCCTGGCCGAACTCGGATTCATGGGCATGATGGTGAGCCCCCAATGGGATGGGGCCGGCATGGATACCATCTCATATGTGCTTGCAATGGAGGAACTTAGTAAGGTGGATGCCTCAGTGAGTGTGATCATGTCGGTCAACAACTCGCTTGTATGCTATGGTCTCGAGAAATATGGCACTGATGCCCAGCGCGAAAAATACCTCAAGCCCCTGGCCAGAGGCGAAAAAATTGGCGCTTTCCTATTGTCGGAACCCGAAGCCGGCTCGGACGCCACCAGCCAACGCACCATGGCAGTGGACATGGGCGACTACTACCTGGTGAACGGCACCAAAAACTGGATCACCAATGGCAACAGCGCCTCAACCTATCTGCTTATCGCACAGACCGATCCCGCCAAAAAACACAAGGGCATCACCGCCTTTATCGTCGACAGGCACAGCGAGGGCATCACCATCGGCCCGCACGAAGACAAGATGGGCATGCGCAGCAGCGACACCCATTCGGTGATGTTCAACGACGTAAAAGTGCCCAAGGAAAACCGTATTGGCGAGGAGGGTTTCGGCTTCACCTTTGCCATGAAAACCCTCGAAGGCGGTCGCATTGGCATTGCTGCACAGGCGCTTGGCCTGGCCAGCGGCGCCCTCGAACGTGCCATCGCCTATGCCAAAGAGCGCAAGGCTTTTGGCACCGCCATTGCCAACCATCAGGCCATCGCGTTCAAACTTGCCGACATGGCCGTAAAAGTGGAAAATGCCCGCAACCTCTGCCTCAAGGCCGCATGGCTCAAAGATCAGGGTAAACCTTACGGTTTTGCAAGCTCCATGGCCAAGCAATACGCAGCCGACATCGCCATGGAAGTCACCACCGAAGCTGTTCAGATTCACGGCGGTTATGGCTATGTGAAGGAATACCACGTGGAGCGCCTGATGCGCGAAGCCAAACTGACACAGATTTACGAGGGCACCTCCGAGATTCAGAAGATCATCATCTCGCGCGAGCTCCTGAAATGATGTCCGGAGCTTGGCGAAATTGCCTTAAATTAGCGCCTCAAATTTGTTAATAATTTAACAATTGATACATCAATGAAAGTACTTATCCTCATCGGGAATGTGCCCGATACCACAACCAAAGTGAAATTCAACGCCAGCCGCACGGCATTCGACACCGCCGGTGTGCAGTGGATCATCAATCCCTGGGATGAGCTGGCGCTTACCCGTGCCCTAGAAGTCAAGGAAGCCAATGCCGGCGCCATCGAGTCGATAACGGTTGCCAACGTGGGTAGGGCCGAAACTGAAGCCACCCTGCGCAAGGCCCTCGCTATCGGTGCCGATAAAGCCATCCGCATTGATGCCGACCCGGTTGATGCCTTCACTGTGGCTTCGCTGCTGGCGCCCCATTGCAAGGAATACGACCTCATTTTTGCTGGCGTGGAAGCATCGGACTACAACGGAAATGCTGTTGGCCCGATGTTGGCCGAAATGCTCGATATCCCCTCCATTGCCGGGGTTTCTGGCTTTAATGTGGAAAATGGCAGGCCGGTGTTTACCCGCGAAATTGATGGAGGCAGCCAGATTGTCGAAGCTCCGCTTCCGGTATTGGCCATTGTGCAGAAAGGCATAGCCAAAGAACCACGTATTCCGGCCATGCGCGGCATCATGATGGCACGCACCAAACCACTCCAGGTTGTGCAACCCGCCGCAGCAGAAGCCCGCACCAGATATGCTGCCTTCGACCTGCCACCGGCAAAAGCTGCCTGCAAAAAGTTTGGCGAAGAACAGGCCCGTGAACTGATTCATGCCTTGCGCAACGAAGCTAAAGTGCTCTAAAACAACAAAAACACAGAGATTATGTCAGTCATTGCATATATCCCCAATCAGGAAGGAATCATCAAAAAAGCTGGTTTTGAACTGGCATCCTACGCCACAGCCCTGGCAGAAAATATGGGCAAGGAAGCCATTGCCGTTGTACTTGGACCGATGGCCGGAGACGAACTGGAAAAGCTCGGTAAATATGGCATCAGCAAGGTGATGCACGATGCCAATCCCTTGTTTGCCCAGCTCGATAACAGGGCCAGCGCGAAAGCCCTGGCCACGGCTGCCGCACAGGCTGAGGTGGTTGTGCTGGCGCACAACAACGAAGGCAAAGGTGTGGCTCCGCGCCTGGCTGTCAGGCTTGGAGCCGGATACGTGAGTGCCGTCACCGGCCTGCCCCAAAGCATCACACCTTTTTTGGTAAACAAGGTGGTGTTTACCGGCAAAGCCATCGGACATGCCGAGATCCTGACCGCGAAAAAAGTGCTCACTTTGGCCTACAATAGTTTTGGTGTGCACGAAAAACCTGTTGATGTGTCAGTTGAGGCCTTCGACAGTGGATGCAGTGCTTCCGACTTTGTGCTAAATGTGCAGCAGACCCAGAAAGTGACCGGCAAAGTGTTGCTGAGCGAAGCCGAGATTGTGGTGTCGGGTGGCCGTGGGATGAAAAGCCCCGAAAACTGGAAGCCTATCGAAGAACTGGCCGAATTGCTTGGTGCTGCCACAGCCTGCTCGCGTCCGGTGTCGGATGAAGGCTGGCGCCCGCACAGCGAACACGTGGGACAAACCGGAAAAATCATCGCCCCGAACCTGTACTTCGCCTTTGGTATCTCGGGCGCCATTCAGCATCTTGGCGGCGTGAGCGGTTCGAAAGTGATTGTGGCAGTGAACAAAGACCCTGAAGCACCCATCTTCGAAGCAGCCGACTATGGCATCGTTGGCGACGCCCTGAAAGTGCTTCCCGAGTTTATCGAAGCTGTAAAAGAGCTGAAAAAAGGCTAAACTGTCAGGCATAGGGGGCAGTGGTCGCCATTGTCCCTCCTTTTTAATATTGGATTCTTCCATCCGGCTTCATCGTGGCAAAGGCAATAGCGTTCCTATTGACTTTGCTTTTCATTGGGGGGCTCCACGGTGGAGAGCACCAGTTCAGGCCTGCGATAGATAATTACGCAAATACCATGCCTATGGGTTGTGGCTCGCTATCCTCCCATCCTATCATGGCATTGAACACTTTGAAATGGCTAAACGCCGGCAATCCGGCTACCGGTATTTCCATCAACCTGATGATTCCCTTATCCAGCAGATCGTTGCGGCGTACGCCGGCAAGCAAAGGAAGCGCAGGGGTAAACCAGCTGCCATCACTCAGAAATGCAATGTTGCAGTAGGTGGTGTCTGTGATCAGCCCATCACGCACAATCAGCACATCATCGCACGCGCCTCTCAATCCGAACAGGTGGTTGAGATGGTTTCTGTCGGCCCATTTCAGCGCATAATCAATGGTGTTGTCTTCAATAAGTTTCAGCTGCTTCGGAGGTTTGAGCACATAGGGCTGATAATCAGGCGCTGAGAGTGTTTTTCCGTACAGAATCCTGCACTTAAAGAGTCCGGACCCGGGTGCAGGATGTGCTTTGAGGTGTGCAGCAAGGCTGGGTATGGGCTCGCCCGGCCACAGCCGTTCAACACTTCGCGCAATGCGCTCCTGATGTGCATTGAGCAACGGAAACCGGCCATCTTCGCAGCGGATGCTTTCGAGCAATGGAAAATCGCCGATCATAAACCGGGTGTTTTTTTTGCAATCGGAAGTACGACTTTTTGCATCAGCTCGTCATATTCTTCCCGGCAAGTGCTGTTGACGGTAATTCCGCCCCCGGCACGAAAAAACATCCTGTCGGCGCGGGTTTCAATAAAACGGATCATCACGGCGCTGTGCAGGTTTTTTCCGTCGAACAGGCCCATTACGCCAGTGTAAAAACCCCGGTCGTCCATCTCAGATTCACGGATAACCTCGACCGTGCGTTGTTTTGGTGCGCCACTGATCGAACCGGCCGGCAACAGCTTCAGTAGGATGTCGCCGATGCGGCAGGGCCAATCCGGCGAAAGTTGTCCGCTGATGTGCGAACTGGTCTGGAGCAGTTGCCCGTTGAGGGTTTCAATAGGCTGCACATACCTGAACCGTTCCACCCGCACCTGCAATGCTACCATGCTCAGGTCGTTGCGCAGCAGATCGACAATGGTGTAATGTTCGGCAAGCTCCTTGGCATTGTTGAGCAAGATTTGTTCAGCCCCTTCCTGACCGGCTTTGATGGTGCCTTTCATCGGAAAGGTGTGGATGCGGTGCCCGCTGATGGAGATGAACGACTCAGGCGAAAACACCACGAAACGGTCATTGTACCACATTTTGAAGGGTGCCTGCACATGGTCGAATATCGTTCTGCTGCTCAGGTTGGTTTCGATTTCCACCGGAAAGGTCAGGTTGAGCAGGTAGCTGTCGCCCCGCCTGAGGTGATACATCACCTTGCTGAACGCATTGCTGTAGGTTTGCTCACACAAGGCGTGGCGCACAAAGCTGATGTTGTGCGGGAGGCTGGTATCGGGTTGTGAGCGGTTCGAAATTCCGGCAATGTCGTAAAGGATGGTGGCCGGATCTACCTGGCTGAGCGGGTAAACAAAAGATTCGTTGCCGCCGAAATCGAATGCAAA
This sequence comes from Bacteroidota bacterium, assembly GCA_016715945.1. NCBI lineage: Bacteria > Pseudomonadati > Bacteroidota > Bacteroidota bacterium. The sequence goes on from JADJXJ010000003.1 coordinate 121,172, forward strand.
CAAAAAAGGCGTGCCGGCACAGCCAAGGCGGTTGATTTTGTGTGCGGTAACGTGCCAGGGGTTCATGCTGCAAAAATAGGGATCGCTTTTCGATTTGGGGCTGCGCATGTTTGTAAGTCCGGAGACGGACTTATCGCATTGTCCGGTTATGTTTGTTCCTTAAACTTTCAACATGCCCGCGTAAAATAATCCACCTCAGGGAATAACAAGGCTTGATTTGTTTTGAATTGAAATCTCCGATAGATCAATGAAGCAACTGGTTACCAGTCGATTTCCACGAACACCGGACAGTGGTCGGAATGCACGGCCTCGGGAAAGATGCGTGCAGCGCGGAGCTTGGGCAGCAGGTTATCTGTAATCATGTGGTAATCAATGCGCCAGCCTTTGTTTTTTGCGCGGGCGTTGGCCCGGTAGCTCCACCAGGTGTAGTGGTAGGGCGCTTTGTTGAGGTGCCGGAATGTGTCGATGTAGCCACGGTTCAGAAATCCGCTCATCCACTCCCGTTCTTCCGGCAGAAAGCCCGAAACCGTGGCATTCCGGATGGGATCGTGAATGTCGATGGGCTGGTGGCAGATGTTGTAATCGCCCGATAGTACCAGATAGGGACGCGTTTTCCGGAGCTCTTCCACATAATCTTCAAAGTCGGAGAGCCATTGCATCTTAAAAGCCTGGCGCTCGTCGCCGCTGCTTCCGGATGGATGATAAACCGATATAACAGACAATCCCCCGAAATCGGCCCTGATAAAACGGCCCTCGGCGTCGTATTCCGGTATGCCCATGCCCAGCACCACCTTATCGGGTTTGGCTTTGCTCAGGATGGCTGTGCCGCTGTATCCCTTTTTCTCGGCCGGAAACCAATAGTGCTTATATCCAAGCATCTCAATTTCGTATAGCGGTATCTGATCCGGACTGGCTTTAATCTCCTGCAGGCAAACCACATCGGGCCTGGCCTGGTCAATCCAGCTCAGCAAACCTTTGGTCATAGCCGACCGGATGCCGTTGACATTGTAGCTGACGATGCGCATCATGCGATTTTTGTGCGAAAATAGAAATTGTGCGCCAAAGAGGTTGCCTCCGGCTTGGAGGGCCAGCGTATAATTCCTATTTTAGCCCATCAAACTTATCCTATGGTTCGCCGTAATATGCTGCTTGCCCGTTTTCATGCCTGGCGTGTCAGGCATATCAACGAGCGTCAGTACATCTACCTGCTCAGCATTGTGACAGGCATCGCAGCTGCCATTGCGGCCATCGTCATCAAAAAATCGGCACAATTCATTGAGTATCTGCTAACAAGCTGGTTTGCAAGTCAGTACGATTATTTTTTATTTTTCTTCTATCCGGCAGCAGGCATATTGCTTGCGGTGCTGTTCATGCGTTACGTGGTCAGGCAGGAACCCGGGCATGGCATACCGGGCGTGCTTCATGCCATTGCAAGGCGCAACGGGTTGATCAGGTTTCACAATACCTACTCGGCCATCGTAGCAAGTGCGCTCACGGTGGGCTTCGGTGGTTCGGTCGGATTGGAAGGGCCTACAGTGAGCACGGGCGCCGCTGTGGGGTCGAACATCGGACAGGCGCTCAGGCTCAATCACCGTCAGATCATCCTGATGATCGGGCTGGCCAGCGCCGCAGCCATGGCGGCAATTTTTCAGTCGCCGGTGGCAGCCATCGTGTTTGCGCTCGAGGTGATGGCCATCGATCTGGCTGTGGCTTCGATGGTGCCTTTGTTGATTGCTACGCTCACCGCGGTGATCACCTCCTATTTCGTGCTTGGTCAGGCGGTGATGTATCCGCTGGGCGAAGAGTTGCGTTTCGACCCCCACACCACCCTGTATTTTGTAGGATTAGGTTTGCTTGCCGGCCTGCTTTCGGTGCATTTTACAAGGGTGATGATGCGGGTGGAGGAATTTTTTGCCCACCGGATCTCCTCCTGGCAGATGCGTTTTTTGTGGGGTAGCCTAGGGTTGGGTGTGCTGATATTTTTCTTTCCGGCGCTCTATGGCGAAGGCTATCATGCCATCAACAGTATGCTCGGAGGCAACTACAACTCTCTGTACGAGCGCAGCATCTTTGAGGCTTACCGCGAAAACCTTGGTGTGATCATGGGGCTTTTTGCTATCATTCTCTTCCTTAAGCCTTTTGCATCGGCCTTCACATTTGCGGCCGGAGGCGTAGGGGGCATTTTTGCGCCCGCACTTTTCATGGGATCGTTTCTCGGATTGTTTTATGCCACGGCGCTTTCGCAGTTCACTTCCACCGGCATTCACCCCGGAATTTTTGCTGCCGTCGGCATGGCAGGCATGATCAGCGGTATCCTTCATGCCCCGCTCACCGGATTCTTTTTAATCGCCGAAATCACCGGAGGCTACAGCTTGTTTATCCCCCTGATGATCGTTTCGACCATCTCGTTTGCAATTACCCGAACCATACTCCCCAACTCGATTTATACCTATCAGCTGGCCAGGCGGGGCGAGCTCATCACACACAACAAAGACCGCAGCGTGCTCAATATGATGAAGGTGGGCCACCTGATTGAGACCAATTTTCACCCCATACGGCCCGGACAAACCCTGGGCGACCTTGTCAAAGTTATCAGCGATTCAAAACGAAATATCTTTCCGGTAGTGGATGACGGCGGCCGTTTTCTGGGACATATCCTGCTCGACGACATCCGGCAGATCATGTTCGACCGCGAACTTTACGATACCCCGGTCGAAAGCATCATGGTGTTTCCCGACAACGTGATTCGTCCCGATGACCCGATGGAAGAAGTGGCCGCCAAATTTCAGAATTCGGGAAAATACAACATTGTGGTGCTGGATGGCGACCGCTACCTTGGGTACATTTCGCGTGCCAATGTTTTTCTCACCTACCGCAGGAAGCTAAGCGACCTATCGCAGGATTAAGTGGATGACATGCAGGGGAATAGGTTGAAATCAAACTCGTTTTCACTTCACGAAACCCAAACCATCAAGTCGGGCTGACTGTGAGCGTTTGGTGGCCGAAACGGGCAATGGAGCAACAAACCGGCTCAGCGCTGATCGTCGGCAAACCACTCGGCGTAGCTGGTGGCGGTTTCGCGAAGGCGCAAACTGTGAAGCTTCAGGTTGTCGGGCAGGCGGGCAGCTATGCGGTTGGCAAAATCGATGACCATCAGCTCGCTGGTGGGCTGGTAATCGAGCAAAATAACTTTTTCGAAAGCACTGTCAAGATTGTGGGTGATGTGTTCGGGCATTTCGCGGTTGAGCACCAGTGCATGATCGAACTTATCCACGACTTCAGCTTTTACGATGCGCTTCAGGTCGCCAAAATCCATCACCATGCCAAGCTTCACATGGCCGGAGGTTTCGATGGGCTCACCTATCACTGTTACGCTCAATTCGTAGGAATGCCCGTGTACATTGCGGCACGGACCGTCGTAGCCCAGCAGGGCATGGGCCATCTCGAATTTAAACTCTTTGGTGATGCGAATTTTTGCTTTTGCAGTCATTGGAGTATAATCAGGGTTTTACTAACAGTTTTCCGGTACCGGTCATTTGCCCTGCCTGGTTGAGGCGAAGCAGATAGAAACCATATGGCAGCATGTGGAGGTTGATGGGTGCACTGCCAGCTTCGATGAGGAGGTTCTGGCGCGAAATCAACCTGCCGCGGGAGTCGAGCAGTTCAACTTGCACAGGGCCTTCGGTGCAGCCGGTGCAATGCACAATGGTGAAATCCGAAGCCGGGTTGGGCCAGGTGCTGACCGACAGCCTCTGGTCGATCATTTCATATTGGCCGGCAGCCGGATCCCAAATGAGGGCTGCAAATTCCGGCCGGTCGATAAAGGGGTTGCGGTTTTGCTGAAGGGCATACACTGCGTTGTTGCGGTCGGTTTCTTTCTGGCTAACCGGGTCTTGCTGATGCCAGCGCAGCAAAAGGTTCACAGCCCATGGCCTGATTTCGGCGCCCTGAGTCATCTCGCTGCCTGCCCAGCCTGCATCCTGTCCCGTGTAGCGCACCGACATGTAAAAAAATCCCCGGGCAAAATCGCCTTTGTAAGCATCAATAGGCTCGAACACCGTGCCGGTGTAGCCTGGTGTGATCGAGGGACCCAGCTTCGAGCCGTTGGTCGAAGTCCAGACCGGGTTGTTCACCTCACCGTAAGGGAAATTGGCCCTGCGGTTATTCACATAGCCGTCGGTTGGCACAATGTGGAAAAGGTCGGTGTACATGGGCAACTGGCTGTTGAACCAGCTGGCCGGCCAGGAGTGTTCCCGGTTATAGCATTGACCTTCAGCATTATAATTGCCGCATTGGTTAACAAAAAAGGTGTATTCATAAGCCGGTGTCCCGCCAGGAACATCAGAATACATGTCCCAGACCTTGTCGTTTGGCTTGCGGTCGGTTTGATAGAATGCCTGCCATAATGCGCTGTATGTGAGCGCCTGATGGTTTTTTATGATGTGGTGCAGGGCTGTTTTCAGTGCTTGTCCGCTCAGGCCTTCGGCAGCGTCGTAATAACCTGCCGGAGGTTGCGCCGCAACGGGCCATCTGAGGATAAGCAAAGAAACAACAAGGACGAATGCTGAGTATAATCGTTTCATGATGCCCAAAGGTTGGTGAGCAAGTAGAGAAATGCGATGATGAAAAGCACCCCTGCCGAAAAGAACTGCAACAAGCTCGAAAGCAGGATGTTCGTGCGCGAGATGTTCATGCTGATGCCTGCTATCGACCAGGCAAAGCCGGCGGCAACAAGCAAAGCGGGCAGCAGGGCGCCGTATGGCATGAAATGGTAACCTGTCATGCCCACTATGAAGGTGTTGATGCCAGCCGAAACGGCCATGATGACGAACTTTGAATAGTTGTCGAACGAAAAAAGCTTGGCACCCCGCCTGATGTTGAAAGCCTCCATGGCCATACGCACTGCCACCGCCACAAGCACCCCAAACACCACCCATTTGTATCTTTTCACAAAAAGATGCATAAAGGTATGGCCCAGCACATCGCCCAGATGATACATCACACCCTGGATCAGCCCGAATATGCCTGCCATGATCAGGTTTTTCAGGTGGCTGTTGCGATGGTCACGGTTTTGACCAAGCGCCAGCGGAAAGGTGTTGTAAGCGAGGGCGATGACAAACAGGATGTTGAAGATGTGCGCCATGGCCTGAATTTTTCGGGCAGAGGGTTATTGTTGTGTATTCGGTTGAGGATGGGGATATACCAGGGCAACAATTTTCTCGAGCCATTGGGCATCTGTTTCGTCGAAAGCCGCATGCAGGGTGCTGTCCACATCGAGCACACCCACAATCTTTCCATGGGTATCACGCAGTGGCACAACCACTTCCGAATTCGAGCGGCTGTCGCAGGCAATGTGGCCCGGAAAGGCATGCACATCATCCACCACCACTGGTTTTGCCGCATTGATTCCGGCCCAGCAAACGCCGGTATCCTTTTTCAGGTCGATGCAAGCCAGCGATCCCTGATATGGCCCCACTTGCAACCGGCCATCCTGAAGCAGGTAAAAGCCTGTCCAGAAGAAATATTCCATTTTATGGTGCAACACAGCCACAATGGTGGCCATATTCGATATGGGGTTGTTGCTTTTTTCAAGCAAAGCGGCAATCTGGTCGTAAAGCCGCTGATAACGCTGGGCTTTTTTATCTGGTTTGATCATTTGTTGCATAATAGGATGATGCGACAAAAATACACAGTTTTGGTCAGCCGGCCGGGTCTTGTCCCCGATCCATGAAACACAAATTCATGAATTTCAAGCATTTCCGAAAACGATTGAAATAAAAAATCTCATTCTGCGGAAAAGAACTTAAATGTCTGACAATCAGGAAAAAATTGCAAAACCTTAATATTCAGTTAGTTTGCTTAGCTTCGTTTAAGGGATATCTTTGCCAGGCCAAATGGCAAACAACCTAATTCGCAACCTAAATCAACAATCATGAGCATTAAAAAGCAGTTTCTCAAGAGCAAACCTGTTTGCAAGGTAAGTTTCAAAGTGAGCAAGGAGGAGGCCGCCGGTGCCGCACAGGTAGCTGTGCTGGGCGATTTCAACGGCTGGAATCCCGAAGCCGGAGCAATGAATGCCCTCAAAGACGGGTCGTTCAGTCTCACCCTGGAACTTGAATCCGGCAAAACCTACAGGTTCCGTTATCTGGCCGACGGCAGCCGTTGGTTCGACGATGCCGAAGCCGATGGCGTGGAGGCAGGCGAATTTGGCGCTGCCAACAATCTGTTGAATTGCTAAAACCAAAACAGGCAACGGCACCTGCCGCTGCCTGTTTTCGATATACTCCTCAACGCACCTTTGCCAGCTCCACAGTGAAGTGGCGCAGTATGGGTGCTTCGTTCACAATGCGGTAGCCTGTGCGTATGCTGTCGCGACGCTCGTACACATTTTTCAGCGATGCGGCCACATAGTCCATGTGGTTGTTGGTGTAAACACGTCGCGGGATGGCCAGCCTGACCAGCTCCAGCGGGGGATAGCGGTTGAATCGGGTCACCGGGTCGCGGTCGGCCATGATTGTGCCGATTTCTACTCCCCTTACGCCGCCTTCGAGGTAAAGCTCGATGGCAAGCGTCTGTGCCACAAACTGTTCGCGGGGCACATGCGGCAAAAACCTGAGGGCATCCACAAAAATGGCATGCCCGCCAAAAGGATACTGCACCGGTATGCCTGCATCGCGCAACTGCTGGCCAAGGTAGGCCACCTGACGGATGCGAGTGTCGAGGTATTCGAACTCGGTGGCTTCGTACAGCCCGATGGCCAGGGCGTTCATGTCGCGTCCCGACATGCCTCCGTAGGTGATATATCCTTCAAACATGATGTTGTACACGCTGGCCTGGCGGAATAAATCCTCCTCGCGGAAGCCGATAAATCCACCCATATTGACGATACCGTCCTTTTTGCTGCTCATGGTCATGGCATCGGCCAGGCTGAACATCTCGCGTACAATTTCGCGTATGGACTTGCCGGCATAGCCGGGTTCGCGCAATTTGATAAAGTAGGCATTCTCGGCAAAACGGGCGGCATCAAAGATCACCCTTACCCCATACTTTCGGCACAGGGCGCTCACCTGGCGCATATTTTCGAGCGAAACAGGCTGTCCGCCCGAGGTGTTGCAGGTGATGGTGATGATCACAAAGGGAATTTGCTCCAGTGGATAGGTGTCGAAGACCTTCTGCAGCTTTGCCAGGTCGATATTGCCTTTGAAAGGATGGTCGAGGGTGGTATCGGCTGCTTCGTCAATGGTGCAGTCGATGGCTGTGGCTTTCCTGAATTCGATATGGCCTTTGGTGGTGTCGAAATGGGCATTGCCTGGTATCACCTGTCCGGCTTTGATCAGGGTGCTGAACAGCACATTTTCGGCAGCTCTGCCCTGGTGGGTGGGCAAAAAATAAGGAAAGCCCGTAATCTCGGTGATGGCTTCTTTGAGCTTGTAGTACGACGATGCGCCGGCATACGACTCGTCGCCCAGCATCATGCCCGCCCACTGGCGGTCGCTCATAGCCCCTGTGCCCGAGTCGGTGAGCAGGTCAACAAACACCTGATCGCTCCGAAGGTTGAACAAGTTGTAACGGGCATCACCGATCCAGCGTTCGCGCTCCTCCCGGGTGCTGCGCCGGATGTGTTCAACCATTTTGATCTTATAGTTTTCGGCAAATGGAAGTTCCATGGTTAAATATTATGGTTCCGGAAATATGATTCACTGTCCTGTGCTGGACGAATACTGTCCGCCAGCGTACACAGTGGCCCGAAACCTGTCGCGCTCTTTCAGGTTTAGAAAGTTAAATTTTGCGCTCGGTTGAAAAACCATGGGGGTCGAAAAACTGATTTCCGACAAAGTTAATTATTCCGCTGCGATTGTCAAGGGCAAGGGTTAAATATCATAAAAACAATGTGTTAAGTTGTAATTTGAAATGATTTTTTGCCTGTTTCCCCTGTCCGGAATGTGGTTTGTTCTGCTGTGCAGGACTGCTTTCGCACATGAGCTTGGTTACAACCCCAAAAAGTTTGGCATGTCTTTTTATCTGGCAGGTGAGCACCAAAAACATTCGAACCGTGGAACAGCTTATCACCCACACCCAACGCGAGCTCATCCTGCAGTGTATCGACGGAAACCGCAGGGCGCAATATGCCCTCTATCAGCAATATGCCAAGGCCATGCTTAATCTGAGCTACCGTATGCTTCAAAACCGCGAAGATGCCGAAGATGTGTTGCAGGAGGCTTTTTTTGAAGCTTTCGACAAGTTGCACCGTTTCAGGTTTGAAAGCACTTTTGGGGCCTGGCTTAAACGCATCGTAATCAACAGATGCATCAATGCCCTCAGGCGCAGGAAGTTGCCCTTGCAATACCTGGACGATATGCAGGCATTTGCCGGCATTCCCGATGAGGCTCCCGAAGAAACCGGCCTGAGCGTGGAGCAGGTGAAAAAAGCCATGACCAGCCTGCCCTCCGGCAGCCGCACCATTTTCTCGCTTTACCTGCTCGAAGGTTACGACCACAACGAAATTGCCGAAATCCTCGACATCTCGGTTTCCAACTCCAAAACTCAATACATGCGTGCCCGGCAGCGCGTCAAAGAAATCATTATGCAACAGGGATATGCAGCCTGACCCCCTCGAACAATTTATCCGCAACAACCGAAGCCTTTTCGACGAACTTGTGCCCGGCGAAAAACTCTGGATCCGCATTGCCCAAAAACTGAATCATCAAAGGCTATTGAATCCGGATGAAATCTCCGGAATGCTGAAGATCAACGATAAAGAAAAGAATGATGGGCAAAAATGAAGCACATGGCCTTTTGGCATGATTCTGGTTTTTAAGCAAAAGAACCTGAATGAATTAAGAAAACCAAAACACCGGTAATGATTATGAAAACCTCCGCAAATTATTTCAGAACTTTTGGTCTGTTTTTGTTGTTGGCATCGCTCTTTTTGCTCCAGGGATGCTATTACGATGGCGTTTGCATTCAGGGCAACGGCATGCCCCGCACCGAACTGCGTTCGGTTCAGCCCTTTACGGGAGTGGTGAGCAACGGCTCGTTTGAAGTTTATGTGCATCCTTCGCAACGTCACGAAGTGGAAATAGATGCAGAGTCGAACCTTTTGCCTTATATCCGCACCACTGTTTCGGGCGGTCGGCTTTTTATCGAAACCAAGGGAAGCCATTGCATCAATCCGGGCATGAGCATGATAGTCCATGTGTATGTGCCTTATGTAGAGTCGTTTACACTCAACGGTTCCGGCCTGATCAAAGTGGATAACCTTATGCTCGACAACCTGAGCCTCCAGCTCAATGGTTCGGGAACCATTGAGGCCGATGCGGATGTGAAGAGCCTGGATGCGCGCATCAGCGGCTCAGGAACCATCTGGCTCACCGGCCTGGCTGATTATTCCGACATCCGCATCAGCGGCTCGGGCAATGTGGAAGCCTACGGATTTGTGCAAAAGGAATGCTACGCCTCGATCAGCGGCTCGGGCAATATGTATGTGCGTGTCGCGCAGCTGCTCGATGTGAGCATCAGCGGCAGCGGCAATGTGTATTACCGCGGCAATCCTGCTGTCCGGCAGCAGATTACAGGTTCGGGCAGGGTGATCCGATCCTGAGCCTGTTGGTTAAACTTCAGTAATTTAACAACAAATAAACTAAACTTTGTACCACACCACAGCTATTCATGCCTGACTATCTCCCCAAAATCCGGTTGATGGTTTGCTCTAATGCCGGATAGCTGTTCTCGATACATTCCACAAACCTGATCTGGTTCGAAGCCCGGTGCAGATTCTGCATCGGGCTGCTTATTTTGTAATAGACGTCGCCGAGCAGATAATCCGTCAGAAAGCGCACCGCCATGAGGTAAGGCAAGAGTTTGCAACCGAATGCAAGATGTTCAATCTCCGCATCCTGGAGCAGGCCGGCAGTTTGCATCAGGTAGCCTTCGGCAAATGCCCCGAAAAGCGCCTGATCGAAGCCAACAAGCTCCAGTCTGCTTTCGTCTTCGCCGGCCGTATTGCACAGGGTGCGCACGGCATCGCCGAAGTCGTATATCACACTGCCATTCATCACGGTATCCAGGTCAACAATAGCGATGGCTTTGCCATTTTCGTCGAACAGGATGTTGTTCAGCTTGGTATCGTTGTGCACTACGCGCAGCGGCAATGTTCCTTCGGCAAGCAGCCTGTCGGCCCTGAGCATTTCGGTTTGTCTGCGCAGCAGCGCATTCATCTCGTTCAGGGCATGCTGTTTGCGCCCTGCGGGGTCGGTAGCAATGGCCTGATGTAAGGCGTGGAGCCTGAGCTGCAGGTTGTGAAAATTCGGGATGGTATCTGCAAGTGGCTCGCCGGGCAGGGAAGAGAGTTTGTTTTGAAACAGGCCAATGGCCCGGCCGGCCTCACGTGCCAAATGGCTTGTCAGCGCTCCGGGGGGTGTGTGGGCAATGTAGGTCATGCATCGCCAGTAGTTGCCGCCTGCATCACAAACAAAGGGCCGGCCATCCAAACCCTCAACTATTTCGGGCGCCAGCAGACGTTGTTCGGGCGATGGTGACTGTGCGCAGGCATTCAGATGGCGGCACACCCGGCTGATATTGTGCATAAGCGAGGGCACGTCCCTGAAAATCATGTGGTTAATCCGCTGAAGCACGTATGCTTGTTCCGTATTGGTCAGCACCAGAAACGTATCGTTGATGTGTCCCTGGCCCAGCTTGCCGATGTGGGTGGCCTCGCCCGAAATGCGAAAGTTCCGGATTGCGCCTGAAGGATCGGATTGCATAAGCTGTTGAACCATAGCAGATCAGGTGAAAAGGTCAGAAGGGTATTCGCCTGCAGCAATCAGTTGATGCAGCTGCTGCATTGCTGGTTGCCGGTCGCCGGGATAGGTGAGCCCGAACCACCGTGCACTGGTCCGGAGCACCTTGATGCTGCCCTCTTGCCGGGCGATCATGCTGTTCAGGGGATATGAAATGAAATATTCATCATGCAGGGGATTGCTGCACTTGCGGAGAAACTTGCCGAACCCTCTGTGCAGTGTGCCAAAAATGCCGGGATAGAATCCCCAGGCATTCATCGAAACCGGGGTGTTTTCGTCCAGGGGCAACCAGTTTTTATGGTCGTCCATGTAGCCCACGGTAATTTCATTACGGGCAATCTGAGTGATTTCGGTGATCGTTTTCAGATGCATATTGTTGTCGCACAGGCAGATGCCCCGCGACACAGGTCCGTGATCCGAAAGGGTGTTTTTCAGTTCGAAAGCGGCCATGCAGTGTTGCTGATGGTTTGTGTTGGATTTCAGGTAGCTGGCAATTGTTTCAAAAGTTTCCCGGCCGTAAAAATCATCGGCATTGATCACCATAAACGGCTCGTGAATTGCTTTTTCGGCCACCATGATGGCGTGGGCAGTTCCCCAGGGTTTGATGCGCCCCTCAGGTATCGAAAAACCTTTGGGCAGGTTATCAGGCTCCTGAAAAACATACTGAAGTTGTGTTTTGGTATGCCATCTCCGGCCAATGGTTTTTTCGAACTCATCAGCCATGGATTGACGCACTACGATGACCACTTTCGCGAACCCTGCCCTGATTGCGTCGTAAATGGAATAATCAATGATGGCTTCGCCCGCAGGACCTATTTTGCAGGTTTGTTTGTTTCCGCCAAACCGTTTGCCCAGGCCCGCAGCAAGGATGAGTAATGTGGGTGGTGACATTCGCCGGATAATTGAGGGGAAGATTTGCTGTTTCCGACATCAGTTGAAACGCAGTTTTGTCCAGGTGTGGCCGAGCAGCAATGCGGCAAGGAGGGCAGTGGCCGAGAGTAAAGAAGCCGGCACCCATTGGCCATATAGCCAGAAACCGGTGGCAAAGAGTGCGGCATATACCGTGGTGCTGCCCAGCATCATGCAGAGCAATCCGATGGGCACATCCCAGGCTGCTTCGGGCGTGGGGTCCAGTTCGATGCCTTGTGCGCGGGCTTTTGTGAGCAGGGCTGCCCATCCAGGACCACCGGGCCTGACTTTTCGGTAGAAGGAATACAAAGTAGCATCGTCCTCGGGCCGGGTGAGAAAAGTAACGCTGAGCCAGACAGCAGTAGTCAGCACTACCACACCAAGCAGTTTGATGATGTTCCAGTAGGTGGGCGTGGTAAGCATGCCAAGCACTTCAATACCGTCGGCTGTTTCGGACATGAAGAAATTTTCCATTACAATAAATGCCAGCGAAAACAGTGTTGCGGCAGCCATGGCCGAAATTTCGGAATAGGCATTAATCCTCCACCAGAACCACCGCAGGATATAAATCAGTCCGGTTCCTGCTCCAATCATCAGAATATATTGGAATGCCTGCAGGGCATTTTGCAGCACCAGAGCTAGCAATACGCCAAATATCATCAGGAGCACCGTGCTTATCCTGCCCACCAGCACGAGTTTCTTTTCGCTGGCGTTGGGGTTGTAAAAACGGTGGTAGAAGTCGTTTACAAGATACGATGAGCCCCAATTGAGGTGCGATGCCACGGTGGACATGAAAGCTGCAATAAGCGATGCCACCACCAGCCCGAGCAGGCCTGCGGGCAGGAAGGTGCGAAGCATGGCCGGATAGGCAAAGTCTTCGCGGATGTATTGCGCTGCCACATTTGGAAAGGCAGTTTTAAGGGAATCGATGTCGGGAAAAACTACCAGCGAAGCAAGTGCCACAATAATCCAGGGCCAGGGTCGCAATGCGTAATGGAAAAAGTTGAACAAAAGGGTGGCGCCCATGGCATGTTGTTCGTTCCTGGCCGAAAGCATCCGTTGTGCCACATAGCCTCCGCCACCAGGCTCCGCACCCGGATACCAGACGGCCCACCACTGCACAGCAACAGGTATGATGAAGATGTAAAGCAGTTGATCTGTCTGACTTATGTTGGGGAAGAGGTTGAGCTTACCCGCCACATTTTCGTGGGCAAGCAAACCCGAAAGTCCGTTCACTTCGTCGGGCAGCCCGTTAACAATCAGTACTGCGGCTATGATGGCGCCAAACATGGCAAAACCAAATTGAAAAAGATCGGTCCACAGGATGGATTTCAAGCCGCCGAGGCTGCTGTAGAATACCACAATCACGGCGGCTACAATAAGTGCAGGGGCAGGCTGAATGCCCATCATGATGCCGGCCAGCTTGATAAAAGCCAGCGAAACACTGGCTATAACCATCACATTGAAAAAGAAGCCCAGGTAGATGGCTCTGAAACCGCGCAGAAATGCCGCCATACTTCCGCTGTAACGCAATTCGTAGAATTCCAGATCGGTGAGCACTTTGGAGCGGTTCCATAGTTTGGCGTAGATAAACACCGTGAGCATGCCTGTGAGCAGGAAAGCCCACCATGCCCAGTTTCCGGCCACACCGTTTTGCCGAACGATATCAGTTACAAGGTTTGGGGTGTCGGCCGAGAAGGTGGTAGCCACCATACTGATGCCCAGCAGCCACCAGGGCATGTTGCGGCCCGAAAGGAAAAACTCGTTATATCCTTTTCCGGCCGATCGCGACGATGCTATGGCAATGCCGATGAGGACAACAAAAAACAATGCGATAATCAGCCAGTCGATGCCTTGAAGTACCATGCGGTCATTTTTTGGCTAAAGTAGCAAGGGGTGTGTAAATTTCTGCCATGAGGGTTAAAATAATTGTGTAAGCACAACCAGCACGGGAGGGGGGTGTCGGTGGTTGTTGTTTTTGTTGTCGTTGTTGTCGGTGGTTGTCATTGTTGTTGTCATGGTTCAGCTCAGCTTGCCAGTTTCAATGCGATTTGAAATTATTTCGAACAGAATTCCTTTTATAATTTTATATTGTAATTAAAGCGCTTAAGCAGAAACACTTGACGCTTTCACCGGGCTGGGCGGAGAGGCCGGGCGAACGGCGGGAAGCGCCTGGTGTGAATGCAGCAAGGGCAGCAAATCTTGTGAGGCAGCACGCGCCCTTGCGCGGGCTGTTTGCCTTACAGCATGCGAACGTAAAATTCCAATAAAGTGTTTTGCGCCTGCTTAATGAGGGTAGAAGTGAGATGGTCTAATTAGGCTGGACAATATTTTCAACAAAGATAATTGTTTTGTTGGTAGAGGGGGGGCGGAGGGAGACTCATAACTTCTATTTTTTGTTTATAACTCATGCTGCCCTCCTATAGATCAACATTGGCGGGACATCCCCGATGGAGGAATGATCCCGTTTTTCGTTGTAATAGTGAATAAAGTGTTCGCAAACCTGGTAAAGCTCCTTTCCGGTTTCAGGACGTTCAATATAAATCTTTTCGTATTTGATGGTTCTGAAGAATCGTTCAACGTAAGCGTTATCCGGTGCTTGCACAAAGTTATCGGGCGAGAGCATGCGCGAAACTACCGGATCGTACATGCGGCCGTTCATATTAATGAGTTGGAAGCCGTAAAGGTGCTCATGCCCGGAAAAACCACGGTCAAAGAGCGGCTCAGGCGGTGTGCCGGTAAAGGCGCGCCAGATGGCAGGGTTGCGGCGGGTTCCCCAGGGGTCAAAACTCAGTTCCTGCAGCAGGTTGCCGTTTTCGTCGGTAATGGTGTGCCATGAGCCAAGACCTGTGCTGAGCGAAGTCGAAGCATGGTCTTTTTGGATGTAGCGTATGTTTTCCGTGCCGTTTGGGTTTTTCACAGCAGCCAAATAGGCTCCGGGCAGCACAGCAGGGGGTTGGGGGGTGTTTTTTTCGTTACCACACGATGGAATCGTGCGGTAGCGTGAAGGCAACATGTACCTTTTTGATGCAGGCATTGTTTCTTTTTACATCTATTAGTACCACTCAATGCCAAATTCGCATCAAAAATTTTGAACTTTTTTTCAGATATTTTTCAACATACTGATAAACAGGACAATACAACGGTTTTTTTCAGCAGCAAAAACGGCTCCGGGCAGTACAGCAGGGGGTTGGGGGTGTTTTATTCGTTACCACACGGTGGAATCGTGCGGTAGCGGGGGGGTAAGAAAATCGGATTCCCGGAGGGGTCACTTAGCCATAGCTTTCAGCCATGGCCAGGATCCGGCAGGTGCCGGCTGATCATATCGAGCAGCAGGCGGCGGTCGATGGGTTTGGTGATGTATTCGTCACAACCCGATTCCTTGGCCTTGATGATCTCGATCTCCATGGCATAAGCGGTTTGAGCAATTACGGGCAATTCCGGCCTGCTTTGTTTGATGTGGCGGGTAACTTCATAGCCGTTGATGCCGGGCAGGCGGATATCCATCAGCACCAGGTGGATGGCGTCTTTGAACTGTTCGAACAGGCTGATGGCCTCGTTGCCGTCTTTTGCCCAGATGAGTTTCACCTTGGTGGGCCTTAGCAGGATGTTGATGAGGTTGTAGTTCGAGCGCTCATCTTCGACCACTAAAAAAGTGTATGACGACCAGTCTTTACGACTTGTGTCGTTATTTGGTTCGTTGGATGGGGTTTGTTGCATAATGAGTCCGGGGATTAAGACTGTAAATATAGCTCCTTTTCCTGGTTCTGACTCCAGTTGTACTTCGCCTTCAAGCAGTTCGGCCAGGCTTTTCACCAGAGCCAGCCCGAGGCCGGTGCCTCCGTATTTTTTGTTGATGCTGTAGTCGAGCTGTCGGAAGCGCTTGAATATCCATTCATGTTTTTCGGGCGGGATGCCGGGGCCGGTATCGCGCACATAAACGGCCAGCTTTCCGTCCTGCGTCCTGTAGCCAAGTTCCACCTGTCCTTCGGAAGTGAATTTGAAGGCGTTGTCGAGCAGGTTATCA
Organism: Bacteroidota bacterium; assembly: GCA_016715945.1. Lineage (NCBI taxonomy): Bacteria > Pseudomonadati > Bacteroidota > Bacteroidota bacterium. Next base: position 136,907 of record JADJXJ010000003.1, read on the forward strand.
ATAATCTGCTGCAGGCGCATGGCATCGGTCTTGATATACAGTGCCGCGGTATTTTCCGGGGGTCGCAAAATAAATTCCAGTTGATGAAGCCCTTTTTTTGCCAGATGGCGGGTAAAAGACTGATAGATATCGCGTATAAATGTGTCAACAGCAAACACGCTTGGGTTGGGAATCATCTGCCGCGATTCGAGCCTGGCAATGTCGATGATGTCTTCGATAAGCCGGAGCAGAGCCTGGCCGCTTTCGTAGATGATCTGGCTGTATTCTTCGCGTTCTGCCTGGTCGATTCCCGGATCTTTCATCAACTCGGTGAAACCAATGATATGGTTCATCGGGGTACGGATCTCATGGCTCATGGCCGCAAGAAAAGCTGTCTTGAGCCTGTCGGATTCTTCGGCCCGCTGAAGCGCTTTGATGAGCTCCTGCTCGGTGGTTTTGCGTTTGGTGATATCGCCTATGATGATCAGGTAACTCAGTTCATCGCTCATCTGGCTGCTTATCCTGATGCCTCTGCAGCGGAAGAAAACATCTTTGCCTGCCAGATGGAAGGGTATTTCGATGTCGAACTCCATGCCTTTTTCCACCAGTTCCTCAATGTAGGGCTGGATGGGATTGTGGACGAAGGGCTCAAAATGTCGGATGTTCTGCTTGTCAACAAGCTCAACGGCCGAAACCGAAAAAATTCGCTGAAAGGCGGGGTTCACAGCATTGATGTACCCATGCCGGTCGATGTTGACGATGGCCAGCGGGATGTGGTTGATGGTAAGCGTCAGCCGATGATTCAGATCGCGTTCGGCATTGAATCGCAGGCGGGAAAGCTCGTCCTGCAGGGCGTTCAACCGGGCTTTAAGTTGTTCAATGTCCTCTTTCAACTGCAAACTTGTTTTGTTGTTTCAACTCAGGCAAAAGTCAGGCAGAATTTTCAAAGATAAGGCAAACGAGTACCGAAAGTCAACATGATAAGAATGACCGAAATATTGCATTTTACAACCTGAACTGCCATTTGCTGCCTTCTTTCCCGTCTTTGACCACGATGTTAAGGCTGGCGAGCCGGTCGCGAATTTTGTCGCTGGTGGCGAAATCCTTGCGGCTGCGGGCTTCCTGTCGCAGCTCCAGAATGGTTTCCATCAGGCCTTCGATGATTTTTTCGTCCTTACGGCCGGCATTTTCTTCGGTCAGCCCAAGGATTTCACTCGTGAAAGTGTGGTAGAACTGCTGCAGGGTTTGCAACTCGGCAGGGCTGATTTTGGCATGTCCTTCGGCAACACTGTTGATGATGCGCACGGCTTCGAAGAGCTGGGCGATGGCCACCGGGCTGTTGAAATCGTCGCACATGGCATCCCATGCGGCTTGCTGCAGTTTGTCGATGCCCAGTTGGGGCGCATCGGGACTGGCCTGCAAAGTGTTGAGTGTTTTTCCGGCTTCGGTCAGGCGTGCAAGGCCTTTTTCGGCAGCCTGAAGCGCCTCGTTGCCGAAGTCGAGGGTGCTGCGGTAGTGGGCCTGCAGGATGAAGAACCGGATGGTCATGGGGCTGTAAGCCTGAGCCAGGAGGGGGTGGTTGCCGGCAAATATATCATCGAGGCTCATGGCATTGCCCAGCGATTTGCCCATCTTTTGCCCGTTGATGGTGATCATGTTGTTGTGCATCCAGTAGCGCACAGGACTTTTGCCGTTGGCGATGGTGCTTTGGGCAATTTCCGATTCGTGATGGGGAAAAAGCAGGTCCATGCCTCCTCCGTGGATGTCGAATTGTTCGCCCAGGTATTTGCATCCCATGGCCGAGCATTCGAGGTGCCAGCCCGGAAAACCTTCGCCCCAGGGAGAAGGCCACCGCATAATGTGTTCTGGATCAGCCTTTTTCCAGAGGGCAAAGTCGGCGCTGCTGCGTTTTTCGCTCTGGCCGGCCAGCTCGCGCGTGTTGCTGATGAGCTCTTCCAGCCTGCGGCCTGACAGCACACCGTAGTTGTGGCTGCGATTGTAGCGCTCCACGTCGAAATACACCGAACCGTTGACCTCGTAGGCATAGCCTTTCTCAAGAATACGCCTGACCATCTCGATCTGTTCGATGATGTGGCCCGAAGCATGCGGCTCAATGGATGGCCTGAGCACGTTGAGCTGGTCCATATTTTTGTGATAACGCACGGTGTAGTGCTGCACCACTTCCATGGGTTCGAGCTGCTCGAGCCGGGCTTTGCGGGCCACCTTGTCTTCGCCCTCGTCGGCATCGTTTTCAAGGTGACCCACATCGGTGATGTTGCGCACGTAACGCACCTTGTAGCCCAAAGCACCCAGAAAACGGTAAACAAGGTCGAAAGTAACGGCCGGCCTGGCATGACCCAGATGGGCATCGCCATACACCGTCGGGCCGCACACATACATGCCAACCCTACCGGGTACCAACGGCCGGAATAACTCCTTTTTTCTGGTTAAAGTGTTGTAAATGAATAGCTTATGTTCTTTTCCCTGATCCTGCATCCCTGCTTCATTTTTCGTTTGCAAAGTAACGAAAAATTGCGCTTTGGCCCTTTGGACATCCTTGTAAGGCTCAGCGCTTTGGCCTACCTTTGCTGTTTAATTGTTAATCGTTTCACAAAATGGAAAGAATTCTGGTTATTGGCTGTTCCGGACAGATCGGCTCGGAGCTTACGCTGGCTTTGCGGAAAACTTATGGCAACAAAAATGTGTTTGCCACCGATATCAAGCAGCCCCCCGCCGACATTCTAGAGACCGGTCCGTTCTATCTGCTCGACGTGCTCGACTACAACAACCTGCTGCACTTTGCCGTGCGTTTCAAAATCACTCAGGTTTACAACCTGGCGGCCGTGCTTTCGGGCAATGCGGAAAAGATTCCGCAACAGGCCTGGGACATCAATATGCGTGCCCTGATGAATACCCTTGAGCTGGCCCGTGATTCGGATGCCAAAAAACTGTTCTGGCCCAGCTCAATCGCAGTGTTCGGGCCAACCACACCCAGGCAAAACACACCCCAACTCACGGTGATGGAGCCCAACACGGTCTATGGCATCAGCAAGCTGGCCGGCGAACGCTGGGGAGAGTATTATTACCGGCGCTATGGAGTGGACTTCCGCAGCCTGCGCTATCCCGGCCTGATCAGCTACAAAACCGAGGCAGGTGGCGGAACCACCGACTATGCCGTCGAGATTTATTACGAAGCCATACGCAACAACCGCTATACCTGCTTCCTGCGCGAAGACACAGCCCTTCCGATGATGTTTATGGAAGACGCCATCAATGCCACCATCCGTTTGATGGAAGCCGACCCGGACAAACTCTCGCTGAGATCGAGCTACAATGTGGGTGGGATGAGCTTTACCCCAAAAGATGTGGCTGCCGCCATCCGCAAACATAAGCCTGATTTTCAGATAACCTACGAGCCCGACTTCCGCCAGGCCATAGCCGACAGCTGGCCCGCCAGCATCGACGACAGTGTGGCCCGCCGCGACTGGGGCCTGTCCGACAGCTACAACCTCGACTCTATGACCGAGGTGATGCTCCGCGAAATTGGAAAAAAACTTGCCAGCCAGGATTAAAGCATCGAAAATGAGTATAGAAAGACTAATTACCGTTGAAGAGCCTACGGCCGAAAAGCTCAACGCAATGGGCGTGCACAGCTGGCCCGTCTGGACGAAAGAGGAAAGCGATTTTCCCTGGTTTTACGACGAAACCGAGGTGTGCTATATCCTCGAAGGCCACATCATCGTAACGCCCGAAGGCGGCGAACCCGTCGAAATCCTGCCCGGACAACTGGTTACCTTTCACAAAGGGCTGGCATGCCGCTGGCAAATCCTCAAAGCGGTCAGGAAGCATTACGACTTTCCTTCCTGATTGGCAGAGTAAATTTGCCTGAGGCGCCCTTTTGCCGGGCCACATTCGAACACTGTTGAAAGTTGATTGTTTAAGGTCAAAATGTTCTACCATGTGGACCACCGAAAACAATCAGCTCGTCAGGAACTTTGTATTCGACGATTTCGTCCAGGCTTTTGCCTTCATGACAAAAGTGGCTTTTGTGGCTGAGAAGATGAACCATCACCCCGAATGGACCAATGTGTACAACCGGGTGACCATCAGGCTCAGCACGCACGATGCCGGCAATGTGGTGACCGACAAAGACCTGCGGCTGGCCGAAGCAATAGACAGGCTCCTCTGAATTATGCTTTACGGTCGTTCTCCGGTTTTTCGGCCTGCAGAAATGCAATGGTCGAACGGACAAGGGCTTCGAGCACATTCAGGTCGATGTCTGCCAGCTTTTTAATGTAGATGCAGCCTTTGCCCATTTTGAATTTTCCGAGCTTTTGCAGCAGCTCATCCTGAAAGTTGTTGTAAGGAATGTTGACATACAAAGTGAGCGCCGCTTTGCGGGGCGAAAATGCGACCAAAGGCATGTCGCCCTCGTGGCCGCTGGCATATCTGTAATGGTATGTGCCAAATCCGATGATGGATGGCCCCCACATCACCGGTTCGTGCCCCGACCAGATTTGCATCAGCTTCACAAGTGCATGGCTGTCTGCTTTCTTCTGCGCACTGTCGGCGAATGCCTCAATAAACGCGCTCACATTTGCCCCTGTGGGTTTGGTTTTGTTTTCAGCCATTGCTGACTAATCGACTTGAATTAGTGGTGGATTCAGGTGCAAAAATCGATCAATTAACCTCAAAATCTGATTCGGGTGCATATTCAATATAGACAACTCACACGACTTGAGCCAAACGCAAGTGTTCGTTCGCTATGGTTTCTTCGTTAAAGGTCAAGCAGTCCGAATGTTTCATGATGAGGAATGTTAAGGTCGATGAACTGAAATTTTGGTGCTGCTTCTTTTCTCAGCAAGTTGTAAATTTTTTAACTTTCGCTGTCTGATGAAAGGTAAAATTCAATTGCTTTTTCACAGTCGGCCTGAGCAAAAAGTTTTGTATCGTTTGAAATGATCTTTCTGCTTGCGACCTCTAATTTGCCGTTTCTCTTTGCCTTAAATGTAATTCTTGCAAACTCTCCTGCTCTTTTTGAATGATCTAAGTTGAACGGAACTATTTGTAAATTTCTCAAAGGCAGCTCATTTACATCACCACCAACGCAATATCCCGCAATGCTGATTGTTGAAATCATCATTGTAATTTCTTTTTGTAAAAAGTATCTGAAATATCCATCGGCGTTTTCAAAAAGAGGGTCGTTATCGTTAAGAAAACGAATAAAGAAACTTGTATCAAGTAATACTGCTTTATGCATCATATCTGCCCCTTAACTCGTTTAACCATTTGTCGGGGTCTATTGTGCCGAGCCAGGATTTTTTTGCTTTATCCCGTAAATTTTTTAAATACGCTTCATCATATATTGGCTGATATTCAACCAATTCAATAAATTTCAATGTTGATGGGTCAATTTCACCTGTCTCTGAGTGCTGTTTTCCTGTTGCTCTGATTCCAAATGTCTTGTATAGCAGATTTTCCTCATATTGCTCAAGAAAGCTTATTGGTGTCTGAATTCTTATTGTTCCGAGTTCTTCTGTAACGAGGTGAATATTAGCTTTGTCTTTTCCGCCTGCATTGGTCACTTTTCCATAAAAATAAAATTCAGCATCTGCCCAGACAGCTTCTGTTCTGTAGTAACTTGTGGTTTTATCAATTCTAACTTCGTTTGTATTATCAAGTGATGTTCGGATGCTGAAAACGTAATTACGTTTTGTGGCAATATCTTGAATGTTTTCAAATGCTTTTGCTGTTGATAAGTCAAGAAAGTCAATGTTTTGAACTTGATTTACCTGTCCAATGATGGCATTAAAGCCAATGATATGTTGAATTGAAGTTTTAAAAATATGCTTTACTGAACCTTCTTCAATTTTGTAGCTTATAGTTGGTCTGTTCCTTTTTTCACCGGGGAAAAGCAGGTCTTCAGCATTTTCAAGAATAGAGATAATGTCCCGAATGTCATAAATGTCGGGCGAAAGGTCAAGGTTCCCTTGCGAGCCAGTTATACTAATCTCTATGAAGCCAATTTTTTCCATATCACAAAGTTAAGTGGATTTTGTAACCGTTTGGCCATTTGAATCATAGCCTTTTTTTACGTCTCTATTCTTTGAGAACCGACTCAAAGTGTTTCTATAGGGTCGGATGTTGATCAATTATTAATAAGGAGGTTGCTTTTTTTGATGTGCATTCCCCTGTCTTTAAAGCTTTTAAGAGTTATGATGATACTCAGGGCGATGGTCAGAATACGGAAAATATTCGGATAGACCGAACCCAGTGCATTGGAGCTCATATCGAAGAGTGTCCACGAAAGGTTCATCAGGATATGCAGGAAAACCGGCACCCACAGGTTGTTGTCCCATTCGATATAGAGCCATGCAAACCAAACGGCCCCCATGGCGGTAACCAGAAAAACACCGCTGGCCTCAGCAAGGTTGGAGCCCTGGTACAAGTGGCTCAGGCCGAATACCAGTGCACCGGCAAGCGAAGCCGGCACAAAACCCCAGCCGCAAAACCGAAACAAAAGGCCAAACAGGAACCCCCTGAACAACAATTCTTCCATCAACCCTGCCAGCAAGGTAGCCTGAATTAACCTGATGACCGTAAGATCGTCGGGCACCCTTCCGGCCAGTGCCGAGCTTATCAGCATGGGCGAAACCACAACAGCCGCAAAACCAAAGGCTTTCCAGGGATTATGATTCAAGCCGAGTACAGCCGGTACACGGGATATGCCAAAGATTGCTGCTGTTGCCAGTCCCACAGGAACCAACCACCAGGAGTAGGTGTAGAGCATCCGCAGGTAACTATGCTGGATTGAAATATCGAATATATTGTTAATCAGTCTGTTGCCATAAAGTGAAAGTAAAAAGATTACGATCACGACAACTGATCGAATGGCAGCTTTTGGGTGCATTGGCCTGTTATTGGTTGGCCAAAAGTAGGAAAAGGGCCTGACCAGCAAAGATTTTTAACAATGCTTTGGCGAATGCCGGGCAGGACATCTACGCATTTTTCAAAGACTTTCCACAAAGGCTTTCATTTTGGCGCTAACCTCTCCGGCCAGGCTGGTGAGCTCGGGTTTGCCCATGGCGGCAATCATTTCGAGCGGTTCCATGGCAGCCACTTCAATATTTCCCCCGCCCTGGTCAATCACAACCAAATTGCAGGGCAGGAGCACACCCAGTTTGTCTTCCATACGAAGCGCCTTGCTGGCAAAATGCGGATTGCATGCCCCCAGGATTACATAGGGCTTGAAATCGTCGTTGATTTTTTCTTTGAGTGTGGCGCTTACATCAATCACCGAAACCAGCCCGAAGCCAATGGCCTTAAGGCCCTCTGTAACCTGCTGTATGGTTTGATCGAAATCGCCTTTCACGGTCTTGCTGATATAGTATTGCATGAGCCGAAATTGTATTGGTTTTGGCAACTAAGATACAACGATTAGTTCTTTTCGTAGGCATGAACCGGACAAGTTTGAGGTGTAAGTGCTTCAAATACAAAAAAATAATCTTGCAAAACAGCCTTGCCCTGAAATAAAGCCTACCTTTGCAGCCCAATTTTAATACCATTTCATGATTAGTTTTCAAGAACTTGGGTTGCGTCAGGAACTTTTGCGGGCTGTTGAAGCCTTAGGATTCAGCGAGCCCATGCCGATTCAGGCCGAAGTGATACCGGCCCTCATTGCACAGCCATCCGACCTTGTAGGCCTGGCCCAGACGGGTACAGGCAAGACGGCCGCTTTTGGCCTGCCTGTGCTTCATCACATTGATGCATCGCTCAGGCAAACGCAGGCTGTGGTTTTGTGCCCCACACGCGAACTTTGTCTGCAAATCTCGCGCGATCTGACCAATTTTGCCCGTTTCATGCCCTCGATAGCCATCTCGGCCGTGTATGGCGGAGCCTCGATCGAAAAACAGTTGCGCGAACTGGCCCAGAAGCCTCAGATCATTGTTGCCACCCCAGGCAGGCTCAACGACATGATCCGCCGCGGAAAAACCGACTTCAGCCATGTGCAGTGGGTGGTGCTCGACGAAGCCGACGAAATGCTCGACATGGGTTTTCAGGAAGATGTGGACACCATCCTGCAAACCATGCCATCAAGCCACCACACCTTACTCTTTTCGGCTACCATGCCCGAAGAAGTGGAGGCTATCCTGAACAAGTATATGACCAACCCACAGGTGAAATCGGTGGGCAAACGCAATACCGGTACGGCCAATGTGAAACATATGTATTATGTGGTGCAGGCCAAGGACCGTTATGCAGCCCTCAAGCGCATAGCCGATTTCAACCCGGCCATCTATGCCATCGTGTTTTGCCGCACCAGGGTTGAAACTCAGGAAGTGGCCGACAACCTGATCCGCGACGGATACAATGCCGATGCGTTGCATGGTGATCTTTCGCAGGCCCAGCGCGACCATGTGATGAACCGTTTCCGTCAGGGCTCGCTGCAGATGCTGGTGGCTACCGACGTGGCAGCGCGAGGTCTGGATGTAAACAACCTGACCCATGTGATCAACTACAACCTGCCCGATGAACCGGAGGTGTATATCCACCGCAGCGGACGCACCGGCCGGGCCGACAAAACAGGGGTGTGCATCAGCATCATCCACACCAGGGAGAAAAGCAAGCTGCGCATCATCGAACGCAAGGTGGGGCGCGAGTTTGCCCAGGCAAAAGTGCCCACAGGCGTCCAGGTGTGCGAAAAACAGTTGTTTCACCACATCGACCGCATGGAAAAGGTGGAGATAAATCACGAGGAAATCGACGCCTTCTTGCCTGTAATTTTCCGTAAGCTGGAGTGGATGAGCCGCGAAGACATCATTCGCCGTTTTGTGGCCCTGGAGTTCAACCGCTTTCTGGAATACTACCGCAATGCGCCCGACCTTAATGTGGAAGAGCGCGGCCCGGAGCGGGAATACCGCGAAAAAGGCAAAAGCCGCCCCATCGAAAGGCGCGACGACCAGGGACGCTTTACCCGCCTGTTTTTCAGCATTGGCAGGCGCGACGGCACCGGCCCGCACAACATCATCGGCCTGATCAACGAAGTCACCCGCTCGCGCGATGTGAGCATCGGCCGCATTGATATCATGGACAACTTCTCGTTTGTGGATGTGGACAACCAGCATGTGGATATGGTGGTGGAAGCCTTTGCGAACAAGCAGCGCAACAAAACGGGGGTCAGGGTGAACCCTGCCGATCCCAGAGAAGGTGGCAAGACGTCGTCCAGATCATCGAAACCAGCCTGGAAAAAAGCCAGAAAATACTAGACATTTTATATAAAGCGCTTTAGTTCAGCGCTTTACTGCAACAAGGCGCACCAGGGCCGACAAACCCTGGTGCAACAAGCCTTCGTTGAGCGTATCCACAGTTTCGTCGAGCATCAGCATTTCGAAATCCGGAAAGTCGGAAGCGAGCAAGTGGGCCGTGTAAAGCAGGTCGGGATGCTGCGGTCCGCCTGTGCCGTAACTGAGCTGATCGCGGTGGTAAGCTTCGATGATGAGCCGTCCGCCCGGGCGAATCGATCCGGACAGCTTCCTGTGCCATTGCTTCCGGAGCTCCGGGGGCAGGTGGACAAATATTTCGGCCGCAGCATCGTAGGAATTCTCCGGAAGGGTGGCTTCTGCAAGGTCGCAAACCAGGTAGTTCTGGAGTTTGGTCCCGGATTGCTCAGCCAGCGCGAGGGCTTTTTTACGTGCTTCATGGCTGAAGTCGATGGCATCCACCTGCCAGCCTTTCAGGGCGGCAAAAACGGCATTGCGGCCCTCGCCTTCGCCGGGCAGCAAAAGCCTGCCTGGCTCGGTCTGCACAATCTGAGCGGCAAAGAAACGATTGGGCGCCGTGCCATAAACGTACTCATCGCCTGCAAAACGAGCATCCCAGAGGGCTTTCATTCGGGCTCAACGTGCTGATGGTTACCTGATTTCGCGATGGCGTTTTTCCTGTTTGATCTGGGCATCAATCACTGCCACGGTGATCATGTTAACAATTTCGGCAACCGAGGCGCCCATCTGAAGCACCTGAACAGCCTCGCTCAGCCCGTTAAGGATAGGTCCGATGACCTCGAACTTACCCAGCTCCTGCATCAGTTTGTAGGCGATGTTGGCCGACTCGAGATTGGGGAAGATGAGCACATTAGCCGGGCCGCCCATCAGCTTGCTGAACGAGAAGTTTTCGGCCAGCAGCTCAGGGTTGAGTGCAGCATTGGCCTGAATTTCACCGTCAACAATCATATCGGGATGATGTTGATGCAGGTATTCCACTGCTTTACGCTGTTTTTGAGGCACTTCGCCATCCGACGAGCCAAAGCTGGAGTAAGACACCAGGGCCACGCGGGGTGTGATTTTGAAGTCTTTCACACTGCGGCAGGTTTGCAGGGTAATTTCGACCAGCTCTTCCCAGCTTGGGTCGATATTTACGGTGCAGTCGGCAAAGAAAACCGGTCCTTCCGGCCCGTTGATGATGTACATGCCCGAAACGACTTTGTTGCCCGGACTTTTGTCGATCACCTGAAGCACCGGACGCACCGAGTCGGGGTAGTTGCGGGTGAGCCCCGTGACCATGGCATCGGCATAACCTGTGACGAGCATCATGGGAGCAAAATAGTTGCGGTGCATCATATAGCTCCGGGCAGCGTTGAAGGTCATGCCTTTGCGCTGACGGCGCTGGAAGAGCATTTCGGCATACTGCTTGCGGCGTCCGTTTTGTTCGTTCGAACGGGGATCGATGATTTCGACACCGCTGAGTTCGAGTTCGTGCTCCTGGATGATCTGTTTAATCTTCAGCACATTACCTAGAAGGATGGGTTCGGCTATGCCCTCGTTGAGCACAATTTCGGCGGCTTTGAGCATTTTGTAATGCTCTGCATCGGCCAGAATGACCCGCTTGGGGTTGTGTTTGGCGCGGGTTTTCATCTGCCGCTTGATGGGGTTGTTGGTTTTGAGGCGTTTGCGGAGTTCCTCGAGGTAAGCGTCCCAGTTTTTGATGGGACTGCGGGCCACACCACTCTCCATGGCGGCTTTGGCTACAGCCGGAGCTACGCGTTCGATCAGGCGTGGGTCGGAGGGTTTGGGGATGATGTATTCGCGACCGAAGCGCAGATTGTTCACATTGAATGCGATGTTAACCTCTTCAGGTACAGGTTCTTTGGCCAGTTGTGCAAGTGCGCGCGAGGCTGCCAGCTTCATCTCGTCGTTGATCTCGCGGGCACGCACGTCGAGGGCGCCTCGGAAGATGTACGGAAAACCAAGCACGTTGTTGATCTGGTTCGGGAAGTCGCTTCGCCCGGTGGCCATAATGATGTCGTCGCGTGTTGACATGGCATCGTTGTACGAGATTTCGGGCACCGGGTTGGCCAGTGCAAACACGATGGGATTGGGCGCCATGGCCAGGAGCATATCTTTTTTGAGCACTCCGGCAACTGAAAGGCCCAGAAACATGTCGGCGCCCTTGAGGGCTTCGGCCAGGCTGATGTTGGGCACATCGCGGGCAAACATGCGCTTGGTTTCGTTGAGGTCCTGACGCGAAGTGTTGAGCACGCCCCGGCTGTCGAACATCAGGATGTTTTCGGGCCTCGCGCCCAGCTTCACATAGAGCTTGGTGCAGGATATAGCAGCAGCTCCGGCTCCGTTCACCACAATTCTGATGTCTTCTATCTTCTTCCCGTTGATTTCGAGCGCATTGAGCAGGCCGGCCGAAGTGATGATGGCTGTGCCGTGCTGGTCGTCGTGCATCACAGGGATATTGAGCTGTTTTTTGAGCTCGTCTTCAATCAGAAAACATTCGGGCGCCTTGATATCCTCGAGGTTGATGCCTCCGAAGGTGGGCGAGATGGCTTTCACAATCTCGATAAACTTGTGCGGGTCTTTTTCGTTTATTTCGATGTCGAACACGTCAATATCGGCAAACACCTTGAACAACAGTCCTTTGCCTTCCATGACGGGTTTGCCGGCTTCCGGGCCGATGTCGCCCAAACCAAGCACAGCCGTGCCATTGCTGATTACAGCCACGAGGTTTCCTTTGGCGGTATATTTATACACATCGTCGGGATTTTTGTTGATGGCCAGGCATGGGTCGGCCACCCCGGGGGTATAGGCAAGCGAAAGATCGCGTTGTGTGGTGTAGGGCTTTGTAGGTACAACTTCCAGCTTGCCAGGCCTGCCAAGGGCGTGATAGTTCAGGGCATCTTTGAAAAAAAGCTTATCCATAGCTGTAGTGTTTGATAATAACAAAGGTAGGGCAAAAACATGCCATAAGCTAAATGCTGAGTGCGTTTTGACAAAGGTTCGGTTTAAATAAGGTGAGGCTTTGCCCGAATGGCTGGTTAAGTAGCGAAATTCGTATTTTTGCCCGGCCCGCATGGAGGGCTTAAGCAACAAGGATGTACGATTACATTTCGGGTAAAGTGACAGCCATCAATCCTGCCTGGGTAGTTATCGAGGCAGGAGGCATCGGCTATATGCTTCAGATCAGCCTGAACACCTACAGCGCCATTAACGGCAAGGAGCAGGTCAGGCTCTACACACATCTTTCCATCAGAGAGGATGCCCATGTGCTGTATGGTTTCTTCGATCAGGAGGAAAGGACAGTATTTCAGTTGCTTATGTCTGTTTCGGGCGTGGGGGCAGGCACGGCCAGGATGATTTTGTCGTCGCTTTCCACGCGCGATACCATCGAGGCCATAGCCCGCGGCAATGTGCAAACCCTGCAGCGCATCAAAGGCATAGGCGCCAAAACAGCCCAGCGCATTGTGGTCGATTTGCGCGACAAGGTAGGCAAGGCCGCATCTGCACTGCCCGAAAAAAGCCCCGAAATATACAATAGTGCAGGAGAGGAAGCGTTATCAGCTCTGCTGGTGTTGGGCTTCCAGCGTTCGGCCGCCGAAAAAGTGGTTGCCGGCCTGTTGCGCACTGACCCTTCCATGGCGGTGGACAAACTCATACGGGAAGCCCTCAGGCAGCTTTAAACAAATATCTGAAAGTACTTTGGGAGATAAACCGAACCAGACCACATACTTGAAATCCCTGAACAGATACATCTCGCGCATTGTGATGTTGTGCGCGGCAGGCTTTTTTTTGCTCGGCAGCATGTTTGCAGCCAGGCCGCTTGGCGAACCTGTGGCATCCGGGCAACACACAGTTGCTGCAGCTCCTGAATTGCTGCCCGACGAACCCGATAGCCTCGCCAGACCCAGGTTTCCTGTGCCTAAAAACGACGGAAACCCGTTAAACCAGATTGAAAACCAGTCGCCGCTCTACCTCAAAGACCCACCAAACATCCGGCGCGAGGTGGTTTATGATCCTGCAACACGACGCTACATATTTTACGAACGCATAGGCGATTTCACCTACCGCAGTCCTTCGGTGCTCACTCAGGAGCAATATCTTGATTATCAGGCGCGCAAGAGCCAGCGGGAATTCTGGAAACAACGTTCGGGCCAGACAGCAGCACCCTCCGGTGCATCCATCATCCCTGCCATTTACGTGGGAGGCAAAGTGTTCGACCAGATCTTTGGGAGCAACACCATCGACATCCGCCCGCAGGGTACCGCCGAAGTGACCTTTGGGGTGCGCAGCATGCTGCGCGACGACCCACAGCTCAACATCCGCCAGCGCAGGGTTACCAATTTTGATTTTGACCAGCGCATCCAGATGAATGTGGTGGCTAAGATCGGCGACAAAATTGAGTTCAGGACAAACTACAACACCGATGCCATTTTTCAGTTCGAAAACCGGCTCGCGCTGAAGTACGAAGGCAAAGAAGACGAGATCCTGAAGCTTGTTGAAGCAGGTAATGTCAGCCTTCCCCTCAACACCACCCTGATCAGAGGTAGCCAGGCCCTTTTTGGTGTGAAGACCAAGATGCAATTTGGACGTACCTCGGTGACGGCCGTGTTTTCGCAACAGGAAAGTGAAACGCGCAACATCACCGTACAGGGCGGGGCACAGGCCAACCGCTTCAGGCTCACCAGTCTCGACTACGAGGAAAACCGCCACTTTTTCCTAAGCCAGTATTTCCGCGACAATTACGAAAGGGCGCTGCAATCGCTCCCCGTCGTCACCTCCGATGTCAACATTACCCGGGTGGAAGTGTGGATTACCAACATCGGTCCGGCAGTGCAGGACAACCGCAACCTGGTGGCTTTTACCGACCTTGGCGAGGGCCGCCGCGAATGGCTGTTCAACAGAGAGATTCATCCCAATTCCGGTCCGCCTCTCCCCTCGAACCGCGTGAACAACCTTAAGGAAAGGCTCGATACGGCCAGCGTGCGCAACATCAACACCGTTTCGAACTACCTGCTCGGCGACCCGCTGAGGATAGGCCGCAACGGGTATTTTGTGGCCGGGCAGGACTTTGAAAAAATTGAGAACGCACGCAAGCTGAGCCCCACCGAATACTCATTCAATCCCAAACTGGGCTTTATCTCGCTCAATACCAACCTGGGTCCCGACCAAACCCTGGCTGTGGCCTACCAGTACACCATCATCGGATACGACAGCGTGTTTCAGGTGGGGGAGTTTTCCGACCAGGGAATCAATGCACCCAACGCCCTCATGGTCAAGCTGCTCAAGAGCACTACCCTGAACACCCGCATGCCCATGTGGAACCTGATGATGAAGAACGTGTATTCGCTCAAGGCATTCCAGGTCAACCGCGACGACTTCACGCTCAACATCCTATACTCAGGAAACCAAAACGGCGTTCCGACCGGCTATTTTACTGAGGGTGACGACAATGTGCGGGGCGTGCCGCTCATCCACCTGATGAACGTGGACTTTTTGAACATGCAGGGCAACCCGGTTTCCGGAGGGGATGGGGTGTTCGACTTTCTGGATAATGCCGCCACCGCAGGTGGCACCATCAACTCCAGCAACGGACGCATCTATTTCCCTGTGCTTGAGCCGTTTGGAAAACATATCCGCCAGCGCATCTTCCCCAACGACCCGGAGCTGGCCAACCGTTATGCCTACGACTCGCTCTATACCCTGACCAAAACCGGAGCCGAGCAGTTTCCCGAACGAAACAAGTTCATCCTCGAGGGGTATTACAAATCGCAGTCGGGCAGCGAGATCAGCCTCAATGCACTTAATGTGCCCCAGGGTTCGGTGCGTGTGACTGCCGGCGGTGTGCCGCTGGTAGAAAACGTTGACTATACGGTGGATTACACCCTGGGTCGGGTGCGCATCATCAACGAAGGCATCATGAGCTCCGGCACACCCATCAACATTTCGCTCGAAAGCAACTCACTATTCAGCTTGCAGCAAAAACGCATGATGGGTTTGCGTGTTGACCACGAGCTCAACAAAGATTTTCGCCTGGGGGCCACCCTGCTCAACCTGCACGAACGTCCGCTCACCCGCAAGGTAAACTATGGCGACGATCCCATCTCGAATACCATTTACGGCCTCGACCTGAGCTGGCGAAGTGAGTCGCTCTGGCTGAGCCGGATGATCGACAAGCTGCCTTTCTACAGCACCAAACAGGCTTCGCGCATCAATGTGGATGCAGAGTTTGCACATTTTCTGCCCGGACATTCGCGTGCTGTGGGCAAAACAGGAACCTCCTACATTGATGATTTTGAGGGCGCCAAATCAACCATCGACCTGCGTCAGGTGAGCAGCTGGCACATGGCCAGCACACCCCAGGGCCAGCCCGATATCTTCCCCGAAGCAGCACCCGGCACAGGTCTGGCTTATGGATTCAATCGCGCGCGCCTGGCCTGGTACATCATCGACCCCATGTTTTACGACCGCTTTGGCTCGCTGCGTCCGCCAAATGTGGACAAAAACGAACTGAGCCGCCACAGTGTGCGTCAGGTGCTCGAGACCGAGGTGTTTCCAAATAAGGAAATACCTTCAGGCACACCCACCAACATCGCCGTGCTCAACCTGGCATTCTATCCTGGCGAGCGCGGACCATACAACTACGATGTGAACCCCACCGCATTCAGCCGGGGGTTGCTTGCCGATGGCCGTCTTGCTGATCCGCGCAGCCGCTGGGGCGGCATCATGCGCCGCGTGGAAACCCCCGACTTCGAAGCCACCAACATCGAGTATATCGAGTTCTGGATGATGGACCCCTTTGCGGAAAATCCTGACATAAATAACAAGGGCGACCTCTACATCAACCTGGGCGACATCTCCGAAGACATCCTGCGCGATGGACGGAGGTTTTTTGAACATGGACTGCCCGTTTCAGAAAAAGTTGAAAACGTGGATACTACCATATGGGGACGCGTGCCACGTTTGCAGGCATTGGTCGAATCGTTCAGTAATATCCCGGGTTCGCGCAAGTTTCAGGATGTGGGTTTTGACGGTTTGAACGACGATGACGAACGTTCGTTCAGGGCTGATTACCTTGAAGCTATCCGTCTTGCCTTTGGCGAAGATTCGGAAGTCTACACGCAGGCTCTTGCCGATCCCTCGGCCGACAACTATCAGTATTTCAGGGGTTCGCGCCTCGACACCGACCCCAGATTCAGCAGTGTGCTTGAGCGTTACAAGCGGTTCAACGGGCCGGATGGCAACTCGCCCACCGACGACATGAACCCCGAAAACTACCCCATCAGCAACAGCACCATGCCCCACGTGGAAGACATCAACCGCGACAACACACTGAGCGAGGCCGAACGTTATTTCCAGTACCGCGTGCGGCTCGATCCGCAAAACATGCGTGTGGGCGAAAACTTCATCTCCGACATCCGCGAAGCAAAAGGAATCCCGCTTGCCAATGGCACCGTGGGCGAGGTGAAGTGGTATCAGTTCCGCATTCCCGTCAGCCAGCCCGAGCGGGTGGTCGGCAATATCGAAGACTTCCGTTCGGTGCGCTTTATGCGTATGTTTATGCGTGGTTTCGAACAACCGGTGGTGCTTCGTTTTGCCACGCTTCAGCTCGTGCGCGGCGAATGGCGCAAATATCGCAACAGCCTGCTGGCTCCGGGCGAATATGTGTCCGGCGACCAGGGAAACAACACTACATTCGAAATTTCGGCGGTCAACATCGAGGAAAACGGCCGGCGCGAACCCATCCCATACGTTGTTCCTCCGGGCATCGAACGCGAAATAAATTATGGCACCACCAGCCTGGTGCGCCTCAACGAGCAATCGATGCAGCTTGCTGTGACCGATCTGCTGGACGGCGACGCCCGCGCAGCCTTCAAAACCACCGACTTCGACTTCAGGCGCTACAAAAAACTGCGCATGTTTGTGCATGCGGAGAAATTCTTTGCAGACCAGGAGCTTCAATATGGTGACCTCACCGTGTTCGTAAGAATGGGGTCCGACTTCACTGAAAACTACTACGAATACGAAATCCCCCTTACTTTCACTCCCTGGGGGACCTCCTTTACCAGGCCCGACCTCATCTGGCCCGAAGCCAACCAGTTCAACATCGACCTCGAGGAGCTGGTCAAGGTGAAGCAGAACCGCAACATCGCCATGCGCAACCCCAACAGCAGCATCAGGCTCAACTATCCCTACATAGAACAGCGTGGAAGCCATACGGTGCGCGTCATAGGTAATCCGAACATCAGCGACGTAAAAGGTATCATGATCGGGGTGCGCAACCCCAAACGCCGACCCGGCACCAACACTACCGACGATGGACAGCCCAAAAGCGCCATCATCTGGGTGAACGAGCTGCGTGTGACCGACTTCGACAACAGCGGAGGCTGGGCTGCCAATGCCCGCATCGAAACTACCCTGGCCGACCTGGGCCGTGTGGTGCTCACAGGTTCGCACAGCACCGCCGGATTTGGCAGCCTCGAAATGAAAGTCAACGAAACATCGCTCGAGCGCGCCACCAACTTCGACGTGGCCACCGATATCGACCTTGGCAAGTTCTTCCCCGAAAATGTCGGACTAAGGCTACCGCTTCATTTCGACTATGGTGAGTCGCACCTCCGACCTGAATACAATCCGCTTGAACCCGATATCAAACAACGCGATTTCCTGCAATCGTTCGAAACAGAGGCGGAGAAAGACTCCATTAAAAATATCATCAACGACTTCACGATGCGGCGCAACTTCAACCTGATCAATGTGCGCAAGGAACGGCGTGGCAACCTGACCAAAGCCCGCATCTACGACATCGAAAACTGGAATGTTTCGTATGCCTACAGCGAAATATACCAGCGGAACATCGACGTTGAGTACGATCGCCGCCTGCTCTACCGCGGAGGACTTGGCTACAACTATACCACCAACCCCAAAAACGTGCAACCCTTTGCCACCGCACGATGGGCCAAAAGTCCGGTGATGCAGCTGTTCAAAGATTTCAATTTCTACTACCTGCCCCGCAACCTCGCTTTCCGCACCGAGATGAACCGCATGAACAACGAGAAAAAATTCCGCAACAAGAGCGAGGGCGATATCATTACCTATCCCATCCTGGCCAGGCAATGGGACTGGAACCGCAATTACGACTTCCGGTTCGACCTCACCCGCAGCATCAGCCTCGATTACACGGCTGGTGTAAATGCATTTGTGTATGAACCTGCCGGAAATCCCGACCGCGGCACCGAGCTCTACGAACGACACCGCGATACCATCTGGAACGACATTCTTCGCCTGGGCACCAAAAACCGTTTCAACCACAACATCCGACTCAATTATAACCTGCCTGTCAATAAGATACCACTGTTCAACTGGGTGAACGTAACTGCAGGATATCAGGCTATGTACACCTGGCAGAGTTCGCCACTGAGTGTGAAGCAACGTGTGGGCAACACCATCGAGAACCAAAACAGCCAGCAGCTCAATGGCAATTTCGACTTTGTGCGCCTATATGGCAAGATAGGGTATCTGCAAAAGCTCAGTACACCTGCACGTCCCGGTTTTGGGGGAGGCGCCATGCCAAGGCCCGGAGCAATGCCCCGCCCGGGTACCCAGGTGAAACCTGAAGAAGAGGCGCCCAAAGATACCACCCAACGTAACCCGGCACTGGTGGTGGCCAAAAAAGTGGCCGACGAAGTGCTCAAGCTGGCCATGAGTGTCAAAAGGGGCAGCATCAACTACACACGCAACAACGGCCTCTTCATCCCCGGCTTCATGCCCGAACCCGACCTCCTTGGAGTGAGCTTTGCCAATGCCTACGCCCCGGGTTGGGGATTTGTGTTCGGCAGCAACAACGATATCCGCTCCATGGCGGTGAACAACCGCTGGTTGTCGGCCGATACACTTGTAAACCAAGCGTTTATGAAGAGATATACCGAAAACTACGGATATCGCTTCAACCTTGAACCTTTGCCCGGCATGCGCCTCGACATCAGCAGCGATCTGACCTCGGCTTCCAACTTTAGCGAATACTTCAGGGCAGGAGCCGATGGGGTGTTCCGTGCATTCACCCCTTCCGAGTCAGGCAGCTTTAGCATGTCGTATCTGCTCTGGAAAACTTCATTCTCTAAAGCCCGCAGCGACGAAACCTCCGCTTTGTTCGATCAGCTGCTTGCCAACCGCAAGATTGTGGCCGAACGCCTGGCATACAACAATGCAAAGTGGGTGGCCGAAGGCGAGCGATTTGTTTACGACAGTGTGGCCCGCGATATGTTTCCCTTTGGTTATGGCGCAATCTCGCAGGAAGTTGTGCTCCACGCCTTTGTGGCTGCATACCGCGGAGCCGATGCTAAAACGCTGAACCTTATTACCTTCCCCAGAATACCCTATCCAAACTGGACACTCAGCTACAACGGCCTGAGCAACATCCCGGCCGTGCAAAAGATATTCCGCACCGTCAATATCAACCATGCCTACCGTTCAACCTATTCGGTCAATGCATGGCGCACCAATATCGAATACGACCCCAACAACACCACCAAAACCTATCCCAACAGCAACCTGTTTATCAGCCAGTACGACCTGGGACAGATTACAGTCACCGAACAATTCTCGCCCCTGCTGGGTGTGGATGTTGGCTTGCAAAACAGCATGACTGCCAGGGTGGAATATAAAAAGCAGCGCAACATCACCCTGAGCTTCATCAACAACCAGCTCACCGAGGTTGTGGGCGACGAGGTAGTCATCGGCACAGGTTACCGCTTCCGCAACCTGGCCCTGATTTTCTCGGCCATCAGCGGAGGCGCCGGCACGCGAACTGCCAACGATTTGGTGCTTAAGCTCGATCTTGGATTCCGCACCGACAAAACGACCCTCAGGCGCCTCGACCTGGGCGATAACCAGATCTCTGCAGGGCAGTTCAAAACAAACATCTACTTTACAGCCGATTATACCATCAACAACAGACTCAACATGCAGGCCTTCTTCAAACGCGATATGTCCGATCCTTTTGTGGCTTCGCAGTTCCGCAATGTGAACACCTTTGCCGGGATTACCATGCGGTTCAACCTGGCACAGTAGAATGGAATCGTTTTAATTTATTATCCGCTTGAAAAGGCTGCTGAAAAATGCCATACATTTGAAGATAAAACCAAAAAACTTTACTGCGTTATGAATATTCCTTCCGACCTCAAGTACACCAAAGACCACGAATGGATCCGCATCGAAGGAAATACCGCCACTGTGGGTATTACTGAATTTGCCCAAAAGGAACTGGGCGATATTGTGTTTGTTGAAGTTGAAACCGTAGGCGAAACCATCGGACAAGGCGAGACATTTGGCACCATCGAAGCCGTGAAAACTGTATCCGACCTGTTCATGCCCGTTGCGGCTACTGTGACAGAATTCAACGAACAACTGGCCAAAACCCCGGAGCTCATCAACCGTGATCCGTATGGCGAAGGCTGGATTGTCAAAATAAGCATTGAAGAAGGCGCCGACCTGAGCGAACTGCTCGACGCAGCCGCCTACAGTGCGTTGATTCAGGGATAAACCCAAGCTGCAGCTTGAGACAATTTCCCTCCTTGCGACGTAACCTGCCGGGAATTCTCTGGACAGCCCTTATTGTGCTGCTTATGGGTATTCCCGGCAACCGTTTTCCGCAAATCAGCAGCTTCTGGGAATGGCTCGAACCCGACAAACTGATACACCTTGTCTTGTTTGGGGTATGGGCCTACCTCATTCTCCGGCAAAACCCTGCACAATATCACCGCAATCGCGGGCGTTTGTTTGTATTGGTCCTGTTAAGCGGGGCAATATTGTCGGCTGCAACGGAACTGCTTCAACATTATGTCTTTATAAACCGGAGTGGCAACATATATGACGCACTGGCCAACATAATCGGCACGATCTTTGGAATGATTATATATATCACCACGCACACTAAAAAAAGTGACAAGCGGTAAGCGAAAACACAATTAATTACTAATTTAGCCCCCTGATTAAAAACAGGTTCAGGCATAAAGACCAGAATTATGGAACTAAAGAAATCACCTAAAGCAGATCTTGAGAACAAAAAGATTCTGTTCAGGCAAATCGGTCTGGTGATTGCGCTTTTGATTGTGTTTGCTGCATTCGAATACAAGAGCTACGACAAGCGCACAATCAATCTGCAACAACGTGTGGCCGAAGAAGTGCCGGAGGAAATTATACCCATTACCGAGCAAAACGTGAAACCACCGCCACCGCCACCGCCACAGCAGGTTACTGTGCTCACTGTGGTGGACGACAATACCGAAGTGCAGGACGTGAAAATTGACGTGGAAGTTGACCAAAAAACGGTGATTGAGGTTTATGTACCTCCGGTGAAGGAAGAGGAAGAAATTGTGGAGCAGGAAATCTTCACCATTGTGGAATCAATGCCCGAGTTTCCCGGTGGGCAGCAGGCCATGCTCGAGTTCATCGCCCGCAATATCAAATATCCGCCACTTGCCCGCGAGAGCGGCATTCAGGGCCGTGTATTTGTAAACTTTGTGGTTGAGCCCGACGGTTCGGTTAGCAATGTGAAGGTGATACGTGGTATTGGCGGTGGCTGCGACGAAGAAGCAGTTCGCGTGATCCAGTCCATGCCCAAGTGGACGCCCGGTCGCCAGCGTGGCAAGCCGGTGAGGGTTTCGTTCAACCTGCCTGTAAGGTTTACCCTCCAGTAGAAATGACATCATAGAAACTAGAATCCGGCCCGAAAGGCCGGATTTTTTTTGCAAAAAAAACAGCTGTCCGGGGAAGCAGCTGTTTTAGCAAACTATGTTTTTGTCTTAGTAACGATTCAGGCAGTTGAGATCGGCAAATGCAACCTTGAGGCGCTCTACCATGGCTTTTTCGCCTTCGCGAAGCCACTTGCGGGGGTCGTAATATTTCTTGTTGGGGACGTCTTCGCCTTCTGGATTACCAATTTGCCCCTGCAGGTAGTCGTGGTATTTGGCTTCGAAGCGGCGGATGCCATCCCAGAATGCCCACTGGGTGTCGGTGTCGATGTTCATCTTCACCACGCCATAGTCGAGCGATTCGCGGATGAGTTCGGGTTCGGAACCAGAGCCGCCATGGAACACAAAGCTGACCGGATTGGGGCCTGTGCCAAATTTTTCCTGGATGTATTTTTGTGAGTTGAGCAGGATTTTGGGCTGCAGCTTCACGTTGCCGGGCTTATACACCCCGTGCACATTGCCAAAGGCGGCAGCGATGGTAAAACGGTCGCTCACACTGCTGAGTTCTTTGTATGCCTCTGCAACTTCTTCGGGCTGGGTGTAAAGGCGCGAGTTGTCAACCCCGGTGTTGTCCACGCCGTCTTCTTCGCCTCCGGTGATGCCCAGTTCAATTTCGAGGGTCATGCCCATTTTCGACATCCGCTCGAGGTAACGCTTGCTGATTTCAAGATTTTCGTGCAGCGGCTCTTCCGACAGGTCGAGCATGTGGCTGCTGAACAAGGGTTTGCCGTGTTCTTTGTAGAATTTTTCGCCGGCTTCGAGCAAACCGTCAACCCAGGGAAGCAGCTTGAGTGCGGCGTGGTCGGTGTGCAGGATGACCGGAATGCCATACATGGCGGCCATCTGGTGCACATGCAGCGCGCCGGAAATGGCACCGGCAATGGCTGCTTTCTCGCCTTCGTTCGACAGGCCTTTGCCTGCATAAAAAGCTGCACCGCCGTTAGAAAACTGAATGATGACGGGCGACTTGACCGCAGCTGCGGCTTCGAGCACTGCGTTGATCGAGTTGGTGCCCACCACATTGACAGCCGGCATGGCAAAACGCTCTGCCTTGGCTACCCGGAAAATGGTTTGCAGGTCGTCGCCACTGGCTACACCGGCGCCAACCAGATTAGAAAGTTTTTCTGCCATATTTTTCAGGATTTAATGGACTTAACTTGCCCGGTATATTATTCCTTTTACCGGAAGCACAAAGGTAAACAAAATGGCTGACTAGGCATGGTCTGGTCTGCCTGCATTAAATCGCTGAACCTGCCGTTTTATGATGGTAATCAGCTCGTTGCGGTTTACTGGCTTGGCGATATAATCGTCGAAGCCTGCTTCCAGAAAACGTTCCCGGTCGCCGGTCATGGCATAAGCTGTTTGTGCAATGAATGGCACCTGGTTGTATTCGGGCATTTCGCGCCGGATCTGCTGCATCAGCTTGAGCCCGTCCCAGGGAGCAGGCAGGTTGATGTCGAACAGCATCACCTCAAAAATATGCTTGTGCTTATGGCGTTCGCGCACAATGCGCAAAGCTTCCTAGCCATTTACTGCCAAAGTGAGCTGTCCTGTTTTGGCCAGCATTTTTTGCAACACCATGCGGTTCATGCGGTCGTCTTCCACGATAAAGATGTCGTATCCTTTTTGTGGAGCTGCAGCAGCATTTTCGTCAGTTTCGGCCGGTTTGGCCTTCACGTGGTCTTTGGTTGGGATGTTGATTTCGACTGTGGTGCCCACATCAGGGATCGACTCAATCTGGATGCGCGATTCCATCAGGTCAAGCAGGCGTTTTGCCAGTGGCAATCCGAGTCCGGCCCCTTCAAACTGTCGTCCGTAACCCAGACTTTCCTGGCTAAAGGCCTCAAAGAGGTGTTTTTTGAATTCATCGGTCATGCCTTTGCCGGTGTCTTTCACACGCAGCAGGGCTTCGCCGGTTTTGGGCAGAAACTCGGTGGTGATGTTCACAAAACCGGCAGAGGTATATTTGATGGCATTATCTACCACAATATTAATCACTTGCATCAGCCGCGTGTTGTCGGCCAGCACCTCAGGCACCTCGCCCAGCTTCCAGCGGAATGCCAGCCCTTTTTCGTTGGCGTTGAAGGTGTGCAGCATGCAAACGTTTTCGACGATCTGGTTCAGGTTGCAGGGATGGATCTCCACTTCAAGGTCGTTGGCCTCGATGCGGCTAATGTCGATGATGTTGGTCAGCAGGTTGAGCAGGCGGTCGCCGCTTTCCTGTATGCCGGTGGCATATTCGTAGAGTTCCTGGTTCTCCATGAGCGCAAGCTCGGTTTGCAGCAGGCTCGAAAAACCGATGATGCCATTGAGCGGGGTGCGGATTTCGTGGCTCATATTGGCCAGAAAGGCATTCTTGAGGTAGTTGGCTTCTTCGGCTTTTTTCAATGCCTTTTTGAGCTCCAGGTCTTTGGCACGGATCTCCTGCAACTGGGCTTCGAGCTCACCAGTCTTTTCTTTGACCTTTTGCTCAATGATTTCCTCTTGTTTTTCTATCTGTTTGTTCAGCCGGTCCAACTCGGCGGATAGTTTCGCTGCCTGGGTTTTCAGGCGGTTCCGTCTGTTATTCAGAACAATCAGCACCACCACAACCGAAAGCAGGGCAGCAAGGGTTGCAATGCTTTTGCCCGTCGACCAGAAACTTTTCCATGGATCTGCCTCAAGGTCAAAGTGGGTCTCAATATGCGTTTCCGTCCCGGTTTGTACGCCTGTTCCGGGCGATAGCCTGATGGCGCTTTGCTTGAGTGCCTGCGCGGCTTTGGTGGTGTCGCCCATCTGGGTGTAGGTGCGGGCCAGTTCGATCCAGGCCTGCGTTTGCTCGGCTTCCAGACCGGCATCGTCCATGGCAGTTATTTGCAGCAGGTAAGCTGCTTTTTCGTTGTTGTCGTACTCGCCCGAAAGCCCGGCAAGCCTGAGCAGCAATTCTGCCCTGGCCTTTCCTTTTTCGTGGGCAAGCCTACTGCTCAGGCTGTCGATCAGCATGATGGTCTGCAACGATTGGCCAAAAATGCCGGCTGAGAAAAACAACAGGTGCACAAACAAAAAGCTGACAAACGTTCGTCTCGGCTTCATGGATGATGAAAGATAAGTGATGAACAAATGTAGTGTACTTTGGGTCTGAAACCCTAAAAAGAGGATGCCAAGCCTCCGGGAAGGTTATGGGTTTGTCAGGCGTGTTTATTTAGACTGAATAAGCGCATCTAAGTTTTTGCATATATTTACAGGATTTTTTGAGAGAAGTTTAGCACGCAATTGCCACAAAACCAATACTTATGATAAAAAAGGTACTCGTTGCCAACCGTGGAGAGATAGCCATACGTGTGATGCGTTCGTGTCGTGAGATGGGCATCGAATCGGTGGCCGTTTATTCGGATGTTGACCGGAAGTCGATGCACGTGCGCTATGCGGACGAAGCTTACCACATCGGTCCGGCGCCTTCGGCCGAGAGCTATCTGAGGATGGACCGCATCATAGAAGTAGCCAAAAAATCAGGTGCCGATGCCATCCATCCCGGATATGGATTTCTGTCCGAGAATGCTGCATTTTCGGCACTTTGCGAAAAGGAGGGGATCATCTTCATCGGTCCCTCGCCCCACGCCATTGAAACCATGGGCGACAAAATCACGGCCCGCAAAACCATGATTGCAGCCGGAGTGCCGGTGGTTCCGGGCACCACCGAACCCGTACGCGATATCAAAACAGCCCTCGAGGTGATTCGTGAGATTGGTTTGCCGGTGATGATCAAAGCCAGTGCAGGCGGTGGTGGCAAAGGCATGCGACTTGTCAGGCGCGAGGAAGACGTCATCAACGCCATAAGCGCTGCCCGATCCGAAGCCAAAGCCGCATTCGGCGATGATGCCGTTTATATCGAAAAATACATCAGCTCGCCGCACCATATTGAATTTCAGGTGCTTGGCGATAAACACGGAAATATCATCCATCTGTTTGAACGCGAATGCTCGGTGCAGCGCCGCCATCAGAAGGTGATCGAAGAAACACCCTCGCCCATCATGACTCCTGAAGTGCGGGCCAAAATGGGCGAAGCAGCCGTGGCCGCAGCCCGGGCTGTGAATTATTACGGAGCGGGTACCATCGAATTCATTGTGGACGACGACCTCAACTACTACTTCCTCGAAATGAACACCCGCCTTCAGGTGGAGCATCCCATTACCGAACGTGTGGTGGGCATCGACCTGGTAAAACAGCAAATCAACATAGCCAATGGCCTGCCACTGACCTACAGGCAGGAAGATCTGCGCCAGCACGGTCATGCCATCGAAGTGCGCATCTATGCCGAAGACCCCGACAACAACTTCATGCCTTCGCCCGGCCTGATCAAACACATCACCCATCCGCTGGGTTTTGGCGTGCGCCACGACGGTTATGCCTACGAAGGTTACGAAATCCCGATGTTTTACGACCCCATGATTTCGAAGCTTATCGTATGGGCCGAATCCCGGCCGGAAGCCATAGCGCGACTGAAACGGGCCTTGCATGTGTACAAGATAACCGGCGTTAAGACATCGATCCCATACCTCAGGCGCATACTCGACGTGCCTGCCTTTGTCGAGGGCCGTTACAACACCCATTTCATCGAAGAAAATCAGGAATACCTCAAACCAAAACGCACCTGCACCGACAGGGCCGTGGACATCGCTGCCATCACAGCTTTTGTGGATTACATCAACAAGATTGAAAAGCTTCAGCCACCAGCCACACAAAAGCAGCTGGCCAACAACTGGAAAGATTTTGGTCGCAAACGCGGGGTACTCAGGTTCTGAAAAAATTTATGAAGTATGGCCTACGAAATCAAAATTGAAGACAAGGTCAGGAATATCGAAATCCTGAGCCGCAATGGCAATAATTACCAGGTTGCCATCGACAACAAGGTGTACGAACTCGACATCATCGAGGTTGAGCAGGGGGTGTACAGTGTGCTTCACGACAACCGCTCATTCAATGTGGAATTGGTGGAGCACCGCGGCAGCAAGTCGTACATTGTGAACACCTTTTTCTCCTCGTTTGAGGTGGATATTATCGATGCCGAGGCCAAATACCAGCTCAACAGGCGCAGCGCCGAGGCCGATGAAAGCAATGTGATTGTTTCGCCCATGCCCGGCAAGGTCGTCAAGGTACTTTTCAACGAAGGCGATGAAGTGAAAGCCGGACAGACTGTGGTTGTAGTTTCGGCCATGAAGATGGACAGCGAATACAAAGTAAAACAGGACCGTGTGATCAAACGCATACTTGTAAAAGAGGGCGACACGGTGAGCAGCGACCAGCCAATGGTGATTTTTGAATAAAAAAACACAACGATATGTCACTCGAAGAAAAAATCAGACAGCTCGAAGAATTTAACCGTCTGGCCGAACTGGGCGGCGGGGAAGACCGTATCAGGAAACAACACGAAGCCGGGCGTAAAACAGCCCGCGAACGCCTGCTCGACCTGCTCGACCCCAACACCTTTGTGGAGGTGGATAAATTTATGACCCACCGCGCCACCGACTTCGACATGGATAAGCAGAAATACCTTGGCGACGGGGTGGTTACCGGTTACGGAAAAATTGACGGCAGGCTGGTCTATGTGTTTGCACAGGATTTCACTGTGTTTGGCGGTTCGCTCAGCCGGGCCAATGCCGACAAGATTGTCAAGATCATGGATCTGGCCATGAAGATGGGTGCGCCTGTAATCGGACTCAACGACAGTGGGGGTGCACGCATTCAGGAAGGAGTGGAAAGCCTGGCCGGTTATGCCGATATTTTCTACCGCAACGTAATGTCGTCGGGGGTCATCCCCCAGATCAGCGCCATCCTTGGCCCTTGTGCAGGTGGGGCGGTTTATTCGCCCGCCATCACCGATTTTATCCTCATGGTTAAGGAAACTTCATACATGTTCGTAACCGGCCCCGATGTCATCAAAGCCGTTACCCACGAAGAGGTGACTAAAGAAGAGCTTGGCGGAGCCATGACCCACAACAGCAAAAGCGGCGTGGCCCACCTGATGGCCGACGACGACACCCAGGCCATGATGATGATTCGTGAGCTGCTGAGCTTTTTGCCCTCGAACAACCTCGAAGACCCGCCCGTCAAGGCCTGCACCGATAATCCGCTGCGCGAAGACGAAAGCCTCGACACCATTGTGCCCGACGATCCGAACAAGCCTTACGACATGCACGAGATCATCAGCAGGGTGGTGGACGACAAGATCTTTTTCGAGATACAGCCTTTCTTTGCCAAAAACATCATCGTGGGTTTTGCCCGCCTTGGCGGCCGCCCTGTGGGCATTGTGGCCAACCAACCCTCGGTGCTGGCCGGTGTGCTCGATATCGACAGCTCGGTGAAGGCTGCACGATTTGTGCGTTTTTGTGATGCCTTCAACATACCGCTGATCACCTTCGAAGATGTGCCCGGTTTTCTGCCCGGAACTGTGCAGGAATACGGCGGCATAATCAAGCACGGAGCCAAGTTGCTTTATGCCTTTGCCGAAGCTACCGTGCCCAAGATCACTGTGATCACCCGCAAAGCCTACGGGGGTGCCTACGATGTGATGTCGAGCAAGCACATCGGGGCCGATGTCAACCTGGCTTATCCCACAGCCGAAATTGCCGTGATGGGTCCGGAGGGAGCCGTAAACATCATCTACAAAAACAAGCTCAATTCGGAAGAAGAACGCAAAGCTGCCATTGACGAATACCGCCGCCGCTTTGCCAGCCCGTATAAGGCTGCCGCCCTGGGTTATATCGACGAAATCATCTACCCCAGGCAGACCAGGCGCAAACTGATCGAAGCCCTCGAGATGACCCAGTCCAAGGTGGTGAACAACCCCTCGAAAAAGCACGGCAACATCCCGCTCTGATTCCTGACCAATATTCACCCAATATGAGTAAAGGCTGTCTCAAAAGTGAGGCAGCCTTTTTCTTTGTGCCTGATAATGTTGTTTATTGCCTTGATGTGCGGTGCACAAAATGCTGTGAGTTTCCGGGCTGGTGGTAACAAATTTCTTCGCCTATGGCGCTGATCACTGCACTCAGGCTTCGGGCGCTCAGTGCGGCATCCTTGTCCAGATTGGGCTTGTTGCTGTAGAGCAGGTATTTTTTACGGTTTTCGACGGGCGTCAGATTAGGCATCACCACATTGGCACCTGCCAGCAGTCCTTTTTGCCGGCCCAGCGGGTCGAGGGTTTCCAGCGCAGTGGAAGCGGCAATGTTGATCAGTGGCATATTGATCCGCAAAAGGGCAATCATGAGCAGGGCTATTCTGAACCTTTCGGATCCAGGCCAAAGCTCGCCTACGCGGGCATACATGGGGGTTTGAATATGCTCGATGTAAGGTCCCATGCCAACCATATCCACGTCCATCTGGCGGAAAAACAGGAGGTCGCGGGCCAGGTCTTCGAGGGTTTGCCCGGGTAAGCCGATCATTACCCCAGTGCCTACCTGAAAGCCGGCAAGCCTCAGGTTTTCCAGAGCTGCAATGCGATCCTCCCAACGGTGGTCTTCGTCCCTGGGGTGGATAGTTTCGAACAGCCTGCGGTTGCTGGTTTCGATGCGGAGCAGATATCGGCTGGCTCCGGCTTCGAACCACCGGCGATAAACCTCGGCAGGTTGTTCGCCGCACGACAGGGTGATGGTGAGCTCGGCACGTGTTTCGCGATGTATGCGCCTGAGCAGGTTTTCGATCTGTACAACAAAGTCCTTGCTTGTCAGCTCACCTGTTTGAATCACAAGCGATCCGAAGCCCTGCTCCCAGGCAAAGCGTGCACATTCGAGCGCCTGATCGTCGGTCAAGGTATATCGCTCAGCCAGCGCATTGCCCGCACGTATGCCACAATAAAAGCAGTTTTTCCTGCAGCGGTTGGTGAGTTCGATGAGGCCGCGCAGATATACCTTGCGTCCGACGCTTTCGCTCTTAACAGCCAAACCCCGTTCAAGAATAAGGTTGGTTTGCTCGCCTGGCGGAACAGAAAGCAATTGCGTAAGTTGTGCAACATCGTGTTGCTGAAGCTCAAGCAGGTCTTTTATGTGGCTCATTGATAAAGTTTAAGGAAGGGTTGGGTAACGCGATCAAAGATTCCGTTTATCCAGGCGATGGCCATGCCGTAGTTGCTCACGGCAACTCCTGCATCTACTGCAGGTTTAAGCCTGTTGATCAGTTGTTTGCGTGTCACAACACACCCGCCGCACTGAATCACAAGTTTGTATTGGTGCATGTCGTTCACCTGTGCCAGGCCGGCCACGATATCGCAATGGATATCTTTTCCGGTAAATTCCCTGAGCCAGCGGGGCAGTTTGTGCCGGCCAATGTCTTCGCAGCTCACCTGATGGGTGCACGATTCGAGGATGAGCACCCTGTCGCCATCCTGAAGTTCTGATATGGCGGGTGTGCCTTGCAGGTAATGCTCAAAATCGCCACGCAAACGGGCAAACACGATGCTAAAGCTGGTAAGAGGCACATCCTCAGGCACAATCCTGCTCACAAACCCGAAGGCCTGGCTGTCGGTGACCACAAGCTGGGGCCTGGGTATGCCCTCGCGGAAATATTGCTCCAGGTGGGTTTCCTTGAGCACTACGCAAATGTTGTCGTTGTCGAGCACATCGCGTATGGCCATCACCTGTGGCAGAATCATGCGGCCGTCGGGAGCTTCGGAGTCGATGGGCGTAACCAGCAATATCACTTTGTTTGGTTCGACTATGCCACCAAAAAGCGAAGGTTTCTGGTACACAGTTTCAGGTATGGTTTTTTTCAGGATTTGAATCAGCTCTTCCAGGTGGTCGCGGTTGGTGGTGGTAAAGTCGATGACTTCGGCTTTGCTGAATTCGCGGATTTTTTCGCGGGTGATGGGTTCCAGCGGGCTGATGTCGCTCTTGTTGTGGACAATGAGGTAGGGCACCTGATGTTCCCTGAACTGTTTGATCAGCTCGCGTTCGTAGAAGCCAAACTGGTTTTCGGTTATTACAAGGATGGCGCAGTCGATGGTTTTGATGGTTTGCATGCTTTTTTCGACGCGCTTTTCGCCCAGCTCACCGGTATCGTCGATGCCCGCGGTATCAACTATAATGGCCGGCCCGATGCCGAATATCTCGATCGACTTTTTCACAGGGTCGGTGGTGGTTCCCGGTTCAGGCGACACAATGGCCACTTCCTGGTTGACCATCAGGTTGATGATGGAGCTTTTGCCGTTGTTGCGTCTGCCAAATATTCCGATGTGGGGTTTGAGGTCTTTTCCTTTGGCCATAGATTTTTAGCTCGTTGGTTGGAGTTATTGTGGTTAATCAGAAATACAGGTCGCGTTCGCCCTGCCGGATGCGTTCGATGCGCTGGCGCACCTGCTGCTCGTAGCGTGGGTCGTCCATCTCAGCCAGATTCCGTTCAATCACCCGCCAGCCTTTTTCGGCTGTGGCCGGGCTGGCATAATCCTCGATGTATTCTGCCAGGGTAAGCAGGGCATTGGGGGTGCAAAAACGTTTGATGAAACCGGGCACGCTGAATTCCATAAAGTGCTCGCCCGTACGGCCTTTGCGGTAGCATGCCGTGCAAAACGAGGGGATGTAGTCGGCCTCGAGCAGCTCGTCGATCACTTCGTTGAGCGTGCGGTCGTCGTTGATTTTGAACTGTTCTTTGGTGAGGTTCTGGTCCACAGACGGATTTTCGGCATAAGCGCCAATCTCGAGTTTGGTTCCGGCATCGATTTGCGAGCAACCGAAGGCCAGCACCTCCCGCCGGATTCTTTCAGGTTCGCGGGCGGTGAGGATGAGGCCGGTGTAGGGTACAGCCAGCCTGAGAATGGCTACAAGCCTCGTAAACTCATCGTCCGACACTGCATATTTATCATCGAGGTCGTAATCGAGTGCGTCCTGTATGCGTGGGAACGAAATGGTATGCGGCCCTACATTGAAACAGGCTTCCAGGTGATTCACATGTCGCAGCAGGGCCAACACTTCGAAGCGCCAGTCGTACAAGCCAAACAAAGCGCCCAGTCCCACATCGTCGATGCCGGCCACCATGGCGCGGTCGAGGGCGGTGAGGCGCCAGTCGTAGTCGGACTTTTTGCCGGAGGTGTGGCAATTGGCATAAGTTTCGTGGTGATAGGTTTCCTGGAAAATCTGATAGGTGCCTATTCCGGCCTGGCCAATCGTCCGGAAGCCTTCAATATCGAACGGGGCAGCATTGATGTTTACCCTCCGGATTTCGCCATGGTCTTTTTTGACCTTATACACCTCGCGGACAGTTTCGGCAATAAACTCCGGCGAATAGGTGCGGTGCTCGCCAAACACCAGGATGAGCCTTTTCTGGCCATGCTCCTCGAGGGCTTTCACATTGGCAATGAGCTCGTCGCGGGTGAGGGTTTTGCGCACGGCTTCCTTGTTTGAGGCCTTGAATCCGCAGTAGCGACAGTTGTTCGAGCAATAATTACCTACGTAGAGCGGAGCAAAGAGCACAATACGTTTGCCGTACACTTTTTCCTTAAGTGTCCGCGCGCCTTGCTTGATTTCTTCTA
The DNA here is from genome assembly GCA_016715945.1 of Bacteroidota bacterium. NCBI lineage: Bacteria > Pseudomonadati > Bacteroidota > Bacteroidota bacterium. The sequence goes on from JADJXJ010000003.1 coordinate 169,414, forward strand.
CCAGGCCGGGGTCTTCGGCTTTGAGCAGGATGGCAGTGTCGGCCAGGCTCAACCGCTGTTTGGAGAGGGCTTTGCCGATCACCTCGCGAACCCTCACCGGATCGGCAACAGCCTGGTTCAGGTAATCCCAGATTTCCCCGTCGTCAATAAATGGCTTCATCGGTTCGTCGGGGATGAGGTATGTTTCAGGATAAAACTTCATGGTTGCTGGTCTATAATGGAATTAAGTTCTTCAATACTTGATTAATTCTGTTGCCAAAGATGTTAACGTTTTCCGACAGGTGGCATTGCATGGCGGATATTTATTGCCTCGGGATGCGCACGGTGAAAGTGGATCCCACATCGGGTTCGCTTTCCACCTCAATGGTGCCATTGTATTGTTCCACCATACGTTTAAGGATGGATAAGCCCAGTCCGCTTCCGGTGATCTCTTTGGTTTTCTGGTTTTTAATCCGCACAAAATCTTCAAAAATTTTCTGGGTATCCTCTTTGCTCATGCCTATGCCGGTGTCGCTCACCCTGATCAAAATTTCTTTTCCCTGATCTTCGATGAGCACGTTCACCTGTCCGTTGTCTTTGTTGTATTTCACGGCATTGGACACGAGGTTGTTGAAAATGATTTCCATTTCGTCGGCATCGGCAAGCAGGGTGGTATTGCCCTTGCTCTGGAGGGTCATTTTCACGTTTTTCTGTATGGCGTAGGGTTCCATAGTGTCCATGGCCTGGCGGGCGATGGCCGGAAGTTCGGTTTCGCGCAGGCGCCGCTCTTTTTTGCCCGATTCGATGCGTGTCAGGTCGAGCAGGTCCATGATCAGGTTACGCATGCCTTTGAGCCGGGCAAGCGAGCGGTCGATCATGGTGGCATAGCTGTCGATGTTGTCGCCCAGTTGTTTTTCCTGCATCATCTTCAGGTAGCCTTCCACGGCATTGAGGGGCGATTTGAGTTCGTGCGACAGTACCGAGAGGAATTGAAAACGGATTTGTTTTCCTTCGGCCTGCATCTTGCGCGTCATGCGCTTGAGGAAGAGGTGTTTGGCAACATTTTCGATGCTGGCCCTCAGCTCCTGTGGGGTAAAGGGCTTGGGCATGAAGTTGTAGGCGCCATTTTTTGTGGCACGGATGGCAAGGTCGAGCGAGGCATAGGAAGTGATCATCATCACGGCCAGGTCGTACTTCTGTTTGTTGATATATTCAAGCACTTCTATGCCATCCATGCCCGGCAGTTTGTTGTCGAGCAAAACCACGTCAATTGGCCGGCTGTTGAGCAGTTCGATGGCTTGCTCGCCTGTTCCGGCCTCAATCACGGCAAAGTCGAAATCCTCGTCCATAAACGGATAGCCAACGGTGAAGTTTTGCAGAATCCGCACCACACCGGAGCGGATTCCGGGTTCATCGTCCACCACCAGCACCTGCAGTGTTGCCATAGGAGATTGGGTTGCGCTTGTTTTTAGGGTTGTTTTGGCAAAGGTAGGCAATGCCGGCCATGCCCTGAACGGCTTTCAGATTTTGAGCAGTTTGTTGATCTCGCGGTGAAGCTGATCGGGGCGGATGCCTTTCTCCAGATAGAGGTCGGCTTTGATCCAGCCTTTGTTGCCTTCGTCGTACAGATCGAAGCTGTAGCCGGTTTCGGCTGTTGCGGCCGAAGCGATAATGATGGGCATGTCGGGATATTTTCGACGTGCTTTGTAGGCCAGGATGAAGCCACTGTCTTCCTGTTCCATCATCAGGTCAAAAATGGCCAGATCGGGTTTGGTGGTCTCAAGAATTTTTTCGGCTTCGGCTTGTCCTTCAGCTGTTTTTACCCTGAATCCGAAGCTCTTCACCATCATCTCGATCTGGTAGAGGTAGTCGGCGTCGTCGTCGGCAATGAGGATCAGTTTGTTTTCGTTGCTCATGGTTTTCTATTTTTTTGAATTCTGTTTTATCAGGTAAGGGGTTTACGGGGTAATGTGATTGTAAATGTGGTTCCTGTGGGTCCTTTTTCGGGCTGGTTGTTTGAGCTCACGTGGATTTGCCCTTTGTGCATTTTCACGATTCCATAGCACAGGGGCAATCCAAGGCCGGTGCCTTTGCCCACTTCCTTTGTGGTGAAAAAGGGTGTAAAGATGCGGTCCATGTTTTCGGGCGAGATGCCTGTGCCGGTATCGCAGATGCAGATGCTGACATGCCCGTTGTCTTCTTTCAGCATCAGGCGCAGTGTGCCTCCATTGGGCATGGCTTCCACGGCATTTTTTTCGAGATTGGTGAGCACCTGCATCATTTGGTCGGCATCCAGAAATACGTATGGATCAGTAAGTTCCACTTCCACCTCAACGTTGATGCCGTTGGGAATCACCACCGATTGTAGGCTGCGGTTGACCAGTTTTTCGATGTCGGTTTCCATGAGGCGCACCTGGTTCTTGCGGGCAAAATTGAGCAATCCGCCAACGATTTTCCGGCATCGTTCGGCTTGTTCCACAATCAGTTGCAGGTCGTTGCGCATCTGGTCGTCAGGAGCATCATCCAGCAGCAGGTTGCTGTACATGGTGATCACGCCCAGCGGATTGTTCAGCTCGTGGGCAATGCCTGCCGAGAGCTGTCCCATATGGGCCAATTTTTCCGATTGACGGAGTGCTTCGCGGGCGTTGGCCAGCTCGGCATTCGAGAGGTTGAGGTTTTCGATGCTTTGGTGAAGCTTTTCGATGGTGTATGGAAGGCACATCTCGTCTTCGGCCAGTCCCTGAATCACGGCCACGGCATGTTCGATGCAGCTGTCGTAGCCGCAGGCGCCGCAGTCGAGCAGGTCGTTGGGTTTGGTCTTCCCCAGTTTCAAAAGCACGGCTTGGATAGCTTCGTTGTCGGGCCTTTGCATCCTGCGGTCGCGCGGGGCAAAGGTGGTGTTCAAATCAAGGTCTTCTGCCTCAGCCATTTCGGCTTCCCAGGCTTGCTGGTCGAACGATTCAAGTTTCGATGAAACATAAGCCGAAACCTGGCTACGGCGTTGGTATTTGTTGCCTTTCTGGCTCATGCCAGGCCCCATGATGCAGCCTTCGCAGCAGAGCAGTTCGAGGTGACGGGCCGACAAGGCTCCGTGTGCAAACTCGTTGATGGCGTCTTTGATGTTCACCCTTCCTTCGGCCACCACCACATCGCCACGGGTGAGGTCGGCCGACACTCCCATGTTTTGCAATAGTCCGTGGCTGATCGGAAATACTGCTCCTTTGCCGGCCTTCGGCGGGTCGAAGTCCGATACTTCGCAGTTTTCGGGCCTGATGTCTTTCAGGGCAAACATCTCGCGCAACTCACTGAATGTGATGGCGTGGCGCACTTCGTCCGACTCAGCTTTTTTGGCAATGCACGGCCCGATAAACACAATGGTCACATCGTCGCCATATTTTCGTTTCAGGTTGCGTGCGGCTGCCACCATGGGCGATACAAAAGGAGCCAGATGTTCGGTAAGCTCGGGATGGTAATGTTCCACATAGTACACTATGGCCGGGCAGTCGGACGAGATGAGGGCTTTTTGCTTGCCTTCGAGAAAGAGCTCCCTGTATTTTCTGGCAACCAGGTCGGCCCCGAATGCCACTTCTGTGACTTTTTCGAAACCCAGGGCACGCAGCATACCCACCAGCCTGCCGGGATGATCGAGTTCGTTGAACTCGGCCGGAAAGCTGGGAGCTACCATAGCCACCAGGCGCTTGCCGCGCCCGAGCATATCGAGGAGCTGATTTGTGCCGCGTACAAAGTTTTTGGCGCCTTGCCTGCACACCCGCACACAGTTGCCGCATCCGATGCAGCGCTCGCTCACCACTTCGGCCTGACCGTTGGCAATGCGGATGGCCTTCACCGGACACTCACGCACACAGGTAAAACACATCCGGCACAGGTCTTTCACCGTGTAAACCAGTTGTTTTATTTCGCTGTTGTGGGCCATGAGTGTCCGGGCAGGTCAGGAATCTATCTAAAAAACTTCACGCTTCTGGTAGTGGGTGTGCAGCAGCTGATGGCTCTTGTGACCGAGCGGTTTGCCCAGAAATTTCTCGTAAAGCTCCACGATGTAGGGGTTCTTGTGCGACACCTTGATGGCATCTTTTTCGTCGATGTCGTAGAGCGTACTCATGCGTGCCTTCACTGCTTCTTCGTTGGTGCCGATAAGCTGACCGCCACCATTGATGCAGCCGCCCGGACAAGCCATCACTTCGATGAAGTGGATGTCGTTGCGGCCGTTGCGTATTTCGTCGAGCAGCACAGATGCGTTTTTCAGGCCGCTTACTACGGCCACGCCCACGTCGAGATCGCCTATCTTCAGCCTGGCTTCCTTGCGTCCTTCAAGCCCACGCACGGCTTTAACCTGAAACTTCACCATCTCCTTGCCTGTGATCAGGAAGTGGGCTGTGCGGATGGCAGCTTCCATCACCCCTCCCGAAGCGCCGAAGATCTTGCCGGCCGATGAGCGTGTGCCCAGGGGCGAATCGGCTATTTCGGGTTCGAGTTTGTTGATGTCCACCCCATAAAGGCGAATCAGGCGCACAAGCTCACGGGTAGTGAGCACGGCATCCACATCCGATATTCCATTCTGGGTCATTTCTTCACGCTGCTGCTCAAATTTTTTGGCGGTGCAGGGCATGATCGACACGGAATAGATGTCTTCGGGCGCAATGCCTTCTACCTGAGCGAAGTAGCTCTTTATGATGGCGCCCATCATCTGCTGGGGCGATTTGCAGGTAGAGAGGTTGGGCAGGATGTCGTGGCCAAACTCTTCGGCGTATTTCACCCAACCCGGGCAGCAGCTGGTGATCATGGGCAGGGTGCCTCCGGTGGTGATGCGATGCACCAGTTCGGAAGCTTCTTCCATAATGGTAAGGTCGGCCGAGAAAGAGGTATCGAAGATATAGTCGAATCCGATGCGCCGGAGTGCGGCATTGAGCAGGCCGATGACGTTCTGGCCGGGTTTCATGCCAAACTCTTCGGCAAACGATACCGTGATGCTGGGGGCGTATTGCACCACCACCGTTTTTCTGGGGTTGTTGAGGTTATCCTTGATCTCGGTGATGTGGGGTTTTTCTTTGAGGGCGCCTGTGGGGCAAACCATGATGCACTGTCCGCAGTTGACGCAGGTACTCAGGTTGAGCCCGTGATTGAAGGATGTGTTGATGAGGGTTTTGCTGCCGCGGCCCACAAAGTCGATGGCCGAAACACCTTCGATCTCCTCGCACACCCGCACACAACGGCCGCAGAGGATACATTTTGCCGGGTCGCGCACCAGGCTGGCGCTCGACACATCCAGCTTGTAGTTGTTCTTGTTGCCGCTGATGCGCCTTTCGCGCACATTGAGGTCTTCCGACAGTTTCTGCAATTCGCAGCTGCCGTTGCGTTCGCAATACAAGCAGTCGTCGGGGTGGTTGGACAGCAGCAGTTCCACAATGGTCTTGCGCGACTCTACCACGCGGTTCGAGTGGGTTTTGATGCGCATGCCGCTGGTCACTGGTTCGGAGCATGCGGGCACAAGGTTGCGCCTGCCTTCCACTTCCACCACGCACATGCGGCACGAGCCGGTAGGCAAGAGGCCTTTCATGTGGCAAAGGGTGGGCACACTCATGCCGTGCCTGTTGAGGGCCTCCAGAATGGTGTCGCCTTGCTGTGCTTCGAGTATGTTGTTGTTAACTTCTATAGTGAGGTTCATCGTTGCTGAGCTTTAGTGTTTCACAAAAGTTTGATTAGCTTGCTTTTACGGCGTCGAAATTGCAGGCCTCCATACATGCGCCGCAGCTGATGCACTTGTCGGGGATGATGTAGTGCGGGCTTTTGCGGCTGCCAATGATGGCGTTGGTCGGGCATTTCTTTGCACATACGGTGCAGCCGGTGCATTTTTCAACATCGATGGAGTATTCGCGAAGGTTCTGGCAGACGCCTGCACGGCACTTTTTGTCGAACACATGCTCTTCGTATTCCTCGCGGAACCACTGGAGGGTGCTAAGCACCGGGTTGGGTGCAGTTTGTCCGAGTCCGCACAGGGAGGTGTCTTTGATCACCCTGCCGAGTTGTTCGAGCTGCATCACGCCTTTGAAACGTGCCAATGGCTCGTGCGTTTCGCGGTTTTTGGGTTTGGTGGTGATGCTTTCCAGGATTTCGAGCATGCGGCGGGTGCCTTCGCGGCAGGGGATGCATTTGCCACAACTCTCGCGCTGGATGAAGTCCATGAAAAACTTGGCCACATCCACCATGCAGGTGTCTTCGTCCATCACCACCATGCCGCCCGATCCCATCATGGCGCCTACATTGATCAGGCTCTCATAATCTACGGGAATGTCGAGGTTGGCTTCGGTTACACATCCACCCGAGGGGCCACCCATCTGCACGGCTTTGAAGCGTTTTCCGCCTGCTATGCCACCGCCAATTTTGTAAATGATATCGCGGATGGAGGTGCCCATCGGTATCTCGACCAGACCGGTAGTGGCTATTTTGCCCGACAATGCAAATACTTTGGTGCCTTTGCTTGTTGACGTGCCCATGGCAGCAAACCAGTCGGCTCCTTTGTTGATGATGGTGGGCAGGTTGGCCAGGGTTTCCACATTGTTAATAATGGTGGGCTTGCCAAACAAACCGCTCACAGCGGGGAATGGCGGACGTGGTCTTGGCATACCTCGTTTGCCTTCGATGCTGTGGATGAGGGCGGTTTCTTCGCCACATACAAAAGCGCCTGCACCTTTCTTAATGACGATATCCAGGTTGATGCCGGTTCCGAAAATGTTTTTTCCCAGCAGGCCATATTCCTTGGCTTTTTCGATGGCTATGACCAGGCGTTCGATGGCCAGCGGATATTCGGCACGGATGTAAATGTAGGCTTTGGTGGCGCCAATGGCGTAGGCGGCAATCATCATGCCTTCGAGCAAACGGTGCGGGTCGCCTTCAATCACGGCACGGTCCATAAAAGCACCGGGGTCGCCTTCGTCGGCATTGCAGATCAGGTATTTCTGGTCGGCTTCGGTGGCAAGGGCAAATTTCCATTTTTTGCCGGTGGGAAATCCTCCGCCTCCGCGACCGCGGAGACCGCTTTTTTCTACAAAATCGCACAATTCGCTGCGGGTGAATACCTTAAGGGTGTTCAGGTAGGCTTTGTAGCCGCCGCGGGCGATATATTCCTCGATGCTGACCGGGTCGATGATGCCGCAGTTTTCGAGCACAATGCGCACCTGCGGTTTGAAAAAGGGATGCTTGTTGATGTCGTTTACGCCCGGCCAGGGCTCCTGACCTTCCTGCGCTTCAAACTGACCGAGCACCGGTTGTTCGGGCATCTGACCTGCAAAAATCTGCGAAAGCAGGGATTCCACCTTGTCGCCGGTTACTTTTTCGAACGAAATGCGTTTTTTGCCCGGGAGCTTCACGTCGAGCAATGGCTCGCTCGAGCAAAGTCCGATGCAGCCCACGGGAACCACATCAGCATCAACCTGGTTGATTTGCAACCATTCCTTTGTTTTGGCAATGGTTTCGGCAGCCCCGGCGCCCAGTCCGCAGGTGCCTGCACCCACAAAGATGACCGGCTTGAGGTTTTCTTCGCGCCTGATATAGCGGAGCTTACGTTCGGTTTCGGGCGAAACTTTGGAGCGTTCGCTCACTTTCAGGGTGTTTTCGATAAGGTATGTTTTGTCTGCAATCATGATCAAGCCTCCCTGTTGCGATAGTTTTCGATGATGTTTTTCAGCGATTCGGTGGTTACTTTGGCGTGAAATTCGCCGTTGATGCTAATCACCGGAGCCAATCCGCAGGCGCCAATGCAGGCCACCACTTCCATGCTGAACATTTTGTCGCGGGAGGTTTGTCCCGACTTAATCTTCAGCAGTTTTTCGAGTTCTTCGAGCACGGTGGCCGATCCCAGCACGTGGCAGGCTGTGCCGCGGCATATCTGGATATGGTACTTTCCGGGCTGGGTAAACCTGAACTGATTATAAAAGGTGGCCACTCCAAATATCTTGCTGGCCGGCATGTTCAGGTGCTTACCCACCTCGATCACCGATTCTTCCGAAAGGTATCCTATCTTGTCCTGCACCTGTTGCAGTATGGGGATCAGGCTGTCGTGTCCGGCGTCGGGATATTGTTTCAGAATTTCTTTTACTACTTCGCTCATGGCTTAGACATGCATTGAGGGTTTTGTTGATTCGGGATGCCGCTTACGCATTGGCTGCTTCGGCTTTTTTGTTGAGGATACGCTCGATTTCCGGGAGCAGGCGGTTGCGGTCCACAGGTTTCCTGATAAAACCATCCACGGGCACCCACACCGAGCGGCCGTCTTCAGCGCGGTAGTCGATGCCCGCATTGCCTGTCACGATGTCGCGGATCAGAATGACCTGCAACTCTTTGTAATTGGGGTCGTTGCGAAACTCACGGGCCATGGCCTGCACGCTGGGTTTGGTGGTCATCAGCACCTCGATGGAGGTTTCCATCAGGGTGGCAATGCCCCTGAGTTCGGGGTCGTCCACAAATTCCTTTGCCAGTTCGAACCCTTCGTACTGGGTGGTCATCATCACGTCGAGGATGGCCAGGTCGGGCTTTTCGCGCCGGGCCACTTCAATACCTTCCTGCTTGTTGTAAGCAGTAAAAACTTCATAACCTTCGTGGGTAAGCATGGGTTCCAATACATTGATCACATCCATGTCGTCGTCCACTACGAGAATCTTTGCTTTTTTCATGGCTCTATTTTTTTATGTGTGAATATTCTAACAATCACATCACAAAAATATAACCATATTCTCCTTAGAAAAAGGTAGATTGTTACTAATTTCACAATAGTTGTTTTTCCTTTACAGGAAAGCCGCCTTGCGTAAAAAGGAAGGTGTTTTGCGTAAATGCGCAATCGGAAGTGAGGGGGTGTGCTAATCAAAAGTCAATCAGACCGTTGCGCAAGGCATAAGCCAGCAGGCTGACAGTGTTTTTGGTATTGGTTTTGGCCAGCAGGTTCGACTTGTGACCCACCACCGTACGTTCACTGACAAACAGGCGCTCAGCGATTTCCTTGTTGCTCAGTCCTTCGGCCATCAGCTGAAGCACTTCGATTTCCCTGCGCGTAAGGGCAAGTTCAGCGGCCGCATCCCGTTCGCTTTTCTTGTCGTCTTTTGTCAGGCTGCGCGTGAAATAGTCCCAGAGCTCCTCGCTGTAGTAGGTTTTTCCGTTATACACCGCCTGCAATGCCCGTTCGAGCACCTCTTTGCGGATGTTTTTAATCAGAAATCCTTTGACTCCGGCCTCTATCATGCTTTGGATGTAGGCATCGTCTTTGAACATGGTGAGGGCAATCACTTTCAGGTCTGGTCTGATTTCGAGCGCCTTACGTGTGGCTTCTATCCCATTGAGCACGGGCATCTCTATATCCATCAGCACGATGTCGGTTTCCAGCTCTGGCAGAAGCCGAAGAAATTCTTCCCCGTCGCCGGCCTCGGCCACCACTTTTGCATAACCCATCTTGTTGATGACCATGCGCAGTCCGCTGCGAAAAATTTCGTGATCGTCAACCACAGTAACCCTGATCACCGGATCCATCGGCTGTTCATTTACTAACAACAAAAGTAAATCATTATAACGTTGAACGCGAACCGGCAGTCTTTTTTAGAGAGCGGCCCTCTGCCATAAAGCATTAATTTTGTGCGCGCAAACTTACGCATGGACAACGGACTCCGCAACTTTCTGAAGAATCTAAAGCTCCGACCGGTGCAGCTGGTGCACAAGGCCGAGCTCAGCCCCGGGGTTTTTGTGCTTAGCTTTCCTGCCCAGGGAAGTTTTCTGCCCGGTCAGGTGGTGGGGATAAGTGTAGATGGTCTTCCACCCAGGTTGTACAGCATTGCCAGTGCACCGGATGATGCACACCTTGAACTGCTTTTCAATGTGAAGCCCGACGGGCAGCTTACGCCACGTCTGGCCGGGCTCAAACCGGGCGATACCGTGCAATTGTCGGCGCCATTCGGCGCTTTTCTTGGCGACGATCATCCTGCCTGGTGGATTGCTGCCGGCACTGGTATAGCCCCTTTCCGGTCGATGACCCGGGCCGGACTCTCGCACAACAAGATGCTCATCCATGGAGGACGCACCGTGAATTCCTTTTACTTCGAAAACGAAATTACTGCCGCCCTGGGAGTGCGCTATGTGCGCTGCTGCTCGCAGGAAACCGGTCCGGGACTCTATCCCGGACGACTCACACGCTGGCTGGCTGAGCAACCTGAGTACGACAGCAGCCAGAATTACTATCTGTGCGGAAGCGCCGAAATGGTGGTCGAGGTGCGCGACTTGCTGATCAGCAGGGGGGTGCCCATAGATCGCATCCTTTCCGAAATTTACTTTTAATGCCCTGAGCTATGGAACTGCAAAAACCTTCGCTGTTTGGCATGACCCTGGCCGAGATTGCCGGGCTGACGAGCATGCTAGGCCTCCCAAAATTCGCTGCAGGCCAGATTGCCGACTGGCTCTACAAAAAGCACGCGGACAGCATCGATCAGATGAGCAACCTTTCGAAAGAGGCCAGGGCATTGCTCAACGAACATGTGGTGATGGGCAAAAGCGCCCCCACCAGTGTGCAGGTCTCGGCCGATGGCACAAAAAAATACCTTTACCGGGGTGGCAGCAACCGTTTTGTTGAAGCCGCATTCATACCCGACGACGACCGGGCGACGCTATGCGTGTCGTCGCAGGTGGGTTGCAAGATGGGCTGCCTGTTTTGCATGACCGGCAAGCAGGGATTTCAGTCGCAGCTATCGGCGGGCGAAATTCTCAACCAGATCAGCAGTCTGCCCGAGCGCGACAAGCTTACCAACATTGTTTACATGGGCATGGGCGAGCCCCTCGACAATCTGGAAGAAGTGATGCGAAGCCTCGAAATACTTACTGCCGAATGGGGTTTTGGCATGAGTCCGCGCCGTATCACCGTGTCGACCATTGGCATGATTCCGGCGATGAAGCATTTTATCGAACATTCCGAATGCCATCTGGCTATCAGCCTTCACAGTCCTTTTCATGACGAAAGGCGCAAGCTCATGCCCATCGAGAATGTTTACCCAGCCGAGGAGGTCATCGAGGTACTGCGAACCTTCGATCTTGGCCGGCAGCGACGCATCTCGTTCGAATACATTATGTTTAAAAACCTCAACGACACGCCCCGGCACGTGAAAGGACTCACAAAACTGCTCAACGGATTACGCTGTCGCATTAATCTCATCCGGTATCACCCTATTCCCGACACCCCATTGGAAAGCTCTGACGAGCAAACGATTCAGCAGTTCAGAGAGGCTTTGGTGAAAAAAGGCATTCGCACTACTGTGCGTGCCTCACGCGGGCAGGACATCTTTGCTGCCTGCGGACTGCTCAGCACCAAAGAGTTGGTGAAAGTGCAGGCACCGGATTTTTAAAGAAATCAGACTCCCTTCAATTAAATGAATCTTCATTAAAAATATTTCGGAATTACGTGACCGAAATACTTATTTCTGTATTACATTTGTCGAAATTAAGTACTGGTATTCCTAAATAATCCAATACTTAAATCATAACACTCAGTAATATAAGCATTAACCAAAAACCATCGCTATGTTGTCGAAATCACAAGCACGCACTTTTTTTCTGGGAGGAACGGCAATCACTTTTGCCATTTTCCTGGGATTATCGTGGAACTCGTTGGTCAATGAAGTTCCAACTCAAACCAATGCACATCTTCTTAACGCTGAAGTGGTACGTGGCAAAGCCTTATGGGAGAAGAACAATTGCATGGGCTGTCATACCATTTTTGGCGAAGGAGCCTATTATGCTCCAGAGCTCACCAAGGTTTACGAACGCCGGGGTGAGGGATACATCAAGGCTGCATTAATGTCGAAAGTGCCCTGGGCACCGCGCGGTCGCAAAATGGTAGCCTACGGCTTTTCGGAAGAGCAGGCCAACGACCTCGTTGCGTTTCTAAAATGGGCAGGCGAAGTTGATTTGAACGGGTTTCCGCCAAAACCCGATGTAAAGCGTTAATAACCAACCAAAACACAAAGTCATGAAATACGAATCACAAAAAGTTGCTTACTGGTTTTTTGCAGCGGCTATCCTATTGCTGTCACTTCAGATCACCTACGGATTCATCATGGGATTTGCCCGAATGGGGTATGACGGGCTCCATGAGTTCATTTCATTCAATACAGCCCGAGCAACACACACAAACCTTTTGGTTGTTTGGATTCTTTTAGGGTTTATGGGAGCAGCCTATTATATTATTCCCGAAGAAGCACAGCGCGAGCTTGTTGCAGTCAAGCTGGCTTATGCTCAGCTCATTTCCTTTCTTTTAGTGGGAGTTGTTGCCATCATCGGCTACCACCTCAATTATTGGGAAGGTCGCAAGTTTCTGGAGATACCACGACCGCTCGACTGGCTCGTGGTGGTGAATGTGCTGACTTTTTTGGGGATCATACTAACAACACTTTATAAAGGAAAGACGCGCACCACTACTGCGATGGTATTGGCAATGGGCCTGCTTTTTGCTGCCTTGCTTTATTTGCCGGGAATGATCTGGTTTGACAATCAGACCATGGACTCGTTTTTCCGCTGGTGGGTTGTGCATCTGTGGGTCGAAGGTGTTTGGGAGCTCATCATGGGCGGTATTCTCGCATTTCTGCTGATAAAACTTACGGGTGTTGACCGCGAGGTAATTGAAAAGTGGCTGTATGTCATTGTTGGTCTAACCTTCCTTTCAGGTGTTCTGGGAACAGGTCATCATTATTATTACATAGGTGTAGGTAAAATTTGGCTCATTGTCGGCGGCATTTTTTCGATGCTTGAGCCACTTGCCTTTTTGGCCATGGCACTGTTTGCAGTAGCGATGTACCGCAAAGGGGAAAAGCGACATCCAAACAAAATGGCGCTATACTGGACTTTGGGTACAGCCATTATGGCATTTACAGGCGCAGGCCTGCTCGGAATGGCCCATACCTTACCTCAGGTAAATATGTACACACACGGAACGCTGGTAACCGCAATGCATGGTCACCTTGCCTTTTGGGGAGCCTACGGGATGATAGTTTTCAGCTTCATCACATTTGCCATGCCCAATCTTACAGGGAGAAGGCTGTATGATACGGTTAACGGACAGCTCGCATTCTGGCTTTCGAATATTGGCATGATTGGCATGACAATGGCATTTGGAGTTGCCGGCGTGGCACAGGTTTATCTTGAACGAAAAACCGGGCTTGAATTCGGTGCAGTGCAGCAGGAGCTTGAGGTACATTTCTTTGTACTTGTGCTCACGGCAACCATGTTTGCCACAGGGATTTTACTGTATATCATCGAATTTTTCCGGTACGGATCACCTCAGGATGAGGCTATAGGAATGGAAGAAGATTTAAAAACTATTTATTAGCTCCATGTTTGTTTTTTGGGCAGCAGGTCGGCTAGCCGGCCTGTTTGCCCTGTTTTAAAAATGATGATTCATAATGCTTGATAACATTATACCATTTTATTTGCCTGCGGGCAAGGAAATAGAAGTGTTCGAGCATGCCGCAGCAAATAGGCTACCGGTATTGCTTAAGGGGCCGACAGGCACGGGTAAAACCAGGTTTGTCGAGTATATGGCATGGAAACTGGGGCGTTCTTTCCTCACCATCAGCTGCCACGAAGAAACCTCGGCCACCGACCTTATCGGGCGTTTTATAATCAAGGGCTCCGAGACAGTTTGGCTCGACGGGCCGCTAACTACGGCCGTAAAAAACGGCGCCATTATCTATCTTGATGAAGTGGCCGAGGCCAGGCCTGACGTCATTGTGGCAATTCACCCCTTGACTGATTTCAGAAGACAGCTGTACATCGATAAGCTTGCAGAAACTATAAACGCGCATGATGATTTTTTGCTGGTAGCATCATTTAATCCGGGTTATCAAAAAGGGTTTAAAGAACTTAAACCCTCCACACGGCAACGCTTTGTGGCCATACCTTTTGGCTATCCAACATCCGATGCCGAGCAAAAAATCCTGATTCACGAATCGGGGGTGGAGAGCGAAATTGCCAAACGCCTTGTAGCGATAGGTAGCAAAATTCGCGGATTAAAGGATCTTGGATTGGCTGAGACGGTATCGACCAGGTTGCTTGTTGATGCTGCAAAGCTTATACAGTCGGGCCTGCCAAAGCGTTTGGCAGTAAAATCAGCAGTAATTGAACCACTTAGCGACGAGGATCAGATGATCGAAGCACTCACCGATTTAAGTAATCTGATGATTTGATTGGGCTAATCCCAAAAACGATTGTATGGCACTGGATGAGTTTCTGTTTGCAAAAGCGATTAAAGCACTAAGGGCAGTGCGCCGCCCTGATGCTGCCTTGCAAGGCAGGAGGGTAGAACTTGAAGCGTTGAAACACAGGCTGACTATACTGGCCAGGGCATTTACAGCTCAACCGGTCGAATTATTTCCGGCCGAAAGAGAAGGAGGCAGTAAAGGGCTGAGCTGGTTTTTACCAGCCCAATTCGATCTCTTGCCCGATAGGTCGCTTAATGAAAGGTTTTACCTTTTTAGGGTGCTGTATCTTTCAGGGCAATACAAGCTCGGCTTGAACTGGTCTTCTCAAACCGATCACAGTGTAGAGCTTTCGCAACGAAAGGCATACGAGACGCATCAAGCTGTACTCGATTATTTGATCGGGGAATATCCGCAAATAGCGATCCTGCATCATGAGTTGACAGAAGCATTGCAGCTGTGCGCATTAAAAGGCAGAACACCCGACGTGTCATGGCTATACGGAAGATGGATGAGCGTCAACGGCAATAATCCGAACAACGCCAGTATAAACTTAGCAGAAGACTCGAGAAGCGGAATCGCACCGCATGATGCACAAACTGTAGTAAAAGCAAAAGCTGTGGAAGATATCAAAATTGCCCGCATTGATAAGAAGCAGCAGGAAGACTATGTGCTCACCCATAATTTCGAAAAGGTTGAAACTGCAGAGGAGTTTCAGGGAGTGTGGCGCGATTTCGACGGAAACGATCAGCTCAGCGAGCACCGCGATGCACTCGATGAGCTGAATATGCGTTGGGTTGTGCGCACCAACGACCCGACACATTCAATTTACCAGGCCGAATTCACTGAAAATACGCTTGTTGCCGAGAGTGAGACTGTTCCGGCCTTGAAAAGCTGTTTTGTTTACGACGAGTGGGACTTTAAGAAAAAGGAATACCGCAAGGATTATTGCAGGATTTACGAGAGACGACCAGAAAAGTACAACACCGGCTTTAGGAAGCGCGTGATTGAAGAAAACATGCAAGTTCTGGAAACTATGCGAAAAATGATTGCAAATTTGAACAACAGACGTTGTCAGGTGCGAAAGCAAAGCTCGGGCGAAAACTTTGATCTGGATGCAGTGATCGATGGATACGCTGATTTAGTGGCTGGCAAAACTCCTTCGGAAAAGCTCTATCTCTCCGATCGAAAAATTGATAAAGAACTTTCCATCATGCTACTGCTCGACAATAGCCTTAGTACGGACAGCTATGCAGCAGGGAATAAGGTGATTGAAGTTGAGAAGCAGGTTGCCACTTTGTTTGGCGAAATATTAAACGAAAACAATATTGACTTTGCGATAGCAGGTTTTGGTTCGCAAACCCGCAACCACAGCAATTTTACCCTACTCAAAGGATTTGATGAAAAATGGTCGTCAGCGGCCGGTTATACCGGATCGCTTTCACCGGAAGGGTATACCCGCATTGGGGTGGCATTGCGACATGCGGGCGCAAAGCTAATGCCACGTCAGGCTAAAAACAAATGGCTGATTTTGCTTTCGGATGGAAAACCCAATGATTACGACCGGTATGAAGGGCGATACGGCATTGCTGACGTGAAGCAGGCGCTGAAGGAACTTAATCAACAGCAAATCAACGTTTTTGCATTTGCTATTGAGGCACAGGCCCGTTACTATTTGCCACAAATGTTTGGAGCCTCACATTTTCAGATACTTACCAAGCCCAGCGAAATGATGGCGGCACTCGTGAAGCTTTACGCGAAAATCAAGCAGCTATGAAAAGAGTTGCCGCCAACATTGCCTATCCTCCCGGCGGATTATTGATCTGGATTATCATCTTTGTCGAATTAATGACTTTTGGACTGGCGCTGATCGGATTTGGAAATTCCTCGTTACACGATCGACAGTGCTTTGTCGGGTCGACTAAATTACTTGACCGTAATGCTGGCATTGCCAACACATTGCTACTACTCAGCAGTGGGTTTTTTATGGCAGTTGCGGCGCAAAATGTACGCGAGGGAAAAAGTCGACCCGCCAATAGCATGATGTGGCTGGCAGTGCTTACGGGTGCTTTATTTGCGTTGATCAAGGGAATAGAATATAACAGCAAGTTGGCAGCGGGTATCGGGCTGTATTACAATACTTTTTTCCTATATTATTGGCTGCTGACAGGTTTTCATCTGGTGCACGTCCTTACCGGCCTTGTGATTATTGTTGTTGCCATTGTCAATAATTTGAAAGGCAGACTTAGCATGGAAAGCATGGAAGCCACAGCATCTTTTTGGCACATGTGCGATCTCATCTGGCTTGTTCTTTTCCCCGTATTGTACTTTATTCAATGGTAATGAAAAATCATATTCGTCTGCTTATCAGTGTTTTTTTTGTCGTTAGCCTGCTTACACTTAGCGGAGCATTGTTGCTAAAAATTCAAACGAATACCTTGATTGCCAACGGAGCAATTCTTGCGTTGGCAGCCTTGAAATTTGTGCTTGTTGGACTGTTTTTTCTGGAGGCCCGCAGCGCACATATCTTTTGGAAGCTCTTTGTCATTGCCTTTCCTGCATTATTAATTCTTAGCCTGTATTTGTTTGCCTTTTAAGGGCGATAATCGGTTCGACAATCTGTAATTTTGCGGAAACGGTTCATAAAATGACGGAATTTCGAATTGGTGGCCGAAAAGGCTTTGCCAGCGACAACTGGTCGGGCGTTTCGCCCGAGGTGATGGAGGCGCTTCAGGCAGTCAATCACGCTCATCATCCCGCCTACGGCGAAAACGACCCGTTGCTCGAACAAGCTCAGGAGCTGTTCAGGCAACATTTCGGGCCTGATAGTCAAACGTTTTTTGTTTACAACGGCACAGGGGCCAATGTGCTGGCCGTGCAGCAGCTCCTGCGCTCCTGGGAAGCCGTGGTAGCCCCGCACTCGGCCCACCTGAACGAAGATGAAGGCGGAGCTCCCGAAAAGTTTACAGGTGGTAAAATCCTAACCGTGCACACCGAAGATGGCAAAATCAGTCCGGCTGATGTGGAACCATTTCTAAACAGTATTGGTTTTCAGCATCATGTGCAGCCGCGCCTGATCAGCATTTCGCAGTCCACCGAAAAGGGCACGCTTTACAGCTGCGGGGAAATTGCCGAACTGGCCCGTTTTGCCCATCAAAACAATATGTTTCTGCATGTTGACGGTGCCCGCATTGCCAATGCGGCAGTAGCCATGGATGTGAGCTTCAGGGAAATGATTGTCGACACCGGTGTGGACGTGCTTTCGTTCGGGGGCACCAAAAACGGATTGATGTTTGGCGAAGCTGTGGTATTCCTCAACAAGGAGCTGGCGCGCGGTTTTGAATACAGCCGCAAGCAGGGAATGCAGCTGGCCAGCAAGATGCGGTTTATTCTGGCTCAATTCATCGTTTATCTGGGCAACGGTTTGTGGAAACGCAATGCCGAACAGGCTAATAACATGGCCCGTTTGCTTGCCGATTCGATCGTCTCAGTGCCGGGCATCAGTCTGAGCAGGCCGGTGCAGGCCAATGGCGTGTTTGCTGTCATGCCTAAGAAGCTCATTCCCAGGCTTCAAAAAGAATATTTTTTTCACGTTTGGGACGAAGATACCGGCGAAGTGCGGTTGATGTGTTCGTTTGATACTTCGAGGGAGGATGTTGATGGGTTGGTTCATGCGGCCAGACGTTTAATGCAAAACGTTGATGATCGCTAAAATTGCCAGAAATATGGGTGTCAGAGCTGCTTTTGCTTCAGTCTTATTGCTTATAACGGTGCTATTGCTGCCGGGCTGTAAGGCAGTGAAGAAACTTACGCAGTTTTCCTTGAAATTCAACCAAACAATTATCATTCCATCCACGGTTGGTATTAACCTCCCGTTTAACATCAACACACCGCCCATGGCCACCAATTCGGTGGCCGAATTCGAGCGCAACAATACCAATTCAAGTCTTGTAGAGCGTATCGAATTACGCCAGCTTCGTCTTAAGTTGACCGCGCCTTCTAACTCCGACTTCAGTTTTCTCAACTCGGTGAAAATCTTTCTCTCGGCCGACGGATTGCCCGAAACCCTGGTGGCATGGCGAGAAAATATCCCGGATAATGTGGGTAAAGAGCTTGATCTGCAAACCACCAATGCCGACTTGAAGGCTTATGTCATGAAAGAGCGGATTTCTATGAGGGTGAGCACAGTTACAGACAAGCTCATTGCTTCGGAACACCATATTGACCTTGAGGCTACATTTTTTGTGGATGCAAGGCTGTTGGGGCTATAAATTTTTTGCCTCTACCGGCATTGTATTAAACCTATCCCAAAGCTGCCTGTCTTTTATTCAAAACTGTCAGAACATATCCTTATGGCTATTCCAACAACCAGAACCAAAGAGCGGGCTTTGGTCAGCATCGACATCAATTTGTGCACCGGCTGTGGCAATTGTGCAGAAGTGTGCAAGGATTTCGGCCTTGAGATACGCGACGATAAAGCAGTTTTGAGCAATAACCCATTGTTCGGCTGCGTGGCCTGTGGTCATTGTATGGCTGTTTGTCCCACGGGTGCAATCACGGTCACAGGCAGATTTCTTAGCCAGGATGATCTTTTCCCGCTGCCTGCCAAAGAAAATGCCGCCGGCTATTCCGAACTGCTTCATTTGCTGCAGCGACGACGCAGCATCAGGGAGTTTGCCGACAGGAATGTAGATATCGGCCTTGTAAATCAGATTCTTGATGCCGCCGCAACGGCGCCTATGGGTATTCCGCCTTCCGATGTTAATGTCAATGTCTGGTTGGGCAAAGAAAAGTCGAGAGCTTTTGCCGCCGATTTTTCGGCTTACCTGAGCGGAATGAAGTATATGACTTCACCCTTGTTCCTAACACTTATGCGACCTTTCTGGGGAAAAGCCAACGACGAGATGTTTCGTGCCTTTGTCAGTCCCTTGTTCAGGGTATTCACCGATGAGTTTGCCCATGGCAACAACTATATAAACTACGACGCTCCGCTGTTGATGTATTTTTACGGCTCGCCCTATACCGATCCGGCCGATCCTATTGTGGCCGCCACCTACGCCATGATTGCCGGCGAATCGCTCGGGCTGGGCTCATGCATGCTGGGTGCTGTGCATCCGTTCATTCAAAATGGACCAAAGGCGGCTGCTTTCCGGAAAAAACACCATATCAAATACAAAAGCAGGGAAGGAATTTTTGTGGCTTTCGGCTATCCTTCGGTCAAATATGCCAAAGGCCTGAAAAGATCGTTCGCCTCTTTTCATATTTCCTGATTGAGGACATTAACCGTTGTAACCATGATTCCTGAAAATCACAGCGCAAAATGCACCCTCAGGCCTTGGCGCCTCAGCGATCTTGACAGCCTTGTGCGCTATGCCAATAATCCGCGTGTGGCGGCCAACCTGACTGATCAGTTTCCAAGCCCTTACAGCCGGGTCGATGGGGAGGCATTTATCAATGCGGTTTCGGAGGACAATCCTGTCCGCGTGATGGCCATCGATGTCGATGGAGAGGCTGTGGGTGCAATAGGTGTTTTTCCGCAAAGCGACGTGCACCGGCTCAATGCCGAGATGGGCTATTGGCTCGCCGAACCTTTTTGGGGCAGGGGGATTGTTTCATCGGCAGTAAACCAGATGGTTCAATACGCTTTTGCCAATTTCGGGATCAACCGCATTTTTGCCCGCCCTTTCGGAACAAATCGTGCCTCGCAGCGGGTGCTCGAAAAGAATGGTTTTGTGCTTGAGGCTCGCTTCAAGGAAGCACTGATCAAAAATGAGGTTTTGCTGGATGAACTCATTTACGCTATCCGAAGAACAAAACCCTAAGTTTCGTTGAAAGTCTGGCGCCATTTACATGGCTTAAAAACCCTTAAATCAGTTTTTTGCGGACAGGGATATTGGATAGCCAAAATGGTTTTTCATTTTTTTAGTACGGAGCGCGTTGATGCTGCCAGCCAATCGCCTTACTTTTGCCGGCCCAACGACGGTTTGATGAAACGTACGCTGCTTGCCTTGGTTTTTATTCTCTCCTTTGTGTTATCGGCTTGTAATCGTCCTGAGCCGCCTGTAGAGAGTTTGCAGCGTTACCGCATTATGCCGGCCACGGAAATTTACAAAAACCTTGAACAGCGGCTTATCCGCGAGCGCTACCGTCAGCTCGACAGCCTTTTTGAAAAGCTTCACCGCAACGAAGGACTCAACGGGGTTGTGCTTTACACTGAAAAGGGAAGGTTGATTTACGAAAAAGCTTTTGGATACGAAGATCCACAGCGCAAGCGTGGGCCGCTTACCCCTGGCAGCCTCTTCGAGCTGGCATCGGTTTCCAAACAATTTACCGCCACGGCAGTTTTAATGCTTTACGAACAGGGCCTGGTGGATCTGGATACCGATATCAGGCAGTATATAAAAGAGTGGCCTTATATCGGAGTCACCGTCCGGCACCTGCTCACGCACAGATCGGGCATGCCGCGTTACGAGTATGTTGCTGATGAATTTTGGCCCGACAAGACCAAGCCGCTGACCAACGAGCGCATGATTCGCCTGTTTGCGAGCCACAGACCCGCGCCCTATTTTCCGCCCGGTAACGGTTTCAACTATTGTAATACCAATTATGCACTGCTGGCCAGCATTGTTGAGCGCGTGAGCGGCTTGCCCTTCGATGTGTATATGCGCGAAAGGTTGTTCGGGCCCGCACGGATGTATAAGGCGGGCATATACCGTATGCCTTCCGAAGAGCAGCTCGTCGAATTCAGGCAGGATGTGGTGCCGGGCTACGATGTGCGCCGGAGAGGCTTGCAGCGCGTACCCGAGGATTACCTCAACGGCGTGATGGGCGATAAAATCATGCACGCCACCGCCCGCGACCTATATCAGTTTCATGTAGCGCTGGGCAACGGAATACTGCTCAAGCCCGAAACACTTCAGCAAGCCTACAGCCCCGGAAGCCCAAAGCGCCGAATCAGCGACAACTATGGCTTTGGCTGGCGCATCAAGGCCGGTGCCGACAGCACCGTATATCACTACGGCTGGTGGAAGGGTTTTCGCACCTATTTCCTGCGCGACCTCAAAAACGACCGCGTGATGATTGTGCTTACCAATAAATCCTCAGGCCCTGGTTCAAATTATTACTGGCGCGTAATCGAAGATATGCGGGTGGTGTTTCCCGATGCCAGCGCCAACCACAGCCAGTTTTGGCGCGAGTGGAGGGAGTGAGGAGGGAATCCGGGTGCTGGATGCTGGGAATTTGTTGAGGGTTACGGGTTATTGGTTGCGGGTTTTTTTGGGGACATGGGACAAGGGACAGGAGGTTGGTTATGGATTGCGGGGCAGGGCGTTTCAATGATGTTGGATGACAAATGCTTATCATGCCCGGGGCAGGGTCGCGTTTTTTCATGAAGCATGGCTGACGTTAAAAGCAAGGCAGCAGATGCCGGTTGTTTAAACCAGCCTATTGCAGGAAACAAAGTGTAGGGTCGCTTATTCGTTCACCACCAGCTTGAAGCCAACGCCGTGCACGTTCATGAGCTCCACATTGGGGTCGGGCTTGAAATATTTGCGCAGCTTGGTGATGTAAACATCCATCGAGCGTGCATTGAAATAGCTGTCGTCGTACCAGATCTTGTTGAGGGCCACCGACCGGTCGAGCACACGGTTCATGTTTTCGCAAAGCAGGCGCAGCAGTTCCGATTCTTTTGAGGTAAGCTTGTTTTCCTCGCCATCGTCGAGAGTGAGCAGCTGCCGGTTGTAGTCGAAGGTGAACCGCCCTACCTTGAAAACGGTGGGTTTCACGGTGTCTTCGGCTGAGCGGCGGATGATGGCCTTGATGCGCAGCAGCAGCTCTTCCATGCTGAAGGGCTTGGTCATATAGTCGTCGGCCCCCAGCTCAAAACCTTTGAGTTTGTCTTCCTGAAGGGCTTTAGCCGTAAGAAAGAGCATGGGAACTTTTTTATCCATCTTCCTGATCTCGGCTGCCAGGGTAAAACCGTCCATCACGGGCATCATCACATCGAGTATACAGAAATTGAAGTCGTCGCGCTTGAATTTTTCGAGGGCTTCGCTGCCATCGCTACACAGCGTGGTGGGCAGGCCTTTGGCATCGAGGTAGGCTTTCAGAATGGTGCCAAGGTTTTTGTCGTCTTCGGCGAGCAGCACTTTGATCTGGTTTTCCATGACTTCGGGTATTATGAATGAAACAATGGTAATCTAATGTAAAATGTTGATCCTCTTTTTAGTTCGCTGTTCACACCCACCATGCCGCCAAGCTTTTCGGCCACAGCTTTCACATAACTCAGTCCAAGGCCGAAACCTTTTACATTGTGCACATTGCCGGTGGGAACGCGATAAAGTTTTTCAAAAATACGTTTTTGATTCGATTTGCTGATGCCAATGCCATTGTCCTGCACGCTGATTTCAACGGCATTCGGGATGTTGCGGCTACGCACCACCACCTGAGGGGCTTCTTCGGTATACTTAAGCGCATTATCCAGCAGGTTGAGCATCACATTGGTAAGGTGCACCCGGTCGCCAAGTACTTCGGCATTATCGGCCTTGAGCTCCATAAAAATATGGCCGTTGCGCGATTTGGCCATCAGCTGTTTGCTGGCTACGGCCTGACGAAGCACTTCGTGCAGGTCAACCCTGTCCTTGCGCAGCGTGAGCTCGCCTTTCTCCATAACCGCCGATTGCAGCACCTGTTCGGCCATGGCGCCAAGGCGCTTGTTTTCCTCATCAATCATGTTGATATAAACGTTATAGAGGGCCTCCGATTTTTGTATGTCGTTGTCCCTGAGTGCTTCACATGCTAATGCAATAGTCGAAATAGGCGTCTTGAATTCGTGCGTCATATTATTCACGAAATCGT
Source organism: Bacteroidota bacterium (assembly GCA_016715945.1). NCBI lineage: Bacteria > Pseudomonadati > Bacteroidota > Bacteroidota bacterium. The sequence goes on from JADJXJ010000003.1 coordinate 192,486, forward strand.
TTTTCATTTCCGAAAGCTGCTTCTGCCTGAAGATGGTGAAGATGGTTGCGGCAAAGGCCAGAATGATAATAACCACAAAAATGCCGGAGAGCACAAAAAGGTCGCTGAGCTGGCCGATGATAAATCGTTTTTCGTGAGGGAAGAAAATCAGTAGTTTGTCTGCATACTGGCTTGGAGTGATGGTGGGATACATATCGAAAGCAAAGGCCTCCTCAAGGAGTTTTTGCGGATAGCGTCCGGTTTTCTGAAACAACAAGGCATTGCGCGTTGGGCTGTATATGCCCAGCTCGTATTCGGTGTCGATGCCGCTGCGTCTGAGTTCGGCTTTCACGAGCGAGTCGATGCGCACCGGCTCGGCAGATCTGCCTCCTTTTTCTTCCGAATAGCCCAGCATCATATCCTGAAGCATTTCCTGTGCAATGAGCACCCGGCGCATAAAATTGCTGTATTCCTCGGCGGTCATGGGTCGCTGCAGTTCTTCCATCATGCTTTTGCTTATTGAATCGTAGGCCGACATGATGCCCGAGCGCCGGCTCATGACGCTCATATGATGCTCATACTGCCGCTTCAGCTCTTCTTTTTCGAGCCGCATCACCACCTGCTGCATCACCTGGTTCACGTCGCGCACAAAGGTGGCCTCCTTCACCTTAACAGCCTCGCCTACAAGGTAAAGTTGAATGCCCAACATTCCAAGCAGGGCCACCGTCATGGACACAATAATGAATACAATCAACTTACGGTTCATGACGCAAAAGTATTCATCTATTAGCTGAAAAACAGATAGTTAACATATCTTAACAAGCATTAGCGTTCCTTAACAAGCCGGCGTGGCAAGCGCTGTTATTTTTGTATTGTAGCTCAACAAAACAAAAGGATAGTTGCAGTAAATACTTCACTATCATTGTGCGTTGAAGGTTTTCATAAATTTTGGTTTTTGGTTCGGAGAAACAGTCGCACCCAGCGGCTGTTTCTTTTTTTGTCTGACGACTTGAAGGGGTTTGTGCCGGCAGACAAATTTCCAATACTTTTGCCCAATACCAAAATTTTTACAACATGCTGCAAATCAAGCTCGATCTCGAACAGGTTTACGGATTTATCCCAAAAGAGAAGATTTTGTCATTCGAAAAGCCGGTGGCAAGTGCCTACCGGCACATCTACCATAAAACCGGCCCAGGCAACGATTTTCTCGGCTGGGTTGATCTGCCGTCGGGCATTACAGATGAATTTATTTCCCGTATCAATGCCCACGCTGCCGAGCTGCAATCCGTTTCGGAAGTGTTTGTGGTAGTTGGCATCGGGGGTTCTTACCTGGGTGCAAGGGCTGTGATCGAAGCCTTGCAGCATCATTTTGCCAGCATGGGCTTTACCGGCGGCAAACCACTGGTTGTTTATGCAGGTCAGCACATCAGCGAGGATTACCTGGCCGACCTGCTCGACCTGCTCGACCGCAAGGACTACAGCATGGCGGTGATTTCGAAAAGTGGCACCACCACCGAACCGGCCATCGCCTTCCGCATACTCAAAGCGCATATTGAAAAGAAATACGGCCTTGCAGAGGCGCGTAGGCGTATTGTGGCCATCACCGACAAAAGCCGGGGTGCGCTCAAGCAACTGGCCGACAGCGAAGGCTATGTCAGCTATGTAGTGCCCGACGATGTGGGTGGCCGCTATTCGGTGCTCACGCCTGTGGGTCTGCTGCCCATCGCTGTGGCCGGTGCCGACATCAAGGCGCTGGTCGAAGGCGCCCGCATGGTAGAAAACTACAGCCGTGCGGCAAGCAACATACACGGCAATCCCATCGCCATGTATGCAGCCACCCGACAGGCCTTATACCAGGCCGGCAAAACTGTGGAGGTGATGGTCAACTACGAACCCCGCCTTTTCTATTTTACCGAATGGTTCAAACAGCTTTACGGCGAAAGCGAAGGCAAAGAGAACAAGGGGATTTTTCCGGCCGGTGTCGGCTTTACCACCGATCTGCATTCGCTGGGGCAATATATTCAGGAAGGCCTGCGCATGATGTTCGAAACCATCGTCACGGTCGATAAACCCAACAGCCAGCTGGCCGTTCCCGATGCCAACGCCGATCTCGACCAGCTCAACTACATTGCCGGCAAGCGTCTGCACGAAGTGAACCGCATGGCCGAGCTTGGCACCATACTGGCCCATGTGGACGGAGGCGTGCCCAACATCCGCCTGAAAGTTCCCGAAATCAATGCCTACAACCTCGGCCAGCTCATCTATTTCTTCGAGATGGGCTGTGCGCTGAGCGGCTATATGCTCGGAGTGAATCCGTTTGACCAGCCCGGCGTGGAGGCCTACAAAAAGAATATGTTTGCCCTGCTGGGAAAAAAGGGTTTCGAGGAGCAGACGGCCACGCTGCGCAAGAGGCTGGGAATATGATTGCTTCGCGTTTCATATTCCGGATAATTCATTTTCTGATCTTTCTGCTTGTTGCCGGTCAGGGCTTCCAATCCTGTTCGCCAAAACCCGAACCCATGACGCAGCATCCGCATTTCCTGCCCGGATTGTGGGAAAGCACGGGCAACATCAGGCTTTATGAAGAATGGTGGATCATCGACGACAGCACTCTTATGGGTAAGTCGTTCAGCATCAACGGCAACGATACCCTGATGCTCGAAACCATGGAGCTCAGGCAAATGAGAGGAAATTGGATTTATCAGGCTTTGGTTGCCGGTCAGAACGAGGGGAAAACTGTCCGGTTTCCGATGACAGACGCAAAAGAAGCCATGGTTTTCGAAAATGCGGAGCACGACTACCCCAACCGTATCATTTACAAGCTGGAGGCCGACACCTTGCTTTTTGCCCGTACAGAGAACATGGCCGGAAACAAGTCTAAAGAATTCAGATTCAGAAAGATTGGTTGTACGCGGTTGTAGTTCCGCATTTATTCCCTGATGCTAATGGACGAATTTCGTTTTCTTGATTTGGTTAAACGCCGTCAGAGCGTCAGAAAATACGATGCCAGGCCAGTGGAAGAGGAAAAGCTCCGGCTTTGCCTCGAGGCGGCCCGTCTGGCCCCTTCGGCCAGCAATTCGCAACCATGGACCTTTGTGGTGGCTACCGAGTCTGCTTTGGTCAGATCGTTGGGCGAAGCATGCCGCGGTCCGCTGGGCACGTTCAACCGGTTTGCCGCCACAGCCCCGGTGATTGTGACCATGGTGCTCGAAAAACCAAAGATGATCACCGAAATGGGCGGAAGGGTAAAAAACAAGGAGTATCCCCTGATTGACATCGGCATAGCCGCCGAGCATTTTTGCCTTCAGGCCGAAGCACTTGGCCTGGGAACCTGTATGATTGGCTGGTTCGACGAAGCCAGGGTGAAAACCTTGTTGAATGTCCCCGAAAACAAAACCATCGGCCTGCTCATCACCCTTGGGTATGCCCCTGAGGATTATCCCCTGCGCAAAAAAGTGCGTAAATCGTTTGACGAAGTAGTCGCCTTCAACAGATATCCAGGGCGTTAAGGCTTCAACGGCGCCAGACCGGAAAGCTTCCCGCCAATGATTGTCTCCGGTAAGTGATCTTAAATACCTCCACCGGTATTGGCTGCTGAATCCGGTCAAAGGGGACTAAAAGATGTCTTTTGTTATTTTTGTTTGCGAAGGAGTGGTTATGGGCCGAAAAATCATCAAAAGCGAACGTATTCCCATCAGGCTGTGGCTCGACGAGATGGAGGAAGGAGCGCTGAAACAGGCGCGCAACCTGGCCAATCTGCCCTTTGCTTTTCGTCATGTGGCCATCATGCCCGATTGCCACGAAGGCTACGGCATGCCCATAGGTGGGGTGCTGGCCACAGCCGGTGTCATCATCCCCAATGCCGTGGGGGTTGACATTGGTTGCGGCATGTGTGCCGTTAAAACCGATCTGCAGCAAATTGACCGCAACATACTAAAGCAAGTGGTCGGACAACTGAAGCAAACTATTCCCCTCGGTTTTGCACACCACAAAAAACCTCAGGACGAGGCGCTTATGCCCCAAGGCTACAATTTGCGACACATGCCGGTAACCCAGCGCGAATACCAAAGCGCCCTTCATCAGCTGGGAACGCTTGGCGGAGGCAACCATTTTATTGAGTTCCAGAAAGGCGGCGACGGCCACATCTGGATTATGATACACTCGGGCAGCCGCAACATCGGCAAGCAGGTGGCCGACCATTACAACCGGCTGGCGGGCAGGCTCAACGAACAATGGGGACTGTCGCAATACAAACAGCAACAGCTTGCCTACCTGCCGGTAGATTCCGATGAAGGGCAGACCTATATTGCTGAGATGCGCTACTGCATCGACTTTGCCCTGGCCAACCGCCGGCTGATGATGCAGCGCTGTCTGGAGGTGCTCAGCGAGCATACGGGAGCCGCGGCCCTGTCGTTCGAAGGTCGCGACATGATCAACATTGCCCACAACTACGCCGCCAGTGAAGTGCACTACGGCAAGGAGGTTTGGGTGCATCGCAAGGGTGCCACCAAAGCCGGAAAATACCAGCTGGGCATCATTCCCGGCAGCCAGGGCACCAAAAGTTATATTGTTCGCGGCAAGGGCAATCCGGAAAGCTTCGAAAGCTGCAGCCACGGGGCAGGCCGGCTGATGGGCCGCAATGAGGCCATGCGGAAACTCAATCTGGATGAAGAGCGCAAAAAGCTGGAAGCCAAAGGCATACTGCACAGCCTGCATACACAGCGCGACCTTGATGAAGCTTCAGGTTGTTACAAAGACATCGATCTGGTCATGGAGCAGCAAAAGGATTTGGTGGACGTTGTGCTGAACCTCGAACCTCTTGCTGTAATTAAAGGCTGAAACCACGGTGAAACAAGGCTCGACAAATGTCCTCCTGAATTTCATGGAGAATTTGATGCAACGTAGCCGAACCCTGCACGATCTGCCGGGCTGCTGCCAGCTTACGCAATAGGCTTACCTTTGCAGCATGAAACAGATCGAAATCATGTCGCCGGTGGGCTCGCGCGAGTCGCTGATGGCCGCCCTGCAGGCCGGGGCCGGTTCGGTTTATTTTGGGGTGGGCAAGCTCAATATGCGTTCGCGTTCCACCCAAAACTTTGGCCTTGACGACCTCGACGAGATTGCTGCACTGTGCAGCGAGCGAGGGGTGCGCACTTACCTCACAGTGAACAGTGTGATATTCGACGAAGAAATTGCCGAGATGGGCCAACTGGTGGAGCGGGCAAAAAAGGCCGGCATCAATGCGGTCATTGCTTCCGATCTGGCTGTTATTCAATACGTTCACAGCCTGGGAATGCCTGTCCACATGTCCACCCAAACCAACATCACCAACACCGAAGCCGTCCGTTTCTGGTCGCAATATGCTGATGTAATGGTAACGGCCCGCGAGCTCAACCTCGATCAGGTGAAGGTGATCACCCAAAAAATTGAACAACAGCAGATCAAAGGCCCCTCGGGCGAACCGGTGCGCATCGAAATCTTTGTTCACGGAGCATTGTGTATGGCTATTTCGGGCAAATGCTACCTCAGCCTCGACACCCTTGGCTCGTCGGCCAACCGGGGCGCCTGCCTGCAACCCTGCCGCAGGGGCTACAGCGTTCGCGACCGCGACAATGAGGTGGAACTGGAAGTGGACAACGAATACATCATGTCGCCCAAAGACCTGAATACCATCACTTTCCTCGACAAGATCCTCGATGCCGGAGTGCAGGTGCTCAAGATTGAAGGGCGCGGCCGCTCACCCGAATATGTCAAGGTGGTTACGGAGGTCTATCGCGAGGCCGTGGCTGCCATCCAGTCGGGCGATTACACCCCCGAGCGCATTGAACAATGGAATGCGCGCCTGGCTTCGGTTTACAACCGCGGCTTCTGGGACGGCTATTACCTTGGCCGCCGCATGGGCGAATGGTCGAAAACACACGGCAGCGAGGCCACCGAACGAAAGATTTACGTAGGTCGCATCGAAAACTATTTCTCAAAAATCGGCGTGGCCGAAGTGCGTATGGACAGCCACGACCTGAACACCGGCGACAAGGTATATATCATCGGCCCAACCACGGGGGTTGTCGAATCGCACCTCAACGAAATCAGGGTAGAGCTCCTGCCGGTGGGAAAAACGATAAAAGGCGAGCACTGTTCCATTCCTGTGCCCTCGGCTGTGCGCACAGGCGATAAGGTTTATAAAGTGGTTGCAAACGAACAAACCGAAACAGCCATTGTATTGGGTAATGCCTGATATCCAAGATCGTAGCAAATGAACCCCAATTAACCAGCTAATGACCGAACATTGCCGCCCGCCAGGCGTTTTATCAGTTGTTAACAGCTCCGAGGCGCTGAAAATGCTATCTTTGCAACCCTATTTAAATACATTCTAAATAAGCTGACACATGGCTACCGACAGCAACGAAATACTCGAACAAGTCACGCAAAGTGAATACAAATACGGTTTTTACACCGATATCGAAACGGAGTTTGCCCCCAAAGGCCTCAACGAGGATGTCGTCCGGTTCATCTCGGCCAAAAAGGAAGAGCCGGAATGGATGCTCGAGTTTCGCCTGAAAGCTTTCAGGCACTGGCAGCAGATGCCCGAGCCGGAGTGGGCGCACCTCCACTATCCCAAAATTGACTATCAGGATGCCTACTACTATGCGGCTCCCAAACAAAAAAAGCAGCTTGAGAGTCTGGATGAGGTTGACCCCGAACTGCTGGAAACTTTCAACAAGCTGGGGATTTCGCTCGACGAGCAGAAGCGCCTGGCAGGGGTAGCGGTGGATGCGGTGATTGACAGCGTGTCGGTAAAGACCACTTTTCAGGACACCCTGGCCAAGCATGGCATCATTTTCTGCAGTTTCAGCGAGGCGGTGCGCAATCATCCCGAGCTGGTGCGCAAATACATGGGAACAGTGGTCCCCTATACTGACAATTTTTTTGCTGCGCTCAATTCGGCTGTGTTTTCCGACGGTTCGTTTGTTTACATCCCCAAAGGCGTGCGTTGCCCGCTCGAGCTGAGCACCTATTTCCGCATCAATGCAGCCAATACCGGGCAGTTTGAACGCACCCTGATTGTGGCCGACGAGGGCAGCTACGTCAGCTACATGGAAGGCTGCACGGCCCCCATGCGCGACGAAAATCAGCTGCATGCCGCCATCGTAGAAATTGTGGCCCTCGACAATGCCGAAGTCAAATACAGTACCGTGCAAAACTGGTATCCCGGCGACAAGGACGGAAACGGAGGTATTTACAATTTTGTGACCAAGCGCGGTCTCTGCAAAGGACGCAACTCCAAGATATCGTGGACGCAGGTCGAAACCGGTTCGGCCATCACCTGGAAATATCCAAGCTGCGTGCTCATGGGCGACAATTCGGTGGGCGAGTTCTATTCTGTGGCGGTGACCAATCACTTCCAGCAGGCCGACACCGGAACCAAAATGATCCACATTGGCAAAAACACCCGGAGCACCATCATCAGCAAGGGCATCTCGGCGGGCAAAAGCAACAACAGCTACCGTGGGCTGGTCAAAATACTGCCCGGAGCCACCAACGCACGCAATTTCTCGCAGTGCGACTCGCTGCTGCTTGGCGACCAGTGCGGGGCACATACCTTCCCGTATATCGAAGCCAAAAACGAATCAAGCATCGTGGAACACGAAGCCACAACCTCGAAAATCAGCGAAGACCAGCTGTTCTACTGCAACCAGCGTGGCATCGATACCGAAAAGGCCATCGGGCTGATTGTGAACGGCTATGCCAAGGAAGTGCTGAGCAAGCTGCCCATGGAATTTGCCGTGGAAGCGCAGAAACTGCTCAGCATCTCGCTCGAAGGCAGTGTGGGATAATGGCAAAGAATAGATATAACATATTTAAAATCAACGAAAAACACAATAGAAATGCTGCTTAACATAAAAAATCTGCATGTGTCCATCGATGGCAAAGAGATTATCAAAGGTTTGAATCTGGGCATCAACTACGGCGAAGTGCATGCCATCATGGGACCCAATGGTACCGGAAAAAGCACCCTGGCTGCTGCCATCACCGGACGCGAGGGTTACGAAATTACCGAGGGCGAGATCTGGTATAAAGGCGAAAACATCATCGAGCTCGAACCCGATGAGCGTGCCAACAAAGGCATCTTTCTCAGCTTTCAGTATCCGGTGGAAATACCGGGGGTGAGCATGACCAACTTTATGCGCACAGCCCTGAATGCCAAACGCGAATTCAACGGACAACCGCCCATCAGCGCTGCTGAGTTTCTGAAACTGATGGAGGAAAAGAAGAAGCTGGTGGACATGCATGCCAAACTCACCAACCGCTCTGTAAATGAAGGGTTTTCGGGTGGTGAAAAGAAGCGTAACGAAATTTTCCAGATGGCCATGCTCGAGCCTACCCTGGCCATACTCGACGAAACCGACTCGGGCCTCGATATCGATGCCCTGAAGATTGTTGCCCGCGGCGTAAACCAGTTGCGCTCGAACGAGAACGCATTTCTGATCATCACCCACTACCAGCGTTTGCTCGAATATATTGTGCCCGACTTTGTGCACGTGCTTTACGACGGCCGCATTGTGAAGTCGGGAGGCAAGAATCTGGCCCTCGAGCTCGAAGAGAAGGGCTATGAGTGGCTGAAGGAATACAGTCTGGCTTAATCTGTAATACCTTGCAACCATGTCGCATCCTGTAGAACAACATACCCTGCCGCTCGACGAGCTGCTGATGCAGCAGTTCAGGGAGCAGCGCCACCTGATTACGGCACACGACCTGCCCGAGGTGACGGCCCTGCGCGATAAGTATTTTGCTGATTTCAAGAGCCGTGGCTTCCCCCATAACGAACTGGAGAAGTGGCGTTTTTCGCGAATTACCGACCTCCTTGAAGAAAACTTTGCCCACAGCCTGGAACCCGATGATGTGCGCAACAAGAACCTCAGCGAAATGTTTCGCTGCGAGGTGCACAACTTCAACACCGAGATCATCTCGGTGCTCAATGGCTGGTATTACGATTCCAACGGCGGCTATCATATCAGTCCCGAAGGCGTTATTGTGAGCAGCCTGCGCAAGGCCATGCAACAATTTCCGGAGCTGGTTGCCAAACACTACGGCACCATTGCCCACAGCGAGCACAACACTTTTGTGAGCATCAACACGGCTTTGGTGCAGGATGGGGTATTCATTTATGTGCCTGATAATGTGGAGGTGCCAAAAACCCTCCAGATCCTCAAGCTCATCGATAGGGCAGGAACCCATTTTGTGCAGAACCGCAACCTCATCATCCTGGGGCGCAACAGCCACCTGAGCCTGATGCACTGCGACGACTCCATCAACCACCACACCAGCCTTATCAACACTGTGACCGAAGTGCTGGTGCAGGAAAATGCCCGGCTCGAAATCTACAAACTGCAAAACCTGAACGACAATTCCGGACTGGTCAACAGCACCTTTATCCGCCAGCTGGCCGACAGCAATGTGAAAACTGTGGCGCTGACCTTCAATGGCGGCTATATCCGGAACAATGTGCAAACCTTTCTCGATGGCCGCGGTGCACATGCCGACCTGATGGGGTTGTATCTGATGGACAAGCAGCAACATGTGGACAATCAGATCCGTGTGATGCACAACCAGCCCCACTGCACCAGCAATGAGCTGTTCAAGGGCATACTCGACGACGAGGCTACGGCTGTGTTCAACGGATACATTTATGTGGCCCGTGATGCCCAGAAAACCAATGCTTACCAGAACAACCGCAATATCCTGCTCAAGCCTACGGCTGTGGTGGACACCATGCCTTTTCTTGAGATCTATGCCGACGATGTGAAGTGTTCGCACGGAGCCACCATCGGTCAGCTCGACGAAGATGCCATGTTCTACCTTCGCTCGCGCGGCATCAGCAAAGCCAATGCCCGCCTGCTGCTCATGTATGCCTTTGCGGCTGATATTGTGAACGAAATTGAGATAGAGTCCTTGCGCATCCGCATCGACGACATGGTGAAGAAACGCCTGCGCGGCGAGCTTTCGGTGTGCGAAAACTGCATCCTGCATTGCAGCACCCCCGAAAAGGAAATACATTTCGATATCGATTACAGCAAAATCTGAGCCATGACCTCCCTTCTGGATGTGGATGCCCTCAGGCAGGCTTTTCCGGCCCTGCAGCAGCATGTGTATGGCAAGCCGCTGATTTACCTCGATAATGCTGCCACCACGCAAAAGCCTCTGTCGGTGATCAGTCGCCTGAAGCAGTATTATGAAGCCGAAAATGCCAACATCCATCGGGGGGTGCACTACCTGAGCCAGTTGTCCACCCAGTCGTTCGAAAATGCCCGCACCACGGTTGCCTGTCACATCAACGCCCTGCACCGGCACGAGGTGGTATTCACCCGGGGTACTACGGAGTCCATCAATCTGATAGCCAGCTCTTTTGCCCGTTATGCGGCCAGGAAAGCGCCCAAAGTGCTTATCACGGCCATGGAACACCACAGCAACCTGGTGCCCTGGCAGCAATGGGTGCTCCAAAACGGCGGCAGCCTGCTGGTGGCCAGGCTACTGCCCGATGGCAGCCTCGACCTGGAACACTTTGCCGCACTGCTCGATCAGCAGCCCGATCTGGTGGCCGTGACCCATGTGTCGAATGTGCTGGGCACGGTAAATCCTGTGAAGGAGATCACGGCATTGGCACATCAGCGCAACATTCCGGTGTTGGTGGACGGAGCGCAGGCCATTGCCCATTTGCCGGTGGATGTGCAGGACATCGGCTGCGACTTTTATGTGTTTTCCGGCCACAAGGCCTACGGGCCAATGGGTGTGGGCGTGCTTTACGGACGGGAAGAATGGCTGCTGCGCCTGCCACCCTACCAATACGGGGGCGAAATGGTTGACCGGGTGAGTTTCGACCACACCACCTTCAACGAGTTGCCTTTCAAGTTCGAGGCAGGCACCCCCAATGTGGGGGCCGTTCTCGGCCTGGAAACCGCACTGAGTTTTATTCAAAAGACTGGATACGAGGCTATTGCCAATCACGAGCACGAGCTTACCCGGCTTGGCCATCAGCTGCTTAGCGATGTGCCGGGTATTGAGTTTTACGGCCTGACGCACGATAAGGAAGCAGTGATATCGTTCAATATCCGTGCTTTGCATCCATACGACCTGGGCGCTTTGCTCGACAAGATGGGTATAGCCGTGCGCACGGGTCACCATTGTGCGCATCCGCTGATGGATGTGCTGGGAGTGTCGGGAACGGTGCGTGCTTCGATGGCTGTGTACAACACCCCGGACGAAATGGAACAATTTGCAGCCGCCGTCAAAAAGGCCGCAATGATGCTTTCGTAACCAAACCAAACAGGCCTTTTGCTGCGATTGGGTAAATTTGCCCGAAAATATGGATACCATGACTGCAGAAGAAGTACAGCAGCAAATCATTGAAGAGTTTTCGGCCTACGACGACTGGCTCGACAAATACAACCTGCTCATCGAGATGGGCAAAGACACCCCGGCCATCGATCCCAGGCACAAGACCAACAACCACCTGATCAATGGCTGCCAGAGCCGTGTGTGGCTGCATGCCGAGCTGCGCGACGACGGCCGGATTTATTTCACTGCCGACAGCGATGCGGTGATTACCAAGGGAATGGTCAACCTGCTGATCCGGGTGCTTTCCGGACGCACACCCGACGAAATCCTCAACACCGAACTGCAATTTGTGGATGCCATCGGCCTCACCGAACACCTCTCGCCGACCAGATCGAACGGACTGGTTGCGATGATCAGACAGATGAAGCTATATGCACAGGTTTTTAAACTCAAAGCCAATAACTGACAAGCCATGACGCCCGAGCAAAAACGCGAAATAGAAGAAAATGTGGTCACTGTGCTGCGCACGGTGTTCGATCCCGAAATACCGGTAAATATCTACGACCTTGGCCTGGTTTACGAGATCAATGTGAGCGACGAAGGCGACGTCAGGGTGCTGATGACCCTCACTTCGCCCAGTTGCCCGGTGGCCGAAACCATGCCCGGCGACGTGAAAATGCGCGTGGAAATGGTGAAAGACGTGCGCAATTGCGAGGTCGAACTCACTTTCGATCCCCCATGGGACCAGAGCATGCTTTCGGACGAAGCAAAACTCGAACTGGGATTCCTTTAACCAGCTCTTAAGTTAAAGTATTGTAAATCTTTGTCTTGCACCGGTTTGTTGCCATGTTCAATAAGCCGGTTTGCTTTATTATTGCTCCGATTTGCCAGCTGGATGCAACGACTATCGGGCCTTGTGCAATGCCAGTGAAGCAATTAAATGCTTACAAACTTATAACTCAACGACCGGTGAAAACGACGACCTTGCACAACTCACTGATAAGCAGCTCCTTGAGGAGGCCAGGAAGCTTAAACCTGCCTACACGCTGAACAGCTTTCTTATCGGCTTTGTTATCGGCATCTTGCTCTTTGGGATTTTTTACAGCGCCAAAGGCTTGTTCATGCTCATTCCTGTCTTTCTGATAAAAGCGTTCGTAAACGACCCCCGAAACAAAAGGTACAAGGTGGTGAAGGAGATGTTGAAGGCGCGTGGTTTGGCCTGAGCATGTTCAGCCAAACAATTTGCCCAGCAGTTCGTTCACGTCGCCTGCGGTAATTACCTGAATACCTGTTTGTTTTGTTTGGACCCGCTGGTTGAAGCGCGACACGTAAATTTCCTCAAAACCAAGACGGGAGGCCTCGCTGATGCGTGCTTCCACGCGGTTGACGGCGCGTATTTCGCCTGAGAGGCCCACTTCGGCGGCAAAGGCTGTTTTTTCGGGCAGCGGGATATCGTTGGCCGAGGAGATGAGGGCAGCCACCACGGCCAGGTCGATGGCGGGGTCGTCCACGCGCAGACCGCCGGCGATGTTCAGAAACACGTCTTTGCTGCCCAGGCGCATGCCGGCGCGTTTTTCGAGCACGGCAAGCAACATGTTCAGGCGCCGCAGGTCGTAACCGGTCACAGAGCGCTGGGGTGTGCCGTAGGCGGCTTGTCCGACCAGGGCCTGGGTTTCGACCATCATGGGCCTCAAACCCTCGATCATGGCAGCAATGGAGGTGCCGCTCACAGGTTTTTCGCGTTGCGACAGCAGCAGCTCGCTGGGGTTGGTCACCTCGCGCAGTCCGTTGTGCAGCATCTCGAAAATGCCCAGCTCCGATGCGGGTCCAAAGCGGTTTTTAATGGCCCTCAGGATGCGGAATCCATAGTGCCGGTCGCCTTCGAACTGTATCACCGTGTCCACCATGTGTTCCAGAATCTTTGGCCCGGCGATGACCCCGTCTTTGGTGATGTGCCCGATAAGCACCACCGGAATCTGGCTGCTTTTGGCCAGGCGGTTCAGCTCGGCGGCGCTTTCGCGTATTTGGGTGATGCTTCCGGCTGTGGCATCGAACTGTTCCGATTGCAGGGTCTGGATCGAATCGACCACCAGCATATCGGGTTGCACGCTGAGGGCTTGCTGGATGATGGCCGATGTGGATACTTCGGTGTATATCAGGCAGTTGTCGTTGCTGATGCCGATGCGGTCGGCGCGCATTCGGATTTGCTGGCGGCTTTCTTCGCCCGAAACGTAGAGTACTTTTTTTCCAGCAAGTTTGAGCGACACCTGCAGCATGAGCGTTGATTTGCCAATGCCCGGTTCGCCTCCTATAAGCACCAGTGAGCCTGGCACAAGTCCACCGCCGAGCACCCTGTTGAGTTCGTTCATGCCGGTGTCGAGGCGTTTCTCGTTGCTGCTTTCAATCTCCCTGACGGGTGTGGGGGCGTCCATGCGGTGGACAAGCCCTGTGGGAGTGCTTTTTGCAGATTTACCTGTTACGACAGTTTCCTCGGCAAAGGTGTTCCACTCGCCGCAGCCCGGGCATTTGCCCAGCCATTTGGGCGATTCGTGGCCGCAGTTGCGGCAAAAGAACAAGGTTTTGGTTTTGGCCACGGCAATCAGCGGATGAGGGTCATTTCGTCGATCAGGTGCCTGGCGCCTGCAAATTTGTCCACAATAAACAGCACATAGCGGATGTCGGCCGAGATGTTGCGGCTCATGGCCGGGTCGTACATCAGGTCGCTCATGGTGCCTTCCCAGCAACGGTCGAAGTTGAGGCCCACGAGGTAACCGTCGGCATCGAGCACCGGGCTGCCCGAATTGCCTCCGGTGGTATGGTTCGAGGCAACAAAGGCCACGCGCAGGCGCCCGTCGGAGGCGGCATAAGGACCAAAGTCGCCGCTCTGGTGAAGCGCTTTCAGCCTGGGCTCAACCACGTAGTCGTAAATGTCGGGGTTCTCCTTTTCCAAAATGCCTTCGAGGGTGGTAAAATAGCGGTAGCTGACGGCATCGGCCGGTTCGTAGCCCTCCACCTTGCCGTAGGTTACCCTGAGGGTGCTGTTGGCATCGGGATAAAAGCGGCGATCGGTCTGCATTTCCATCAGACCTGTCATAAAGATGCGCATCAGGCTGTCGTTGGCCTGCTGCAGGGGGCGCATGGCGGGCTCAATTTGCCTGTTGTTGAAGGTTCGCATGCTCAGCGCAGCCACATAGGCCGGGTCTTTTTCGAGCTTTTTCAGACTTTTCTTGTCGGGTTTCTCAAGCCATTGCCCGAGCTGCTGTTGCGAAACAAACATACTGTGTCCGAAGAGGTGCTGCACGTAGGCTTGCACATTCCCTTTAAAACGGCTTGGGATGACCTCGAGAAAGTCGGGACGGAAACCTACTGGCTGGTTTTTCAGGTAAAGCTGAAGCAGGGCAGTGGCCACCTCTCGGTCCACGGGCTGGTGGTAGTCTTTGAAGTGTTCCCCGACCAGGGTTTTGAGGTTCTTTATCAGGTTGTTGACCCTGGATGTGTCGGGTCTTGGCTTCGCCACTTCCTCGGCCAGCGGGATAAAACGCGAAGCCAGCTGGTAAATTTCGATCCCCATCCCCGCTTCGCTCAGGTAGTCCATGGCCAGGGTCAGCGGCTCCAGAAGGCTGTAGTTCTGGTTGAATGCCCCGACGATGCCGCCGTATTTTTGTTGCAGCTCAGTATTGTCCGAAGCCCATTGCACAAAACGGGTTTCGAGTTCCTGCTTACGTTCGATGCCGTTGAGCCGGCGGATTCCTTTGGTTTCGCCCATCATCTTTTTCCAGGCATTGGCTACACGGGCATCTTTCACGGCATACTGAATGCGCACCAGCGGGTCGCTCTGGCTGTAGTGCTTGAAAATCTCGAGGCGGGTGCCGCGCAGCATCACGCGTTGGGGGTTCGAAACTTCGGTGATGAGCTTTACGGCTGCAGCCGGCAGGTATTGGCTGGTGCGTCCCGGATAGCCAAACACAAAGGTAAAGTCGCCTTCGGTTACACCTTTGAGCGAAACGGGCAACCACTTTTCCGGCTGGTAGGGCACATTGTCGGGATGGTATTCGGCCGGCTCGCCTTTGGGACTGACGTAGATCCTGAACAGGGCAAAATCGCCGGTATGCCGCGGCCACATCCAGTTGTCGGTATCGCCCCCGAATTTCCCGATGCTTGAGGGCGGAGCGCCCACCAACCTGACGTCTTTGAAAACCCTGTTGTACATCATGATATACTGGTTGCCATAATAAAACGGCCGGATGCTCACTTCCAGTCCACTGGCTTTGCGGGCTTCTTCGATGATTTTCCGGCTGTTGTTGCGCACCAGCTCGGCCCGCTGTGCCTCGGTCATGCCGGCCTTCAGGCCTTCGAGCACGGCGTCGGTAACATCTTCCATCCTGACCAGCAGGGTGACTGTGAGCCCCGGATTGGGCAATTCTTCTTTCTGGCTTGCAGCCCAGAAACCCAGGGTGAGGTAATCGTTTTGCAGGCTGCTGTGTTTTTGTATCTCGCCATAACCGCAGTGGTGGTTGGTGAGGATGAGCCCCTGCGACGAAATCAGACTTGCGGTGCAGCCGCGTCCGAATTGCAGGATGGCGTCTTTGAGGCTGCCCTGGTTGACCGAATAGATGTCTTCGGCGCTGATGCGCATGCCCATGGCTTTCATTTCGGCTTCGTTCTGGCTGAGCCACATGGGTACCCACATGCCTTCGCCGGCCGTGATTGTGCTGATTCTGAGTGCTATGAAAAGAAATAGGATAATACGCTTCATGGCTTGAGCTTTGGGGGTAAAGATAGGAAAAAGAGGGGAGAGGGGTGACGGGTGACGGGTGACCGAGTGACGGGAAGCGAGTTACGGGTTACGGGTGACCGAGTGACGGGAAAAGGGATTCAAAGATTCCTGATTCAAGGATTCAAAGATTCAGGGGAAGCGAGTTTCGGGAGGCGAGTTTCGGGAGGCGAGTTTCGGGTTACGGGAGTTTTCGTTGTTGTGGGAGTTGTCGTTGTTGTCATAGTTCAGTTTAGCGTGCAAGTTTCCGTGGGTTGTGAGTTAGTAATGAAATAAAATTTATTCTAAGAGATAGATTATACTTAAAGCACTCAAGCAGAAATACTTGGTACTTTCACCGGGTTGGGCGGGGAGGAAGGGCGAACGGCGGGAAGCGTCCGGTGTGAATGCAGCAAGGGCAGCAAATCTTGTGAGGCAGCACGCGCCCCAGCGCGGGCTGTTTGCGTTACAGCATGCGTGCATGAAATTCCAGTAAAGTGTTTTGCTCCAGCTCAATGCGGGTAGGAGGATGAACAATGGCATGCTGTAATGCACTCCTCACTTAGATTTGCGCCCTTGATGCAGAGCGGGGTGGTAGCTTCGTTCGCCCAAGGCTCCACCTGAGGCGGACACGCTTTTTGGTTCTTTTGGGCCAGCAAAAGAACAAGAAAAAAAACTTCTGGTTTAGAGGTACTAATAAGACGGGAGAGGGTTGTCAGGGGGATTCAAGGATTCCTGATTCAAAAATTCAAAGATTCGGGGGAGGGGGAAACGATTTTGCTGCGGGTAATTTTGTTGCCGGATGGCAGCCGCTGGGTGGTCATTGTTCCATTTCCCTGAGTGCTTCGAGGGCTTGTTGCACGGTGGCTACGGGGCTGATGTAGAGCATGAGCTTGTCGCCGGTTTGTTTCATGCGGCACTTGCGCGGGTTGGCCTGGATGTACTGGATGAGTTTTCCGAAGCGGTCGCTCTGGTAGAAAGGCGATTCGGGATTGCTCACAAAGTGTGCGATAAGGGTTTTGTTGCGCAGCACCAGTTTTTCGAAGCCCAGGCTGCGGGCGAGCCATCGCATGCGGATGGTGTTGATGAGCTCGAGGGTTTGGGGCGGGATGGGGCCAAAACGGTCGATAAGCTGCTCGGTAAAGGCTTCGAGCTGGGCTTCGGTGTTGGCGTGGTCGAGCTGGTTGTAGAGTGCGATGCGCTCGGTGGACGAGTCCACATAATATGGCGGGATGAGCAGCTCGAGGTCCGACTCGATAACGCATTCGCGCACAAAGGGTTTGTCGTCTTCCTTTTTGTCGAAAACATCCTCAAACTCTTCCTCTTTGAGTTCTTCGATGGCTTCGTCGAGTATTTTGTGAAACATTTCGAAGCCGATATCGCTGATAAAACCGCTTTGTTCGGCACCCAGGAGGTTTCCGGCGCCGCGGATGTCGAGGTCGCGCAGGGCGATGTTGAATCCGCTGCCCAGATCCGAGAATTCTTCGAGTGCTTTGAGCCGTTTGCGGGCTTCGGTGGTGAGGGTGGCGATGGGCGGGGTGAGCAGGTAGCAGAAGGCTTTTTTGTTCGACCGGCCCACACGGCCGCGCAGCTGATGCAGGTCGCTCAGGCCAAAGTTTTGCGCATCGTTGATGATGATGGTGTTGGCATTGGGGATGTCGAGGCCCGACTCGATGATGGTGGTCGAGAGCAGCACATCGAACTCGCCTTCGATAAATCCGAGCATCACCTCTTCCAGTTTGTGGCCTTCCATCTGTCCGTGGCCCACGCCAATCCTTACGCCTGGCACAAAACGCCTGAGCATCTCGTACACATCGAGGATGTTCTGCACGCGGTTGTGTACGAAGAACACCTGTCCGCCGCGCGCAATTTCGAATTTGATGGCTTCGCGGATCACCTCTTCCGAAAAGGGTCTGATTTCGGTTTGTACCGGGTAGCGGTTGGGTGGGGGCGTATTGATGATACTCAGGTCGCGGGCGCCCATCATCGAAAATTGCAGGGTGCGCGGGATGGGTGTGGCCGTGAGCGTAAGCGTGTCCACATTGGCTTTGAGCTCTTTGAGGCGCTCTTTGGCCGCCACACCGAATTTTTGCTCTTCGTCCACGATGATCAGTCCCAGGTCTTTGAATTCCACATCTTTGCTGATGATGCGATGGGTGCCGATGAGGATGTCCACCTTGCCTTCTTTCACTTCCTGCAGAATGCGTTTTTGATCGGCGGCCGACCGGAAGCGGTTGATATATTCTACCTTGACAGGAAAATCCTTAAGTCTGTTGCTGAATGTTTTATAGTGCTGCATGGCCAGGATGGTGGTAGGCACCAGCACTGCGGTTTGTTTGTTGTCGGCGGCGGCTTTGAATGCAGCCCGAATGGCCACTTCGGTTTTGCCAAAACCCACGTCGCCGCATATCAGGCGGTCCATGGGCATTTCCTGCTCCATGTCGGCTTTCACATCCTGGGTGGCTTTGAGCTGGTCGGGAGTGTCTTCGTAGATGAACGAGGCCTCGAGCTCGGCCTGCAGGTAGGTGTCGGGCATAAAGGCGAAGCCTTTGCTGGCCTTGCGTTTGGCGTAGAGTCGGATCAGGTCGCGGGCAATATCTTTGACCTTGCTCTTGGTTTTGTTTTTCAGTTTGTTCCAGGCGTTGCTGCCGAGTTTGCTCAGCTCGGGCTGGGCGCCATCGCGTCCGCTGTATTTGGCAATGCGATGCAACGAGTGGATGCTGACGTAGAGGATGTCGTCGTTTTTGTAGATCAATCTTATGGCTTCCTGCTTTCGGCCATTGTTGTCGATGATCTCCAGCCCGTCGAAGCGGCCGATGCCATGGTTGATATGCGTCACATAGTCGCCGGGCTTGAGCGCATACAGGTCTTTGATGGTGAGCGACTCTTTGGCCGCATAGCCTTCGCGCAGCTGAAACTTATGGTAGCGCTCGAAAATCTGATGGTCGGTAAAGATGCTTAGGCGCGCCAGGTGGTCGGTAAATCCGGCATGAAGACTGTGACTGATGGGGGTAAAACCTGCCCGTTGTGTTTGCGGCAGGCCGGCCTGCAGGTCGTGGATGATGGTCTGTATGCGTTCGAGCTGTTTGGGCTGGTCGGCGCAAAGAATGTTTTGGTATTCTTTTTCCTGATTTTCGCGCCAGTGGGCGATGAGCAGCTCGAAGTTCTTGTTGAATGAGGGTTGAGGTGCGATGCCGAATGATTGTTCAAAGGAGCAGTCGATGCTGTCTGCTTTGCCAAAAACCACCAGCTGACGCTTTTCCAGCGCACTGAGGATCTCGGCTCCGCCGGCAAACAGCATTTCAGGGCGTTGATTGTCGAGCTGTTCGTCCATCCGGCCGAAGATTTCCGAGGCTCTTTCGTATTCGGCGGTGATGCGTTCGTGCAGGGCATCGGCTTCGTGAAGCCAGACCACAACGCCCTGAGGCAGGTAGTTGATAAAGTTTTCGCGTTCGGTTTGGCTGCTGCGGTCCTGCACATTGGGCAGGATGTTGAGCTGGCTGAGCTTCTGCACCGAACGCTGTGTGGCCGGATCGAAGCTGCGGATGCTTTCCACCTCGTCGCCAAAAAACTCGATGCGGTAAGGCAGGTCGTTGGCATAGGAAAACACGTCCACAATGCCGCCGCGTATGGTGAACTGACCCGGCTCGACCACAAACTCCACCCTTTCGAAGTTGTAGGTGCTGAGCACATCGGCCACAAAGTCGAGCGAAACTTTTTCGCCGGCCTTAAGGCTCAGGGTGTTGGTTTTAAGAAACTTACGCGTAACAACCCTTTCGGCCAGTGCTTCGGGATAGCTCACCACCAATGTTTTCCGGCTGCTGTTGCTCGTGCGGCCAAGCACTTCGGCACGCGAGAGGATGTAGGTATTGTCGGCTTTTTCGGGCTGATAGGGGCGCTTATACGAGGTGGGATAAAAAAGCACCAGCTTGCGGCTGTAGTCTTTGTCGCGGTCGCCCAGCAGATTCTCGAGGTCGTTGTAGAAATAGGCTGCCGATTCTTTGTCGGCACATACCACCAGGTGCTGACCGCCGTTGAGCTCGGCTATGGCGGCCATGTAGAGCGCCGATGAGGAGCCGTGCAGCCCGATGAGCTTTGCACGCCGGCTGAGCGCAAGCTTGCCGGCAAGTTGCCCGATATGAGGCAAAGCGCGATAAAGCTGCAGCAAAACCGAATGTTGGGGTGCACTCATAAAGTGTGGCAAAGTTACAACTTTGGCATGTTTGCGTTGTGCTGCCTGTTTGAAAAGGAATGAGGACAGCATGACCCGACAGCATACATCTAAGTACCCCCCCCCTTGCCCGAATCCCCCCCCGGCAAAGCCGTTGGAAGCGCGTGCCATGCCGCACTTTTTCCTACATTTGGCCCAAGCACATCATTATTGGCAGCAACGGATAATGCCCCAACGCCCCATGGCCTACACCACAGATTTCAGCCTGCACCGCCACGAAAACCAGCTGCAAATGCTGCGCATTGACGAGCGCGCCGTTGAAGACGACAGCCCAACCCTCACGCGCAACAACCCCTACCTCTACAACGGCAAGGAAGAACAACCCATGCCGGGGAAGTGGCTGGATTACGGGGCGAGGTTTTATGATGCGCAGATGGCCAGGTTTCATACTGTTGACCCGCTGGCAGAAACATATTCTTTCCAGTCTCCATATACTTATGCTGCCAATAACCCAATAAGATATATTGATTTTCTGGGAATGAACCCGGTAGGGGCAGACGGCTTAACACATGATCAATGGTTGGAGGCATCCAGGCCGGGGGCAGATCCTGCACTTAAGAAGAAATACATTGCACAAAACAGAGCGCAGGAGCACCAACAAAGGCAGGTGCTGTCTGTTCTTTCAATGTCGCCCCAACAACTAAGCGAGCCTGGCTTTTCGGGCTATTATGTTACGGATAAGGATGGTAACATCCTAAGCCATACAATTGATGGAATTGGAACGTTTTTTAGGAAGGGGAATGATCAAGGTAATGGGGGTGCTCCCGGATGGATGGGTGATGTTAATACCGGAGTAGGAGCATTTGGAGTTGCAAATGGTTTAAAAACGGAGCTAATGGATTATGCAATAAGAAGCAATTACAAGTCTGCACAAACCTGGGGCGAGTTTAATAAGCTACGACCTACTCAACAGGCTTGGAGAACCACCAACACTTTAGGAAAAACAGGTGCTTCGTATTTGAAATTTGCAAAAGGATTAGGTACGGCTGGTTTTGTTGCAGGTGCAGGATATTCTGGATATACTGCATATGATTATTATTTCAATCAGAATGGCAGCGATTGGCAAGTAGGAGCAAAAGCAACACTTGACATAATAATGGGAGGAGCAGCGTTCTTTGGACCGATAGGCTTTGGCATCAGTGCCACCTATTTTATGCTTGACAATGCCACGAGAGGTTTTGGAGGATTTGGCAGTACTAAACCATAGGCTTATGAGAACATTGGAATATTTATATTGCAAGTATTATGCATTTCAGGCCCGAATCGGGCATCGTGAT
Source organism: Bacteroidota bacterium (assembly GCA_016715945.1). Classification (NCBI taxonomy): domain Bacteria; kingdom Pseudomonadati; phylum Bacteroidota; species Bacteroidota bacterium. The sequence goes on from JADJXJ010000003.1 coordinate 214,060, forward strand.
ATTGCACCGTTTAGTGCCATGCTCATTATAGTTTTTAGCACCTTCCTTTATATAATATCCTTATTTATGCTTTTAAACTTTATGTTCGGAATACATGTTCCAAAAGTGAATGCGGCAGTTTATCTTGTGGTATTTTGTTTCATGTTGGTAGTGTTCTATTTTTTATTAGTCCACAAAGGAAAATACAAGGAAGTATTGAAAAGGAGTGATGCAACAAACAAAAGCAGCTTGGGAGCTATTTTATTCCCTTTGATAGCGTTTATTTTGTTTAACGCAGGTTGGATTTTAAAGATGCTTCAAAATCAGGGAAAGTTGTAAATTTTATATAAATCTAAAACTTAAAAGCCACCTGCACGGTGGCTTTTATGTTTTAATACAGTTTTACTTTACCGTCTAATAAATCCTTCATGCGTTTTTTGTTGAGCATGGAGTTAATGATTAAAATCAGGGTGTTTATTTTCCCGGCTGCGCGGCATTTGCAATGCCACCCGAAACACCAATGAATTTGCAATTCAATTATAAACCGTAAATTCGGTGTGTCATGCCAACAGCTTATCAAATAAAGGATTAATCAAAACCTTGCTGGCGTGAATTTTCCTCCGCTGAGCCTGTGGAAGTCCAACCCATCCCAGCTTACTGAACCTATCTCAAGACAAGACAATCCCAAAATCCTTGAATTTTTGAATCCTTGAATTTTTGAATTTTTGAATCGCACAACCCGTAACCCGCAACCCGTAACAAGCACCCAGCCCCCATCACCCAGTAACAAGTACCCAGTAACAAGTACCCAGTAACAAGTACCCAGTAACAAGTACCCAGTAACAAGTACCCAGCCCCCAGCACCCAAATCACTATCTTTGCCGGCCAAAACTATTTAGAATGATTCTACACAATCGTGTCAACCGTAAGGAGTTGCGGCTGAGGCTCAGGCAAGAGCATTTCAGGCGCATCACCATGTCGTTTTACCGCTTTGTGGAAGTGGACGATCCTCAGGCTTTTCGCGATGAGTTATACCTCAGGTTCAGCCAGTTGCAGGTGCTTGGCCGCATCTATGTGGCCCACGAAGGCATCAATGCGCAGCTGAGTGTGCCTGAGCATCGCCTTGAGGAATTTGAATCGTATGTGCGCCAACATCCCTACATTGGCAATGTGTTGCTCAACCGGGCCATAGACGACAACGGAATGTCGTTTTTTATGCTCAAGGTGATGGTAAAGCACAAGATCCTGTCCGATGGGCTCGACAACAGCACCTTCAACATCTACGATGTGGGCGAGCACCTCGATGCTGTGGCTTACAACCGGAAGCTGAACGAACCCGGCACCATGCTCATCGACCTGCGCAACTGTTACGAACATGAGGTGGGACATTTCGAGGGGGCTGTGCTTCCCGTAGTCTCAACTTACAAGGAATCGGTGCCGGTGATCGTCGCGATGATCGAACAGCAGCAGCCCCAAAACATCATGCTGTATTGCACCGGTGGCATCCGCTGCGAGAAGTTTTCGGCCTACCTCAGGCACAAAGGATTCAAAAACGTGTATCAGCTCAAAGGCGGAGTGATCAATTACGCCCGCCAGGTCAGGGAGCAAGGCCTCGAAAGCAGGTTCATCGGCAAGAACTTCGTGTTCGACGAGCGCATGGGCGAGCGCATCACCCCGCACATCATAGCCAGATGCCACCAATGCGGACAGCCTGCCGATACGCATGTGAACTGTGCCTGGGACCCTTGCCATAAATTGTTCATTCAGTGCGATGCCTGCCGCGAAAAGTTTGAGGGATGTTGCAGCGAGGATTGCGCCAAAAACCTGAAAGTGTTGTCACAACAAACAGCAGGGTGAGCTGACGAAAGGCCCTTGATAAGTAGTTTTATCCCAATGGCTTAAACTTTTGGTCGAATGCGCTGATGAGCTCCTGAAACTCCTGAGGCAGCTTTCCGGCCACAAAGTGTTCCAACTTTTCGGGCATGGTTTTGTAGCAAGCAAAGGCCAAGCCTCCGGTGATGCAGGCAATGGTATCATTTTCTTCCACCCATGGAGATGGCCAGACGGATGGCATGTTCGTAATCAGTGTTAATCAGAAATGCAACAATAGCTCACTGTGAGCGGGTGTTTCAGCCCATCACTCCTCCGGTTCGGGCTGCATGCCCATGCTGATGGTGCCGATGATTCCGACAACAATCAGCACCCCACGCCACGTCCAGCTCTCAATAAAAAAGTAGGACGAAAGGATAATCATCGTCCACATGGTGCCAATGGCTTTGATTTTCAGCCGACGGCTCATGCCGTTTTGCACCTGCTTGAGGTAGCCACCAAGAATTTTATGGTTAAGAAGCCGGCTGTGCAAATCCGGAGAACTCCTGAGCCAAAAAAAGGCAGTAATGATGAGAAAGATGGTAGTGGGCAATCCGGGCACAAAAATGCCCAGGATCCCAAGAAAAAGGGAAACAAATCCCAGTGCAATAAAAAGCCATTTTTTGAGCATGCGGTGCAAAAATCCGGAAAACGGGTATATAACCAGCACACGAAACAATTGCCGTAAGCACTAACCGGGCAAAACGCGCGCTTTTTTCATTTTTTTAAGACTTGCCTCTGCATCTTCCTGTCTGAAATTGCGCCAATGTATGCCGCAGGTCGGGTAATGTGATAATTTAATAGTATCCGACTAAAATCTGGAGATGGCAGAAAAAATAGGGTTGGGATTCCGGTTTGCCTGAGGCGGAGCGAAATCCCAGGGGTTTTGTCGGTAAGCATTGTAATAAATTACATTATTTTCGGTGCCAAACTGCGACGAAGATGAAACACAGCTTTTGCTTCCTTTTGTGTGTTTTGCAACTTGCGTCCCTCAGTGCACAATCAAGGCTCACGCCAGAGCGGGCCGCTTACCTGAGCAGCTTTGCAGCCGGATGCATCACCAAAGAATATCCGAACAAGCCCGGACATGTGCTGGGTTCCGACAGCTCGCTCCTGCCTCCGCGCATCATGCATCCTGCTTTTTATGGTTGTTTCGACTGGCACTCGGCGGTGCACGGGCATTGGACCCTGGTCACCCTGCTGAGCCGCTATCCCGGTCAGTCGGATGCGGGCGAAATTCAGGCCATGCTCGGCCAACTGCTTAGTCGCGAAAATATCCTGCAGGAGGTGGCCTATTTCGACGACCCCCACAACCGCGATTTCGAACGGCCCTATGGCTGGGCATGGCTGCTCAAGCTCGACGAAGCCCTGGCCGAAAGCACGCAGGCCTGGACAAAACCGCTTCACACCAACCTGCAACCCCTCACTGCACTGATTGCCGGTAAGATGAACGAATTTCTGCGCAAGCTTAACCATCCCATCAGGGTAGGCGAGCACACCAACATCGCTTTTGCCATGTCGCTCTCGCTCGACTGGGCCGATAAGTATGATCAGGATCTTGCAAACGCCATCCGCCAGCGCGCCCGCGACTATTTTCTGAACGACAAAAATTGCCCCATCACCTGGGAACCCGGTGGATTCGATTTCATTTCGCCCTGCCTGCAGGAAGCTGCTCTTATGTCCAAAGTTCTGGAAAGCAGCGAGTTCGACCAATGGTTTTCGGACTTCCTGCCGGGGATGCTTTCCTGCCCGAATGCTGCCATTGCCCCAGCTGAAACACCCGACCGCAGCGATGGCAAGATGGCCCACCTCGACGGACTCAACTTCAACAGGGCCTGGTGCCTGGCCGAACTCGCCACGGCAACCAACAATCCGGATTTGCTGAAACTGGCCCACGACCATTTCGATCACTCTTTCAGCAAGATGGATAAGGGCGAATATGCCGGCGCACACTGGCTGGCTTCGTTTGCCACTATGGCGCTCATCAAGCTTGAGATGGCAGATTTTTAAAATGATGGGCTGCAAAACGAACTTCAAAATACTGAGTTGTTTTCTGGCCGTTCTGGCCATTGCGTTCTCCTGCACGCGGCCTGAAAAAGCCGTTCAGGAACCCCTTGTCTGGGAAGCTTTCATGAACCACCACGACAGCGCCCGGTATGTGGGCATGCAACAATGTCGAGAGTGCCATCCGCTCATTTACGACAGCTACATGCGCACCGGCATGGGCAGGTCGTTTGGCCGGGCCACGCCATCGAAAAGTGCCAGCATTATTGGTCCCGACAGCCTCATCTATGACCAGTACAGCAACCTTTGGTACAGGCCTTTCTGGCAGGGCGATGTCCTGATGCTCGAGGAGTTCCGCATCGAAAACGGGGATACAGTCCATCGCCGCCTGCAGCAGGTCGATTACATTGTAGGTTCGGGCCATCACACCAATTCGCATATCTATGTGGTAAATGGATATGCCTATCAGATACCATTTACCTACTACACCCAGGTGCACCGTTTCGACCTGCCGCCCGGCTTCGAAGGCGGACACAACAGCCGTTTTGGCCGCAGCCTCGGGCTGGAGTGTATCTCGTGCCACAACGGGCTTCCTCAGCTTGTTCCGGGTTCCGAAAACAAATACGTGCACATGCCAGAGGGCATCGACTGCGAGCGCTGTCATGGTCCGGGCAGCATCCATGTGGCCCTGAAGAAAAAGGGAATTCTGGTGGATACTGCCCGATTTGCCGACTATTCCATCGTCAATCCCAAATGGCTGCCCAAGCAACTGCAAAACGACGTTTGTGCGCGTTGTCATCTGCAGGGCACGATAGTGCTCAAGAACAACCGCTCGTTTTACGATTACCGTCCGGGTATTCCGCTCACCACGGTAATGGATGTTTTTCTACCTGTATTTGAAGGAGGTACGGAGGATCTGATCATGGCATCGCATGTGGAACGCATGATGGAGAGCCGCTGTTTTATGGCCTCCGGCGGCGACCTCTCGTGCATGCAGTGCCACAATCCGCATTTAAGTGTAAAGGAAACGCCCCGAAGCCGGTTCAACAAGGCCTGCATCAGTTGTCATCATGCCGCCACCAATTCGGTGTGCAGCAAAGACGAAGCATCGCGCCTGGCCAAAAACAACGACTGTGCCTTGTGCCATATGCCCGTGCGAAAAAGCCGCGATATCCCCCACGTGATGATCACCGACCACAAGATTATCAATCCCGAAAGGGAAGACAAACGGCCGCGTGCATTCAAAGGCCTCAAGGCCATCAACAATCCGCGGGTGGACGCCTTTACCAAAGGGCTTGGCTACCTGCGCGAATATGAAACCTACCATGCCAATCCGGCCTATCTTGATTCTGCTGCCCGCCTGCTTCGTCCCTCGCCCAAAAGGACCGACACCGCCAGCCTGATTGCTTTTGTGCAATATTTTTTCCTGCGCAAGGAGTTCAAAAACGTTATCCGGCTGGTCGAACGAAACGGAGGCAGCGAGGCAGTGGCGCGGATGCTTCACCGGGCATCGTACGACAACCTGCATGCCTGGACGGCCTACCGCATCGGGCAGTCGTTCGAAAACGAAGGGCTAACCGCCGATGCCCTGGTTTTCTTTGGTAAGACGATTGAACTGGCACCCTACCAGCTCGACTTTCTGAATCGCTATGGCAGCCTGCTGGCCAGGCTTGAGAGGTATGCCGAAGCTGCGGAGGTGTTTGCCGGGGTGATTGCCGAGAACCCCCTCAACGATATGGCGCATGTGAATCTGGGCTGGTGTTTGCAGCAGCAGGGGAGGATGTTTGCTGCGCACGAAAGCTATACCAAAGCCTTGCAGCTCAATCCCGACAACCTTCAGGCTTTGCTCAATCTGGCCGGTTATCACCTTTCGACCGGTATGCCCGGCCTGGCCCGGCCTTTGTTGAGGCGGGCGATGCATCTTGCCCCCGCGCGGCAGGACATTCGCAATCTCCTCGATCAGATCGGGGGATAGCGGGCAGCGTGCTTTACCGAAACTGCTTCAGCCTTTGATCACGGCCAGTGGTTCGAGGCTGATCACTATGTCCACCAGGTCGCTTTGCAATTCCATCACACGGTCGATGTCTTTGTAGCAGCTTGCGGCCTCATCCAGGTCGCGTGGGCTATGCAGGCTGTGCAATATGCCCCTTGCTTCCAGTTTTCTGCGCTCTTCCTCGAGGCTGAGTCTGCGCACTGCTTCGTTGCGTCCCATCACCCTTCCGGCGCCGTGGCTGCAGCTTTCGAAGCTCTCGCTGTTGCCTTTGCCGCGCACGATATAGCTTTTGGTACCCTGGCTCCCCGGGATGATGCCGAGCTGTCCGTGTCCTGCACGGGTGGCGCCTTTGCGGTGCACCCACACTTCCTTGCCGAAATGACGCTCCAGCGCGGCGTAATTATGTGCAATATTGATCATTTCGTGTCCCCAGAAAGGCACAACATCTGCTCCGGCCATGTCGGCAAGCACTTCGAGGCTGCGTTTCATCATGAGGCTGCGGTTGGCAAAAGCGAAATCGATGCAGTAGTTCATTTCGCCAATGTAGGTCTGCCCCTCCTCCGAATCCGCCGGCAGGTAGGCCAGCTGCTGTTGTTTGAACTGCGGGAAGCCCCATTTTTCGTTCAGTTTGCCGGCCAGGCGGTTGTAATGGTCGGCCACCTGCTTGCCAATGTTGCGGCTGCCCGAATGTATCATAATCCAGATATGGCCGTCGTTGCCCCGCTGAAACTCGATAAAGTGATTGCCGCCGCCCAGGGTGCCAACCTGATGGCGGGCGCTGTAGTATTCGCGCGAGGCAACGGGCAGCTTGTCCACATCGTGGTGCTGAGGCATAAGCGATTCATCCTGAGGACTTTTGTGATGCGAGAATCCCAGAGGAATCACCTGTTTCAGTGTGCCTACCAATTTTTGCAATGTGCTGCGTTCGATGTGGTGGAGGCTGGTTTTCACCGCGCACATGCCGCAGCCTATGTCCACACCCACTGCGTTGGGGATGATGACGCCTGTGGTGGCCAGCACCCCACCAATGGGCATGCCGTAGCCTTCGTGGCAATCGGGCATGATGGCCACATGACGGAAGGCAAAAGGCAGATTCGACAGGTTGCGGGCCTGTTTCATGGCGCCCTCTTCCATCTCGTCGATCCACAGCCTGACGGGAATACGACCACCGCTGAGAATTTTTCTGCTCATCAGCCAAAGTGCTTTCTGCAAAAATACAACCCCATCGCCGTAACTAATACCGCAATTCTCCACATCGCCCTGTCTCCCCGTCTCCCCCTCGCCCCCTCGCCGAAGTCTCCCCCTCGCCCAGTCGCCCCGTCACCCCCTCTCCCTCTCGTCAGCTCCCATCTTACCGCCGAGACACGGCCTCGCCCTCTCGCCCCTTCGCTAAGGTCGCCTCCCTAATCTTTAAATCCGTGAATATCAAAATCTTTGAATTCCCACATCCCAATCCCGCAACTCGGAACACGCATCCCGTAACCCTTCGCCCCTCGCCCCCTCGCCAAGTCACCCCCTCGCCGAAGTCACCCCGTCACCCTGTCTCCCTCTCGTCAGCTCCTATCTTACCGCCGAGACACGGCCTCGCCCTCTCGCCCCTTCGCTAAGGTCGCCTCCCTAATCTTTAAATCTCTGAATATCAAAATCTTTGAATTTCCACATCCCAATCCCGCAACTCGGAACACGCATCCCGTAACCCTTCGCCCCTCGCCCCCTCGCCAAGTCACCCCCTCGCCGAAGTCACCCGTCACCCGTCACCCTGTCTCCCTCTCGTCAGCTCCTATCGTCGCCGCCGAGACACGGCCTCGCCCTCTCGCCCCTTCACTAAGGTCGCCTCCCTAATCTTTAAATCCTTGAATATCAAAATCTTTGAATTCCCACATCCCAATCCCGCAACTCGGAACACGCATCCCGTAACCCTTCGCCCCTCGCCCCCTCGCCAAGTCACCCCCCGCCCCCTCGCCCCCTCGCCCTGTCTCCCCGTCTCCCCGTCTCCCTGTCGCCCCGTCTCCCTCTCTCCCCCTCGCCAAGTCACCCCCTCGCCGAAGTCGCCCCGTCACCGTTTATCTCCTCTCAAACACCATCACATACCCACCACCGCCCGAGCCGCAGAGTTTGAGGCATTGCCGTTCGCCAGCCAGGCTGTCCTGCCACATCTGCCGGATGTTTTCGGGAATCATTGGCCGGAAGTGTCGAAGCTGAAATGCAGAGATTTCGCGGAGGGCCATCCAGACGGTGTCGGTATCGCCATTGATCCATGCTGCAATGGCTTTATGGTTGGCCGGGATGAGTTGCCGGTCGATTTTTTTGTAAAACGAGTAAGTCTTCATTTGTTCCCTGAAATACTCGACCAGCGGCCCGGTAGGCGAAGTGATGCCTGTGTCGTGCAGGTGCAGGCGCAGCTGCGGAGGCACAGGACAATGCGGGATGATTTCTATTTCCCGGTCATTGATTTTCAATGGTTTGCCCACATAGCAGGCCAGGGGATCGAGGCCGGAGCTGTTGCCGTGGAAATAGTTTTCGAGTTTTCCCAGCATCACGCGCAATTCCGACAGGTTTTCAGGCACTTCAACGCATCTGTAGCCATCGAAAAGGGCTGCTACCAGTGCGCCGGAGCTGCCCACTCCGTAGCCGTTGGGGATGTCGGAATCGAAGGCGAGGCCGGCTTCGATATCACTTGCAAAACGGTCCAGGTCGATGATCCGGGCTTCGGCTTGTTGCCTGAGCCAGTTCACATACGATCTCAGGGCCTGGTTGCTGTGGGCTGCAAGTGCCTTGTCGGCCATAAGGTGAGCAAACGACCACCGGCCCGAGACTTCTGTGCTGGGCACCACAAGTGCCTGATCGCCAAGCACTACGGTATATTCGCCAAACAGCAGCAGTTTGCCGTGAAATATGCGTCCGGCATTCATTGTCCGATACGGGCTGGTCCTCTGCCCACCTGGTCTTCGATGATGCGGCCTTCCTGGCAGAGGGGTTTTAGGCTGTGCAGCACAAAGTCCATGACCTGTTGCTTGTGTGCGTCAGGGTAGAGCAGGTGTACGTTGGGTCCGGCATCAAGGGTGAAACAGAGTGGTATGCCGGTGTCGCTTCTGAAAGCCCGGATGCGGGCTATGGCTTCGAGTGTGCCGGGTTGCATGAGGATAAACGAGGGGTGGGAGGTCATCATCAGGGCATGGAGCTGAAGGGCCTCGGCTTCTGCGATGTTTACAAAAGCCTCAAGATCAGCGGTGTGCAATGCACGCAAAAGTTCTCCGGTGTTGCGGTTGGCCTGACGGTAGCGCTCGCCGGCAAAGGGGTTGTCGTCCATCAGTGCATGTCCTGCCCGGCTCGAAACAGCTTTGGTGCCGGCGCTGATGATCAGGATGGTATCGTGATAACTCCGGAATACCGGGTCAACATCCTCCAGTGGGATGGCGTATTCGTCATGGCTTTCGCTGTGAAACGGTGTTTTGCCCCAAAGTGCGGCAGGTCCGAATACCGATCTGGAAGCGCTGCCGGAGGCCAGTCGGGCAAAAAAGGAGGCTTTTCGGAACCATTCCCCGGTGGGAGCATCTTCTCCGGCGAGCTGTTGTTCAATATCGAGCAGGCACATGACCAGGGCACTCATCGAGGAGGCCGAGGAGGCAATGCCCGAAGAGTGCGGAAAGCTGTTGTGGCTGTCGATGGTAAGTTTCATGTTTGCCAGAAACGGAAAAGCCGGCAGAAAGCTTTGGAGCAGTTTCCGGATTTTGTCAGCAAACGCCGTGTTTTCGGCGCCTTCGAAACGGAAATCAAGCTCGGGGCCGGCCGGGGCATATTGCCAGGTCACCCGTGTTTCGGTATGGGCCTTGTCGAGGGTGAAGCTCACCGAGGGGTTGTTGGGCAACTGGTTGCCATGTTTACCCCAGTATTTCACGATGGCGATGTTCGAAGGGCTTCGCCATGCCGTGGTGCCGGTGTCCATGGGGCCGGGAAAGGTTTGTCGGGCAATGGTGGTGTAGCGTTGCCAGAGGCTTTGGGCTGATTTATCCATTTAGGGCTAATTCGCTGTATTTAAATATAGTGTCGAGTTGCTGTCCGGCAAAGTATTCCTGCACATAGTCGTCGCCTTTGTCGCACAGGGCAAGCATAAAGTCGCCCCCCCATGCGCCCAGCGATTTGAGTTCGCCTTCGAAGTCGGGGAAGAAGGTTTTCACGGGCGGAATTTTGAGCAAGCCAGAGAGCAGCTGTTCGTGCGCATGCATGAGTGAGCCAAATTCGGCCTGACTGGATGTTTCGGCCATTTTTTGGCTGATGGCGCTCACTTTGCCGATGATTTCGGCCAGGTCGAGGTTTTCGGTGAGGCGGTTGAAGTTGACAATCTGGTGGTTGGAGTCCTGTTTCTGGCCCTGGTACACAAAATACAGCTTGTCGTGAAATGGCGGGAAAAAAGCCGCCTGCCGGATTACCGGCCTGATGCCCTCGCGGCGGTAGAGGATGGGTTTTGAGGATGAGGCGCAGGCGATGTCGTAGCCTGATCCACCGATGGAGAGGTTGAGCAGGGTGTAGGGGTCGCATTTGGCCCAGCGTGCCAGCGAGGCCAGCAGGGTGCTGCTCGAGCCAAAGCCCCACTGGGGTTCAAACTCAAGCCGGGTGATCACCCGGTAGCTGTATTGCGCATCGAAGGCCTCGGGTTTGAGGCTGTTCAGGGTGAGCAGGATGGTTTGCAGCCGTACGCTCTTGTCGCGGTCGCTGGTGCCGATGATATCGAATGTGGGAAGCTCGTAGCTGGCCCTGAACCACAGTTTGTTGCCGGGCGAAAAGGCATTCCATAGGATGTGCGGGTGACCATGGGCTTCGTCGCGCTGCACTTCGAGGGTTTGGCCCAGACGCAGGGGTATGGCCAATGCCAGCGCGCCGCGCAGTACCACATATTCGCCCGAAATGAGCAACTTGCCGTTGCTGCGAAACACAATGGCCATGAAAAATTATTTGCGGATCGAGCTGAGGTATTGGGCTACCCCGGCAAACGAAACTTTCTGGTCTTTGAAATACTCAGCTGCGGCAGCTTTTTCTTCGTCTGTGGCTTTGAAGTGATTGAGAATGTTAAAGAGGTGCATCTTCATATGTCCGGCCTGGATGCCTTTGGTGGTGAGCGAACGCACTGCCGACCAGTTGTTGGCCAGTCCCATGGCCGAAGCAATCATCATCAGCTCACGGGCTGTGGGGTTGCCCAGCATCTCGAGCGAATATTTCGCCAGCGGGTGCAGGCTGGTGAGCCCGCCAACTGTGCCCACTGCCATGGGCACTTCTAGGATGAAACGGAACATGCCGTCGGCAATCTCCACGCGCGAGAGGCTGCGGTATTGTCCATCGCGGCTGGCATAGGCATGACCGGCAGCTTCGATGGCTCGGAAGTCGTTGCCAGTGGCTATGGCCACGGCGTCGATGCCGTTGTAAATGCCTTTGTTGTGTGTGGTTGCCCGGTACACATCCACCTGCGCAATGCGCACCGCTTTTTCAAATTTGCGGGCAAAGGCCTCGCCATCAAGACTTTCGTCCACATTGTCGAGCTGGCTGAGCGGACACTCAACCCAGGTGCGTACCAGACATTCCGGAGTATAGTTCGAAAGGATGGACATGATGATCTCCACCTGTCGCTGCTCATCCGGCAGTTCCAGGCGATTGGCCATGAACACCTTGAGCGCCTGGGCAAACTCTTCGAGCACCGAGTTGATGAAGTTGGCCCCCATGCTGTCTTTGGTCTCAAAGGTCACCAGCAGCTGAAAGTAGTTGTCTATTTCGCGGGTAAAGTCTTTCAGTTCAATATCGAGCACACCGCCGCCACGCTTTTCCATATTGGCAGTGATGTGCTTCACTGCGCTCACAAGGTGGCTGCGCAGTTCGGGCATCAGGGCATGCAGGGTGGCCGCTTGGCCGCTCCAGCTGAAATGCACCTGACCCACTTTTTTGGTATCTACTACCTCCGAACGGAATCCTCCGCGCTCGCTCCAGAATTTGGCAGCAGCCGAAGCAGCAGCCACAACCGAGCTTTCCTCAATCACCATGGGCACAAGATAGGTTTGCCCGTTGATCATCACATTGGGCGCAACGCCATATGGTATGACGAAATTGGTGAGGGTGTTTTCGCTGAATTCGTCGAACAGCTTCTGTTTTTCTTCGTCAGAATGCCAGAAACTCTTGAGCAAACTGATCACCTCGCCGGGGTTTTCGAAGTACTCGGCCACAAGTTTGAGCTTTTCCTCCTTGAGGAGTTTCGAAAAACCGCTGATGATTCGGTCGCGTCTTCTTTTCATGGTTAACCTTTTGGTTTATACGGCTCTGCGAATCTGAAACAAAGTAACGCAATAAAAGTTTTATCCGCAACCCAAATGCCGCCAAACAAAACATGGATGCCTGCAAACGTTTGAAAACCTGTTTTTCCCGCAATTTATCAGGCCCTCTTTCTTCAAGATACTGATAATGTTGACGATGTGTTGAAAACTTCGTAGTGCATGATCGGCGAATGTAGCTTACTTTGCACCAAAATTTTTCAAATGGGAAAACCACAAAGAATAGGAATTCTCACAGCCGGAGGCGATTGCCCGGGCATCAATGCCGCCATACGCGGGGTGGGCAAAACGGCCATCACCAAATATGGGATGGAGGTCATCGGATTTTCCTCGGGTTTTTCGGGCATCATCAACAAAGAGTATGAAGTGCTCGACGAAGCCAAGCTCTCAGGAATTCTGACGCTTGGAGGCACCATCCTGGGGACTTCGCGCGAGAAGCCTTTCAAGAAAAACGGCAACAAGGGTACTGATAAGCCCGACCGCATCAAAAAGCATTACAAAGAGCTTGGGCTGGATTGCCTGGTGTGCATTGGGGGCAATGGCACCCAAAAAACGGCTGCATTGCTGGCCGAAGAGGGCCTTAATGTGGTAGGAATTCCAAAAACGATTGATAATGATGTTTTTGGGACGGATTTCACCTTTGGCTTCGACTCGGCGGTATGGATTGCCACCGAGGCTATCGACAGGTTGCACACCACAGCCAACTCGCACAAGCGCATCATGGTCATTGAGCTCATGGGGCACACCGCGGGCTGGCTGGCACTCTACGCCGGAATGGCCGGCGGAGGCGATGTGATCCTTCTGCCCGAGCTGGGCTACGACCCGCAGGTGGTCAACCGCTATCTGCTCGACAGGGCCTACAAAAAGAAACCTTACTCGATTGTGGTGGTGGCCGAGGGTATCGAAAAGCCTGAAACAGAAACTTCTGCCGCAGCCTATGTGGCCAGAATGATCGAAAATGGAACCCGCATCGAAACCCGTACCACCATTCTGGGATATGTGCAACGCGGCGGATCGCCCTCGCCTATGGATCGCATCCTGGCCACACGCTTTGGCACCAAGGCTGTTGACCTCATCGCACAGGAAAAATACGGCCGTATGGTCAATATCGTCAACAACAGCACCGATAGCATTCCGCTTAAAGAAGTGGCAGGCAAGCTCAACCTGGTGCCAAAAAAACACAGCCTGATCAATAAAGCCCGTGCATTGGATATTTGTATGGGGGATGAATGCAGTTTTTAACGAACTTGCATCAAAAACATAGCGATGAACCCTTTTGCTCCACTTGCCGCGTATATTCTGGCATCCATGATGGCCCTGGCCGGATTGGGATCATTATTTCTGCTTGCATCCGGCCGCTTCAGGCCAGGCATGCTGCTGCCCGAAAGTGCAGGACTAAGGCCCGGGCAGAGCCGTCGCTGGTTTGCCATTCAGGCAGTTTTGCTCATCGTTGCCGCACTGCTGGTGTATGTGCGCATCACCCAGCTCCAGCAAGGCCATCGCGATAACGTGATGGACAATATCACCTATGGCATCAGCAGCCTGCTGTTTTTCAGGGTGATAGGCGACTTCAGGTATATTGGTTTTTTTGCGCCACGGTCTTCCGATCCTTTTTCGGTTTTGGACAAAAAAGCCCTGACGCCCTTGTTTTTGTTCTGGTTTGCCCTGAGTGTTTTTCTGCTGTTCTGAGCTCACCGCAACGAGTAGCACTAAATTTGCAAAAAACAAAGCCATGATACCCCAGCAGCCTTCCGATACCATGCCAGTGCTCCGTCCGGAGATGGACCGCGAGACCATGGAGCAGCTCATTGCTGATTTTGTGGCCGGATTGCTGAAAAACGACTTCGGGCGGCTCTGTCAGCTCATGTACCGTCACGATGTGGACGAGCGAAAATTCAATGCAGCGCTTCAGCTGCCCGACGATGCGCAGCGATCGCGGGAGATTGCCCGCCTGGTGGTGGACAGGGAATTGCTCAAAATGAAAACCAGAGCGGCCTACGCCAGATGGAAGGCCGGGTCGCAACTTGAACAGGAGCATGGAGATTAGCAGCGGACAGATCGTGTTTGCTTTTGCGCTGACCTTGTTTGCCGGACTTTCGACTGGCATCGGGAGCGCGATTTCTCTGCTCTCCAAGCGAACCAACACCCGTTTTCTTACCGTAGCTCTGGGCTTTTCGGCAGGTGTGATGATCTATGTGTCATTTGTCGAAATTCTTCAGAAAGCACGCGAACTGCTTATCGCAGAATACGGTTCAGGCATGGGCGACTGGTATGCCATAGGCGGTTTTTTTGCCGGCATTGCCCTCATTGCCCTCATTGATAAGTTTATCCCCGACAACCCACACGAAGTGCGCAAGGTGGAGGAAATGGACGACGAAAGCAAAAGAAACCGCATGAGCCGTGTAGGGCTGCTCACGGCCCTGGTCATTGGCATACACAACTTTCCCGAAGGTCTTGCCACTTTCACAGCTGCACTCAACGATCCCGCCCTGGGTGTGGCCATTGCCATCGCCATTGCCATCCACAACATCCCCGAAGGCATAGCCGTGGCCGTGCCCATCTACTACGCCACCAACAGCCGCAAAAAAGCCTTTTGGCTCTCGTTCAGCAGCGGCCTTGCCGAGCCGGTGGGCGCCATTGTTGGCTTTGCCCTGCTGATGCCTTTCATGAACCCGCTTGTATTCGGCTTGCTTTTTGCGGTCATTGCCGGAATTATGGTCTTTATTTCGCTCGACGAACTGCTGCCTGCAGCCGAAACCTTCGGCGAGCACCACCTGGCCATTTACGGCCTCATCGGGGGAATGGCCGTGATGGCCCTCAGCCTGCTGATGATGGCCTGATCTGCCACCCGGCGAAAGACCGGTTTATCAAGGCTTTAAGATATTTTTTGGTGGAAGCCTTGTTTCACAGCACAGCCATGCATCCTGGTTTGGAAACAGTTGCAAATAAACTGTCCGGCGCTTGGGCTTTTGTCCCGTTCAGTCCTGATTGGGCAGGCAAAAAACATCATACCGTGGAAACAACGTAAATGTAGCACAACCTGTGCTGGCCGGTGTTCTGTACGTTGTGTGGGGTATGTGGCGGGATGTAGGCAATGCCGCCCTCCTGCACAGCGATGGGGTGCTGGCCTTCGATCAGGGTTTCACCCGACCCTTCCAGAAATACCAGAACTTCCTCGTGTGCTCCGGTGGTATGCAAACCGCAACTCTGGCCAGGCTCGAGGCAAACCAATCCCGACCGCATGGCATGGCTTTGGCTACTGCTGAGGATTTCGAAATATGCGGTGCCTTTGGGAAGTTCCAGAAAAAACGGACGCCTGGTATCGGCCATGTGGTTCAGTTTTGGTTGGTCTCCGATTCAATCCACCACGAGGCCAATGGCGGAAGCAGTATCAACTGGAGCATGGCTGCGGGCAATCCGGGCAAAAGACTTGCTGATAGGGCACTCATTGTCCCTTCGGCTGCAATGCCGGAAAGCACAAATGCAGCGGAAAATGCCAACCTGCCGGCAATCAAGGCCAAAACCAGAGCCAGGTGGCTGCCCAACTTGAACACTTCCCTGAACAGACCGCTTAAAAGTCCGTAAACAGCAAGCTCGGGCACCATGACCGGAAGAAAAGCCACGGGGGGCATGCCCGAAAACATAAAACTGGCTACAGGCGACATTGCGCCAACAATGAGTCCGGCCCTCCAGCCGTAAACAAGTCCGGCAAGCAAAACCGGCCAATGCATGGGCAGGATATACCTGACAGGCAGCGCAGCAAGATGGGCAATTTGCGGCAGCGCCACAGCCGAGAGGATGAACACAAACAGAAATACAACCGCCCTGCTTCCTGCAAAGGGAAGCGTGAAATTTTTGGACACAGAAAAGTTCTGCATGGCTTTGGTTCAGAAATTCAAGTCGTAAAATTAGTGTTTTAGTCCGCACTTAACACCCTTTTTGTTTATTCCGAAGCCTGAAAAAGCCGGATTTCTCTGATTGGATTTCCTTACTTTTGGAACCTGCACGCTCAGCCTGCCGCATATGAAAAAACTAACCGCTTTGCCGCTGCACTGGCTTATCCTGCTTGGGATGCTGGCGGGCATATTGTTTGGCCTGCTTGCCGTTGCTGCAGGATGGCATCAGTTCACCACCGACTGGATCAAACCCTGGGGAACCATCTTTATTAACCTGCTCAAGGTCATCGCTATACCCCTTATTGTGGTTTCGCTCATCAGCGGGATTGCCGGACTGGGCGATGTGGGCAGCCTGTCGCGAATCGGGCTGAAAACAATCGCATTGTATCTGATTACGACAGTGGTTGCAGTCACAGTGGGATTGTTGGTGGCCAACCTGATTGGTCCGGGAAATTTTCTCAGCCCCGAGAAATCGGCTGAGTTCCAGGCGCGTTTTGCCGAACGCAGTGCATTGCAACCTGAAGTCAGCCGGGGGCCTCTGCAATTTGTGGTCGACCTGGTGCCCGACAATATTTTTGCCGCCCTGAGCCAGAATGCACGCATGCTTCAGGTGATTTTCTTTTCGCTGCTCTTTGGGCTGGCTTTGATCAAAGTGGACAACGGTAAAGCAGCCTCCCTGAAGGCGCTGTTTGCCGGCCTGAACGACGTGGTCATGCAAATGATCCACATGGTGATGTATGTGGCACCTTTGGGCGTATTTGCACTGATGGCCGGCATCATTACCGATGTTGCCGGCAATAATCCTGCCGACACCATCAGCCTTTTTGCTTCCCTGGGCATGTATGCCCTCTCGGTGGTTCTTGGATTGTTTTTGCTGGTATTTGGCTTCTACCCCCTGATGATACATTTCTTTACTCGCCTGCGATACTTCGAGTTTTTGCGCGGCATGGCCCCGGCTCAGTTACTGGCCTTCAGCACCAGCTCGAGCGCCGCCACCCTGCCCATGACCATGCAGTGTTGCGAGGAAAACCTGAAAGTGAAAAACGAGGTAGCCAGTTTCGTGCTTCCGCTGGGCGCTACCATCAACATGGATGGTACGAGCCTCTATCAGGCCGTGGCGGCTGTTTTTCTCGCACAGATTTACGGCATGGATCTTACCCTGGCACAACAGCTCACCATCATACTTACGGCCACCCTGGCAAGTATCGGTTCTGCTGCCGTACCGGGTGCAGGCATGATTATGCTCGTCATCGTGCTTGGAGCTGTGGGCATACCCGCCGAGGGCATCGCCCTCATTTTTGCTGTGGACAGGCCCCTCGATATGCTTCGCACTGTGGTCAACGTTACCGGCGATGCCGGAGTGGCCTGCATCGTGGCTACCACCGAAAACAAAATGAAACCTCAAAACCATACAACATGAACCGGATTCCGGCATTATTGCTTAGCCTCTTCATAGCGACAGTTGCAAATGCGCAACTAACACAATATCAAAACATAAAGCTTGGAAATTTCAGCGGCCCCAATGAACCCAGCATTTGGATTAATCCCAAAAATCCGAATCAGATCATGGCCGGGTCGAACCTCAACTACTGGTATTATTCTCAGGATGGCGGCTACACCTGGACTTCGGGTATCCTCACCGAACCCGTGCTGGGCGTGTGGGGCGATCCGGTGATCATCACCGATACCCTGGGCGATTTTTATTATTTTCACCTGTCGAATCCGGTAAATGGCAGCTGGATTGACCGCATCGTTTGCCAGAAGTTCGATAAAAACACAAATACCTGGGGAGCAGGAACATACATGGGGCTGAATGGCACCAAAGCACAGGACAAACACTGGGCCGTGATTGATCCGGCTACCAACACCATTTACGTGACCTGGACGCAATTCGACACCTATGGCAGCAGCAACCCCAACTGCCAGAGCAACATACGTTTCAGCAAATCGACCGATGGCGGCCAAACCTGGTCGGATGCCATCACCATCAACCAGGTGCCCGGCGATTGCATCGACAGCGACAACACTGTGGAAGGGGCTGTGCCAGCTGTTGGACCCAATGGGGAGGTTTATGTGGCCTGGGCTGGTCCGCTGGGTATTGTGTTCGACCGCTCGCTCGATGGTGGCCAAACCTGGCTCGACAACGACATCTTTGTGACCGATCAACCCGGTGGCTGGGATATCAGCATACCGGGCATCTACCGTTGCAACGGCATGCCGGTTACGGTTTGCGACCTCAGCAACGGCCCGAACAGGGGCACCATCTACATCAACTGGGCCGACCAGCGCAATGGCACCAACGATACCGACATCTGGCTGACAAAATCCACTGATGGCGGCAGCACCTGGAGCGCTCCGATCAGGGTGAACGACGACCCGCCGGGAAAACACCAGTTTTTCACCTGGATGACCATTGACCAATCCACCGGCTACCTGTATTTTGTGTTTTACGACCGGCGCAACCACAGCAACAACGCCACCGATGTGTACATGGCAGTGTCGTACGACGGGGGCGGGACTTTTACAAATTTCAAGGTCAGCGAAAGTCCTTTTACACCTTCAGGCGGCCAGTTTTTCGGCGATTACAACAACATCTCGGCTGTGAACGGAATGGTGCGGCCCATCTGGACCCGACGCGAAAACAATGGCAGCCTGGCCATCTACACAGCCATAGTGGATATGACCACTTTCCTGCCCGAAAGCGACGAAGGCATGCTTCACCTTGAACCCAGCTCGCCCAATCCTTTCAACCAACATACGATTTTTTCCTTCCGCATCACCAAACCCTCGCAGGTGCTGTTGTCGGTGCTCGACGCCAGAGGCAGCGAGGTGGCGCGCCTGCGCGATGAGTTTATGCCGGCCGGAAAATATGAGGTGATCTTCGACAATGCCACACATCAGCTCGCACCAGGGGTGTATTTTCTGAGCCTGAAAAGCAACCAGGCCCAAAAAAAACAAAAAGTGATCCTCACCCGCTGAATCCTGCAACCCTCATCGCATGCAAAGCGTCATTCAGCCGGGCAGTGAACAAACCTGCCCTCGTTTTGTATTGCTGATTGCCAAACAACACCATCATGGTTGAACCACAGTTGAGACCTATACTCGATACCATCCGTCACCAATTGATCCTCAATGGCCAGGTCGATCTGACCTTCGACCGGCTTGCACAATCCGGAAACATTGATGTGCACCAGTTGCGCATGCACGTGCAAACCCCCGACGAATTGGTGGAACACCTGCTCGAATACGAACTGGAAAAGTTCAGCGACATCGTCAGCGGCATCAACGGAGATAGCAATGCCATAGATGCCATGTTGCTGGTTTCGAAGCGTATAGCCGAACGTTTCAGCGAGATTTTTCCTTCTGTTTCGCCCCAGCTCAAACTGCTTTATCCCCAGGCCTGGCAAAATCAATTTGAAAAACGACTTGAGTTTATCTCCGGCAGCATCCGGCGCAACCTCAACAGTGGCATCGCCCAGGGCATGTATCGCAGCGACCTGAGCACCGAACTCATCGCCCGGCTTTATCTGGCCCGCATCATCGACATCCACAATCCCGAATTGTTTCCGCCCGAGAGCTTCTCGTTCGAGATTTTGTTTGCACAAGCCTTCGAAAGCCTGATCAGAAGTGTGGCTACACCCGAGGGACTGGCCTACTTCGTGGAGCGGAAGAAGTTTTACCGGATTTGATGCATATAAAAGCTTAGTTCATTTTCACATACTGTTTTACTCTGGATATAACCTGAGGTAATATTTTGAACCGGGTACGACAGGTCAACACCACCGCTGACTAACCTCAATTCCGCACAATCCTGTCATTTCAAGGTTGGGGAGTTCAGCAACCCAATGGAAATGTTGCGGTTAATCAATCCTTTGGTACTGCTCACGCGGGCAAACAGGTAAAACTTTACCGATTTCCGCAATCGTATGCGGTGCGTGCCCCACAAAGTTTATTTTTGCAAAAACAGCACGCAATACGTATGCAGAAACAAGCCGCAACCAGGGCCATAACCGGCCTTCCCACTGATATTTACAGGCCGCAGCATCACGTGCGCATCGTCACCGCTGCCTCGCTGTTCGACGGGCACGATGCAGCCATCAACATCATGAGACGCATATTGCAGGCCAGCGGGGCCGAGGTGATACACCTCGGACACAACCGCTCAGTGCACGAGATCGTGCAGGCTGCCATTCAGGAAGATGCACAGGCCATTGCCATCACCTCCTATCAGGGAGGGCATATGGAATTTTTCAAATACATGTACGACCTGCTGCACGAAGCCGGATGCGGGCACATTCGCATTTTTGGCGGAGGCGGCGGGGTGATTTTACCCAACGAAATCGAAGAGCTGCATGCCTATGGAATTACCCGAATTTATTCGCCCGACGATGGCCGGGCCATGGGCCTGCAAGGCATGATCAATGATCTGCTCAGCCATTGCGATTTCCCAACGGGCAAACTCACCGACTTTAAGCCCGAAGAGCTGAACCCTGGCAACCATCGCCTTATCGGTCAGCTGATATCGGCAGCAGAAAACAATCCTGACCAGGCAGCCGCCACCATCGAACGCCTCAGGGCCGGAACAATAAAACGCGCCCCCGTGCTGGGCATTACCGGAACCGGAGGTGCAGGCAAATCAAGTCTGGTGGATGAACTGGTGAGGCGCTTTCTGCATGATCAGCCTGGCAAAACACTGGGAATCATATCGGTAGATCCTTCCAAACGCAAAAGCGGAGGCGCTTTGCTGGGCGACCGCATCCGGATGAATGCCATAGACCATCCAAATGTGTACATGCGCTCGCTGGCCACACGGCAATCCAACCTGGCCATGTCGAAATATGTGCGCGATGCGGAAGTAATTTTGCAGGCGGCAGGTTTCGATTTTATCATCCTCGAAACCAGTGGGATAGGTCAGAGCGATACCGAGATTGTCGATCACAGCGATGTTTCGCTTTATGTGATGACTCCGGAATATGGTGCAGCCAGCCAGCTCGAGAAGATCGACATGCTCGACTTTGCCGATGTGGTGGCCATCAACAAGTTCGACAAGCGGGGGGCACTCGATGCGCTGCGCGACGTAAAAAAACAATACCAGCGCAACCACCGTCTTTTCGATCGTCCTGCCGACGAGATGCCCGTGTACGGCACCATCGCATCGCAGTTCAACGATCCGGGGGTGAATGCCCTTTATCTGGCCCTGCTGCATGCCATCAACCAGAAGACGGGTGCAAGGTTCGACACTGTCATGACACCTCCGGAGGAGATGTCGGAAAAGCTGTTCATCATCCCGCCCGGCAGGGTGCGTTACCTGAGCGAGATAGCCGAAACCGTGCGGCAGTACAACCGTTGGGTTGAGGCGCAGAGCGAGGCTGCAGCCCGTTTGCAGTCGCTTGTGCAAACCGCCGAATTGCTTCGCAGCCAGGGCAGGGATACCACTGAAATTGATGCCCTGATCCGGGAAACGGAAGCCCGAATGGATGCCAATACGCACGAAATCATCCAGGGCTGGAGCGCCAGAAAAGCGCTGTATGCCGGTCCGGAATACGTGTACAAGGTACGTGGACGCGAAATTCGTGTGGCAACACATACCGAAAGTTTGTCGCATCTGCGTATCCCCAAGGTGGCCTTGCCCCCCTTCAGGGCCTGGGGCGAGATTGTGCGCTGGAGCCTGAGCGAAAATGTGCCGGGAGAATTTCCGTATGCTGCCGGGGTTTTTCCGTTCAAGCGTGAGGAGGAAGATCCTACAAGGATGTTTGCAGGCGAAGGCGGACCGGAGCGCACCAACAAACGCTTTCATTATCTGAGCTACGGCCAACCGGCCAGAAGGTTGTCCACGGCTTTCGATTCGGTTACCCTCTACGGCGAAGACCCCGGACGGCGGCCCGATATTTATGGAAAAATCGGCAATGCCGGGGTGTCGGTTGCCTGCCTCGACGATGCCAAAAAACTCTATTCCGGATTCAACCTGGCCGACCCCAAGACCAGTGTCAGCATGACCATCAACGGGCCGGCACCTACCCTGGTCGGGTTTTTCATGAATGCCGCCATCGACCAGCAGTGTGAGCTCTATATCCGTCAAAATGGCCTGGAAGAAGAAGTGAATGCCACCATCGAACGCATTTACCGGCAAAAAGGCCTGCCGCGTCCGGCCTATCAGGGTCAGCTGCCAAAGGGCAACGACGGGCTTGGGCTGCTATTGCTGGGCATCACGGGCGACCAGGTGCTGCCGCGCGAAGTGTACGAGCGCATCAAAGCCGATACCCTTTGCAGGGTAAGAGGCACTGTGCAGGCAGATATCCTGAAGGAAGACCAGGCTCAGAATACCTGCATCTTTTCGACCGACTTCTCCCTCAAACTGATGGGCGATGTGCAGGAATATTTCATCCGTCACAATGTGCAGAATTTCTACTCGGTTTCCATCTCAGGTTACCACATCGCCGAGGCGGGCGCCAATCCGATTACCCAGCTGGCATTCACCCTGGCCAACGGGTTTACCTATGTGGAATATTACCTTTCGCGGGGCATGCACATTGATGACTTTGCGCCCAACCTGAGCTTCTTCTTTTCCAATGGGGTCGATCCGGAGTTTTCGGTCATCGGTCGCGTGGCCAGGCTCATCTGGGCCAAGGCCATGAAAAACCGCTACGGAGCCAACGAGCGCTCGCAAAAACTCAAATACCACATCCAGACATCAGGCCGTTCGCTGCATGCCCAGGAGATTGATTTCAACGATATCCGCACCACACTGCAGGCGCTTTATGCCATCTACGACAACTGCAACTCACTGCATACCAATGCCTACGACGAAGCCATCACCACACCAACCGAGGAAAGCGTGCGCCGTGCCATGGCCATTCAGATGATTATCAACCACGAACTCGGGCTGGCAAAAAACCAAAACCCCCTGCAGGGTTCGTTCATCATCGAGGAGCTTACCCGGCTGGTGGAAGAGGCGGTGATGGCCGAATTCGACCGCCTTACAGAACGCGGAGGGGTGCTCGGCGCCATGGAAACCATGTATCAGCGAAGCAAAATACAGGAAGAATCGCTCTACTACGAAACCCTCAAGCACACCGGCAAACTGCCCATCATCGGGGTGAATACCTTTCTGTCGTCCAAAGGCTCTCCGACCATTATACCCGACGAAGTCATCCGGGCCACCGAAGCCGAAAAGGAATATCAGATTGCGATGCTCGAAGCCCTGCATAAAACCTGGGCCGACGAAACGGCGCGTTCACTGGCCGGGTTGCGCAAGGCCGCACTCAACAACCAGAATGTGTTCGAAGCCCTGATGGAAGCCACCAAATATGCTTCCCTCGGCCAGATCACACACACTTTGTTTGAGGTGGGCGGCCAATACCGTCGAAATATGTGATTGCGCTGCCAGGGCCAGGAAACGACAGGTGTGCCGCTCATCTGTAACCGCTTTTGAGAAAGCTTTTTTACCTTTGCCCGATACCTCAACGCCTGCCATTATGCTGCAAAAAAAGATTCTGGTCATCTATCCCGAGAAATGGGCCACACGCATAGCCGTGTACTACAACAACGAGCCCATGTTTCTGAAAAGCATCAAACACCCGGCCGACGACCTGGCACGCTTTGATTTCATTCCGGATCAAACTGCTTACCGCCGCGATGCCATCATAGCCGAGCTCAGGCGCAACGACTACGATGTGCACAAAGTGGACATCATCATGGCGCGCAGTGGCCTGATCAAACCCCTGAAATCAGGCATCTACAGGGTCAATGCACGTATGGTCGAAGATCTGCGTAAAGGTGTTTCGGGCATGCACGAAACCAATCTTGGCGGGCTCATTGCCTTCGATCTGGCTGCGATGACGGGCAAGCAGGCCTATATGGCTGATCCTGTGGTGGTTGATGAGCTATCGGACCTAGCCCGTATGACAGGCCATCCCATGTTTGAACATAAGTCGATCTTCCACGCCCTGAGCCATAAGTTTTTTGCCCGCAAATATGCCAAGAGCATCAACAGGCAGTACGAAGACCTCAACCTGATTGTCTGCCACATCGGTTTGGGTGGCATCTCGGTGGGTGCCCACCAGAAAGGCCGCGTGGTGGATGTAAATCAGGCGTTCGACGGCAGCGGACCTTTCAGCATCACACGCGCCGGAACTTTGCCGGTTGGTCAGCTCATCAGCCTGTGCTTCAGCGGGAAATATTCCGAAAAAGAAGTGCGCGAAATGGTCAATGTCAAAGGCGGTTATGCGGCTTACCTTGGCACCGACAACATCCAGCAGATCAATGCAATGATTGCTGCCAAAGATCCAAAAGCACTTTTTGTTTCGGAAGCCTGCGCCTACCAGGTGAGCAAAGAAATCGCCTCCCATTATGCCACCCTTGAAGGCGAGGTGGATGCCATCATCCTGTCGGGACAGATTTTCAACAGCGAACTGTTTCTCGACAATGTGAAGAGGCGGGTTGGCAAACTGGCCCCACTTGCGCTTTATCCCACTGTGAACGACCTCGAAGCCCATGCCTACAACGCCATGCGCATTGTGAAAGGCGAGGTGGAAGTGCTTGAATATGAATGATGGTGCAAGCCGCATCTTACTACTTTTTGCCATAGTCCTCAGCGGCTTTACGCTGCGCGCGCAGCAATTGTTGCCCAACTCAGAGGGCAGCCAAGCCGATACCCTTACCCTCTGGCATTCCGGCCATTCAGACAATAAGTTTCAAATCGGCCCGGCCGATACCTACTCGCTTGCCCGGGATTTTTTTCTGCCTGAAAGTCTGGCAGGTAAAAATGCCGAGGCTGAACTTTTTGTGCGAGCGCAGCTGGCATCGGATGGCACAGCCTGGATGGTGCTCACAGTCATGGCGGCCGACAGCCTGAGATACTGGCACGCATTGCCCATAAATGCTGAACCCGCAGGGGTCGAAACGATTGTATCCGGCAAAGTTTTGTTACCGCGCGATTACCTCGATCAGGCTTTTCTGCGCGTTTATCTTTGGAATCCCGATTCGGTTGATATATTGGTCGGCCAGGCGTTTGCGCTGTTCAGGCCGCACGAGGCGCCACACTTTCTCCCTCCTGCTTACGAGAGCGAACCTGGCCCTGACTTCAGGTTGTTGTTTCAGACGCCCGATTATGCCCTTTTATACAGCAGGCTTACCGGGCAGATAGTGCTGGCCGATCCCCGGGGCCACATGCTTGCCGGCCCTTTTCAGTGGATCGTTGAAATAACAAACAATGGACATGCAATCAGTTCTTTTTCAGATAGATTTGTTTTTCAGGGATTTAGAAGTCGGGAGGGGGAGTGGTACGCAGCCTTCAGAACGGCTGACCGGTTTACTTCTGCCAGATTGCATGTTCGTCCGCTGAGCTCGGGCGCCATTGAGTTTCGGATGGCCGGCCGCATGCGCAAAACAGCTCCTTTGTCGCGCATGGCATTGGTGGTGCCGGTTCACGACGATATTGTGATGGCTTTCGACGGTCAGGGCAGGCAGTATGCTCCGATGCATGAAACCTCGGTATTCATTGGTCATGGCGGCATGCTGAGTGGGGCCGGGCAGCGCAGGCTGGCTTTGATGCAGGCCCGCCATGTGGCTTCGGCACAGGTGGATATGGCAAACAGGCGCCTGATTGCAAACCTTCACTATGCTGATGCACAGCCGTTTATCCGGTATCCGCGCTCCGAGACGTTGCGCGATTCATTTAGCGACCTGAGCCATGTCGCACTCAGGCATCACCGGCAACTGCGAGGAAAGGTAGATTTGTTTGTGGGCAGGGGCTCACCGGCGATGCCCTTGCTCATGGCCGTGCCTGGCGGAGCCGAAGCAGCGGTGGTTTTTACCGAGCATGCCGATTGGACGGATGTGCGCACCCAACGGGCAGTACATTTTGGCAGCGATACCATCGCCCATCCCTCGCGGGCTCAGGGTGGTTTCGACAAATACGGGATACCTGTCACGAAAAGTGTGTTTTATCACAATCCGGAGCAGATCACAAACATGGAGGCCAGCCGCGGCATGTTTCCCGGCCGACAGGCCAGCCTGCAGGAGGATGATTTCCGCAGCCTGATGGATACTTTGCACTATCAAGGTCACGAAATATGCCTGCACACACCTGAGCAACATAGCAGCAAACGGAGCTGGATGCGGAAATCGCTGAAGCACATGCAATTAAACTATGGTTCAGCCACATGGATTGATCATGGTTACAACAACCATCCCGATGCCAACCGCGAAAACCTTGTCGGCGACGGACTCATCCGCCACCGCCGGCACTATTCAGCCGACTTGTGGCGCAAATACGGCATCAGATACCTTTGGAACCCTGCCCCGGAGGAGCTTCAGCGTTTTGCTGCATACGGTTTCGACGGCAATTATATGATTCCATACCCGGGCTTTTCGGCGGCCTTTCCGTCAGCGGTTTTTACTACACATCCCCTGGCTGAGGGTTTTCTGTTGTGGAACACCACTGGCACACTCGAAATGCCCGACGACGGGATGTGGGATTACGCCTTCTCGCCTGCCCGCCTCGAAAGGCTTTTGCGGTATCACAGCATTTGGATCAACCATATCTATCCGGCATGGGCCTTGTCCGGAAAGGGATTCTGGACATGGCGTGCCGACAGCAGCCTCGTTGCTATGCCGGGTTTCGACCGCGCCCTGGCCCGACTCGATGCCTTGCGCAAATCTGGCAGACTGCACCTTGCTACGCTTGGTCAGCTTGCAAAATATCATGAGGCCCTCCGTCATGTGGAGGTCATTCCAATCAGCGACAATCAGATCAGGGTAATTAACCACAACCCGTTTGCAATCAAAGGACTGAGTTTTGTTGTACCATCAGAGAAAATAGTTGTCCAGGGCGCAGGTTTTCAGATGCGCCGGCACAACGACAAGACCTATTTCTGGTTGGATCTTCAGGGCCACCAGAAGATTGAAATTTCTTACTGAGCGAAAGGCTCCTGGTAGAAAGCCGATTTGAGTTGAATCCAGAAACTGAGCATACATTTTCGAACCCCGTCGTGAGCCACAAAACCTGGTGCCATCGGGCCTGAAAGAATTGATATAAAGCTTTTTAAGTCTTAATAATCAGTCCTTTTCCGCTTTTTCGGCCCGAGTGCGAAACCTGAGCAGGGTGAAAACGCCTATGGCAGCCAGCGCAAGAACCACAATTTCTCCCATTGTATCCAACGCCCTGAAATCGACCAGTATCACGTTGACAATGTTGCGCCCGTGGGCCAGCTCGTAGCTGTTTTCGACAAAATACCTGCTGATACGTTCTCCTTCGGGGAGTTGCAATGCGATAAGCACCAGCAGGCTCATCGAAATACCGGCAAGGGACGAGATGATGGCATCGCGCCTGCGGATTGTCGCAGTGCTATGTTGTCCGAACCTGGGAACCTTATAAATGATGAACACCAGCAACAGCACGGTAAGCGTTTCGATTGAGAATTGTGTAAGCGCCAGGTCGGGAGCGCTGAACAAGGCAAACAGCAGTGCCATGCCAAAACCGGTGATGCCAAGGGCTGCCACCGCACTGAGGACGGTTTCGGATGTGATGGCCTTGTATGTGGAAATAAGCATGACCAGCACAATCATCAATTCATGAAAAAGTACGCCGTTGGGTTCGATGTTCAGCTTGCCCAGCGAACCGAATCGCATGGCGGTGTAAAATATTAAAAAGGTGAATGTGGATAAAATCCAGTAAAAATAGTGTCGAAGCTTACCATCCTGAAAGAAATTGGTTTGGATATCAGCCCATTTCAGAAGGCCGTTCAGGCCTTTTTCGTATGCGTTTTCAGGGCCGATGATGGAAAGCCGGTCAAAAAGGGTAATCTTATGCAAGCGGGGAGTGAGAGCAAACCAGCCCAGACCACCGGCAAGTGTGACTATGCTGAGCAGTAAGGGAATATTCCACCCATGCCAGAGCACGAGCTTTGCCCCCTGCAAACCAGAAATATTTTGGATCGCTGAATGTATGACCGGCGAAATCATCTTAGGGAAGATACCGGTGGCAAGGCCAATCAGGCCCAGCAGCAAAGGACCGATCCACATGGCCACAGGAGCCTCGTGGGCAGTTTTTGGGGTGCTTGTCATCTGGCCGGTAAAGGGTTTCCAGACCACCAATGCGGCAGTGGCCACAAGGAAGATGTTGGTAATCAGGGCGGCAGCTGTCCAGGGCAGGTGAAACGCTGCTAAACCGAGCGAGGATTCGTAGATCAGCTCTTTGGCGATGAAACCGAGAAATGGCGGAATCCCGGCATAAGAAAGACCTGCCAGCAGGGCAGCCGCAAAGGTGATCGGCATTTTTGTGCGCAAACCGCCCAACTGACGGATGTCGCGCGTGCCAGTTTCGTGGTCAACAGCTCCGGCAACCAGGAACAGGGCTCCTTTGTAGAGCGAATGAACGAGGAGAAAACTCACGGCCGCCGTAATGGCATACTTTCCTCCCGATCCAATCAGAAATACCATGATACCGAGTGCGCTCACAGTGGTATAGGCCAGGATGCGTTTCAGGTCGGTCTGGCCGGTGGCCATGGCAGCGCCGCTGATCATGGTGATACCTCCGAATATCATCAGGCTTTCGTGCCAGAGGGGATTACCCGAAAGCATGGGATTCAGCCGTGCTAGCAAAAACACTCCGGCCTTGACCATGGTGGCCGAATGCAGGTATGCGCTCACCGGGGTTGGCGCTTCCATGGCATTGGGGAGCCAGAAATGGAAAGGAAACTGCGCCGACTTGGTGAAGGCGCCCAACAAAATCAATATCAGCGCGGGGATGTATAAGGGCTGTGTGCCGAAATTGGTACCGCTGTGCAGCAAGGCAGCCAGGCTGTAAGTGCCGGCCATATTGCCCATCATGATCAAACCTGCCAGCAGGGCAAGTCCGCCACCTCCCGTTACCAGCAACGCCTGCAGGGCAGCCTTGCGCGATTTGAGGCTCTCGTGCTTAAATCCGATGAGCAAAAATGAGCTGATGCTGGTGAGTTCCCAGAAAACGAAAAGCGAAAAGATGTTGTCCGACAATACCACCCCGATCATCGAGGTCATAAAGAAGAGGATGTATGCATAAAAACGGCCCTCTTTCGGGTGGCCCTGAAGATAAGACGAAGCATACAAAACTACGAGTGTGCCAATACCGGTGATGATCAGACCAAAGAGCAGGCCGAAGCTGTCGATCAGAAAGTCCAGGCCGATTCCTGCCGAACTGAACCAGGTGTATTTGAAAAGTTGTTGTGGTTCGAGCTGCAACTGCGGAAAAAAGGAAGCCAACCACACCAGCATTGCCAAAGGGATCAGGCTGAGTATTTTGCCTGCATAACGGGGAAGGGTGTGATACAAAGCCGGAGCCAGAATGGCTGCCATAAATCCGGAAACGATCAGCACAATCATGGCAATTCCTCCTCCATTTCATCTGCTTCTTCCTCCGGCTCAATGTCCGGTCGCAAGGGTTTCACGCGGCCGTTTTCCAGGCTGATCTGATCTTTTAACCGGTCGCTTACGGTGCCTTTCCACATGGGCAGGCCGGCCACATAGGCGGCAATGCCCAACATGTGCGAACCAACAGGCACGCTGAGAATGAGAAAAATGATCACCCCGAGCACATGAAGGGCATGGCCGGTTTCGCCAAAATGCAGGGCAACGGCCAGCAGCATGGAGGCCACCCCGAAGGTGGCAGCAATGGTGGCCGACGACATGCGCAGATATACATCGGGCATACGGAGCAATCCCACAGCGGCCAGCAGAATCACCAGCGACCCGATCAGCAATAAGGCAACAACAACGATCTCATTCATAGTTTAGTGCAGGTCAAAACGGTCTTTATCTTTTTTGCTTCGCATGTGGTAGGTGGCAAAGCCTACCGAACTCAGAAAGGCTATCAGGGCCAAAACCAGCGAGATATCGATCATCACCGGCTGATTGTGCAGCACCGCATAAGCCGATAAGCCCCCAATGCTGACAATCACAAGCAGGTCGAGTGCCACCACCCTGTCCATCAGGCTTGGGCCACGCAATACCCTGACAGTGATCAACACCATCGAAATGGCCATGATTGGCAGGATGACGTAAAGGATCCAGTTTTCTAGGCTCATCGCAATACCTCCAGCAGTTTTTTCTCCAGACCTTTTTTTATTCCTTCGATGTTTTTTTGCTCATCTGCATCCAGATAGACGCTATACACATAGAGAAGTGATTTGTCGTCGGATACGGCCAGGCTGGTGGTGCCGGGCGTCAGGGTGATGATGCTGGCAAGGGTGGCTATTTCGAAATCCGTGCGCGCGTCGAGCGGAATGGCTATGATGCCCGGACGTATGCGGGGTGATGATCGCAAAATATCGGTTGCAATCCGCAAACTGCCTTTGACCACCTCGCATACAAACAGCCACGCAAATGAGGCAAACTTGGGCACAAATGTTACGTACCTGGGTTTGTTGCGCACTTTGTGATGCGTAAACCAGATGACCAGATATCCGGCAAGATATCCGAAAGCAAACTCATCCAGGCTGAACTTTTGGGTAAGCGTAAGCCAGATAAAGGCCAGAAAGATGTTAAGCAGCAGATATTTCATGGTGCACCTCCCAAAACCTTGGTGATGTATTCCTCAGGATTAAGCAGCTGAAATGCAGCTTTTTCTGCAATCTGGTAAAAAGGTTCCGGATAAAATCCAATCCACAAGGTGATAGCTGCAAGCATGGCAACAGGAATGACCATCCAGATGTTTCGCGCACTCCACAACTTTTCGGTAAACGGGGGAGCATCCCCGGGTGCGGGTGCCCAGAAACCTTCGTTCCAGATCTTGATCATTGAGAAAAGGGTGAGCAGACCAACAAACAATGCCACGAATACAACGACATAACTTTGAAGGTCGATGCCAGCCTTGATTACCAGTAACTTACTCCAGAAGCCCGACAATGGTGGCAGCCCGGCCAGCGAGAGGGCAGGGATGAGAAAAAGAACAGCCAGCAGCGGATAGGCATTGAGCAGTCCGCCCACACGACGCACATCGAACTGCCCGCTTACCCTTTCGATCAGGCCACCAATAAAAAACAGATTGGCTTTAACGATGATGTGGTGCATGATGTAGAATACCGCGCCGGCCATGGCGAGTGGGCTGAACAAGGCCAGGCCCATTACCATATACCCAATCTGGCTGATGATGTGGAAAGATAAAATGCGACGGATATCGAACTGCACCGCTGCACCCATCACCCCAACCAGCATGGTTAATCCGGCAATCCAGAGCAGGATGTGATGCGTGAACCCGACATTTGTGACAAAAATCAGACTGAACACCCGGATCAGGCTATATACCCCAACCTTGGTGAGCATACCTGCGAAAATGGCCGAAATGCTTATGGGAGGGGTGTGGTAGGAGGCCGGAAGCCAGAAAAACAGCGGAAAAACAGCCGATTTGATGCCAAATGCTACCATGAAAAACACCGACACCAGCATCACCATTCCCTGATCTTCCACCTGCGGAACCTTCAGTGCGAGATCAGCCATGTTCAATGTGCCGGTGAGGGCATACAACAATCCTACCCCGATCAGAAACAGGGTGGACGAAAGCAGGTTAATAGCCACATATTTAAAGGTGCCCTCGAGCTGAAACTTACGTTGTCCGAGCGACAAAAGCACAAAAGAGGAAATAAGCATTACTTCGAACCAAACGTATAGATTAAAAATATCGCCGGTCAGAAATGCTCCGTTGATGCCCATATACATGATGTTGAGCAGGGGATAGTAGGCAAACTGAATGCTTCGGCGGGCTTCGTGTAGCTCATCCTCCCTGCCCATGGACGAAACCGAATAAACGGCAACGGCAAAAGCCATTATGGTTGTGATTACTACCATGACCGAGCTGAACACGTCGGCCACCAGACTGATGCCGAATGGTGCGCGCCAGTTGCCCGACTGCACCACCTGTATGCCCTCGTTCAGCACCGTGTGGAGCAACAACAGACCGAATAGCACGAAAACACCCGTACCGGCCACATTTACCCATTGCTGCCATCTGGGCTTGTTCCACAACGACAGCGTGAGCATACCCAGCAACAAGGGATAAAGCACTGGCGCGGCCACCAGAATTTGAGCGTAAGTGTCCTGCATCAGTGGTCAGTAGTTTTTAGTTCATCACTGTCTTCAACGCCCGATTGCTGGTAAAGTTGCTGAATGAGCACAATTGCAAAGGCCATCACACCAAAACCGATAACGATTGCTGTGAGCACAAGAGCCTGAGGCAGCGGGTCGGCCACGTCTGCAACAACATTGGAGGATCCTTCGGGAATGAGGGGCAACCTGGCACGTTGCACCTTGGCCACGGCAAAGATGAGCAGATTGGCCGCATAGCTTAACAACATCAACCCGATGATCAGCTTGATGATGCTTCGGCGCAGTATCATATAAATGGCAGCGCCAAACAAAAACCCGATGAGCAAGGCAAGCAGGATATTCATGGCCGCGTCGTTAATTTGTTTGGTTGAGGTTGAGTACAATGCTGGTGGTAACGCCCATCACCACAAGGTAAACCCCTATGTCGAACATCAAAATGTTGCTCATATGTCCGATTCCTGGCAAGGGCGTATGGTCCCAAAGCCCGGAAAAGACAGGCATTCCAACAAATAGTGGCAGCAAGCCACTGCCCAGGGCAATGACAAGTCCGGGCAATAGAAACATTACAGGGCTTTTGGGAAAAAACTTCTTGGTGTGTTTCACACCACGGGCCATCACGTCCATGGCAAAGGCCATGGCAGCAATCAATCCGCCTACAAATCCCCCACCTGGTTCGTGGTGCCCCCTAAATAGAATGAACAACGAGAACAACAGCAAAACCGGAAGCAATATCCGCGAAGCAGTCCGAAAAATGAGCGATTGCATATGATATGGCTGTTGGAAACAAGCTTTGTAAACAGCAAAAATATAACCAAGTATGTTCACCGGCAATGCAATCAGCGGCCTCAGCAGGCACATTCCGACCAACGTACAGGCTTAGCTCTTTCCGAACATAGCTTCACTGCTCAATTTTGGATGATTTATTAAAAAACCCTAAATCAGCAGAGGCACTTGAAAAGCCTTGCCTGAACCAATTGTAGGCTCAAATCGCAACCGTTTTAAGCCAGACCTTGTACGATTCTGACAGCTTCGTAAGCTTAATCACATGCAGTTGCTTTAGTTTTGTTAATACATTAACAAATCAAGACCATGATCACACACACCCATATTGTTTTGCCGGATGCAGCCAGGCAACTGCTCGAAAACGCTGTAAAACAGGCCGTTTGTTTCGAAACTACCCAAGAGCTTGCCGATGCGGCTACCTCAGGCCCCGACCAGCTTGCGTTTGAAGTGAAATACGATGTGCCAGGCAAGGGGAGCTATACTGAAGCGGTAGTACATCGTGTAACCAATGGCATATCAGCTAATTATACCGACGCTTACATGCGCCGCCGCGACCCCGACACCATGCTGATAGCCGACGACCTGCCATCGGACAAGGAGCGCTTTGAGGATCGTTACGGTTATCCGTTTTCCGATTTGAGGGCACAAACTTTTGAGTGGCTCAGCCAACAGGAGCTCTCGTATTTCTTCTTCCGGATCGGAAAACTCGAAAACAGCCCTTTTGGAATGGCCATCGCCCCGGCCAATGCAGCCTTCTTTTCGCTGGGGCTGGCCATGTTGCAACACATGGTCAGGCCATCCGAAATCCCTCAGGGACAGCGTATTTATGCTGTTGTGTATGTGGCGCCCGTATTCCGGCACACCCATTTCGGAGGAAAGCAGGTGGTGGTGCACAGCCGCCAAAGCGACCATTACGAAATTTACTCCTAATAATTTATATCCCGGCCCAAGCGCCAAAAAAGGAATCTATGGGGTGCTGCTCAACCTGGGCGAAAACGAAGGTTGGGTCACTGCACATTGCTCAGCCGTTGAGTCGATCAGTCCTTACGACAATATTACCCGGTTTATGCACGAGGGTGCAAGCGGTGGTGGCAAGAGCGAAATGCTTCAGCACATTGTGCGCGAGCGCAGTGGAGAGGTGCTGATCGGGGTAAACAGTATTACGGGCGAGAAACGTTCCATACAGATACCCCGTTTTTGTGAAATCAATCCCATTGCCGACGACATGGCCACCATTCACCCCGACCTGCAGACGGAAAGCAAGCGCCTCAGGTTGCTCGATGCCGAGAATGCATGGTTTATCCGCACCGACAACATCACCGGATATGGGGTGGATCCTGTGCTCGAAAAGATCACGATCAATGCCCGTCAGCCCTTGTTATTTCTCAACATCAGGACACACCCGGGGGGCACGGCCCTGATCTGGAACCATACCGAAGATGCCCCGGGCAAACCTTGTCCGAATCCGCGCGTCATTGTGCCCCGCGAACTCTTCGAAGGGGTGGTGAGCCATCCCGTGCATATCGACGTTCGCAGTTTCGGAGTGCGCACTCCGCCCAGCTCGCTCGAAAATCCGAATTACGGCATACTTGGCCTGTTTCATATTCTGCCGCCAGCATTGGCCTGGCTCTGGCGCCTGGTTTCGCCCCGCGGGCATGCCAACCCAAGCATCGTAGGAACCGGCAAAGGCATGGAAAGTGAAGGCGTGGGTTCGTATTGGCCGTTTGCCACCGGAAAAATGGTGACCCAGGCCAACCTGCTGCTCGAACAGATTGCTGCCAAAACCGACACAAGGTATGTGCTCACCCCGAATCAGTATGTGGGGGTATGGAAAGTGGGTTTTCGTCCGCAATTGCTTATGCGCGAATACCTTACGCGCCGAGGCAATGCCAAGTTCAGGCCCGACCAGATCAGCCCTGCCCGCTGTCCCCTGCTGGGATATGAACTGGAATTCCTGACCATCGAAGGATCGAAAATCCCCAGCCGGTTCCTGAAGACCTACAAACAACCCGAAATGGGCTTTGAAGGATACGACAAGGGCGCGGCTATTTTGACCGGGTTTTTTCACAAGGAGCTTCAGCAGTTTCTCACCCCCGAGCTTTCGCCTCTGGGCAGGCGCATCATCGAAACCTGCCTGGAAGGAGGAAGTATGGAGGCTTACGAACAGCTTATTCCGCGTAAATAGTTCTCATACAGCAATTTGGTTAATGACAAGGCTGCCCGGACGGGGTGGCCTTTTTTGCCATCAGTTGAAAATCCGCAGCATGGCGCCATCGTAGGCCGTATTGTAGCGGATCATGGGCCAGCGCCCCGACCCCTGAAAAATGCTCCCGTCGAGCAGCGAATACAATGTGCCCGTACAGTTGTCTTTGGCAAAAGGATAATTGCCGTCCACTACCAGCCGGGTACAGTTGTTGCCATCGCAGCATTTGTTTGGTTCGTTGGGCGGGATCCGGTCGAAAGCCACAAATTCGGTTTGGTTGATGCGGTGTACAATAATGCCACGGCTGGGCAGGTCGCTGGTGAGGTACATCCAGCCTCCGGCGGTATTAAGCGGCTGATACTGCGTACTGTTTGGATTGATCAGGATATTGATATACACATTGGGTATGTTCGGATTACGTTCTTCCTTGGCGCAGGAAACAAACGCTAGCCAAAGCACAAAGACCAACAAAACGGGACGACTGGGCATAAATTAAAGATGAAACTGTGTGCAAAATAACGTGATTTAGCTCAAAGCATTGCCCATGTCATGACGGTTGTGGCCGGCATATTTCATCAGGCTTCGATTTAGCCAAAAGATTGTTATTTTGCAGGCAATTGCGATGAGGCAGTCATGAATGCAGCAAAAAAGAAACCGGCGCTCAGTACCAGATTCAGGACAAGTCTTTTGTTGCTTTTTTGGTTTGGGTTATTTAGTCCGTCGGGTCTGATGGCTGCCACTCAGCCCGGGGGGCGGCAGTTTACGCGTTTTTTTTCGGAGAACGCCCGCATTGAGCGTGGTTTGAGTCAGAACACTGTGTATGTGGTGTTTCAGGACAGTCGCGGTTTACTTTGGCTGGGCACCTGGGATGGCCTCAACCGCTTCGATGGGTATGAGTTCAGGCATTACAACCGCGAAACGGGGCTTTCCAACGAAACCATTCGTGCCCTGGCCCAAACCGGCGATATACTTTGGGTGGGCACCGAGGAAGGCCTCAACGCCATGAACCTGCGCAGTGGCAGCATCAGGAGTTTTTTTGCCCTGCCGGGCGACAGCACCAGCCTGACCAATAACTGGATCAATTGTTTATTTGTGGACTCCCGAGGCAGGCTTTGGGTGAGCACAGCCGCAGGCCTTAATCTACTCGATCCATCCACCGGAAAGATCCGGCAGTTTCTGGGCAGTGAATACGGCAGTCCGATCCGCAGCAATTACATCAACACGCTTATCGAAGACGGTCAGGGGAGGTTTTGGGCTGCCACGCGCAACGGACTCATCAGTTTCACAGAAGGCAGTGGCACGATTACGCGTTATTTGCACAACCCCTCATCTCCCCGGACGCTGCCCCACGATCAGGTGAATGCACTGGCCATCACCTCCGACCAGGCAATCTGGGTGGGCACACGTGCAGGACTCACACGGCTCGATCCCAACACAAACCGTTTTTCCCTGCCCGACGACCTTGTGCGCGAAGAACCTGATCTGGCTAAGCTTGAGATCAACAGGTTGTATTACGAACCCGACAGCCTCCTCTGGATTGGGACGCAAACAGCGGGATTGTTCAGGTATAACCTTTCCACACGGGAGCTTACCCGCTACAACTTTGAGGTGGATAATCCCAACAGCCTGAGCGACAACAGGGTGTTCGACATCCTGCGCGACAACCGCGGCAACCTATGGGTTGGAACGTTCAACGGACTGAACAGGCTGAGCACTGCCTTGCCCATGTTCCGAACCTACCGGAACAACCCGCTTTCGGACAACAGCCTGATCAACAACTCGGTTTGGGCATTTGAAGAAGATGCGGACGGCAGGATCTGGATAGGTACCGAGGAGGGAATCAGCATCCTCGATCCCAAAAGCCAGACGTTCAGATCGCTTCGTTCAGTTTTACCTAAAGTTGATGGCCTGCCGTCAGGGCACATCCGCGAAATCTATCGCGACAGCCGCAATCGGATGTGGATTGGCACACGCTACAATGGTTTGAGCGTGTACGACCCTGCAACAAGGCGCTTTAGCCACTTCCGTCACCTCCCCGACGACACCACCAGTCTCCCTGACAACCAGGTGGTTAGTGTGTATGAAGATCATTTAGGGCGAATATGGGTTGGCACCCCGTATGGTCTGGGCCGCCTTGATCCGGCTAACAGAAAATTCCGCAACTATCGTCCCGATCCGGATCATCCCAATAGCCTGCCCGACCGTCGCGTGCTGGATATTTATCAGGACAACAAGCAACGTATCTGGCTGGCCACCGGCGATGGGTTGCTTCAATATCAGGAGGAAAGCGACAACTTCCGCATTTTTCGTTCGCAGCCCGACAACGGGGGCACAAACCGCCTGTTTTCCATTAGCCCCGACCCGCAAGGCCGTCTCTGGCTGGGCACGCGTGGAGGAGGCATCATGATGTTCGACCCCGAAACCAGTACTTTTAGGAGCTATACCGAGCGCAACGGACTTTCGAACAATGTAGCCTACCTGGCGCTCAGCGATAAATCTGGAAACATCTGGGTTTCGACCAACTGGGGGCTCTCTCGCCTCGACGTCGGCACCGGAGTTTTCTCCACATTCGAAGTAAGCGACGGTTTGCAAAGCAACGAGTTCAATTTTAATGCAGGCTTTGTTGCATCCGACGGGCAGATTTTCTTTGGCGGGATGAATGGTTTTACGGCTTTTTACCCCGAGAATGTCGTACATGATTCTCCCTCAGCCCGCATCATTCTGTCATCCTTTAAGTTGCTTAATCAGTTGCAATACAAGCAGCTATGCAATGGCGACACCCTGAGGCTGCGGTATGACGAAAATTTCTTTGGCTTCGAATTTGCTGCCCTCGATTTCGCCAACAGCAACAAAATCAAGTACCGTTTCAAACTCGAAAACCACAACGACAACTGGGTGGAGCGCAATGCGGGACAACGCTTTGCCGAGTTTGCCAGGGTGAGTCCGGGACTTTACCGTTTTGTGGTGCAATCGACCAATGCCCAGGGACTATGGTCCGACAATGCCCTCACCATCAACATTATCATTTATCCGCCATGGTATCAGACCTGGTGGTTCAGGTCGCTGCTCGTGCTGGCCGGCATCATGGGTTTTTACCTTTTTCTGTTTCTGAGGCTCAGGTCGGTGCGTCGCAAACATCAGGACGAGAAACGGTATCTGGAGTTTCAGAAAAAAACCAACGAATTGGAACAGAAGGCTCTGCAGCTTCAAATGAACCCTCATTTCCTTTTCAACAGCCTCAACAGCATCCAGAGCTTTGTGTTGAAAAACGATATTGACAACGCCATCCGATACCTATCCAAATTTTCGCAACTTATGCGCCGAACGCTCAACCACAGCAAGGAAAGCTCCATTCCTCTGCAGGACGAGCTGGAAGCCATCAGGCTTTACCTTGAAATTGAGCAGCTCAGGTTTGAGAATAAATTCGAGTACTCCATAACACTCGATCCTGCAATAGACGAGCAGTTTGTCGAAATACCGCCAATGATTCTTCAGCCCATTGTCGAAAATGCCATTCATCATGGTCTCATGCACCGCGAATCAGGAGGAAAACTGCTCATAAGCCTTAAAGCAGAAGGGCAATCGATTCGCATTGTAATTGAAGACAACGGCATCGGGCGAGCACAGTCGGCCGAGTTGCGGAGGCATTCGGGAATAAAGCGCGAGTCGCTGGGAATGGCTATCACCTCAGAGCGTTTCGAAATGCTCAGCCAGTATTCAGGCCAGGGCTATACGCTTGAGGTTGAGGACCTTTTTGATGATCAGGGCAAGGCACAGGGCACCAGAGTAACCATATTGATTACCGAAGAGTAATAGACATTCAAACTGATATAAAGCCAGATGAGCATTCCGTTTGTGGTTTCATTAGCTTTGCAAAGAATTGAAAGTGTAATAGCCGATGATAAGAGCAATTATCGTTGAAGATGAAGCGCGTTCGCGCGAAACGCTGAAAAGTCTGCTTGCCCGGTTTTGTCCGGATGTGATGGTGGTGGCCGAGGCCGCCGGGGTGCAGCAGGGGCGCGAAGCCATAGCAAAAAACGAGCCCGATTTGGTTTTTCTGGATATCGAAATGCCCGATGGCAGTGGTTTTCGCCTGCTCGACAGCCAGACCAAAGCGCCCTTTGATGTGGTTTTTACAACTGCTTTCGACCAGTTTGCAATAAAAGCGATCCGATACGCGGCACTCGACTACCTGCTCAAGCCTATTGTGCCCGACGAGCTGCAGGCTGCCGTGGAAAAGGTTCGTCAGAACAAAGAGCGCAAGCACAATATGCGCAAATTCGAAGTGCTCATGAACAACCTCGACACACCCCTTGTGGAGCCCAGGAAGATTGTTTTATCGACAATTGAAAAATTGCATGTTGTTGAGGTTGACCGCATTCTGCGTTGCGAATCCGATAATTACTATACCCACTTTTATTTCACCGACGGCAAGCATCTGCTTATCAGCAAAACCCTGAAAGACGTAGAAGCTTTGCTTGAAGGAGCAAATTTTGTCAGGCCCCATAAGTCGCATCTGGTCAACACACGCTTTATTCAAAATTTCAGTCGCGACGACGGCGGTTATCTCACCCTGTCAAACGGCGAAAAAATACCGGTATCACGCCGCAAAAAGGAGAAAATCCTCGAACTGTTGCACCGCTTATAGCATACTGTCGTTTTTTCGTGCATTTTAACAAGATTCTTTGCCGAATCTTGCTACTTTAGCCAACTGAGCTTAATCAACAAACTTTTTCCAATTCATATGGAAGATCTGATATATGTCCTTCTTGCATTGTTGTGGATCGTATTTTCAGTCGTAAAGGCAAGGCAAAACCAACAGCAAGGCCAACTGCCGAGAGGAGCCCCGCACCAAAGACGTCCTGGGAACAAATGCTCGAAGAATTACTTCCACCAGAAGATGAAGAAGAGGAATCGCCTTTGAAGGTGCAGCCCCTGTTTCAGCAGCGAATCCCCGCACCTGCAGAAGTTGAAGGCCCAGGTATGTTTCGCCCTACGAAGCATACAATACCCTTGATTTACGAAACAGATAACGCAATACCTGAAATCATTTCGCTCGAAGAAACCGAAGTCGTTTCGCCAGTGCTTGCATCGCGCATCAAACGGAGACCTCACTCAGATCAGGGCCACTCATTACAACCCGCAATTCCTGATCGAACTGCGCAGAGCAGTCGTTTACAACGCAATTCTGGAGCGGCCTGCCTGGTAAAAAGGCCGGAATCCCGAATTTTATTTGTTATCGGCCGACCAAGTGTTAATTAATGTGAAAATGTTTTTTATTTTTACCGACCTTAAACCATCGAACCTCAGCGTACAACACAAAATTGCATGATATGACAAAACGTTTACTGTTTGCCTTGAGCTTTCTGTTGGCAACCAATATGTTGGCTTATGCCCAACAGGGTAGGTTGCAGGGAAAAGTCTTCGAAAAAGGAACGCGCGAGCCTGTTCCCTTTGCCAACATCGTGCTCGAAAATGGCGGTACGATAGTGGGTGGGGCCACATCGGACTTCGACGGAAACTATGTGATCAACCCCATACCTCCGGGCCGGTACGACCTCAAAGCCACCTTTGTGGGATATAATCCCGTTACAGTCAGGGGTATTGTAATCACAGCCAACCAGATCACTTTCTACAACATCGAAATGGTATCCACAGCCATCGACCTGCAGACGGTGGAAGTGGTTGATTACAAAGTACCACTCATTTCGAAAGACCAGACTACCAGCGGGGCCTCAATCACAGCCGAGGAAATCAAAAAGATGCCAAACCGATCGGCTGATGCCGTTGCAGCCACAGTAGGCGGTGTGTTCTCGGCCGACGGTGAGCGCGGCAACGTGCGCGGTGCCCGTTCGGATGCCACCGCCGTTTACATCGATGGTGTTCGTGTCATCGGCAACAGTAACGTGCCTCAGTCATCCATCGAACAGGTTGACGTTATTCTGGGCGGTACACCTGCACAATATG
The DNA here is from genome assembly GCA_016715945.1 of Bacteroidota bacterium. Lineage (NCBI taxonomy): Bacteria > Pseudomonadati > Bacteroidota > Bacteroidota bacterium. The sequence continues at coordinate 255,148 of JADJXJ010000003.1, forward strand.
GCGACGCCACAGGGGGTATCATCAATATCACAACCCGTGGGCCGTCACGTAAGTTTGGCGCCGGACTGGAACTCGAAACCTCCGAGCTGCTCGACCCATACGGCCACAACAGGTTGGGATTCAACATTCAGGGACCGCTAATCAAAAGCAAAAGCAAGAACACTTCGCTGCTTGGCTTTTTCATTGCTGGCGATATCAATTACGAACGCGATGGCCAGATCTCCTCAACCGGATACTGGAGAGCCACCGACGAAACCCTCCAATTCCTCAAAGAAAATCCCCTCCGGCCAACAGGTACCGGTACAGGTACCTTCCTCAACGGCGAATTTGTCCGCCTGTCGGATATGGAAAAGACCCGCCGGTCGATGAACACCCAAAACTACAACATCAACCTTTCGGGCAACCTCAACATCCGTACCACCGAAACGGTGAACCTTACTTTTGGCGGAACCTTCAACCGTGCTCATGGCAATGCTTTCGACTATTCTGCCTCATTTTTTAACTGGGATAAAAACATCGAGTACAACAACCAAACATGGCGCGTATTCGGTCGATTCACCCAACGTTTCCCCACCGCAAGCGACAGCCGCTCATTGGTTAAAAACCTCTACTACTCCATTCAGGCCGACTATACACGCCAGAATAACTCATCGGGCGATCCTTATCACTACGACAATTTATTCGATTACGGTTACCTCGGAAAATTCTCCATCTACAAGCGCAACACATTCGAAATCGGCAGCGATTCCGTCAATGGACAGTGGTACCGCAACGTTTGGGTGCTCAACAGCTGGGATTTCGACACCCTTGTTGAGTGGACCCCTTTCGATGTGAACCCGCTGATAGCCCAATTTACTACCTCCTATTACAATACCTACTCGGTCAAGCGGCCGGTCACTACCGCAACCTCGACCAGATTCAGCTGGGCGGTGGTTTGATTAACGGTCAGAACCCCGACGCTTTCTACGGGCTTTATGATGCTCCCGGGCGTAATCAGGGAGGATACAGCAAGGTTGACAACGAGCAGTTCAGCATCAATGTGGCCGGATCGATGGATATTGGTAACCACGAAATTAAACTGGGCTTCCAATACGAGCAACGCACCAACCGGAGCATCTGTTCATACGCTCCCACCGGACTGTGGAACCTGATGCGCGGCCTCACCAATTTCCACATTCGTGAGCTCGACAAGCAAAATCCTGTAACTATCGGATGGGACGGTATTGTAGACACCATAATTTACTACCGTCGCTACGATGCCAACTCTCAGCGCGTTTTCGACCGCAATCTGCGTCAGCGCCTGGGGCTCCCGGTTGACGGCCTCGACTTTATTGTTATCGATTCTTACGACTACAACAACAATACCATCGAGTATTACGACAAACTAGGTATTCGCCGAACCATTCAGGCACCTGGAAACATGTTTGATATCAGCATGTTTAGCGCCGACGAAATCCTGAACAATGGTAATTTCTATGCCAGCTACTTTGGTTTCGACTATATGGGCAACAAGCTCAAAACCCGTCCCAGCTTTGACGAGTTTTTCACCGCACGCGACGAAAACGGGGTCTTTACCCGGCCGATCGGCGCTTTCCAGCCTATTTATATGGCAGGATACCTGCAGGATAAGTTTGCCTTCCGCGACCTCATATTTAATATAGGTGTGCGTGTTGACCGTTTCGATGCCAACCAGAAAGTGCCCAAAGACCCTTACCTGCTCTACAACGCCAAAACTGCTGGTGAAGTTACTGAGATCAAAGGGCAGCCCGTGGTGCATCCGGCCGGTATCGGAAGCGATTACACCGTTTACGTAGATAAAAAAGGAGACCCGAACCGTATTGTGGGATACCGGTTCGAAAACACCTGGTTCAATGATCAGGGCGCAGTTATTCAGGACCCCAGCCAGCTGGACGTGGGTTCGGGTATCACGCCTTTCCTTACCGATTGGTCGCAGCAGGGGATCAATTCCAGTGCTTTCAAAGATTACGACCCGCAGCTCAGCGTCATGCCACGTATCTCCTTCTCATTCCCCATCTCGGATGAAGCCCTGTTCTTTGCCCACTACGATGTGCTCACCCAGCGTCCGACCAGCAACCTGTTCTCCAATCCTGCTATTTATTACTACTTCGAAAACATTGGTGGCACGATCAACAATCCTTCACTCAAACCATCACAGACCATTGACTATGAGCTTGGTTTCACCCAAAAGCTGACCAATACTTCTTCGATTACCTTCACCAGTTTCTACCGCGAGATGCGCAACATGATCCAGATTTTCAGGTTCAACGGCGCTTATCCCAAGGACTACACTTCGTTCAGCAACCTCGACTTCGGAACCGTTAAAGGGCTCACCGTGGAGTACGACCTCAGGCGTACGAACAATGCCCGTATTCGTGCCGGCTATACCCTTCAGTTTGCCAATGCAACAGGAGCTTCCACAACCACTGCGGCTTCGCTTGTGGCTGCCGGATTGCCCAACCTGCGTTCGACCATCCCTATGCCTTGGGACCGCCGTCACCAGTTCAACCTGCTGCTCGACTATCGTTACGGCTCTGGTCGTGAATACAACGGACCGCGCATCAGCCGTGAATCGAAAGGCAAAAAACCCATCAATCTGCTCGAGGATGCCGGCTTCACCCTCACCGTACTCGGTGGTTCGGGTACGCCTTACACTGCATCGCGCAATGTCAACTCGCCCCTGTCCAACATTGCCAACCTGCTTCGCGGAACCTACTTCGGTTCGCGACTGCCCTGGCAATTCAGGCTTGACCTGAGGGTTGACAAAGACTTCAACCTCAAGATTAATCAGAAAGATGGTGAGCAGATCAAGAAAGCATACCTCAACGTGTACGCCCAAGTGCTTAACCTACTCGATACACGAAACGTGTTGCGTGTTTACCCTGCAACCGGAAACCCCGACGACGACGGATACCTCTCTGCCCCCGAATGGCAACGCCAGATCAACAATCAAACGGATCCCATTGCCTTCAGGGAACTTTACTCTGTGTATGTCAATGCTCCTTTCAACTACAGTTCGCCACGTCAGATCAGGTTGGGCGTGATGTTCAACTTCTAATTTCTCCGGTATTTGTAAAAATTAACTATGAACAATAAGATGATTCAGATGAAGAATATCTATCCGGCCTTACTTGCATTCTCCTTGTTTCTGTTGTTTGCCACCCGCGCCGAAGCAAGAGAGCTGCAGGATCCCAGTGGCCTGAAATCGACCTATCCGTTAAAGCAAACTACTTCGGGCTGTGCGCCCTCGGCATCCTTCGAGTGGCTCGACATCAACAACGTCAGGGCACGAATCAACGCCGGTGGCGACATGTGGTGGGACCTCCCGGGTGGAACAGGTTCGAAGTACTTTATCCCAAAAAACGGTTCAGCAACCTCTATGTTTAGTGGGTCGCTCTGGATCGGAGGACTCGACATCAATAACCAGCTCAAATTGGCCGCTTTGCGCTACCGCCAGGTGGGCAACGACTACTGGACAGGACCTCTGACCATCGATGGTACGGCAGCCACAGATGTAGCCACCTGCGCCCAATACGACAGGCAATGGAAAATTACACGCGCAATGGTGGATGAATTCTTGTCGCATACCGACCCCGCAACCGGTGCCTTCATCCCAAGCGACGATTACACCATCCCAAAAGAAATTCTTGAATGGCCTGCACATGGCGATGTGTCAAAAAAACAAAGCTATTACCTGGCGCCATTCTACGATGTGGACGGCGATGGCGAATATAACCCCCTCGCAGGCGACTATCCCTATTACGACATTGACAACAGCCTGTGTAAAACCCGCACGCCTACCATGGACGAATCCATCGAAGGCGTCATCTGGGGATCCATCCTGGCCGACCAGGTCATCAAAGGCGACCAAACCATCTGGTGGGTGTTCAACGATAAGGGGAATTTCCATTCCGAAACAAATGGCGCTGCCATTGGAATGGAAATCAGGGCGCAGGCTTTTGCCTTTGCCACCAACGATGAGATTAACAACATGACTTTTTACAGTTATGAAATCATCAACCGTTCCACCTTTGAACTGACCAATACCTTCTTCTCTCCCTGGGTTGATACCGACCTTGGCTATGCCTACGACGACTTTGTGGGTTGCGACGTTCACCGCGGACTGGGATACTGCTACAATGGTAAGGCCGTGGATGGCAATGGCCAGCCCGAAGCCTATGGCGACCAGCCGCCGGCAATTGGTGTGGACTTCTTCCAGGGACCTTACATGGATCCACTCCCATTCGACCGTCCAAAATACCGGTTCATCACCGATCCCCAGACCGGAGACACCATCGGCCGCGAACAGCTTTGCAACGAAAGTATCAATGGTGTAAACTTCGGTGATGGGATCCCCGGCAATGAACGATTCGGGATGCGTCGCTTTGTTTACCACAACAACTGCTCCTCTGGCCCGACCTGCGACCCGAGCATTGCACCTGAATATTACAACTTCCTCCGCGGTATCTGGAAAGATGGCACCAAGATGCTTTACGGCGGCACCGCCCACATTTCCGGTGCAGGAACCGTAGGACCGGAAACCGACTTTATGTTCCCGGGCGACAGCGACCCATGCAACTGGGCTACTGGTGGCGCACCACCAAATGGTGGCTTTGGTGTGAACGGTTTCTGGTGGACCGAAGAAACAGGCAACAACGGCTCACCCAACGACCCGGGCGACCGCCGTTTCATGCAGTCGGCAGGCCCCTTCACCCTGAAACCCGGCGCAGTTAACTACATCACTGTGGGTATTCCGTGGGCCAGGGCAACCAGCGGTGGTCCGTTTGCTTCAGTTCAGCTCCTCCGTACTGTGGACGACAAATGCCAGGCCCTGTTCGACAACTGCTTCAAGGTGATCGACGGACCCAATGCCCCTGACCTCTCATTCCAGGAACTCGACCGCGAAATTATCGTGTATATCAGCAACAGCCCCTCCTCAAACAACTACCTGGAAAAATACGTAGAATACGACCCCAATATCATTCAACCCCACCCGGCCGACCCCACCAAGCGCAGCGACTCGCTCTATCGCTTCGAAGGTTATCAGATCTTCCAGCTGAAAGATGCCACTGTGGGCGTGGAAAGCCTCAAAGATCCGAGCAAGGCCCGGATCGTGGCTCAGTTCGATAAGAAAAACGGCGTGGGTAAGCTTGTGAACTATTACTTCGACGAGGCAATTGGTGCAACAGTGCCTGTAGTGGAAGTAGTAGGTGGCGACAATGGTATCCAGCATACCTTCCGCCTCACCCAGGATGCTTTCGCAAGTGGCGACGTGCGCCTGGTAAACCACAAACAATATTACTACATGGCATTGGCCTACGCCTACAACGAATATATGCCATACTCTGATAACCCCAATGTGCTGGGCGGATTGTTCGGACAAAAGTATCCATACCTGGCCGGCCGCAAAAACATTAAACTCTACACTGCCATTCCGCACAAAACTGTCAACGGTGTGGTTGCGCGGGCCAATTTCGGCGACAGCCCCGAAATTACCAGAGTTGCAGGTCACGGCAATGGCGGCCTGATCATCGACCTGAAGGAAGAAACAGTCAATGAAATTCTGAGTAAGCAACCTGCCCTTCCTGGAAATGTCTTTGGCGGTCCAAACTACCCCATCGCTTACCAGGCAAAATATCAGAAAAACCGTGGACCACTCAACGTGCGTGTCATCGATCCGCTCAACGTTGTGGGTACAGATTATGAGTTCTGGATGGACAGCCTGCGCACAATTAAACTGTTCCATGTAACCGGTGAGCCTGATATCCAGGGTGATACAGCCAGCAAACAAACGGCCCGCTGGTTCCTCAAAGACCTGACCACCGGTGAGGTATTCAAGAGCGATACCAGCATTCTGGCCAACGACGAGCAGCTGTTCCTGAGCCGTGGTATCTCGATTCAGGTAAATCAGCCTTTCAAACCCGGACCTTACAGGGTGGGTCAGAACAATTCCAACAGGGTGATGTTCAGGGTGTTGGCACCTAACAACGGATTCCTTGAGGCAACCATCAGTTATGCCGACAGCTCCCGTAGGTGGCTTGATGGCATCCGCGACAATGATGAACCCGGCTCACCCCTCAACTGGATTCGTGCGGGCACTTACAAAAGCCAGGGTTCAAGCACCGAAGACGACTGGAACATGTCGTCCGATCCTGACCGTCCATGGGACCCCAACGAAAACTGGGAAAAGATCCTCAACGGTACCTGGGCACCTTACGGGCTGGTAAGCTTTGGCAACAACTTTAGCCAGGGCGGCACACAGAGTTCTGTTGGGCCGGCTTTCAGCGAAGACAGCAAGAACCAGAGCCGCTTCGAAAATATCACCAGTGTGGACATTGTGCTCACACCCGACAAATCAAAATGGTCGCGCGCTCCGGTGCTCGAGATGCAGATCGACCGCGCCCTGGCCGAAGGTGGTGCCCACAGGTTCAGCCTGCGCCGCTCGCCATCGGTTGACAAAGAAGGTCGCCCTGCTGCCTCAATGACGATGCCGCCAAGCGATAATCCCAACGATCCGCACTACATCGGTAGCTATGGTATGGGATGGTTCCCCGGTTATGCCATAAGTGTTGAGACCGGCGAAAGGCTGAATATCATGTTTGGCGAAGACAGCTATCTGTCGCAGTACAACGGCCGCGACATGTTGTACAACCCCATGCCCCGCGACCTGAGTGTGCCCCAGGAGTTTGACCCGAACGTATTTACCACTGTTGGCCGCAGACCTGTGTTCGGAGGTATGCACTATGTATACATCATGCGTCATGATTTTTACAGATTTGCACAGCTGAATGCCGACTTCTACTCGCCTGCTTACGATGCTGGCCGCTATGCATTTACCATGCTCGATACCTTGTTCACCTCCAGGTTCCCCTTCCTGACCAACTACTTCTTCTCGCAAATCATGTATGTGGGCTTACCTATGGCAGTCAAAGGGCAGGAATGGTTGTCGAACGAGGTGCGCATCCGCATCCGCACAGCAAAACCCTATGCAAGGCATCACTCGCTGATCCCGCTCGACGAACCCACTCCAGGCGTTTACCTGAATAATGGATTCCCGATGTATCGCTTCTCGACACGCGATCTGGCCACCGAGTTCCGCAATCCTGAAAAGCTGCAAACCGATCTAGACCTGGTCAACATCGTACCCAATCCTTATTACGCCTACTCAGCCTATGAGCGAAACGCCCTCGACAACAGGGTGAAAATTACCAACCTGCCAGAAAAGTGCGTCATCACCATCTATAACATGAGTGGTACGAAGATCAGGCAGTTCAAGAAAGATGAGCCCAAGACTTCCATCGACTGGGATTTGAAAAACTTTGCCGGTGTGCCTATCGCCAGCGGAGTTTACCTGATCCATATCAAGTCCGACGACGGAGAAAGGATCATCAAATGGTTTGGTACGCTGCGTCCAATTGACCTCAACACCTTCTAAGCAAAGCAGTGAGATGCAATTAATAACACGAGAACCCATGAAAAGGCATATCAACTTCATCTTAGCACTGACAACGGCTGCAATGCTCATGCCAGCCACACTCACTGCCGGTAACAAAGACCGTTCGGGGCAAGCCGGAGCCTCCGAACTGCTCATCAACCCCTGGGCCAGAAGCACAGGCTGGGGCAATGCCGGAATGTCGCAGATCAAAGGCCTTGAAGCCATCTGGAGCAATGTAGGCGGCACAGCTTTTACCAAAAAGACTGAGCTCATCTTTGCCCACACCAATTGGCTAAAAGGTTCCGACGTCAACATCTACTCTTTCGGTTTTACCCAACGTGTAAGCGAATCGGGTGTGCTCGGTCTGGCCGTGATGTCGATGAACTTCGGCGATATTCCGATCACCACCACGGAATATCCCGACGGAGGGCTGGGAAATTTCTCGCCCAGCCTGCTCAACATCGGCATTTCTTATGGCAAGACCTTTTCGAACAGCATCCATGCCGGTTTTGTGCTCAAGATTATTTCCGAGAGCATTTCCGACGTGAGCGCCGAAGGTGTGGCCATTGATGCAGGTATCCAGTATGTGACAGGCGCCCTCGAAAACATCCATTTTGGAATCACGCTCAAAAACATCGGACCTACGATGAAATTCTCGGGCGACGGCTTGTCGCTGCGCGCTTTCATCCCGGGTCAGGAAACCCAGTTTACGCTCGAACAGCGCAAAGATGCTTTTGAGCTGCCCACCCAGCTGGTGATTGGCGCCGGATACGACTTCCTGTTCGAAAACGATTACCGCTTCACCCTTGCCGGAAACTTTACCTCGAACTCCTTCACCAAAGACCAGATTACCCTCGGCGGAGAATTCAGTATGAAAGATTACCTGATGCTTCGCGCCGGATACACCTACGAGGATGGTATTTGGGACCAGATCGAGACAAGCATGCGCACCAACGTGACCAAAGGCCTGGCCGCTGGTTTCACGGTTCAGGTGCCCCTCAACAAGGAAAGCGGCTCTTCGTTTTCGGTTGATTACTCCTACCGTTCGACAGATCACTTCAAAGGAAATCATAGCATAGGTGCCCGCATCAGCTTCTAGCTGTTGAATTCCGGCACAAAATCGCTTATCTTTGCAACGCAAAAGGCCCTTACTCTGCTAAGGGTCTTTTTTACTTAATATTTCAAATAAAAAAGACTATGTCGGAGACGAAGTATTTCACCCAAGAGGGTTTGCAACGCCTCAAGGATGAGCTGGACCACCTGATGAACAGGGAACGCCCCCGGATATCGCAGATGATTGCCGAAGCACGCGACAAGGGTGACCTTTCGGAAAATGCGGAGTATGATGCAGCCAAAGAAGCTCAGGGAATGCTTGAAATGAAGATAGCCCAGCTTCAGGAGTTGCTCATGTCGGCCCGCGTGCTCGACGAATCGAAAATGGACGTGACCAAAGTGCTGTTGCTGTCGAAGGTGAAAATCAAAAACCTCAAAAATGGCAGCACCATGACCTATACCATTGTGCCCGAAAAGGAAGCGGAGCTCAAAAGCGGAAAAATCTCGGTAAACTCGCCCATCGCCAAAGGATTGTTGGGCAAAACAGTTGGCGATAAGGTTGAGATCGATGTGCCTGCAGGAAAGATTACTTTTGAAATTGTTGAGGTATCACGCTAAAACTTAATGCCATGGCAAGTATTTTCAGCCGGATCGTAAGCGGAGAAATTCCCTGCTACAAAATTGCCGAAGACGACCACTATCTGGCGTTCCTCGATATCAATCCGCTGGCCAAAGGTCACACCCTGGTCATCCCCAAAAAGGAAACCGACTATATCTTCGATATCGAAGATGCAGAGCTTGGCGGCATGATGGTGTTTGCAAAAAAAGTGGCAAAAGCCATCGCAAAAGCTGTGCCATGCCATCGCATCGGTGTTACCGTCATCGGACTCGAGGTGCCACATGCGCACATCCACCTCATTCCGATCAACAGCATCTACGACATGGATTTCAGCAGGCCCAAACTGAAACTGAGCAAGGAAGAATTTTCCGAAATTCAGTCGGAAATTGTGAGACAACTCATTTAGGAAAGCTGGAATAAACCTCTGACATTGTATTAACTTATAGATCCGGTATAACCGCCGGATTTTTTTGTCTTAATTCCTGCAGGTTTCATGGCAGGCCGGATCGCAGATCCCTGGTTTTTTCCGCTTACTACCCCGATTTCAACGCAAGCAATAATCCCTGTGCAAAGGCCGCCATTTGTGCGTAACTTTACAACGAAACAGGAATTGACCCACTGCCCGGTCCCTTAGGCCAAAACCCGCAATAAACGAATGAAGAAAATATCATCCTGCAAAAGTAGATCACGAATACTCACCACAGGTAATGCGCGCAGATTGACAACGCCAGGCTATCGGTTGCCAGGGTTGGTTGCCCTGTATTGTTGGCTGGCAACTTCTTTTCTCACCCTGTCTTCAACGGGTGGATTCGCACAGACTTTTACCAGCAGCAACCTGCCTATCGTTATCATCAATACCGATATTGATCCCAATACAGGCCAACCGACTCCAATACCCGACGAACCCAAGGTGCCGGCCACAATGAAGATCATATACCGGCCCGATGGTTCACGCAATTATGTTTCTGATCAGAACAATCCGGCCTACCTGAACTACAACGGCCGCATTGGCATCGAAACCCGCGGCTCCACTTCGCAGTTGCTGCCAAAAAAGCCCTATGGGCTCACCACCCGTTTGGCCGATGATCAGACCAACAATAATGTTTCGATTCTGGGTATGCCAAAAGAAAACGATTGGATACTCAACGCATTGGCCTATGATCCATCGCTCATCCGCGACTTTATTTCTTACAAACTCTACGAGGAGATGGGCAACTATGCAACCCGTGGGCGCTATTGCGAGGTAATTGTCAATGGCGACTACAAAGGGCTTTATATAATCATGGAAAAAATCAAGATTGATACCGAACGCCTTAATCTCGTCAAACTCACCACAGCCGACAACAGCGAGCCTGCCGTTACCGGAGGTTATATCACCAAAGCCGATAAAACCACCGGTGGCGATCCGGTGGCCTGGACCATGCCCTGCTATTCAGGTGCCAATGCCACCGTGGCATACATTCACGACCAGCCCAAGCCCTCCGAAGTTACTTTGCAACAGCATAATTACATAAAAGGTTATTTTACTGCATTTCAGTCTGTTGCCACTTCCCAGAATACCTCGCTCATCAACGGATTCCCTGCGATGATCGATGTGCCCTCGTTCGTCGATTTCATGCTGCTCAACGAATATGCCTCAAATGTGGATGCCTATCAGTACAGTACCTTCTTTCACAAAGACAGGGGGGGCAAACTGAGGGCCGGTCCAATCTGGGACTTAAACCTCACGTACGGCAACGATCTGTTTCACTGGGGGTTCAACCGGAGCCATACCTATGTGTGGCAGCACAGCTACGAAAACATGGGGTCGAAATTTTGGAAAGACCTCTACAACAATTCCATCTTCAGGTGCTATTTGTCACGGAGGTGGGCTGAGATGTCGGCTCCCGGAAAGCCACTCAGCTTTGCGCACGTGAGCCAGCTTATAGACCAAACAGTTAACCTAATCAGCGAGGCTGCTGTGCGCGAACAACAGCGCTGGGCCACCGTAGGCAACCATCTGGAGCATATTTACAGCATGAAATCGTGGATAATGGCACGAATCAACTGGCTGAACACCAATCTGCCCAATCCTCAGGCCTGTTCCAACCCTGTTCTCCCTCAACTTGTGATCAGCCGCATTCATTACCATCCCAAGGCAGCGGGAGGCTTTGCCAAAGACGATCTTGAGTTTATAGAGATCACGAACAACAGCAGCCAGGTGGTTGACCTGACGGGAATTTACATGCGTGAGCCGGGTATAGGCTACCAGTTTCCGCCAAACAGCAGCATTGCACCTGGCGGCACAATCATGTTATCGTCGAATGCCCAGGTGTTTCAGCAGTTCTATGGGTTTGCACCATTCGGACAATACGCCCGCTATCTGTCGAACAAGTCATACAAAATCGTGCTTGCGGATGCCTGGGGCAATGTAATCGACGAAGTGCACTATTTCGACAGCGCACCCTGGCCGCCTGAGGCCGACGGCAACGGGCCGCATTTAAAACTTATCGATCTGAATCTCGACAACAGCCTTCCCGAAAACTGGATTGCCAGCAACGAACAGCTGGTTGGCATTGTTTCGCCCCAGGCTGTGGTCCGCATCCGTGTTGCGCCAAATCCTGCGGGCGGACAGGTATTGGTGCAGAGCGACCAGCCGATTACGAGGCTTGAACTGTTCGACCTGAGCGGACGCTTGCTGCTGCGCAATGCCGTGAATCTGGAAAACGAAACGGTGCTCGACCTGCGCGCTTTTCAGCCCCAGATCTTTATTCTGAAAGTGACCGCCTCATCCGGAGCCACCATTTCGCATCGGATTGTTGCACTGTGACATAGCTGATCCAATAGCGAATTATACCGCTGATAAAATATCTCCTCCGAGAATTTCTTGCTGCCGGACTGCAAGCTGGGTTTTCTGGCATGGTTTTGGTTTTTCTGTTGTTGAACTAATAACCCCAAAGCCATGAAAAAGCTTGTAATCATCGCCTTAACCATCTTGGTAACCGCAGGAACATTGTGGGCACGCAGGCCTGCTGATCAAAGGGAGTATCTCGGACTTCCGGGCGATAATCTGAATCTATATGCAGTATTGAAACTCTTTCAGGAGTCCGAAACCCTCGAGGCTTTCGAAAGGGGTTTGAACGATCCGGACCGGATGATCAACAACCTTGATCTGAACGGCGACAACTATGTGGATTACATCATGGTGATGCATTATCCTGATGGCAATGTGCACAACATCGTGCTCAGGGTAGCGCTAAACAAGCGTGAGTACCAGGATGTGGCAGTGATTACGGTAGAAAACCTCCGCAATGGTGCAGTTCAGCTGCAGATCATTGGTGATGAGGCGCTTTACGGGCCGAACTATATCATTGAACCCAACTATGGCGAAACGCCCAATCCCGGCTATATGGTTAACACCTACAGGCGCCACAACAACAAAAAGGTGAAAGTGGTTACTACCACCTATTATGAAGTAGCCAGCTGGCCGGTGATCGTTTACATCAACCGCCCGGGTTATGTGGTGTGGCGTTCGTCCTGGTCGTGGGGTTATTATCCCGACTACTGGAGGCCCTGGACGCCTCACTACTGGCACTTCTATTACGGTTATCATTACAACTGGTTCGGGCATTATTATGTGTACTACCGGCCATACGACCACATTCGCTGCAGGCATTACCGGGTAAATTACTATACAACCATCCGGCACACATCGCCTACAGTGATTGTAAACGTGAACAAAGGCGTTTACAAGCAAACATACAGCAGGCCTGAATTGCGCAGCGAAGGCGAGCGGCTCTACAGCCACCGGGCCAGCATGTCGGGGGGAACCATGCCGCCACAGCGGGCCGACCGTAGCCAGGATGTTGCTCCGAGGCCTGCCACAACCGGAAGCGAGCGGGGTGTTAGGCAGCAGGACGAACGCATGGGACGTGGCACTTCCACCGAGCGTCCGGTACGTGAGGCAGAACGTGCCGGCCGGTCATCGGATGTGCGGCCAGAGCGCAGCCAATCGGTTGAACGGCCTTCGCGGCAGGCAGAAGAGGTGAGGCCGGCCGTAAGGCAGACGCCCCAGGTGCGTCAGGAGCGCGAAGTGCGCCAGGGCACACCGGTGCAAAGGCCAGCCAACGAAGTGCGCCGCAGCGAAAACGGCAGGAACGACCGCTCACCTTCAGGGGTGTGGGCCGGACCTTCGAGGGTAGAACGCAGCACAGCACCCAAAACCGACCAACAGGTGCGGCAGGTGCGCACCCAACCTGCTGAGCGTAGCTCCGGAACAAACGTGCGCTCAAACCGCACGGAACAGCAAAACAGAAAGCAGGACAACGTGAGCACACGCTCCGAAAGGAGCCAAAACAACCGCAACGAGGAAAGCCAGGGCAGAAGCAGCAACCGCAGCGAACGCAGCGCACGCAACATCGAAAACCCCAGATAACAGGACAATAACACCTTGGAGACCATGAAAAATTTCGTTCTTTACTTGCTTCTGATCGTTGGCCTGGCTTCCTGTCAGAAACACGACAACGAACTGAGTGTGAGCACAGATGCCCGGTTGGCCGCGTCGCTTCGCAAGAGCAGCCAAAGCCTGAACATCAGTGGCAACAAGCTAATGCTGAGCACATACCTTTGGCGCGATTTTATGCCAATGATCGAAGGATCGGGCGAGGGCAGCAGGCTTTTAGGCGTGATCCGGCTCGCTGATACCGTCGAAGCGGCCTTGCCACAGCAAATTCGACTGGTGCGTCTTTACGTGATAAAAGGTAATGAAGTGTGGCAAACGGGTTTCAGCGAATCTTCGATGAGCAACAGCTTTACCATCGAAGGGGTGGTGCGGAATGGACCGTTCTGGGGTCCGAATATCGAGGTGGATGTGGTGCTTGAATTTGAGATCAGCGGCAGGATGCACCGGATAATGGCAAAAAAGCAAACCATTCATCGCACTGATTAAGCAGAGAACTGTGATTTGAGATTTCAATAAAAGCGAAAACGGGCAGCACTGGTCAGGCTGCCCGTTTTCATTTTGAAGGCGTGCTATTTTGTATCCCGGGCTGCAAAAGCGTTTTTTACTTTAATCTTGACCAGATAAAGCGCATGATACATCGAAGGCACGAGCACCAGGGTGAGGAAAGTGGCAAAACTCAAACCAAAGATGACGGTCCACGACATGGGGCTCCAGAACAGGGCATTATCCCCACCGAAATAGATTTTTGGGTCGAAGTTTTCGAACAGGCTCAAAAAGTCGATATTGATGCCAATGGCGAGAGGGAAAAGACCCAGAATGGTGGTGATGGCGGTGAGCAAGACCGGTCGCAGACGGGTACGGCCTGCTTCGACGATGCGCTCGAGCGATTCTTCGCGCGGAAGATCGTCGGTGATTTTGAGGCCCAGTTCCAGCTTGCGCTTGTTGCGCAGCAGATTGATATAGTCAATTAGCACAATACCGTTGTTCACTACCACGCCAGCAAGCGAAACAATGCCAATACCGGTCATAATCACCACAAACTCCATACGAAAGGTGGCCAGGCCGCCAAACACCCCAATCGTGCTGAGCAGCACTGTTGTCATGATGATGAAAGGTTTGATGACCGAGTTGAATTGCCCTACCAGAATGAGCAGGATAATTGCAATGGCGATGAGCAGGGCATTGATCAGAAAGCCCATCGACTCGGCCTGCTCCTGTTGCTCGCCGGTAAAGGCGTAGCGATAACCGTCGGGGAAATCGTAGCTGTCGATCACATTGCGGATCTGGTTGTTGATTTCTGTGGGGTTGTACCCTTCGAGAACATTCGAATAAATGGTGATGACGCGTTCGCGGTTGATGCGGTTGATGGCCCCGTAGGTGGAGGTGAGTTGCACATCGGCCACAGCCGAGATGGGTACTTTCACAATGCGGCCGCTGGCCTGGTCGCGGAAAGTGATGCTTTGGTTGAGCAGGGTGGCAAGGTTGTAGCGATATTCGTCTTTCATGCGCACCTGAATGGGGTAATCGTCTTCGCCAACTTTGAAGTTGGATACTTCGGAGCCAAACAATGCAGTGCGTATGGTGCTGGCTACCTGGCCTGTGGACAGCCCAAACCTGCGTGCGCGCTCGCGGTCGATGTGAACCAGAAGCTCAGGTTTACCCAGGTCGAGGTCGATTTGCAGACCTTCGATGCCGCGGATGCCCGAATTTTCGATCAAGGTAGTGAGCGTGTCGGTAATGCTGAGCAGTTTGTTGAAGTCGCGGCCGCTCACCTCAATATTGATAGGTTTACCCACGGGCGGACCTTCGTTTTGTTTCTCAACCGAGATCTGCATGCCGGGATAACGACCGATGAGGCTGTCGCCCAGGCGCTTGAGAATGTTTGCGGTGCTGATGCCGCCACGATCTTCAAAGTTTTCGAATGTCACGGTAATCATTGCGCGGTTTGGGCCGCCTCCTCGACCACTGAATCCCTCATTTTCCGATACAGCGCCTTTGCCGACATTGGTTAGCACCGATTTCACAATATGCCGCTCTGGTTCAATAAGCTCATAAACCCTGTCTTCGACGGTGCGTATTGCTGAATCTGTAAATCTGATATCTGTGCCCAGCGGAAGTTCGACCAGCACATTGATGTACTTGGGCTCACCCGAAGGGAAGAAAATGACTTTTGGGTTGGTACCGAAATAGAAACCCGTGGCCAAAACAAGCAGTACAAAGGTGGCCAGGATGACATAATAGGAATTTCGACCCCTGAGCGCAAGGCGCAAGGTGGCCAGATAGGCTTTTTCGAGCCATGTGAGGAAAACCTGTTGGAACCATAAGGCTAAACGATTAAGAAACAGTAAGTTTGCCAGGCCAATTAAGGCAAAGATGACCAGCAGGCTTCCCGGAGTGTTGTTCCCGGCCACAAAAAATGGCACTGCCAGCAAAAGCATGGCACCAGCCACAATGAGACTTTTTCTGGTATTGGGTTTTTCGCTGGGGTCCTCGTTTTTGAAAAAGCGCTGCATAATGACCGGCACAAGCACCAGTGCAGTAAACAGTGAGGAGGTGAGCGTGATGATCAGCGTCAGGGGCAGGTATTTCATGAACTCTCCGATGATACTTTCCCAGAAGAGCAGCGGAAAAAATGCTGCCAGTGTGGTGGCAGTGGACGAGATGATGGGCACCGCAATTTCGCCCACGGCTTCGCGGGCTGCCTGAGCTATGGGTTTGCCTTCCTCCACAAAGCGATAGATGTTTTCGACCACTACGATGGCGTTGTCCACCAGCATACCCAGGGCAAGAATGAGGCTGAACAGCACAATCATATTGATTTGATAATCAAGCAGCCCCATCACCACAAACGAAATGAACATCGAGAGCGGAATACTGATGCCCACAAAGACGGCATTGCGGGTACCCATGAAGAAAAACAGTACAAAAACCACGAAGATGATTCCCATGATCATGCTGTTTTCGAGGTTGCTGAGCTGCAGCTTGATTTGTTCGCTCTGGTCGTTGGTGAGGGTCAGGCGCAGGTTGGAAGGCAGCAGGTTTTCGTTGCGCGCCCTTTCGATCAGGCGGAAAATTTTATCGGTGGCATTGAGCAGGTTTTCACCGCTTTTTTTCACTACCTGAAGGCTGACTACAGGCTGGTGATCGAGGCGGGCGAAACTATCTGGTTCTTCAAAACCAAACTCCACGTCGGCCACATCGCGCAGATAGACAATATGTTGGTCTTCATGTTTTATGATAATGTTTTCTATCTCGCGCACATCGGTAAATTCGCCGCTGATGCGCAAGGCGCGCCGGATGCCCCCCGTGAGCAGTTCGCCCCCCGACATTGACATGTTCTCGTTTCTGATAGCCGACTCAATATCGTTGAAGCTCAAATCAACAGCCTGAAGCTTGTAGGGGTCAACCATGACCTTCACTTCTCTGTCGGTGATGCCGGTAATTTCGACTTTCGAAATCTCGGGAAAAGACTCGATCTCGTCTTCCAGGAGTTCGGCAAAACCTTTCAACTCGTTAATGCTGAAATCGCCGGATAGGTTGATGTTGATGATGGGGAATTCGGAAAAGTCGATGTCCGACACCATGGGGTCGTCGGGCAGGTCGTCGGGCAGGTTGCTTTTTGCCTTGTCCACTGCGTCTTTTACATCTTGCAGGGCAGTTTTGATATCCACATCGGTGTTGAATTCCACAAAAATGCTCGATGCATCCTGGCTCGACAGCGAGGTCATCTTTTTGATGCCTTTCACCGATTCGATTTCTTTTTCGAGTTCGCGGGTGATCAGGTTCTCGATATCAAGGGGTGGGTTGCCGGGATAGATGGTTTGTACCATCACCGTGGGGATGACGATATCCGGAAAGAGTTCTTTTGGAAGCGAGCGGTAGGTGAAGAGGCCAAATGAACCAAGGATGAGGATGAGCAGAAAGATTGTATTGGCATTTTTGAGCGCCCAGGTGGTTGGCCCAAAATTGCGGATGAGCTGTTCGTTGTTGTTTTCCATGGTAATAAACGCTTTAGCTTGCCATTTGCGATACCACACGCAGGAGGCTTCCATCGCTCACGCGGTTGAATCCCTCTACAATAATCTGGTCACCAGCTTGCAATCCTTCGGAAATGCGGCTGCTGTCGAGATACAGCCGATCGGTATTTATGTAGCGTTTGCGGGCAAAGCGTTGCCCGTTTTCTTCGCTTGCCACATAGAGGTATTTCCCCTTCAGGTCCTCACGAATGAGGCGTGAGGGCACCACTATGCTGTTTTCGGCAGTGAAGTCGTTGATGTCGATCACAGCCACCATATTGGGTTTGAGCAAGAGGTCAGGATTAGTTACCTGTATCTCAATCTCGAAAGTGCGGTTGTTTTTGTTTACAATGTTTCCCACACGCGAGATGTTTGCCGTGATTTGCATGTCGGGATAGGCGGCAAAACGCATAATTACCGGTTCGCCCACGCGTATGGCTCCGGCATGGCTTTCGGAGATGTCGGCCTTGACCAGCAAGGGGTTCAGGCTAACCACATACATCAATTGCACCCCGGGCATGGCCAGTTCGCCTTTTTTCTGATTGATTTTTTCAACCACACCGTCGATAGGTGACCTTACGATGGCCATATCAAGCTGTGCTTCAAGCGTTTTGAGCCGGTCTTCAAGGGCACTCAGGTTGTTTTTTGCCTGAAGATATTGCAGTTCCGATCCGATCTTTTGTTCCCAGAGCCTTTTCTGGCGTTCGAAAACATCGCGGGCCAGCTGCAGTTGGGTTTTTACCTCAGCAATGTTGCCTGCAATCACATCGGTATTGAGTCGGGCCAATACCTGACCCCGGCTGACACGCTGACCTTCAACCACACTGATTTCCCTGATCTGACCGCTCATCTCAGGGCTGATAAAGGCTTCGCGCATGGGGACAACTGTGCCGCTGGCCTGGAAAAAGTGCCTGAAAACCGTGGGTTCAATGGTTTTGGTCACCACCGGCACTTCTGCCATGCGGGTTTCGCCAAGACCTGATTGTTTCAGCGCTTCAATTTTGGCGTTGAGTTCGGCTTGTTGCTTCAAATAGTTTTCGAGTTGTTTTTCGGCGTCCTTGCCGTTGTTGCCGTTGCTGCAGGAGAGCAATATGGCCGCAAAGGAAAAAGCAATGATGAGTTTGTATTTCATTGGATATTAGTTATTTGATTCAAAAAAATCGGGATAGTTCTGTTTGATAAACTGTAGTCCGGCTTCCGAAAGGATGCCAAATAAATGGTAGCGGTAGGTTTCGATGAAAAAAGCCTCGGAATAAAGCTCCTCGGTTGTTACCATGTCGGTATGCATGAGGTTTTCCATCCTGAGCACAAAGAGTTTTGCGATGATGTTTTCGTTGAGGTTGCTGCGGTAAAAGCCTTCGGCTTTCCCTTTCCTGAGGTTGTTGAGCATAATCTCGTGCATCTGGGCGCGGGTGCGGTCGCGTAGTCTCTTGTAGATATTCGGGAAGTAGCGTTGCAGATCGTATTCAAGCACAGGATTGTGGTTTCGCACATTGACGCTTGCGTGCCGGTAGAGGGCAAACATTTCGTCGATGGCATTGAGGTTTTGCTGCTCGATGTTTTTCATCGAACAATAGTCGGCCTCAATAAGGTGATTCATCGAAACCTCCACCAGCTGGTTTTTGTCGTCAAAGTGTTGGTAAAGTGTCTTTTTCGACATGCCCATATGCCGGGCAAGGTCGTCCATGCTCACGCTTTTGATGCCAAAGCGCCTGAACACTTCCACTGCATGAACGATGATTTCCTGGCTGCGATTGTCGTTGTTCATGGTGTTATTCAGGGTTTTGCCAGCAATGTTTCCAGTTCGGTGGCTTTGTTAAGCAGGTCGAGGGTTGCATTGATGTATTGGGTTTGTGCATTGAGGTATTGGTTGTGGGTGTTGAGCACATCGAGGCTCGAAGCAAGTCCTTCGGTATATTTTACGCTGGTGCGGTAGTAGATTTTTTCGGCTGTGGCTTTATTTCTTCTCGTATTTTCGGTGGTGCGCAGCGCATTGCCGAAGGCGTTTTGCGAGGTTTGAAATTGAAGGCCAAGGTTGTTGCGCAAGGAGGCTTCGGCCACTTTCATGGCATCGAGCTGCAACTGAGCCTGTCGCACACGTGCTGCCCGCTCGCCGCTGCTCCACAAGGGGATGTTGAGCGACAGGCCCCAAACGGAGCTGAAATACCACCGGCCTTTGCTGTCGAAAAAGTCCCACTCCGGCCGCTGGGCATTGGTCTGGGCATTAAAAAATGCCGAAAGTGTGGGCAGATAGGCGCTTTTCTGAAGTTTGAGCTGCAGCCCGGCCAACTGTTCCTGGTTTTTGAGCAGTTGATAATCAATGTTTTCGTTGATCATGAACTCCTGGCTGATCAGCTGTTCGCTGGCAAAACGTGCAACGAGATCGTCGAGCTTGTCGGTCAGATGTACCGGGGTTTGTGGATCGATGCCGAGGTGAAACTTCAGCAGGTTTTCAGCGATTTTTACCTGACTCAGGACATTGTTGCGTGCAGTCTCCAGTTCGTCAACCATCAGCAAAAGCTGGTCAAGGTCGGTTTCCTCGCCAAAGCCGGTTTCCACAATGATGCGGGTTTGGCGGGCAAGGTCGCGGGTGATGCTAAGCGTTGAATCGATTACCCTCAGGTTTTCGTAGGTGGCCAGTACCAGGGCATAGGCATCTTTGATGTTTTTGGTCACCCCGATGCGAGTTTTGACAAGGTTTTTTTCACTTTGCCTCAGGAAAGCCTGCGACGACTGCAGCGCCACAATGTAGCTGCCGCTGAACAGCAGCTGATTAAGTGTCAGGCCTGCGGTGCTGCTGTATCGGGTGCCGAATCGTACGGCCACCGGTTCGTCCTGACCAAGAAAAGCTCCCGGAAGCAGGGTGGTGGGCAAACTCACATTGTCGTTGTAGCTGATGTTGGCATTGGCTTGCGGTAAACCCGTGGCAGTGGTTTCGCGCACTTTCTGCCGTGCCGACTCAACTTCTATTCCCGCCTGCTGAAGGCTGTAGTTGTGCTTCAGTCCCTGTGCGATCGCCTCATCCAGGCTCAGGCGCAGCTCCTGCTGGGCTGACACCCCGATTGCTGAAAATAACAAGGCGAGCGCAAATAACAAGTTTTTGTGCGTCATTTTTTTTGTGTTGAACAGGTTGTTTAGTATGATGGGCATTTAACACCAAGGAAACCTGAAATGTTCTGAAAGTTTCCAAAGTTTAGGTTAAGAAGTGTTAAAATCCTCAAGAAATTTTCTTTAAAACCACGCATGAGCACAGGATTGTAATTTGTACACAGCCTAAATAATCATGCAAATAACAGTAAAACAGGTAGATAACCTCGGTTTCCGAATGCGTTGGCGTAATTCCGGAGAGGTCTGGGCAGTAACCTAATTTCCGGGCTTCGTTAAAAAAACATAATATTGCATTGACTCCAAAACCTCATCGTCATGCTCAAGCAAATTCTGTTTGGAATATCGCTGCTTGTCACACTGGGTGTTTTTGCCTACACCATGCGGCAGTTGTTTTATAATTTTCGTTTTACAAAGCCCAAAAAGCTCACCGACTTTGGTCAGAGGCTGCTGGTCACCTTTAAGGTGGCCATTCTGCAAAGCAAGATCATGCGCTTTCCTTTTGCCGGCGTTTTACATGCGCTGGTTTTCTGGGGATTTATCGTGATTTTGTTTGGCAGCATCGAGATGGTGTTCGACGGGCTGGCAGGCACCGAGCGGATGTTTTCGTTTCTGGGCGGGTTTTACGATTTTCTCACCGGAGCGGGAGATGTTTTTGCCTTTATCATACTGATTAGCATTCTCATCTTTCTGGCCCGCAGGTTGTTTTTCAGGGTTCAGCGTTTTTACGGGGTCGAAATGAAGCCGGTTTCCAAAGCCGATGCCAATCTTGCCCTGAGTTTTATTCTGCTCCTGATGGTGAGCCTGCTTGGAATGAATACTTTTTATCTGCTTGATGCCTCTGCGGCAGGTCGTCCGCTTGTCGGCAACTATCCTGTGAGCGAACGGATTGCAACATTGTTTCAGGGCATGAGTCCGGAACAGCTGCATTTCTGGCACGAGTTCAACTGGTGGTTTCATATCCTCTTGATTTTTGTGTTTGCCAATGTGCTGCCCTATTCCAAGCATTTTCATGTGTTCATGTCGGTGCCCAATGTGTTTGTGAGCCGTATTGAGCCTTTGGGTGTGGTTGACAATATGGACAGCATTACCCGCGAGGTGAAGCTCATGCTCGATCCCTCGCTGGCTGCCGATGCTCCGGCTGATGCGCCTCCTTCGCGTTTTGGAGTGGCTGACGCAGAGGATGTGACATGGGTCAACTACATGAACGCCCTCTCGTGCACCGAGTGCGGCCGATGCACAGCAGTTTGTCCGGCCAATATCACCGGAAAACTGCTCTCGCCCCGCAAGATCATGATGGATTTGCGGGCAAGAATGAAAGAAAAAGGCCCCGGACTGGCAAAGAACGGATTGCAGTACGACGATGGCAAGGCATTGATTGGCAGCTATATCAGCGAAGAAGAACTCTGGGCCTGCACCATGTGCAATGCCTGTGCTATGGAATGTCCGGTCAATATTCACCAGCCCTCGCTGATCCTCGATATGCGCCGGTACCTGGTGCTCGAAAAGTCGGCAGCCCCCGGCGGACTCAACGCCGCTTTCACCAATATTGAAAACAACGGGGCGCCCTGGCAGTTTTCGCCTTACGACAGGTTGAAATGGGCCGAAGACCTCAGTATGAACAACATTGACTAACAAAGAAAACGAAGCCGACATGGACAACAAGATCAACATAAAGGTGCCTGTGATGGCCGAAGTAGTTTCAGCAGGGCACCAGCCTGAATGGCTCTTCTGGGTAGGATCGGCCGGAGCATTCGACGATCGTTACCGCAAGGTGACACGCGAATTTGTCAAACTGCTTACTTACCTGAAGGTGGATTATGCCGTGCTGGGAACAGAAGAAAGCGACAGCGGCGATGTGGCCCGGCGTGCAGGCAACGAGATGCTTTTTCAGATGCAGGCACTCACCAACATACAGCTGCTCAATGGCTATGGGGTGAAAAAGATTGTGACCTGCTGCCCGCACGACTACAACACGCTCAAACACGAGTATCCGGTGCTTGGGGGCAAGTACGAAGTGTGGCATCACAGCCAGTTCCTGCAGAAATTTATTGACGAGGGTCGCATCAAAGTTAAAAGCACCCCATTTGAGGGCAAGACCATCGTTTTTCATGATCCGTGCTATCTCGGAAGGGCCAACAACGAATACGAAGCGCCCCGGGCGGTGCTCGACATCCTGCCGGTGGCTAAAGTAGAGATGAAGCGCAACCGCAGCAAAGCCTTATGTTGTGGAGCAGGCGGAGGGCAGATGTTTAAAGAAGCTGAGAAGGGTCACAAGGAAGTCTTCATCGAGCGCACGGAGGAGGCGATAGCCACCGGAGCCGATATCATTGCCACGGCCTGCCCTTTCTGCATGGTGATGATGAGCGACGGCATCAAATACAAAAATCAGGAAGAGCGGATGAAGAATTACGACATTGCCGAGTTGCTTAGCCTGAGCCTGGGGCTTTAACTTATTTTATTGTAAATCAGATGATAACCGTTTCGGAGGCAGCGTTATCATCTTTTTCATCTTCCTCCGGACGCAGGTTTTCGGGTATGTACTTTTCTGCCCCGGTGCGTTTGAGTACCAGTGGGGCAAAGGCTTCGATGCGCGGATAAAGCATTGAGCTTTGTCGCCTTTCTGACGGGATGAGGTGATCGGAAATCTTCAAAAAGTTGAGCAGCATGATTAGCAGGCTCAGGATCAGTGCGCCCTTGAGCAGGCCAAACAAAGCTCCGGTGAGACGATTGAAAAAGCCCAGCATCAGACTTTCGGTGAATTTTTCAATCAGTTTTCCTAATCCTATGATAAGCATCATCACCAGGATCAGGGTAACGATGAAGGCCAGAATGGAAAGAAATCGCCCGCCGATTCCCATAATTTCAGTCAGGAACTCGGCTGTGATGCCCGAGAAGTAGTAGGCAGCCACAAAGCCAAGCAACAAAGCAAGCAAGGAGGTCACCTCAGAGATGAGCCCGTTGCGGTAGCCACCTATTGCACTGAGGGCAAGCAAGATAAATATTATGGTGTCGATCATGGAACCGTCATTTTAAGCGCCGTGTCAATTCAGTACTAAAGACAAACTCATTCAGCTCAGGGTTGCTTGTGTGCAAAATGCTGTTTTTGTCGCCCGTCCACCACAGCTCGCCTTTGTAAAGGAAGTTGATGCGCTGACCGATCTGCAGCACCGAGTTCATGTCGTGTGTGTTGATAACGGTGGTGATGTTGTATTCTTCTGTAATCTCGCTGATGAGGTGGTCGATGATTTCGGCCGTCTTTGGGTCAAGGCCCGAGTTGGGTTCGTCGCAGAACAGGTACTTCGGGTTGTTGGAGATGGCTCTGGCAATGGCCACCCTTTTCATCATTCCCCCACTGATTTCGGAAGGGTAGAGATGGTTGACGTTTACCAGGTTCACGCGGTTGAGGCAGAAGTTGACGCGTTCGCGTTTTTCCTCAAGGCTCATGTTGGTAAACAAATTCAATGGAAACATCACGTTTTCCTCCACCGTGAGCGAATCGAAGAGCGCCCCACCCTGAAAAAGCACCCCCATTTCCTTGCGGATTTCCCGTTTGCGTTTTTCGCGTAGCGACGAAAAAGGACGCTCGTTGAAGGTGATCTCGCCTTCATCGGGTTCGATGAGGCCGATGCAGCATTTCATCAGCACTGTCTTGCCCGAGCCGCTTTGACCAATGATAAGATTGGTTTTGCCCTGTTCGAAAGAGGTGCTGATTTTTTTGAGCACCACCTTTTCACCAAAGGCTTTGCTCACTTTGTTGATTTCGATCATACCAGCAGGAGTTGGGTGAGCAACAAGTCGAAACCAATGATAAGCACACTGCTGATAACCACGGCACGAGTGCTGTTGCGGCCCACTTCGACCGAGCCGCCTTTTACGGTATAACCCAGAAAACCGGATACGGAAGTGATGATGAAAGCAAAAACGAGGGTCTTGATGAAGGCATAGGTAACCGTGAAAGGCTCAAACCAGCCGCGGAGACCTTCCACGTAGTCCACCGAGCTGACCAGCCCGGTAACCACACATGCGGCCCAGCCGCCCCATATGCCCACAGCCATGCTGAAAGTGATGAGCACCGGGTTGAAAAGCATGCTGGCGGTGATCTTTGGAAGAATCAGAAAGTTGGCCGGATTCACACCCATCACCCTGAGGGCATCGATTTGTTCGGTCACTCGCATGGTCCCTATTTCCGAAGCAATGCGCGACCCGACTTTGCCCGCAAGGATAATACTGATGATGGTGGGCGAAAACTCGAGCACCATCAGCTGGCGTGTGGTGTAGCCAACCATACTCAGCGGGATGAAAGGCGAGTCGATGTTGTAGGCTGTTTGCAATGCCACGATAGCCCCGGTGAATACTGACATAAGAACCACCAAACCAATCGAATCGACCCCCAGGCCGATGATCTCGACCAGCAACTGACGTCGGAAAACCGGTCCCTTGTCCGGACGCTTGAAGGTTTCGAACATCAGCAGCACATATTCCCCAATGGTTTGTAATGTTCCCGTAATCAACATGCGGTAAAATTACAACAATAAACACGTGTATAGTAGCCTTGTTTCATGCAAAAGATTTCTGAAAACTCCTGCCGTGTTTCATGCAATAACCGGCATTGTCTTATGTTTGTTTCGCAAAATTCTATTGAATTGAAATTTAAGAAGTTATTCATAATCAGCATCCTTTTTATTCTGCCTGCACTCACTTCCTGCCGAACTAAGGTTTATCTGCCCGGGGGTAAGCCCCACAAAGGCGATTGCGATTGCCGCAGCTGGGTGCACCGTTCTGAAATTCCCGACCATGCCCGACAGTCTTAAAACACTTGAAAAGTACCTGCCGGATGACACAGCAAACAATGTGCTGCACATGCTCCTCACGGGTGGTGTGAAGTTTGTCATCAGCCGCGAACGCAAAACCAGGCTGGGTGTTTACCGCCCCGCCACACGTAATTTGCCTCACCGGATATCGGTAAACCACAACCTAAACAAGTATGAGTTTCTGTTCACTTTTCTTCACGAGTATGCACATTATCAGACATATATACGATACGGAAGGCGACACAAACCCCATGGCCCTGAATGGCGCGCAGCATTTCGTGAGCTGGTGATGCCTTTTTTGACGCGAAAAGTCTTTCCGCCCGACCTCGAACAGGGCATCATGGAGCACTTTTCCAAACCCGGCATCACCGACTGCAGCGACAGACAATTGCGTGAACTCTTCGGGCGTTACGACCCCGACTGCGGCAAGCCTGTGAAAAGTTTATATCCTACCGTGGATATGTTGCCGTTGAACAGCCGCTTTGCTTTGCCCGACGGCAGGCAGTTTATCAAGCTGAAGCTCCGGCGAACGCGTTACACCTGCCTGTGCTGCGACGACAATCGCCTCTACATTTTCGGGCCAAAAGTGCAGGTGATTCTGGTTTCTGAGCCAGAGCATGCTGCGAACCGCTAAGCAAGCCGTCGTAGGTTCAGGCTTTTTTCATCCGGGTATTGTTTTTCAATCCCGACGCACTAACTTTGCTAATCAAGCAAAAGCAAAACAATGAGCCCAAACAGCAATTATTACTGCGTAATCATGGCCGGTGGCATAGGTGCCCGATTCTGGCCCATGAGCAAAACCTCGCGTCCCAAGCAGTTCATTGATATTATGGGAACAGGCAAGACGTTGATTCAGATGACTTTTGACAGGTTTTTTTCGCTTTGTCCCGCTGAAAATATTTACATTGTCACCAACGAAATTTACCGCGACCTTGTGCTCGAACAGCTTCCGGCCATACGTCCGGAACAGGTGCTGTGCGAGCCGAGCCGGCGCAATACGGCACCTTGCATTGCCTATGCCAACCACGTGATCATGCAACGCAACCCGGATGCAGTCATAGTGGTGGCGCCCAGCGACCATATCATCCTCAACGAGAAGGAATTTGTCGACGACCTGTCCGATGCCATGAAGGTGGCTTCCGAACACGACTGGCTGCTTACCCTGGGCATCAGGCCAAGTCGCCCGGATACTGGTTATGGATATATACAGTATTTTGAAGATGAGGTGCTTAGCGAGGTGCCTAAGCTGCGCAAGGTGAAAACATTCACCGAAAAGCCCAACTACGATCTTGCCGTTTCTTTCCTCGAAAGTGGCGATTTTCTGTGGAATGCCGGCATCTTTATCTGGTCGCTGAAAAACATTAACCGTGCCTTCGATGCCTATTTGCCCGAGGTGAACGAGTTGTTTCGCGAAGGGCTGGGAAAATACGGTACGGAACAGGAGAAGGAGTTTATCCGTCAGACATATGCCGTATGCCGCAACATTTCCATTGACTACGGAGTGATGGAAAAGGCCACCAATGTGTATGTGATGGCCGTCAATTTTGGCTGGAGTGACCTGGGCACCTGGGGTTCGCTCTACGAAATCCGTTCCAAGGATGACAACATGAATGCGGTGGTGGGCAACAACGTCATGCTCTACGATTCGAAGGGTTGTATTGTGAACATGCCCAAAGACAAGCTCGTGGTGCTGCAGGGCCTCGAAGATTACATCGTGGTGGAAGACGACAATGCCTTATTGATCTGCCAGAAAAAAAACGAACAGATGATCCGCCAGTTTGTCAATGACATTATGGTTGACAAGGGCGAGCGCTTTATCTGAGCATTTCAGACCTGCATCTCGGGTACGTAGTCCGGCACGATCAGTTTACCGGCTGTTTTCCGGACAATCTCCTCCACCTCCACGCCAGGAGCACGCTCCAGCAAAAGGAAGCCTTCCGCGGTAATTTCGAGCACGGCCAGGTCGGTGACAATTTTGCGCACGCAACGCACGCCCGTGAGCGGAAGGGTGCATTCCGGCAGCAATTTTGAATTTCCTTTCGGGTCGGTATGGGTCATGGCCACAATGATGTTTTTTGCAGAGGCTACCAGATCCATGGCGCCTCCCATGCCTTTGACCATTTTGCCCGGTATCTTCCAGCTGGCGATGTCTCCTTTTTCCGAAACTTCGAAGGCGCCCAGGACGGTGAGGTCGATATGTCCGCCACGGATCATGGCGAAACTGGTGGACGAGTCGAAAAATGCCGCCCCCTTGGTGTAGGTAATGGTTTGCTTGCCGGCGTTAATCAGGTCGGGGTCTTCTTCTCCTGGCAGGGGAAAAGGGCCAATGCCAAGCAAGCCGTTTTCCGACTGGAGCACCACTTCCATCCCTTCAGGAATGTAGTTGGCTACCAGGGTGGGAATGCCAATGCCCAGATTGACGTAATAACCGTCGCGCAGCTCCTGCGCAATGCGTTTTGCTATGCCGTTTTTATCGAGTGCCATAAAAGTTAAGCTTTGCGTGTGGTGACAAATTCGATGCGTTTTTCCAGATTGGTGGCCTGGAAGATGCGCTGGACAAAGATGCCTGGGGTGTGTATCTGGTTGGGGTCGAGCTCGCCGGCGGGCACCAGGTGTTCAACCTCGGCAATGGTTATTTTGCCGGCCATGGCCATGGCATGGTTGAAGTTGTTGGCGGTGTGGCGGTAAATCAGGTTGCCGTGGGTGTCGCCCTTCCATGCCTTGACCAGTGCAAAATCGGCAGTGAGAGCATGTTCGAGCAGATACATCTTTCCGTTGAACTCGCGTACTTCTTTGCCCTGTGCCACTTCGGTGCCAAAACCTGCCGGCACGTAGAATGCCGGGATGCCAGCACCTCCCGCCCTGCATCGTTCGGCAAGGGTGCCCTGAGGGATAAGTTCCACTTCGAGCTCGCCGGCAAGCAACTGGCGCTCAAATTCCGCGTTTTCACCCACATACGAGGAGATCATTTTACGGATCTGGCGGTTGCGAAGCAACAATCCCAGACCGAAATTGTCCACACCAGCATTGTTCGAAATACAGGTGAGCCCTTTTACGCCCATCTGCACCAGGGCCGAGATGCAGTTTTCAGGAATACCGCACAAGCCAAAGCCTCCAACCATCAAGGTCATATGGTCGGAAATTCCGGCCAGGGCAGACAAGGCATCGGGATATACTTTTTTCATACTTAAATCATCAGGTGATACATCAATAACAAAAGCGGAATGACGGGCCAAAGCCCACTCCACGAAGATATATAATTTGCGCAATCGTGTGCGTGAATGCTTGCAGACATTTTTTGGCAATCGCCCGGGAATGGAATAGCTTGTTTTTGATAATCCATGAGCGATGCCTTTAATTCTGTGGTGCGGGTCAATAATTTTGCATTAATTTTGCACCGCTGTCGATCCTCACTGCCCGGATGGCGGAATTGGTAGACGCGCTGGTCTCAAAAACCAGTGAGATAACACTCGTGCCGGTTCGATCCCGGCTCCGGGTACCAAAAAAGGCGCCAACAGGCGCCTTTCTTTTTTTCCGGTATCCAGCCTTCTCTCCATAACAAAAGCCACATTGCGTACGTTTTCTCCACTAAAGCGAGATATGTTGTTTCGGGCCGGCAGGTCGAAATTCAGGTTGCTGATAATCTTGTTGTTTGCTGTGGTTCAGCTATCTGGTCAGAAAAATCCGGAGCCGGATGCACTGATGCGGGAGACAGAACGGAGGTATATCAACGATATTGTCCTTTTGGCCAATACCATTCAGACCAGATATGCATCGCCTGCCGACCGTTTTCGGGCAGCATTTTCGTGGACAGCCCAAAATCTGCGGTATGATGTGGCTGCCCTGCACGATCAGAAGCTGTACAGCAATCAGGAACTGGTACGCATGGCCTTGCGCAAACGCGCCGCTTTGTGTGAAGGTTACGTAGCCGTGCTCGACAGCCTGAGCAGGCTCATGGGACTTACAACCATCAAGGTGCCCGGATATACGCGCTGGCAGGGCAAGCTGCAACCCGAACCTCATCTGTGGATTGCGGTACTTCTCGACAGCAACTGGTATTTGTCCGATCCGACCTGGGCCTCAGGAGCCATCGTCAACGGAAAGTATCAGGCTGAATACGACACCTTGTGGTTTATGGTGCCACCACAACGCATGATTCACTCGCATATGCCTTACGACCCCATCTGGCAACTGCTGCAGGAGCCCCTGTCGCACGAGGGCTTTGTCCGAAACACCAATGCACGGCTTCCCGGAATATGGCATCCCAACGATAGCATTGCAGTTTACCTGAACAGCGACCCATTGGATCAATACACCTCTGAGCTGAGACGGATTCGTCAGGGGCAGTTCCGGCATCCGGCCACGCAAAGCCGCATCAGCTTTCTGGAGGAGTCGGTCAGGGTGCTCACCCATAACCGCATTGTCGGGTCGATGCAGCAAAGCAACGAGTTGTTCAATGCGGCAGTGGCCACCTACAACGAAGCTGTGGAGGCCTACAACAAACGCAAGCCACGCGCGCAGGTGATTCCACTGCTTCTGCGTTCATCACAACTGCTTACAAGCGCCAGATTGCTCATGCCGGCCGGGCCATTGCCAGCCTCGTTGCGAAATGAAGCGCAGATGCTGCAAAAGCATCTTGCACAGCTCGAAAGCTTGCTGGATGAGGCACAACGCAAGTGGTACTGAACATTTGCGGAAACATTTTCTGACACACCTGCGAGAAGGGTCAGGGACTTGTTTCCGAAAAAAACGGTACACAGACAAGACACCTCCGTATTGCGCTTTTCGTGAAAACTTTTCCGGCTTATCCATTCGCTTCAAGCTGGCAAAAAGTTTCCCTAACTTTGTTGAAGAACCAAAGCCAAATGAAAACCATTCGTTTATTCCTGATTTTGCTTCTAGCATTTCATTCAGCCCCGTTTGAGCTGCTGGCTCAGAATCATTATGCCTGCGGCGAGCAGACGGGCACCTGGCAATATGATACGGTGTTTGTGAACTGCAATGTGCTTGTGCCTCAGGGCGGATTGCTTCAGATCATGCCAGGCACAAAGGTTGTTTTCACGGGGCACTATGCCATTGAAGTGCAGGGCAATCTCAAGGCCCTTGGCACTGCTTCCGACAGCATATTTCACCGTGGCCGATACCTCGGGTTTTGGGAATATTCATAGCAATGCCGGCGGGTGGAACGGGCTCAGGTTCGAATATACTCCTATCGGGACCGACTCCAGCCTCTTCAGCCATTGCGTGTTCCGTTTTGGAAAAGCCACGGGCGATTCTGTCAATTGCTACGGTGGGGTACTGAGGGCATTGCAAACCGATAAAATTGCCTTCCGGCACTGCAGTTTTGAAAATAACTACGCATTTTACTGGGGCGGAGCTATTTACAGCTACAAAACCAATGTGCTTCTGGCGCATTGCAATTTCAGGCGCAACCATGCAGGCAACGACGGAATGATTTATGGCTATGGAGGAGCAGTGTGTTATGTGTCGTCGGAGCCGGATATCTCGCATTGTCATTTTTCAACCAACAGTTCCAACGGCATCGGAGGTGCAGCTTCGTTTGAATACAGCCGTCCGCTGTTGATGAACAGCATTTTTACCCAAAACTTTAGCGCGCTCGGGGGTGCCATCGGTTTTTTGCGTTCGGTTCCCGACCGGCCAATTGCCAATTTGCTGATCTACAACAACGAGGCTGTATTTTTCGGGGGAGGAATCGCCAGCATTACTGCCTCGCCCGTGATGACCAACCTGACCATTGTCAACAATTTTGCCCCCATGGGTGGAGGGTATTACTGCAACTTTGAAGCTCATGCCAGGCTTTACAACAGCATCCTGTGGGGCAATACCTGTGCAGGTGATTTTGGTTCTCAGGTTTGGATCTGGGATGTGAATTCCGTGCCCGAGTTTCACCACTGTGCTGTGCAATATGGTGTGGAAGGATTTGGCGGCAGCACATTTACAGGCACTTATAATAATTGTATTGAAAGTTATCCTGTGTTCGAAGACGAAAACTCTTCGAATTTCAGGCTTGCACAAGGGAGTCCATGCATTGATGCTGGCACAGCTTCATTGCCGGCTTATCCGCTTCCGGCCACCGACCTTGACGGGCATGAGCGGGTGATGTACGGCCTGCCTGATTTGGGAGCCTATGAATATCAAGGGATTGCAAGTATTTATCCTCACGGGCAGCAAGCCAGGATATACCGTGTTTTGCCAAACCCGGCACATCGGGGACAGTCGTTGGTTCTGACAGATATAGGTGATGAGGTGTCGGCGCTGCGGCTGTTTACAGCCGATGGCCGGCGTATGTCAGGGCTGGAAAGGCCAAGGGTGATGGGCGGGCGAATTGTGCTGGATGAGCTTTTTCAAGCTTCCGGCGCGATCCCCGGACTTTATTTGCTTCAGGTGGAGCAGGTTGACGGCTACTCTTCTGTGGTCAGAATTGTTTATCAGCCAAGCAGCCGGTGAAGCACTTCATAAAACACTTCGCGGCTTATGGGTTTGACAATTACATCGGTGGCGCCTGCTGCAATGGCCTGCCTGATTTCGTCGGGTTGGGAATAGGCGGTCTGCACCACAACGGGTAAGGCAGGATATTTTTCCCGTATTCTTTTGGTAGCTTCCAGACCATCCATTTCTGGCATTTTCAGATCCATGAGCACCATATCATAGGCAGTGCGGTCAACCATTTGCAGGGCATCGGCTCCGGTACGCGCACGGTCGACAGCCAATGCTGACTGACCCAACAACCTGCGTAGGTAGTCGAAATTATCGTCTTCATCCTCTGCCACGAGGAAGCGGTATTTTTTGCCGGCAACTGGTTGAGAAAGGCTCCCGGGCTGGTCGGCGGGCAATATTTCAGAGGTTCTGACCACCCCGGGCAAATGCAGGCTGAATGTGCTGCCTATGCCAGGCTCGGAAGCAACGGAAAGGCTGCCACCCAGCAGTCTGACCAGGCCCTGGGCAATGCTGAGTCCCAACCCATTGCCCCTGATGGCCATTTTCTGTGGTTTATTGCCCCGGTAAAACCGATCAAAAATCCGGTGTTGATCTTCGGGTTCGATGCCTATTCCTGTGTCGTGCACATGGATATTCAGGTCGTCGCCATCAACATCATAGCTTATCGTAATGCCTCCTTTGAGGGTGTATTTCGCGGCATTGTCGAGCAATCCGCTGATTACCTGGCGCAACTTGGCTTTGTCGGTCTCAATCATTGTCCGGGACGACGCACCATTTTCTATTTTAAAGCTGAGGTTTTTGTCGGCGCAGGCATTGGCAAAAGTAAGTTGCAGATCGTGCAACAGCTGTCCAAGGTCGAAAGTCACCTTGTCCACTGTCAGGCGCTCGGCATCCATGCGCGAAACAATGAGCACATCGTCGATGATGCGCAGCAGTTGTTCGGCATTGCTGTTGATGATTTCAACAAACTCACGCTTCTGGTCGTCGGGGATGTCGTCGAACAACAGGTCGGAGAAGCCGAGAATCGCATTCAGTGGAGTGCGTATTTCGTGGTTGAGGTTGTGCAGGAACGAGGTTTTCAGCCGGTCGCTTTCCTCAGCCTTTTCTTTGGCAATGATCAGGTCGAGTTCGTTTTTCTTCCGCTCGGTGATGTCGATGATCAGGCCAATCAGGCCGGCAACCTCTCCCTCCGGGGTATGAAAGGCCGACTTGCTTAAAATCACATTTCTTTGGCTACCGTCGCGCAGCGTAATGGTGCGCTCGTGTTGTTGCGCTTTCTCCTTTCCTTCGTAGATCAAAAGATCATCTTCGCGATTGCGCATTGCCACATCAAAATCATCCCACGCAAACATTGACTTGCCTACAATCTCCATGCGGTCAATTCCGAAGAATTCTGTAAATGCCTTATTCACACCGAGATAAACCGACTCTTTGTTCATGTAGAACAAAGGATTGGGTATGGAGTCGAGCAGGGTCTCAATGAACGCAGTTTGTTGCATGATGGCTTTCTGGCTGGACTTCTTATCTGTTACGTCGCGCACCACAACGAGCACATTCGTTTCATCCACAGGCACCATCCTGGCATCGTAGTTTCTTATTTTTCCATCAACAAAAAGATCGTATTCATATTCCGCCACCTGGCCGGTTTGTCTGACCTGTGCAAGTTTCTCGCGGGTGAGTGTGGCCAGATAAGGCGGAAGCACATCATCTACACTTTTATTCAAAAACATCTGAGGTGGCATCAGCAACTGATCGTGTGAGCTGGAATGAAATTCGGCAAAAATTCCATCGTTCGAAATCACGAAGATCATGTCAGGCAGGGCTTTAAGGATGGCGGAAGTGCGTTTTTCGCTTGCTTGTTTTGCCCGGTCTGCCAATGTTTCGGCTGTGATGTTCTTGCTGATCGAAAGGATACCTTTGCGGCCATCCGGCAGGTTGATGAGCGATTCGTTGAGCTCGAGGTAAATTTCCTGTCCGTTTTTGGTGCGTGCTTTGATCTTGCTCACAAGATTTCCCTGCCGGATAATTTCGCTGATATTTTTGTTTACCAGGTCTTTGTTTTCGGGGTGGGCCAGCATGCCGATGTGTTTGCCTGCGAGCTCCACAACCTCGTAACCGTAATCTTCGCAAAAAGTCCGGTTTACTGACATTATGGTGCCGCTGAGATCCAACACCAGCATACCTACCGGGCTGGAATCGAAGAGGTATTTGTACCTCGATTCGCTGTTCCGAAGGCTTTCTTCGGCAGCCTTGCGTTCGCTGATGTCGTTGGCAATGGTAACAATAGCCTGTTTGCCGAAATAATTGGTCGGAAACAGAAATACTTCTTTCGGAAAAATTTCGCCTGTGGCTTTCCTGCCCCAAAATTCAAACTGAACCGCTTTGCCCTCGAAGGCAGTCTTGATATGATGAGCCAGTTCGGTGAGATCGTTCATGCCCGGGGCAGCCAAAAACTCCGGGGTATTTCCGATGAACTTTTCATAAGGATAACCATAAAGGGCTGCTGCTGCCTGATTTACGTCGAGAAATTCACCTTTTTCGTTTTGAATGTACACTGCACTCTGGATGCTGTTGAACAGCCCTTTGTACGAATCGTCCAAAGCCTTGATGCGGGTTTCATATTCCTGCTCCCTGCGCAAATCGCGTAGCGAAAGCACCCAGCCTCTGTGCGTGTGATCGGAGTCTGTAATGGCCGATATGGTGCCACTCACAGGAATGGTTTCCAAATGGGGATGTATTGTTATTCTGACGGGTGGAATGGGTACATAGGCTTCATTAACCGGAAATAATGCTTGAATGGTGCCTTCATGTCCGTTCAGACCAATCAATTCATCAATGTGTTTTCCTTTGGCTTGCTCTGGTTTCACGCCAAGCAGCTGTGCGGCCGATTGGTTAATGCCTACAATTTTTCCCTGACTGTTGAGGCTGATAAGCGCATCGCCTATGCGCTCGAACACCGTGCTCAGATATTTCTCACTCTTGCTCAGGTCTTCGAACAATTTGCGGTTCTGTTCCTGGTCGTGAAGAATCGTACCCATAACGAGGGTCACCAAAGGATAGGCGATCAAAATGAGCCATACCACTTTCTGAAGCGTTTCAAAATAGAAAGGTGAGGGTAAAAGGATGGTAAGCGCAATCATGACCAGGTGAACCACAAATCCAAGCAGGAGCAGGTGCCTGTAGCGCAAAGCCTTAATCTTTCCGGTTTTACGGAGTTGATGGAAGCCCCAACCTATTAAAAATGAGGATAATATAACACTGAGGCCCATCCAGATCCCCGGTCCACCCACATGCAGGCGGTAAAGCCCGGCTAAGAGCGTACTCAATCCGCCTGTTATCGGGCCGAAAAACAAAGCGGCAAGGCTGATGACCACCGATCGGCCGTCGAAAAAAATACCTTCGGTGATCGGCATGGGATAAAGCATGCCTACAATGGCTGAACCGCCAAAAAGCAGGCCTTGTAACAATTTTCCTGCCAGGGTGCGGCGGTGGGCAAGCTGATCGATCATGCCCGACAGGGCACTCAATGCAACAAGTACGGAGAAATTGTAGATAAGGTTGATGGTCATGCGCAGCCCTGGTATTGAGTTTAATTGCGACAAAGTTAAGCGCTGGCCATATCGCTGTCAATCGAAAAGCTGCTGCCAAGCCTCAGGGCCTCAAGCAGTGTTTTTTCGTCAATACGGTTGGGAATTTTTTTTCTTTTACAAAATTCGAGCAGGCTCAGGGTATTCAGGTTGCCAACCATTTCGTCGGCAGCCGTAGGGCAGCCCCCCAGGCCGCCCAGCACTGTTTCGAAACTCCTGACACCGGCTTCCCAGGCTGCTTCGAGTTTGTTGAAGCTGTCGGATTGAAGGGTATGGAGGTGCAGCCCAAAGTCCACATCCGGAAAGGTGGGTATCAATTGAGCATAGGTGTCGAAAATGGTGTCGGGAGAGGCCAGTCCCAGGATGTCGGAAAGGGGCATGCTACGGATGCCGAGTTTGTAGAGCTTTTCAGCTGCGTCGGCCACCAGCTCCACACTCCATGGGTCGCCATAGGGGTTTCCCAAACCCATGCTCAGGTAAACTACCCAACTGACGGGGTGTGCATTGGTCATTGCAACCATATTGGCAAGCTGCTCAAGGGCATGATCTGGACTGCTGTTCAGATTGCGCTTCAGGAAAGTAGGTGATACGGAATAGGGATAGGAGAGCACCTCAATCACAGGAAATTTCAATGCCTGCTCCACGCCTTTGGTATTGACTACCAAGGTCATAATTTTTGTGGGCTGCGCATGCGCATCCATGGCAGCGACAACCTGAGGCGTGTCGGCCATCTGAGGAATCACGCGGGGCGACACAAAACTTCCCACATCGAGAATGTCGAAACCGGCATGCAGAAGCAGCCTGGAATAGGCAATTTTTTGGTGGGTTGGGATGGGTGTTTTTAAGCCCTGAAAGGCATCGCGAACGGTTTCGGTAATGCGGATCATCTGCACTCAGCGTGTTTTTGTAAAAGTAAGCAAAACACCCGAAGTCTGTGCTTCCTAAGCCCGTCCGCTCATGCTTTTTGGGATGCGTCCCTGGTTGATGCTTTCGGAGCGCAGCTTGCGGCCTACAATGCGTTCGACCATTTTGCCGGTGCGCAGGATGCGGTCGATGTCCAGTCCGGTATCAATGCCCATTTCGTCCATCATCACCACCATGTCTTCGGTGCATACCAGGCCAACGGCCATGGAGTCCTTATAGTAATATTCTCCCGTTCCGGCTACAGGCACGCCATCCACAAAATTCGCAGGCTGTCCGCCAATGCCGCCCATGGTGCTTTCATAATTGGTCATGCCTGCCTGCAGGGCAGCCAGCACATTGGCCAGCCCCCAGCCGCGGGTGGTATGCAGGTGCACGATGTGTTTCGCGGGGTTCTGAAACTCATCCATGAGCATGGAGAAGTAGCGGTAAATCCTGTCGGGCG
Source organism: Bacteroidota bacterium (assembly GCA_016715945.1). NCBI lineage: Bacteria > Pseudomonadati > Bacteroidota > Bacteroidota bacterium. The sequence continues at coordinate 292,061 of JADJXJ010000003.1, forward strand.
AGGCAGAACCATCGTGGTCGGCGTGCTCCACATCGGTAGCGCCAATGTCGAACCACCTTTTGGTAAATGCGATGGCTTTTTTCATATCGGTGGGGCCTTCGATGGGACAACCCCAGATGGTGCTCACGGTGCCGTTCACTTTCAAACCTGCTTCGCGGGCCATGGGCACATATTTTTCAGCCATGGCAAAATACTCCTCAATGCTCAGCCCCGAATTCTTTTTCTGATGCGATTCGCTGGTGCTCACCATCAGCAATATCCTGTCGGGGCCATGGCCCTGCCTTCGGGCTTCTATAGCCCTTTCGATGGCTTTTTCGCGTATGGTGATGGCTGTGATGGTGCTCGATGGCAACAGGTGAGCCACACGTTTGCTCTGCCTGAGCTGTTTCAGCAGTTCGTCGGCATCCCTGAATTGCGGCATGCCCTTGGGATTGCCCAGGTTGGTGAGCTCGATATGCCTGAAGCCACACAAAAGCAGCTCCTCGGCCAGCCAGAGCTTGGCTTCGGTGGGAATAAATTTTTCCTCGTGCTGAAAGCCATCACGTACCGTAATGTCTCCAATGGTTACTTTCCCGGGGTATTGCATTCGACAGAGATTTGTCCACGAATATATGTAAAAACATGAATGTTTCAGTACGGGTATGCCTGCAAACAGCCTGTTGGATTGCTGCCAGGCTTGTGGGTTCGCAACTTTAGGCAAAAAAACAGGCCAAATAAAATAACTTTGCGTTTTGAGAAGGCATTGTATGCAATGGGCAAGGAGCACAACAACAAGCTTGATCGTCCGGATTTTGAATGGCTGTTCGGACAGTACTACAAGCCTTTGTGTGCGGCTGCTTTTGTGTATCTGCGCGACCGTAAAGATGCCGAAGATGTTGTACAACAGCTTTTTGTGCGTTTGTGGGAGCGCCGCAGCACGCTGGATGCCATGCAGTCGGCACCGGCCTATTTGTTTACGGCAGTACGCAATGCCTGCCTGAATCACCTGCGCCGTTTACCATATGCCACCATGCCTTTGCCGGCCGATCTCGAGGAGACAGCCCGGCTGGCCATGGATGTGATGCTTGACGAAGAAAAACAACGCGTGCTCATGTCGGCGCTCGACATCCTGAATGAGCGCAATCGCCGGGCCTTTGAGCTGGTGTACTTTGAAAACAAAACCTATCGCGAAACGGCAATGGCAATGGATGTTTCGGTGAATACCGTAAAATGGCACCTGAAAACAGCCCTTTCGAGCCTGCGCAACCACCCGGGCATTAAGGATTATTTTTTGAAAAAATAATTTCGAATTTACCTACCCCTTGAGCGAGCTTTTGTGTCTTAGGGGCATGATGGAAAAAAATCTACCCGAAGCACAGCCGGATAGTTTGTCCGATACCCGTTTGACAGATGAGGAAGCCCGCCTGGCGGATTTGTATTCATCTGTGGAATATGCGCGCAGGCTCAGCCAGGCTTCAGCTGCTAAAGTTGTACGCATGCGTGTTGCCCGTCGCATGTATGTGCGCCGATCACTTCAATTGCTGTCGGCTGCTGCTGCACTGGTGCTTTCGTTCGCGCTCTGGTGGTGGCTCGATGGGCAGAAGCCCACGCCTGATGCTGCTCCCATGCGGGTGCAAAACCCCGTGCCGGAGCGCACCGACAAAGCCTTGCTCCAGCTTTCTGACGGGCGCATGATTGCCCTCGACAGCACAGGATTGTTGCAGCTCAGCGAGGCCGGACTGGCCCACATCAGCGGCAGCAGCGGAAAAGGTCTTGCATACGAGGCATCCATAGCTGATCAGGATATTGCACTAAAAACCAACAAGATAATTGTGCCACCAGGTGGCCGCTTTCAGCTTCGCCTGAGCGATGGAACCGAGGTTTGGCTCAATGCAGCCTCCAGCCTGGTGTATCCGGTTGTGTTTGGCAAAGGACCAAGGGAAGTTGTGCTGTCGGGTGAGGCCTTTTTTGAGGTGACCTCCGACGCCTCCCGTCCGTTTGTGATTCAGACAGGCGGCAGTACCATTCAGGTGCTGGGCACCAGCTTCAATGTGTCGGCCTACGAGGATGACGATGTGCTCGAAACTACCCTGGTGAGCGGAGCGCTTCAGGTGAGCCTGCCCAACGGCAAAAGCAGCACACTCGCGCCCGGCCAACAGCACAGATTTAACCAAAAGACGCTCGAACAGCAGATCAATCAGGTCGACACCAGATTTTATACCTCCTGGCGCGAAGGAGTGATTTATTTCAACCGGGTGAGCCTGAAGGAACTGGGCATCAAGCTGGAGCGGTGGTACGATGTGCAGATTCGTTTTGAAAACGAAAAAACAGCCGGACTGATCTTCAGCGGAGCAGTTGAAAACAGCCGCCGGCTCGACTTTCTGCTTGCACTCATCGCTGAAGCTTCGGGCATCAGATACGAAATCGATGGGAAACAGGTAATCATCAAATAAAAACCGGAAAATGCGGCAACATTTTCCGGCGCAGTCAGAAAAATCAATTAACCACTTAACACGGAAAAAGGGTCAAAAGATTCTCAACAAACGCACAAAGTTATGAAGAAAAAATCACCTGAACCTCCGCTCTCGAACCGAAGCAGGTTCACTATCCGAATGTTGCGTATGAAAGTTTTTGTACTGCTCACCTTTTTCAGTTTTCTTCAGGCTACAGCCGGGGTCTATTCTCAGGCGGGTATCACCCTTAATGTGAAGGACGCCACAGTGAATGAAGTGGTCAGGCTGATTGCGGAACAAACCGATTACCTGTTTCTTATCAACGAGAAGCAGGCTCATCAAAATCAGCGTATTACGCTAAATCTCAGCAATGCGCCTTTTGATCAGGCCATGCGTGAGGCCTTGCGAAACAGTGGCCTGGAATATCGCATTGTGGAGAATTACATTGTGCTCAAACCGGCAGCAGAGGCAACAAAGGCCACCGTTAACAACGCACAGCAGGAACAGCGGCGCACCATCAGGGGCACGGTGAGGGCCAGGGCCGACAGGCAACCGCTGCCCGGCGTGAATGTGTACATCAAAGGAACTACCATTGGCACTGCCACCGACCTGGACGGAAAATATGAGCTGCGTATCCCGGCAGATGCCAAAATCATTGTGTTTTCCATTGTAGGCATGCGCACCGAGGAAGTGACCATCGGGCAGAGCGACCTGATTGATGTGCTGATGGTGGAAGAAAGACTCGGACTGGAAGAAGTAATCGTTGTGGGTTATGGTACCCAAAGCCGGCGTTTGGTGACAGGCTCAGTGGATGTGGTTAAGGAAGACGACATCAAGTCGATACCCATACGCACCATCACCGGGGTGTTGCAAGGCAAAGCTTCAGGGGTGTATGTGCAGCAAAATTCCGGTACGCCAGGTGGAGCCATGACGGTGCGTATCCGGGGCAACAGCTCCATTCAGGCTGGCAACCAGCCCCTCTATGTGGTTGACGGTGTGCCCGTTACTGCCGGAAATTACGGGCAGGTGGGCTTTTCGGGTCAGGGCATCAATGCCATCACCGACCTTAACCCCAACGATATTGAATCCATCACCGTGCTCAAAGATGCCTCAGCAGCAGCTATTTACGGTGCCAGGGCTGCCAATGGGGTTATCCTGATCACTACCAAGAGGGGATCGCTCAACAAAACGGCCATCAATGTGAGCCTGAGCCAGGGGGTGCAGCAACTGGCCAAAAAACTCGAAATGATGAATGCCGAGCAGTGGAACGAATACAAGGGCTTGCAGCCCAATGGCGTGGATACCGACTGGCTCGATGAGGTATTCAGGATTGCTCCCATGTCGAACTACGAGATTTCGGCCAGTGGCGGTGACGAAAAGACCAAGTTCTTTCTTTCGGGTAACGTGTACAACCAAACCGGTATCCTGCTCGGCACCGATTACAGCCGTTTGAGCGGAAGGATGAACCTCGACCACAAAGTGAACCAGAAACTGACCATCGGCTCCAACCTCGGGCTTACCTATTCGCTCAACAACCGTGTGGAAGGCGACCAGTCGCTCAACGGTCCGCTCCCGAATGCCATTTCGCTCCTGGCCATCAACAGGGTGTATAACGACGATGGCACCTACAACGAAGACGGCGCGTTTGCCAATCCGGTGGCCATTGCCAAAGAAGCCATCAACGAAACCCACTCCTACCGAACCCTGGGCAATGTATTTGCCGACTATGCCATCACCAACAATCTGATATTCAGCACAAAGTGGAGCATCGACCTGCTTAACCTCCGCGAGCACAGCTACGATCCCATCACTACGCGCCAGGGCAAACGCTCCAACGGCATAGGCATCTTTGCCAGCAACAATGTGCTCAACACCGTGTCGAACAACACCTTAAAATATACTCAGACTTTTGCCGAACGACACAATCTCGACGCCCTATTGGGCTATAGCTTCGAAAAACTTACCGTGCGCTCGGCTTTCATTCGGGGCACCGATTTTCCGAACGAGAAGTTCCGCTATCTGGCTTCGGCGGCAACCATCACCAATGCCTCGGCCAGCGCCCGCGACCGCGGTCTGAATTCGTGGTTCGGACGCGTCAACTACAACTACCAGTATAAATACCTGGCCAGCTTTACGGCACGTTACGACGGGAGCTCAAAGTTCGGGGTCAACAACCGCTATGGCTTTTTCCCGGCAGCTTCACTTTCGTGGCGCATCACCCAGGAAGATTTCATGAAGCAATTTGCCAATATCAACGAGCTTAAGCTGCGCACCAGCTACGGACTCACCGGCAACGACGGCATCCCCGACTTTCGCAACCTGGCCCTGTTTGGTGGCGGGTACAACTACAACGGGCAACCAGGCATTGCCCCGGTACAGCTCGAAAATCCCAATCTGAAATGGGAAACCACCGCACAGTTCAACATCGGGTTCGACATCTCGGTGCTTGATGAACGCATCAACCTGAATGTGGACTATTATAACAACCAGACACGCGACCTGCTGCTTTCGCGACCGGTTTCGTTCACTTCAGGTTTTGGCTCCATCACCACCAATATCGGTCAGCTCGAAAACAAAGGCTTTGAGTTTGTGCTCGGAACCGATAACCTCAGGGGTGCATTTGAATGGAGCAGCTCGCTCAATATGACCTTCAACCGCAACAAGATCAAAAAGCTTTACAAAGGCACCCCGCTCGACAACCTCGGACGCGGCAGCAACCGTTTCGAGGAAGGCCAGCCCGCCGGCATCTTTTATGGCTATCGCTCCCTGGGCGTTGACCCTACTACAGGCGACATTGTGTTTGATGACGTGAACGGCGACGGACAAATCACGGCTGCCGACAGGGTAAAAATTGGCGACCCCAACCCCGATTTCATCGGCGGGTTTAACAACGACCTGCGTTGGAAAAACTTCGACCTCAACATCTTCTTCCAGTTCAGCTATGGCAACGACATCTTCAACGGCACCCGCATCTACATCGAATCCATGAAAGGCTCGGACAACCAGTCGACCGCAGTGCTCCGCCGCTGGAGAAAACCTGGCGACATTACCGACATACCGCGGGCTACCGAAGAAGACCCCAACAACAACAACCGCATCTCCTCCCGTTTCATCGAGGATGGGTCGTATCTGCGTCTCAAGAATCTGACTTTGGGCTACAATTTTACAAAAGACCAGCTCAAACGTCTAAAAATCAATAATATGCGTGTCTATGCATCTGCTTACAACCTGCTCACCTTTACACGATATTCGGGCATGGACCCTGAGGTGCATTACAGCGGTGACGACGATCTGCGCATGGGTACCGATTTCTTCACCTATCCCCAGGCGCGTCATTTCAACTTTGGTATCAATGTCGGATTCTAAAAAACAGACAAGGCCATGAAAAGATATTTCATATTCTTAAGCATAGTAACGATTTTTGCTGCCACCGCCTGCGATGTGCTGGATGTGCAGCCTACCCAGAGCATCCCTGCACAGGAGGCCATCAAAGACCGCACCGGCCTTGAACGCGCCCTGACCGGCAGCTACGATGCCCTGCAATCGGCAGGTTATTACGGACGCGAATACCTTGTGGTGCCCGACCTGGTGGCCGACAACCTCGTGTGGACCGGAACCACTGCCGGATACAACCAGATAGACAACAACAGCATCCTGAGCGACAACGGCATCGTCGAAAGCATCTGGGCCAGCATCTACACGGCCCTCAACATGGTTAACCATGTGATTGATGCCATTCCCGGCCTGACCGACCTCACCCCCGATCAGCAGCGGCAATACAATGCCGAAGCACACTTCCTGCGGGCTTTGCATCATTTCAACCTGGTCAGGATGTTTGGCGGAGTACCCGTGCGCACCAAGCCCGTACAGGCCCGCGAAAGCGACCTCAACGTGCCCCGCAACTCAGTGAATGAAGTTTATAATCAGGTGTTTGCCGATCTGGTGGTTGCGCGTCAGGCCAATCCGGTGGGCAACAGTTCGCCCAGGGCCAGCCGTGGCGCTGCCATGGCGCTTTCAGCCAGAGCCTACCTCACTTATTACAGCATCACCGGCAATGCTGCCCACCTCGACTCGGCTGCTTTTTATGCCGGAAAAGTCATCAACGACTTTGGCTATGAGCTTGAGCCTGTATTTGCCAATTTATTTAAAGGCACGCCAAACAAGGAAACCATTTTTTACGTGGACTTTATTGCCCAGGACCGCAACCGCCTGGCCGAATACTTTTTCACCCGCACCCTGAGTGGTAGGAAAGAGTTTTCGCCTTCCGCAGGGCTGATTGCAGCTTACGGAAACAACGACACCCTTCGGCTGAAAGCCACCCTGGCTATTGCATCCGATGGGCCATATGGCCTCAAATACAGCGACATAGCCAATGGAAGCGATAAGGTGCCCGTGTTTCGCCTGGCCGAGATGCACCTGATCATGGCTGAAACCATTGCCCTCAAAGGCGGTGATGCTGCCCAGGTGCGCAATCATATCAACATACTGCGCAATCGCGCAGGTGTGCCTCCCGTAACCACTGCCGATCCTGCCGCGCTGCTGCTGGCCATAGAAAACGAACGCAGGCTCGAGTTTGCCTTCGAAGGACACCGCTGGTTCGACCTGGTGCGTACCAACAGGGTACAGGCCATCATCCCCGGACTGCCCGATTGCTACAAACTTTTCCCCATACCGCTGAGCGAAATTCAGGCCAACGAAGCCATTCAGACCACTGATCAAAACCCATGTTATTGAACCCGAAAACGCCTAAAGCCATGAAATATACAAGCATTTCGTTTGTGATTCTGCTGACGGTTGCCGCACTGATGCTGGCCGTGAGCTGCAAAGACGAGGGTTTCCCTGTGCCTGAGGCCTCGACCCAGGCCGATTTTTCCTTTACTTCCACAAAAGAAGAGGACAACACCGCCCCGTTTGGATTCCGATTCAAAGTGGAACTGACCAACAAAAGCCTGAATGCCACCTCTTACCTTTGGGATTTTGGTAATGGCGAAACTTCGACCGAGGAAAATCCAACGGTGTATTATTACCAAAGCGGACAATATACCATCACCCTCACCGTGGGCAGCAGCAAAGTGCTGCACTACAACCGCCTCACCAAATCGGTCACCCTGACGGCCATCCTCGATGCCGTGCCGCTGCCATTTTCCGAGAACTTCGACAACACCGATACCATTCCCGATATCTTCACCGTGCTCGATGTGGATGGCGACGGGCTGAGCTGGTACTGGGGATCGCGTCAGGGCAACGGTCAGGCCAGGTCGCAATCGTACAACTCCGCCACGGGCGAAGCGCTCATCCCTGACAATTACCTCATTACCCCGAAACTGGACCTGACTACCATCCCGGCCGGAAAGCAGATTATTGTCAGATATGGGGTTTGCCCCACCGCCAATACCCCGATTTACCGTCAGGAACATTACGGGGTGTTCGTATCCACCACCGGTAAAGCGGCAGCCGACTTCACCAACCTCATTTTCGAAGAAACCCTGACCACCGATAATACCAATTGGGTTTATCAGTACCGCGAGCTCGATATCTCACATTTTGCAGGTCAGTATATCTATGTGGCTTTCCGACACTACAATGTGACCGACATGGACCGCATCGTGCTCGACGACATCGAGATATTTGTGCGGGATTAGGGTTCGGAGAAACAATGATATTACATTTACAATGTTGCAAACAAACGTCAAACATCAATAAAAACAAATGCCTATGAAGCGAACAATGTTACTCCTGCTTGGCCTGCTGGCAATGGTTAGCCTCCATGCACAGCGCGATGCCTCCGCCGTAAGCTACAAGCTCACCTGGGATGTAGCTTCCACAGCCAACACAGCCATCTACCGTGCCGAACACTACGGAGTGTTCATCTCCACCACGGGCACCAATCCGGCTGACTTTACCATGCTGTTCGAAGAAACCCTCTCCACCAGCATACCCAACTGGCAACCCCAGCCGCGCGAGCTCGACATCAACACCTATGGCGGCCAGAATGTGTATGTGGCCTTCCGCCACTGGAATATCACCGACATGGACCGTGTGGTGATCGACAATGTGAAGCTAAAGATCGTGGAGGCTGGACAACCCGATATCCTGCTGCTCAACGAAGATTTTCAGGCTGGGATAGACGATCCGGCCGGTGAAGAATGGTTGCCTGAAGGTTGGACCAAGATCGACGCCGACAACGACGGCCGTAACTGGTTCTTTGGCGTGCGCCAGGGCAATGCGGCCCTGCGCAGCGAATCGTGGGCTACCAACCCGCTCACCCCCGACAACTGGCTCATCACCCCTCAGGTGTATGTGGGATTTGTGGGCAATGCCGAAATGTCGGCACCCCAGGTGACCATATTTCCCAATCCTGCAAGCAACATGCTGAATATCAGCGCTCAGACCGAAATCCTGCAAGTTGTGCTGACCGATCTGCGCGGACGTCAGGTGTATGCCTCGCCTGCAGCCGAGGCTCAGCTGCGCATTGCGGTTGACCACCTTCCTGCTGGTTTTTATCTGCTCAGGCTCATCACCAACGAAGGAACTGTGGATAAAAAGATTCAGATTCGTCGTTGAAATCCCTCATCAGTCAACAAAAATGCCCGCTCAACCGGCGGGCATTCTTTGTTATTGAAGGTCGAACTCCTCACCTGGCAGATAAACATTCAGTTCCAGGCCATGGCCTCCGAGGAGTTTGTCTTTGAGGTTGGCTTTCCTGTCTTTGTATTTCAATGTAATAATTTGAGAGAGGCCGCTTACCCTTGCCTTTTGGCCTTCTACCACCAATGCGGTCGATTCGTCAATGCCAACGAGCAGGGTTCCGGGGTTTTCGAGGGCGGCTGCAATCAGGCGGTTCATCCGCTGACGCCGGATAAAGTGTTGATCAATAATGGCGCCCTCAAGCAGACCGAGGCCCTCCGCAATCTCAATATTACCCGCTTCGATGGTGCGGTAGCCTGATTCATCGTTCTGGTGGAGCAGTTGCCGGCCGGTGATCATCATTTTGCTTTGCACGGCAGCTCCGGCGCTTGTGCCGCCCACCACAGCTCCATTGCGGTGTGCATCGAGAATAGCCTGGTGCACAGGGGTGTTCAGCACCAGCTCCATAAACCGGTTTTGGTCGCCACCACTGATAAAAATCAGCGAAGCCTTACGGATCGAGTCGAGCCTGGCCGAAGTGAAGTGTCCGGCTGTGGGCATGTTTAATTTGTACACCCTGTCGAATCCCAGTTCCACAAAGTCTTTTTTAAAGTAATAGAACGCGGTATCAGGTTCGCTGCTGGCCATGGGCAACACCACGGCGTAATGTCCCGGCCGATCGAGTGCGGCCATCGAGGCCATCTCGGCCGCCATGGTGAGCGGGCGCTTGCCGCCGCCAATGATGTACAATGCTCCCTGCGAAAAAGCCCTTGCACCGGAACCAATACACATCAAAACCAGCAGGGCAAAGAATGTCAGCTTAGGTTTTTTCATTGCTTGAGAAATTTAGTGGTGCTGGTCTGACCCTGATCGGCCTGCAGGCTGACGAGATACAAGCCTTTTTTCAGGCTGCTGATATCGAACGGACGATTAGTGGAGATTTTTTCACTTTTTATCAGGGTTCCGTTCATTGAGTAGATGCGAAGCAGGTAACTTCCGGCTTCGAGTCCTTCAAAACGGATGAAAGATGTGGAGGGGTTGGGTGAGATCCACAAACGAGCACTTGTTCGGGTATTGTCAGTCAGCGAGGCATAGGTGTCAATGATTTTTGTTGTGCTTTGGTCCATCAGGCTGAAGTGGAACTGGCTGAAGCCGGCAACGCCACGCGGGAGTCCGCTGCTGACGGCGCTCTGGGTGGTGAGTGCAGCTGTAGTTCCCGGGTTTTCGGCCACAATAAGCGGGAAGTTGCCGAAGGCGGTTAGTTCGAACTGTGCACCATTGGGTCTGAAGTGGGCAATGGCGTCGTCGTGCAGCCAGAAACCATATTGCAGGCTGTCGCGTACCATGGCGTAAGGTACTCCGGTGGCCGTGTTTTCCACATCGGTGGTCGGCGAACCAGTGAAAGTATTGGGCATGACAATGGCCGAGCGCAGCAAACCGAGGCCCGGCCGGAAATCCATCAGGCCATCGTAGCTGGCGTAGGCCTGCTCGTAATTGAGCAAGAGGGTGCGGCCCGCATACCTGCTGTTGCCGCCCACAAATGCCACTGCCGAGCCCAAAGCTAATAGCCGGGAGCGCAACACCTGCCCGACGGGAGTCACCATAAAGTCCATCAATGGCTGGTAGCTGCATGCTGCAAACAGGAATTTGTTGCTGCGTCCGGCTTTGGCCAGCCATCCGGCATTGTTGCCATTGGCAGCCGATGCCACCAGAACTGAAGTGGGTTTGCCGTTGGTGGTGAGCCAATTGACATAGACAGATACACTGCTTTCGGTTCCTGTGGTCACAACAACAATGGTGTCGCCTGGGTTGCCGTGTTGCCCCAACTGACTCAACATCAGTTGATTCTTGCTAAGGGTTTCGGTGGCACTTAACCAGATATGCGATGCGGGAAGTGTGCCATCGGAACGCGGCGGCACCATCTGTGTCAGGCCGTTCATTTCCATGCTGCCAATGTTGAATGTGCAGCCATGAATCATCTGGCTAACCAGCACATTGCTGGCAAGCAGCTTGGTGCCTCCAAGGCTGAACTGGTTGCCAGGCCCGCTACGGTATATGCCGGCGGCTCCGGTGCCATAAACTGTGGCATTGAGGTTCTGGTCGATGCAAACGGCCGTTTTATCGTCCACGCCAATGCCCACGATGTCCAGGTTCTGGTCGAATTTCCACTTGGCCACAAAAGCCAGGGTGCGTGCAAACCGGCCCCGCTCAGCCACATGGCTGTCGAATACAACCCCCGGCAAAAACTGGAAAAAGTTGTCGCTCAGGGTCATATACTGGTTGTGCGGATTGGCCAGGGCTTCGTCGGGATACACGGTCCCGTTTACAGCTGTGTACACCACTTTCGAAAGGATATGCAACCCGGCCGATGTTCCGCCAACCACGCCGCCTCGGTTGAACACCACTTCCACAGCCTGCTGCAGCAGGGTGTTGCGGTAACGGTTGTAGTAATTGGCCTGATTGCCACCACGGAAAAAAATCATGTCGTAGGTACTAAGGCTGTCGTACAAAGCCTGTGTGTTGGCAGCGGCCTGTGTAGCTACCGGGAAGTTTTTTGCAAACACAGCACCCCTGGCCACAAAATAAGTGGGGAGCCACGAACTGGGATTGGTTTCGGTGCCAATGATGGCCACACGTTTGTTGGGCGCCTGCTGAACAGCCCAGGCGTAGGGCGCATCGCTCCAGCTATTGTAGTTTTCGCTGCCTCCTCCCACAACGAGAAGCTTGCCGGGCATCTGGGCAACGACCAACCAGGGCAGGAATAAAAGCAATAAAGCTATTTTATGTTGCCGCATAAAATAAAAAGGTGTTTGTTGAGGGAATAAAGATACTTTATTTCCTGCTTGAAGATGGCGGCAATTCACCCTGGTTGGTGAATCAAGGGCTGTTTGTGTATGCCTGCCTTTTGCAGTTGAACAAAATCAATACGAGGTTTCGTCCATTTTCACCTTGCCCCAGAAGGTCTTATACACAAAGAAGGTATAAATAGCTACTAGCGGTATCCCGATGATCGTCATCAACAGCATGATGCCCAGCGATTTGTCGGACGATGCGGCATTGTAGATGGTGATGCTGTATTCCGGATTGATGGTCGAGAAGATCATCACAGGATAGAGTTCGATGGCCACCAGAATAAGCAGAAAACTCATGGTGAGTGCCGAAAACAAAAAGGCCTGCACATATTTTTGTTTGCTGACCAGCCGCGGAATGTTGGCAATGCTCAGCATCGACAGGGCAGGTACCACAAACAAGGCGGTGTTTTCGGAAATGGTATCGGAAAGGTGTGGCAGGTAAATGAGGGTGTAAACGGTCACAATCGCATAAGCCACGATGAAAAAGATCATGGCGCTGCGAAGCAGGTGGTTAACCTTTTCGAACAGCTGTCCCTCTGTTTTCATCGCCAGATAGAGCGCACCATGCATCATAAACAGGGCCAGGGTAGTGATGCCGACCATGATTGCATAAGGGTTGATGAAGTCGAGCCAATGACCGGTGAAGTGGTGTTCGGCGTCGAGCGGCATGCCTTGCAATACATTGCCCAGCACAATACCCAGCAACAGCGCCATCATGATGCTCGAAAGGCTGTAGGCCACGTCCCAGCTCTGGCGCCACCAGTACATCTTTTCCTTGCTCCGGAATTCGATGGATACCGCCCGGAAGATAAGCACCACAAGAAACAGCATAAAAGGTATGTACATGGCCGAGAATGCTGAGGCGTACAACACCGGAAAGCCGGCAAACAGGGCACCGCCTCCGATAACCAGCCAAACCTCATTTCCGTCCCACACCGGCCCCACAGCGTTGAGTGCAATGCGCCTGTTGCGGTCGCCCTTTAAGAACAAATGCCATGCTCCTGCTCCCAGGTCAAAGCCGTCCAGAATGGCATAACCCGAAAAGAGTGCGCCTACCACCAAAAACCACCAGGTGGGATAATCTATTCCTAAAAAAGTTTCCATGGCTCACGAATTCTTTATTTAACCAACTGATTAGCAATGTCCTCCTGCAGGGGCCTGCCTTCCTCGTTACGCTCATCGTACGGTCCGGCTTTGATCTTTTTGTCCAGCAGATAAATGAACAACACAAAGAGCAGGGCATAGACCAGGGTAAACAGAATAAGGGAGAAAAGCACGTTTTGTGCTGTTACGGTGGGCGAAAAAGCATCGCTGGTGCGCAGTAGTTTATATACCACCCATGGCTGACGTCCCATCTCGGCCGCAAACCATCCAAACTGGTTGGCCAGTTGCGGCAGCACTACGGCAAACACGAATATCCACAGCAGCCATTTGGTCTCGAATAGCCTGCCCCGCCACCACATCCACAAACCAAACAGGGTGAGGGCTATAAAAAACAGGCCGAAAGCAACCATCAAATGGTAGAATTGAAAAATGGCATTCACCTGGGTGGGGATTTCATCTTTGGGAAAGTCGTTCAATCCGGGCACAGGGGTATCGAAGTTGCCATGTATCAGAAAGCTGAGGCCGCCCGGGACATATGGACCATACACTTTTTGTTTTTCATGGTTCACCCAGCCGAAGAGATACAGGTGGGCCGGGTCGCTTTGGTTGTAATGGCCCTCAAAGGCGGCAAGTTTTTCGGGTTGATTTTTAGCTACCCCTGAGGCAGAACTGTGGCCTGTGACCAGCTGCATGACCGAGAAAAAGGCGGCCACAATGAGGGCAAGCCCGAAAGCCTTGCGCGACATTTCCACATACCGGCCTTTGAGAATGTACCAGGCGTGTACGCTCATCACCAGAAAAGCGCCGGCAATAAGCGCTCCGATCCAGGTGTGCAGGATGCGATCGACACTCGATGGATTAAAAACCATCGCCCAGAAATCGGTGATTTCGGCCCGCATCTGGTTGCCGTGCCCCACGATATGGTGGCCGGCCGGCGTTTGCTGCCAGCTGTTGGCCACCACAATCCATACGGCCGAAAACATCGAGCCCAGCCAAACCCCCAGGGTTGCAATGAAATGCACAATGGGTCTGACCCTGTTCCAGCCAAAAAGCAATACGCCCAAAAAGCCGCTCTCGAGCGCAAAGGCGAAGATACCCTCGGCTGCAAGGGCGCTGCCAAACACATCGCCTACAAAGCGGGAGTAGGTGGCCCAGTTGGTGCCAAACTCAAACTCCATGACGATGCCCGTGGCCACACCTAGCCCAAAGGTGATGGCAAAAATGCGCGTCCAGAAACGCGCCAGCTGCTCGTACATCTTATTACCGGTGCGCAAAAAGGCACCTTCGTAGATCACCATCATCAGCCCAAGACCTATGCTGAGCGGGGGATAGATGTAGTGAAAGGAAACTGTGAAAGCAAACTGAATCCGTGAAAGTATTTCAACATCCATTGATCTGTGAATTTGAAGTTAGTTCGTCATTGGGTGACAATCCGGCGAATGATTCCCCATGCAAAGCTATAAGCTTGTGTGAATGCATAAACAAACCTTCGGCCGGATGTGCTCAATTTTTTCCTCGCGTCAGATTTAGAAACCTGAAATTTATAACGATTCTAAATAAGGAAATACAACTTAAAAAATTAATATTCAATAACTTGCGATTTTATTTAGAACAGCGGTAAATTATTGTGCCAACAAAAGTACGGATATTATATCTATACATTTGCATATGTTTATCTGAAAAAATTGTTCAAAGTTTAACATCAAGTTAATTTACTCTGAATCAATTGAATAACTAAAATAGGTTGATAATGAAACCAGTAACAAAAGCATTGGTCTTTTTCCTGGCCATCATCGCTCCGCTTGTCATCATCACCCTGGCATTGCGGAGGCCTGCCGACGACAAGACCCGACTCAACGAATTGCGTGAAAGGTACACGAAAGTTCGACAGCCTGGGGTAGATCACGGCAAATTTGCGGTTTTGCAGCAGGATTTCGACAATCCGCACCAGATCACGGCAGCATGCCTTTCGTGTCATACCGAGCGCGGGCACGAGTTGCTGTCCAGCCCGCACTTTACCTGGGAACGCGAAGACTTCATCCCCGGAAAAGGGGTGGTGTACATCGGCAAGAAAAACCTCATCAACAATTTCTGCACCGGGGTTCAGTCCAACGAAGGGAGCTGCATGAAATGCCACGCCGGTTATGGCTGGGCCGACAAGTCGTTCGATTTCAAAAACCCATTCAACATCGACTGCATTGTTTGCCACGACAATACAGGAACCTATCAGAAAGCGTCGGGTATGGCCGGTTATCCGGAAATGGGGGGCGACAAAGGCCCTGATTTCAAGGCTATTCTGGCCAGTGTGGGCATTCCGGCCAGCCAGAACTGCGGCAGTTGTCACTTTTTTGGTGGGGGCGGAAACAATGTGAAGCATGGTGATCTGGAGGTTGCCTTGCTCACCTCCGGCCGACAGGTGGATGTGCATATGGGTGTCGATGGCATCCACATGAAGTGTGTGGATTGCCACACGGCAGAAAATCACAAGATGAAAGGACGCTATTTCGGCATCACAGCCACCGGCAACAATCGCCTGAGCTGCGAAGATTGCCACACCTCCACACCGCACGTGCGCAGCATTCTCAACGAACACACCATCAAAGTGTCGTGCCAGGCCTGCCATATCCCGGTTTATGCCAAAGTGAATGCCACCAAAATGGAATGGGACTGGAGCACAGCCACCAAAAAGCTCGATGGCAAAGGCTTTGAGGTTAAGGACGAGGATGGCAACATCATCTATACCTCGGCCAAGGGCGACTTTGTGTGGAAGAAAAATGTCAGACCCGAATACTCATGGTTCAATGGCACGGCCGATCACCTGCTGATTACCGATAAGATTGATACCACCGAGGGCGTGGTTAAAATCAACAGACTTTTTGGCGAATACAAAGACCAGAAAAGCAAGATTGTTCCTGTGAAAGTTCATCGTGGCCGCCAGCCCTACGATCCCGAAACCCTGCATGTGCTGCAGGCCAAGTTGTGGGACCGCCAGCCCGGTCAGGGGGCCCTGTGGCTCGACCTTAACTGGGACAGTGCAATTATTAAAGGTATGGAGTACGTAGGGCTGCCCTACAGCGGAAAATATGCGTTTATTGATACAGAGGTCTATCTTCCTGTAAACCACATGGTTTCGCCAAGTGCAGAAACTGTGTCGTGCAAGGAGTGTCACACCCGAAGTGAGGAAGGCCGGCTTGCACAGCTTCGCGACTTTTATATGCCCGGCCGCGACCGCAACGACACCGCAGACTTTGCCGGCAGATTGCTGCTGATCTTGTCTTTTGTCGGAGTGGCAGGTCATGCCGGTATCCGGTTTATGGCTTCCAGAAAAAACCGTAAAAATGCCTAACAACCCACGCCATGAAAAATTTTAAAAAGGTTTACATCTACAAAGGATTCGAGCGATTCTGGCACTGGAACCAGTCGTTGCTGATTTTTATCCTCGCCATCACAGGCTTCGAAATCCACAGTTCCTACAACCTTCTGGGCTACGACACTGCTGTGGATATTCACAACAAAGCGGCATGGGGATTCATTGTGCTCATCATCTTTGCCATCTTCTGGCACTTTACGACAGGCGAGTGGAAACAATACCTGCCCACAACCCAAAACCTTAAGGCTCAGCTCGATTTCTACCTGTTCGGAATTTTCCGCAACGCGCCCCATCCCACCAAAAAAACCGTGCTCAGCAAGCTCAATCCTCTGCAACGCCTTGTCTATCTCGGACTTAAATTGCTGGTCATCCCGGTCATGGTCACCACCGGACTTGCCTATATGTTTTACCGCTATCCGCAGGGCGACCGGATTGAGATTACCAATATCCAGAACCTTGAGCTTGTGGCCGTGCTGCATACCCTCGGAGCTTTTGTGCTGCTTTCGTTTGTGGTGGTGCACCTCTATCTGATCACCACCGGGCACACCCTCACTTCCAACCTCAAAGCTATGATCACCGGATGGGAAGAGCTCGAGGAAGATGAAGATACCCCTGCTGACGAACCTAAAAAAGAAGAAGAGAAATGAAATCACTGAGAATAGTTTCCGCAGGCTGGATTGCGTTGATGGCGCTGGTATTGCTGAGTTCCTGCAACAAATCCGCTATCCCGCCCGCATCAGCTGTGGGCGAATCAGCACAGCTCGTGCAATGGCTGAACCAGAACGGCAACTGGATCAACTCGGATAAGGTGCCGGCCGTCATCTCGGCCGACGATGCGTATGAGCTCCTGAATGGCAATAATTTGTTTATCGACCTGCGCGATGCCTCGCAGTATGGCGCAGGACACATCCCCAATGCAATCAACATCAGACCGGAGGAATTACTTGATTATCTTGACAAAAGGCTGGATATCAATGCATTTGACAAGGTTGTCTTCGTGTGTTCAAGAGGGCAGCTTTCGGCATGGGTCAACGGCATTGTGCGTTTGCTGGGCTATGACAATACCTATTCGATCCGGTTTGGCATGAATGCCTGGGACGCTACCCTGGCAAACGAAGGCTGGGATAAAGCAATAAGCGACAAATGGGCCGACCAATTGGTAACAGGAATGCCGGATTTTCCCAAAGCTGTGAACGATCTGCCTGTTGTATCAACTGGAAAATCAAGCCTATATCAGATTGCTCACGACAGGGCGGCCGCATTGCTGGCCGAAAGCAGCGCCTCTCATTTTCTCGAATTCGATTCGCTGGCAAAACACATGGAAGAGTACTTCATCATCAACTATTGGTCGCCGGCCGATTACGAAACTGTCGGACATCTTCCCGCTGCCAGGCAGTTTAGCCCGCGAAAATCGCTTGCAATCGATGCACAGTTGCTTTCAATCCCCACCACACAGAAGATTGTTGTCTATTGCTACACCGGACATCATTCGGCACATGCTGTGGCCTATCTGCGCATGTTGGGCTACGATGCCTACTCATTGCTTTATGGTGCCAACTCGTTTATGCACAGCAGGATGCAACGGGATGGCTGGCCAGCCTCACATCAATGGAGCGAACTGCAGAAACGTAAATACCCCCTTTCGAGCAGTGCGGTATTGCCTGTCAATCCGGCCGGCGAAATCAAAAAAGCGGCTCAGGGTGGCTGTTAAATAAAAAAAAATTCAAGACCATGAACGAACAACCTAAACCTTACATGAATGCCTACCTGGCAGGTTTCCTGCTTGGACTGGTATTGCTGGCTTCGTTTTTTATTACCGGACGCGGGCTTGGCGCCAGTGGTGCAGCCAAGAGCGTAGTTATTGAAACAGTGGGCCACATGGCGCCTGAACATGCAAAGTCCAATTCGTTTTATGCGGCATTTTTTGCCGATGGCGATGGCCGTCCCATGAAAAACTGGCTGGTTTATCTGGTGGCCGGATTGCTGGGCGGGGCATTTTTCTCGGGCTTTGTGTCCGGCAGGGCAGGATTGGCCATCGATAAAGGTCCGCGCATCAGCAATGGTACACGGCTTTTGTTTGCGCTGTTAGGAGGTATACTTTTTGGCATCGGCTCCCAGTTCGGACGCGGATGCACCAGCGGCGCCGCCCTCAGCGGGATGGCTGTGCTCTCCACCGCCGGTTTCCTGACCATGATTTTCATCTTCGGAACCGGCTATGTCATCGCTTACTTTTTCCGTAAACTCTGGATACATTAACGCAGCACAACTATGGGACCACTTATTCCACAAGGATTTATCAACCCCGACCTGAACCTGCTCTTTGCTTTTGTGATTGGTCTGGGATTTGGCTATGTGCTCGAACAGGGCGGGTTTTCGAATTCACGTAAACTCGCCGGTGTTTTCTACGGTTACGATTTTGTCGTGCTCAGGGTATTCTTCACTGCCGCCATCACCGCAATGCTTGGCCTGCAACTGTTCAGATACCTCGGCTGGATCGAATTCGACTTGCTCTACATCAACCCTACGTACATTTATTCGATCATTGCCGGAGGCGTGATCATGGGATTTGGTTTTATTCTGGGCGGTTTTTGCCCCGGAACCAGCATGGTTGCCGCCGTGATCGGAAAAATTGACGCCATGGTGTTTGTGCTGGGCATGCTGATCGGTATTTTCATCTTCGGTGAAGCCTACAGCATTTTCGAACCTGTTTACACAGGCAGTTTTATTGGCAGTCCTTTTGTGTACGAATCGCTTGGGCTGTCGCGCAATGTTTTTGTGCTTCTGCTTGTAGTGATTGCGCTTTCTGCTTTCATCATCACCCGCAAAATTGAAGACAAGGTGAACGGGCTACCGGTATCTGCCGGCATCTTTCATCCATCCTACACCGGGCCGTTCGCAATGATGCTTGGGCTGGCTGTGTTGTTTTTTGTGCTTCCCGAGCGGCCCAAAGCAAGGTGGAACGAAGTGGCAGCTGAAGAACTAATCCAAAAAATGGCCAATCCGGCCAGCTATGTCGATACCGACGAGCTGGCATGGAAACTGCTCAATCCGCAAAGCAACGACCTCTACATCGTGGATGTGCGACCCTCGGAGGACTTTGCCCTGTTCAGCCTGCCCGGCTCAATCAATATTCCTCTTGCTGAGCTGCTTGAGCCTGCATCGCTCAACAGCCTGCGCAGTGCAAAGGGACAAATTGTTTTTATCAGCAATGGTTCCACCGATGCCCAGGCTGCCTGGCTGGCCGCAGGCAGGGCAGGCCTGGAAAATATCCGGTTGCTTAAAGGCGGCCTGAATGGATTTGTGGAAGACATTTTTGTCAATGACTTCATCGCTAAAATTAAAGACGAAACCGAGCAGTTTCGTCAGCGTTTCCGTCAGGAAGCCCGCAGCAGGTTCAGCACCGGCCAGGCAGCAGGTGCAAAAACCGCCGCTCCTGCCGCCATTCCGGCTGGTATGAAAACTGTCTCAGGCGCAAAAGGTGGATGTTAATCGCGCCGAAGGTGGATGTTAATCAGTTAAAACATAATGAGATATGCAAAATATAAACGATAAAATGCTCACCGCAGCGGCAGTACTTTTTGTCGGGCTGTTGCTGGCAGCCCTCCTGCTGCAATGGTGGCTTGCTCCGGCATACAAAACCGATAACCTCAGCCTGCATAGCCAGCTGTCATCGGGCGAAATGCTGATTAAACCCTGGCAACTTCATGAAATTGAAGCGCAGGATGCCTTGGGGGAGTTTGCCCTGGTGCAGCTCAACGGTGCCCAAATCCCACAAAGCGAAAAGTTTGGTCGCCAGATCAGCGTGACCACCGACAGACTGTTATCGGACGAAAGCATGAAGTTCATCAAATCTGCCGGTAAAACACTCGTGGTGGCACCCGACGAATCGGAAGCACTTGCGGCAGCCTGGTTGCTGCGTGCAAAGGGTTTCGGCCAGGTGTTTGCTGTTGCAACCGATGCCGAATTCATTGCCAAAAACGTGCTTGAAAACTACCTTCCCAAATGGGCACAAACAACCTCAGAGCAAGCCAGGTACGCCTTCAGCCGTTTTTTTGGTACCGCTTCCAGGCCAACGGCGCCTGCCGCCAATTTTGCGCTGCCTTCCGGCACTCCACAAGTGAAAAAGGCTGCCGGAGGCTGTTGAAATTTATCTATGATTTAGGTGCAATTGTAAGAAACGAAATATCAATGAGATAATAATATAAAGGATGAAAAAGTTTTTTTTTTATGTGTTGTATTGATAACTTATACTAACACGATTTACGCTCAATTTGAGACAAAACTAAGTGAGGAATTATTTATTTCAAAACTGACAGACACAATTTATGTGGTTACACATTATTTTCCTTGGGAATCAAATTCATTAATTGTTAAAGCGTCTGACAAAGAAGTCGTTTTAATTGACACACCATATGACACCACGTCTACTGCATTAATGTTGAACTGGGTTGAAACCAATTTGAATCCTGATAAAATCACAGCACTAAATACAGGTTTTCTTGTTGATAATTTAGGAGGAAATCAATATTTAAGAGAAAGAGGAATAGACATTTATGGTGCTGATAAGACTTGTAATTTGATTGACGAAAGAGGAAAGCAAACACAACAACAACTTATCTCTTGGTTGAAACCTGAACAAGAAAGAATAAAAAAAGTATATGAAAAAATGGTTTTTGTAAAACCGAACAAAATCTTTAAAATTGAAGAAGGAATATTTTTAAAAATTGGGAATTTAAGTTTTGATGTGTATTTTCCTGGAGAAACTCATTCTCCGGATAACTTAGTGGTTTATATAAAAGAATGTAATTTATTATTTGGAGGTTGTATGGTTAAAGCTTTATCATATCAAAATCTTGGATTTACAGGGGATGCAAATATTGCTGAATGGCCTATATCAATGAAAAAAGTACAAGAAAAATATAAAACTGCAAGTATTGTGATACCACATCATGGAATGTGGGGTGATATGAGTTTAGTTCAACATACGATTGATTTATTACTGAAAAAATAACAAAAGCACCTAACATCGTGTATAAAACATTTGGCAGTCAGTGGTTTATCGAGCGATATAGATCGTATCAAAAGTAGTTGTAACTTGATAGGAAATCGCTTCGAAATGCCAAACGTTTCATACACGCAACCGTTAAAAAAAGCCGGGCTACCATTGACCCGGCTTTTTTTATATTTGAAACTCGATACCGCGAGCAAACAATAACCTATATCCCAAAATTGGAGAATTGATTCATTACAGGAATTTTTTAATCAAGGGCATAAAATGCAATTGTCTGATAAAAAAGTAATTATGATAAATGGTACAAAATTTGTTTCCTGCGTAGAAAACTCTAAGCCATGAAAAGATATCTCATCCTTTTAGCCGGTTTACTTATCCTTGGTTTTTCATCGTGCCAGAAGGATCCGATCATAAAACCTGAAAAGCCTGGCAGTATGGCGGACCTCAAGGTAAGCAACCAATTTGATTGGAAAACGACCCAAAACGTCGAAGTTCAGGTGCAAGGACTACAGCTGCCGGTGCAGGTGCAGCGCACCATTGTGATCAGCGATGGGCAACAGGCTGTGTTTTATAAAGGCATGCAGGCAATGAATGCCAACGTCACCTACAACATCGTCGTGCCGGCCTATTTGCGCGAGCTAAAGGTAAGTTTTGGAACCATCAGCAAAACCCTCCCAATTCAAAACGGGAAAGTTGTCTTTAACTATATTCCCAATCTTCCTGAGACAGATAATTGATTAAAATTCAGAGGGATTAAGCCATGAAAACAATAGCAGCAAAATTAAGTGCCAAAATCGTACTGGGCATAGCCTTTATGGCAGCGTTTCCGCTCAGTGCACAGGTAACTCAGGACTTTGAGTCGGGTTCGCGAAATGCAGAGATTGCCAAATGCTGGTTTTTCGCCAGCACCAACATCGTAGGTGGGGCTAATGCCATTACCGGTCAGTTCAGCATGCGCACCGGCCAGATGTCGAGCATGACCAATCAGCACACCCTGATTTCGCCCTGGGTGAACATGCCCGGAAGCGGCAATCTGGTGTTCAAGCACAAAATTGATGTACTGAATGGAGCGGGTAAGTATCTGGATGTTTATCTTATTGATGAATACAACAACCAAACCCTGATTTTTTCGCATACCTACACCAACAACAGCCTGTTCACCGAAACCATTCCAATCACAGTGAATGGCATTTACAAGGTTCGCTGGAGCTGGTATGGTTCCGGAGGCACCTCGCGCGGACATCTGGATGATGTGAGCATTCCGGGCATTTATGCTGCCGACCCCTCGAACAACAATGGCGGAGATTGTGCTGTACTGCCCGGAAGTGGTGGCGGCGGTGGCGGAGCAACCGACTCGGATGGCGATGGGGTGCCGGATGATGAAGATGAATATCCAAACGACCCAGAGCGTGCCTACAACATCTACTTCCCTGCCAATGGGTTCGGCTCGCTTGCTTTCGAAGATTTGTGGCCTGCCAAGGGTGACTACGATTTCAACGACCTGGTAGTAGATTATCGCTTCCACACCGTTACCAATGCCCAGAATCAGGTAGTAGAGATTTATAACACACTTGTTGTCAGGGCAATAGGCGCCTCGCTTGAGAACGGATTCGGGTATCAGTTTCCAAATGCCGCCATCGATCAGTCGCTCGTAAGCGTTACAGGCTTCGACCTGACAGAGAATTTTATCAGCCTTGGAGCCAACGGACTGGAAAACGGACAGTCGAAACCCACCATCATTGCCTTCGACAATGCCTTCAGCCGCCTGCCTCATCCTGGCTCGGGACTTGGCGTGAACACCACACCCGGAGCGCCATACGTGCAACCGGATACCTTGCTGATTACCATCAACTTTGCCTCGCCTCGTCCGCTTTACACCAGCCTGGATGTACCCAATTTCAATCCCTTCCTGATCATCAACAAAGAGCGCGGAAAAGAAGTGCATCTGCCCGATTACCCACCCACCGACCTGGCCGATCCATCTTTCTTCGGAATGTGGGACGACAACACCCAGCCCTCAGCCAATCGTTTTTACAAAACAGCGACAAATCTTCCCTGGGCAATCGATATCTACGAGCAGTTCGATTATCCTAACGAAAAGGTGGATATTGTGAATGCCCATCTCAAGTTTGCCGACTGGGCTACCAGTGGCGGGGTGCTATTCCCCGACTGGTTCAAGAACCTGGCCGGATACCGCAACGATGCAAACATCTATCAGGTGCCATCCAAATAAGCCAATGGGCTGTTTTATTGCATAATTTCGTCTCCGGTCATCTGACCGGAGATTTTTTTTATGCACAGCCAAAAGAACTTTCTCGACATCCATACCCACAAGCAAGGGTCAGACGATGAGGTTTTGGCCATCCTGAACCTGATGCCGGGCGATGCCCCGCCCGAAAAGCAATATTTCAGTTCGGGCATCCATCCCTGGAGGGTCGGGACGGAAAACCCTGAAGCACAGTTTCGATGGCTCTATCAGTTAACCAGCCATCCCAGGCTAATTGCCATTGGCGAATGTGGCATTGATATGCTCAGGCCAAATCCTGAGGCGCAGAAAAAAATATTTGAAAATCAGGTTGAAATAGCCACAGGCCTGAACAAACCCATGATTCTGCATGCCGTGCGAAGTCATACGCAGCTTATCGCCTTAAAACGAAGCTTCAGGCCTGCCAAACCATGGATAGTGCATGGCTTTTCGTCGCGCAGGTCTATCGCCTGCCAATACCTCGATGCGGGATTTTATTTGTCGTTCGGAGCAGCCTTGTTGCGTCGAAATGAGGCATTAACTGAAGCTTTCAGATATTGTCCGGACGACAGGATATTTCTCGAAACCGACGATAACGGGATGTCACTTAGGGAGCTTTACGCCCGGGCAGCTGCCTTGAGGGGTATTGGGGCACTGGATCTGGCTTCAGTCATTTGGCGTAATTTTGCCGCCTGCTTCAGTCTGCAGCCCTGATGGAAGAAGTTTGGAACAGCCGGACGGTTTTAGCTATTGGCAATGAGGGTGTTGCGGCTTTGGCCCAAAGCCATGTGCTCGTGGTGGGTCTTGGCGGAGTTGGTGCATTTGCTGCCGAAATGCTCGCACGTGCAGGAGTCGGAAGCCTTACCATTGTGGATGGAGATACCGTGCATGCTTCCAATCGCAACCGTCAGCTTCCGGCCCTGATGAGCACAGAAGGTAAGCCCAAAACTGAGGTGATGGCCAACAGGCTCATGGACATCAACCCCGGGCTTAAGCTGCATGTGGTCCGGGCATATGTAAAAGATCAGCCCCTGATCGATCTGTTGCAGTTGCATCCGTATGATTATGTGATCGATGCCATCGACACGCTTGCGCCAAAGGTTTATCTGCTTTACTACGCCAGAAAATTCGGACTCAACACGGTAAGTTCCATGGGGGCCGGCGGAAAGTTCGACCCTACGCTGATTCAGGTGGCCGATATCAGCCAGACTCATACGTGCCGGTTGGCCTATTACATCCGGAAAAAACTTCACAAGCTTGGGGTTTACGAAGGGATTACTGCTGTTTTTTCGCCGGAAACGGTAAGCAAAAATACAATCCAACTCCTTGAAGGTGAGCTGAATAAGAAAAGCACTGTGGGTACGATTTCCTACATGCCTGCAGCTTTCGGAATTGCGTGCGCATCGGTGGTTGTACGTCAACTGGCCGGCCGTTGAAACTTATCCTGCCACCTTGAATACAAAGCTATTGTGCAGGCGGGCTTTCTCCTCAATCAGCGTGAGGAAGTGTGTTGACCGCTTCAGCTGGCGAACCATTTCGAGGCATTTCGAAAAATTGCCTTTTTCGCGGTACAATTCACAGAGGAAGAGCCGGTTCTGCTCTCGCTCTTCGTTGCTGCGCAATAGTTCAATGAGTCGTTGTATGTTGCTGATATGCAGTTGCCTGTATCCCATAAAGGCCAGGTTTTGCCTGGTTTGATTCCGACGGCTGGCCCGCCAGTGTGCAAAACTTGATTTTCCCGAGAGCAGTTGGCTTATGCTGGCTTCGCTGCGTTGCCTGATCAGGTTGTTGATGGCCCAGAGCAATTTTTTGCGCAGGTAGATCTCCAGCTCGCTGTTCAGAGGGCGAATGCATTGCAGCAGTTGGCGATAGTGTTCGATGAGGGCTATTTTGCCGTCGCAGTTGCTCGTGTTGCATCCAAACTGATACCAGCTCCCATGGGGATAAATGGTCTGATCTGTTTCGCAGGTGTCGGCATCGCAGGCATGCTTCTCGACTGTGGGCGCCCAGAACAAATGTGCACAAGCCGGACAGGAGATCAGTTTCTGTTCCTCTGCCATCAGGCCATCGCACAACATCAGGCCGTCGGAATACAGCTCCGAGTATTGAACCTCTTCTGGATTGATCTTAACCCCAGAAAGCCGGCTATGGCAGGCCGGACAGCAAATCACGAAGTATTGGAATGCGCTCATGCGGCTGCAAAGTTAACCGAATCACGCGAGCTGGAGGTCAGAGCTTTGTATATTGCGCACGTTGTTTTTAATTAGGATAATAGGCTGTTATTTAGCTATTTATCCGACACCCGTTGTGACTGGATTACCTACGGTGATCCAATTGTGGGGGTGAATCAAACCCAAAAAGCCACCGCTGCGCTGCAGCGCGTCTTTTTTGCTGCTGTCCGGCTTTAAACTTCGTTTAGCCGTCCAACAACAAAAAAGCCGTCCCTTTGGATGGCTTTTTGGTTTTGTCGGGGTGACTGGATTACCTTCGGTGATCCGTTAATGGGGGTGAATCAAACCCAAAAAGCCACCGCTGCGCTGCAGCGCGTCTTTTTTGCTGCTGTCCGGCTTTAAACTTCGTTTAGCCGTCCAACAACAAAAAAGCCGTCCCTTTGGATGGCTTTTTGGTTTTGTCGGGGTGACTGGATTCGAACCAGCGGCCTCTTCGTCCCGAACGAAGCGCGCTACCGGGCTGCGCTACACCCCGCCCTGAAAACAAGGCTGCAAAATTAAACATCTTTGGCCTACATAGCAAATCAGAAATGCGCGGGATTTTTTATTCCTCTGATTTTCCGGCATGGTGCAACATAGCTTCCATATGGTCTTCCAGGGTGATTTTCCTCGTTTGGGCAAAATTGGCTGGGATGGAAAATGTTTCTCTGTCGAAATTGCTTATGGCCTCAATCCACTGTTCCGGCTGATTGTGGGCAAGGATAAGTCCTTCAGTGCTCTGAACTATTTCGGCTGCGCCCACCTTGTCCGAAATGATCACAGGAGTCCCGCACTGCAGGGCTTCGGCAACAATCTGTCCGTAAGGCTCATACACCGACGGATGGAGGAGGGCATCGGCGGCCACATAGAAATCGCGCGGATGATCGAAGAATCCGAGATAATGCACATTTGGCAGGTTTGTTTTTACTTCGGGTGCGCCGATGATTATCAGCTCATTGTTAGTGTTCCTGAGTTTTTCGAACACCTTAAGAAGCAGGGGCAGTCCTTTGCGACGATGGGCAAGCGAGGAGAAAAGAAAATATCGTATGTCCTGCTGCCAACCCAGACGTTTTCTGATTTGCGCGCGTTCCAGGCTATCGGCCCTGGCAAAACTATGGGTATTCAGTGGCGGATAAATTACCCTGATTTTCTTTGCCGGGATGTTGTACAATTCAACCATCTCGTTCTGCATCATCCTCGAGGCTGCAAAAATCAGCCTGGAGTGTTCGAACGAGCGCCTGTCGAGTCGAATTTGTTCCAGGTCGCTGAGCGAGCAGGCCTTGCGTTCCAGGCTGCGCAGGTAGCCAAGGTGGTTTCCGGGGCTGAGTACGTATTGCTGGTGGCTGGTACGCCCGAGCGAGAGGCTGAAATCGTAGGAATGATGGCGCATGAAACTTCCCAGGCGTTGATCGAATCCCCGCTGTCTGAAAGGTCGGGGCAGGATGCCTGCCCCAATCTTATGCACTTTGCTGCCCTGAGGCAACACTATTTCAGGGTTGTACTTTGCACATACCACGTCCACCTCATGACCTTGCTGATGGAAATAGCTGATGTAATTTTTGAGCCGGGTTTCGAGGCCTCCAAAATGAATCAGGCGGTAATGGATCAATGCGACTTTCATGCAGGGCAGGTTTGTAAATTGCAGCAGGCGGCAAAGGTACAATTTGTTGAAGCGCCTGCATTTGTGAAGCGAGCGGTCTTCATGCGCCAACAAAGATAAAATCAGGGTGCAGTGTTGTTTTTGAACCGGGCTTTATGCCGCAAGGCAGCCCTCACCAGCCGGAGCTCAATCCAGCTGAATTCTTCGCCCAGCACCTCGCGGGCCGGCCCCAGCCGGTCGTCGTCCACCGATTCGAAATATTCCTCAATCATCTGCCTTTTGTGCGCATCCACAAGCTCCGAAATACCGATCCTTCCTTCTTCGACTGCAGCTGCGAGGTGTTCCGATACCGTTCCTTGAGATAAGCCCCTCAGCGCTGCAAGGGTTTCGATACTGCATCCGGGATTGTTCAGGTAGATTTCGAGCGTAAGCTCGCGGGTGCTTTTTTTTGCCGCCTGTACGTCAGGTGTGGAAGCTGGCCTCTTCAGATATTCATCCATCAAAGCCATAAGCGTGGAGCCGTACATCGAAATCCTCTTCTTACCCATTCCTTTTACCGATGCTAAACCGGAAACGCTTGCCGGCATCCGTCGGGCGATTTCGTATAAGCTGCTGCGGGGAATCACTTTCGATGGTTCCAGTCCTCTTTTTTGTGCCTCCTCGCGGCGCCATTTGAGCAGCACTTTGAGCAGCGAACTTTCTTCATCAGACTGTGGGCTTTCGCGCCTGGCTCTGGACGGAGTTTCCATCACTGCCAGTGCACGGACCCGGAGAAATTTACCCAGATTGAAACCTTCTTCCAGTTGCGTCAGACAAGTTTGTTTGAGGTGAACAGCTTTTCGGATTTCCTTTTGCAGTTCTTCGATTGATTTTTGCAGCATTTTGTCGTCGGTCTCAATCTTTTCAGGTAATGCTTTGAAATAAATTTCCAACTGCTGTTTGAAATAGGTTGCTGCCTGCTTCAAACGCTCTTTAAGCGCTTGTTCACCAGATGGTTGGTGAATTTTGTTGACCAGGTAGTTTAGTTGAGGTTCGAATTTTTTACCTATATCTTCCAGATGGTTGCGGGCAAAGGCAAGCGATTCGGCCAGTGTTTCGGCTAAGCCCGGCATAAGGCTGTTGCTGTTACGTCGCGCGAGTCGCAGCAGTTGTTCGTGTGCAGCCAGCATATCTCCGAAACTAAACAGGGCAGTGAGCAGCTGACCGACAAAAGCCCTGTTGTGTGCTTCGAATTCCGAAGGCCCCGGCATGGCAAGCTTCTGCTCATCGAGCCAGTTGTTGATGTTTTGTTGGCTGATGATGGCATGGGCGGGAATGCTGCTTTTGAAAACCAGCCCCTCGAGGCTTCGGCAGCGGCTCAGGGCCACATACACCTGGCCGTGTGCAAATGCCTGTGCGGCATCGATGATTACCTTGTCGAAGGTAAGGCCCTGGCTTTTGTGGATGGTTACGGCCCAGGCAAGGCGCAGCGGCAGTTGGGCAAAGGTGCCCATAACCTTCTCGCTTACGTTTTTCGTTTCCGGATCAAGATCATACACAATGTTTTGCCATTCAATGGGCCTCGCGCTGATGGGTTCGCTGATCCCTTCGCAAGCCACTTCCACCGTGTTGTCATCCTCGTCAATGTGTACAACTTTGCCTATCAGTCCGTTATAGTATTGTTTTTCCGGTCCCGGATCGTTTTTCACAAACATTACCTGTGCTCCTGGCTTTAGTTCGAGCACCTGCTGGGTGGGGAAGATGTGTTCCGGAAAGTCGCCCTTAATCTTTGCATTAAATTCAGATACAGGTGCTCTGATGGCCGCCAGCCGCGATTGGTTGATTTCGTCGGCCATGCGGTTGTGCGTGGTCAGGGTGATGTAACCTTCGGTTTCGAATTGGCTCATGTCGGGATTAAATCTTTGGTTGAGCTCATCGAGTACCTGTTTCGACGGGTTTCCGCCCCGCACGGCATTCAGAATGGCAATGAAACGATCGTCGGTTTGGCGGAAGACTTTCTCGAGGGTAATGGTTACAAACCGGCTTTGGCTGAGCGCAATGCTGTTGAAGAAGAAGAGGTCGGAATAATGTGCGCGCAACAGCTCCCAGTCTTCGTTTTTGACGATGGGGGGCAGTTGCAGCAGATCGCCTATCATCAGAAGCTGGACGCCCCCAAACGGCTGGCTGTCTTTTCGGTAATGCCTCAGCACCTCGTCGATGGCATCGAGCAGATCGGCCCTCACCATGCTGATTTCGTCAATCACAATAAGGTCGAGGCTTCGGATGAGGTCGAGCTTCGATTTGCGCATCTGCATCCCGAACGACTTGTTGCCATTCGGATCATTGCGTTTCAGCGCAGTTCCGGGCGGTATGGGTCCCAAAGGCAATTGAAAGAAGCTGTGGATGGTTTGCCCTCCTGCATTGATGGCCGCCACACCCGTGGGCGCCAGCACCACAAAGCGTTTGGCGGTGAGCGATGACAAGCTGCGCAGAAAGGTGGTTTTGCCCGTACCCGCACGACCAGTCAGAAAGATGTGGGTATTGGTGTAATTAACGAAATCTTCGGCCAGCTTTAGCGGCGTTTCGTGGTTGACTGACGCTGCCAAGATATTGGTTTGTTGGTGTTTACCAGTTAATGTAGTGAATGATGTAGCCGTCCTGACGGTAGCGGGCAATCACGGTTTGCCGGCCTTCTTCGGCATCCTGCACACTCACAAAGGCATTGCTGGTGCGGTGCCCGCGGTCGGCCCACCCCCAGCCGGGATAGCGGCTGATCAGGCGGTGGTTGAATTCGTAGTTGAGATCGAAGTCCTTCTTTTCCTGATGTATGTTGCTCACAAAACCATGGTAGGCCTTCTTGCCCGTATTCTCCGGGTCGCAGTAGCACGATGAGAACACAAAATAATACTTGGGTCCCTGAGCAATTTCCATAGGAAGTGGTTGTGGCTCAGGATATTCCTCCTCAGAGGGTCGAACCCTCAGGGTGTTGCGGTACACCGTGGCATGGAGGTCGAAGCACACATCAATGCCGGCCAGGAAAAGATCGGGAGACCCGTTGTTGTCAAAATCGCCGAAACGAGCCACGCCGTTAACCACGCCGGGAAGGCCTCCTTTAATGTCGCGAAAGCCTTTTCCTGACTGGTTTTCAAGAACAATGGTATAAGGTCGTTCGAGGCTTTCGCCCGTGATGACCACATCGGGCCATCCGTCGCCGTTGTAATCGGCAGCATCCACCGAGCCATGCATCAGCTGACGAATACCAGCCCTGTTGCCCTCGGAGAACCTTCCGGAGGCGCTGCCCAGATAATAGGTCGAAAAAGGATTGCCGCTGCGTGTTTCGCCGGTGATGAAAAAGTCGGGATAGCCATCCCTGTTAAAATCGGCGAACACTGCAGCGCTGTATTTGAGTCCGGGAAACGACTGGCCGCTTTCTCTGAAGGTGCCATTGACATTTGTGTAGATGCGGGTTATCAGTCCGTTGGTTGTTTGTCCGCTGATCAGGATGTCGGGCCAGCCATCTTTGTTTACGTCCTGCCAGATGGCCAGGCCATGTTTTACCCCCGGAAGGCTGCTTCGGATCTCGCGCAATGCGCCGTTTTCGTTTTTAAGTACGATGGTGCGAAAGTTCCCCTGCGCATCCCGGCCGGTGAGCAGCAGGTCAATTTTTCCATCGCGGTCGAAGTCGGCAAAATGCACCGATCCCTCTGCCAGAGCGGGTACCTGGGCTGCAGATTTTTTGAATGAGCCATCGCGTTGCTGAAGCCAGATGCCGGCTACAGGTTGACCGCCCTGGCCGAAGCCGCTGATGACAATATCCTGCAGGTCATCGCCATCAAAGTCGGCAGCATCCACTGCACCATGCACCACCTGGGGTAGGCCGGAGGCTTGTGATGCAAATTCGTTTCTTGATATTTGTCTGATAATCAAAGTTCTGACCGAGGGACTCGCCTTTGCCTCACCGGTAGCAAGCACATGAAGCCTGTTGCCACTCCTAAACCAGACGGCGTTGGCATTCGCCAGCCCCGGCGCTTTGGTGTTTACCGCCTGGAACACCTGAGCCACCGCAGGCAACGAAAACATCAGGCCTGCGATCAATAAGGTTCTGAACGTCCTATTGGGCAGCATCACCTTGATCATCGTGAAGGAATTCTACAGGTTGACCGAGCCTGGTTTCGGGATCGAAAAACAATTGCAGTAGGGAATAAAGCTTTTCCAGGCTTAGTGGTTTGCTCAGGTAGGAGTCGAAGCCCTGACGGAGATAATATTGGGCATCGCCGGCCAGTGCAAAGGCTGTGATAGCTACAATGGGTTTGGTATATTTTTCCTTGCGCAATGCACGTAAAGCGCCCACCCCGTCCAGTTCGGGCAGTTGGATGTCCATGAGCACAAGGTCGGGTTGTTCTTCACGGGCGATTTCTATGGCTGTATATCCATTGGAGGCATGCAGCACAGTGATGCCTGATCGCTTGAGCATGTTGTTGAGCAGGTGAAAGTTGGCCTCGACGTCTTCGACAACCAATACTTTCTTGTCCGAATAGTCGGGATAGTCTTTGAGGGCATCTTTGTCGGTAAACTGGCAGGGAATGGTGAAATAGAAAGTGGTGCCTTTGCCCTCCACGGATTCCACCCACATCTTGCCGCCAAGCAGCTGGGCCAGCTGGCGCGATATGGCCAGACCTAGTCCGGTGCCTCCGTATTGCTTGGTATGTGAATCGTCGGCCTGCCTGAACCGGTCGAAAATGACATCGAGCTTCGACTCGGGAATGCCGATGCCTGTGTCTTTCACATAAAACTCATATTGGTCGTCCACGCGTATCACACCAAACTCAATGTTTCCCTGATGTGTGAACTTCACAGCATTGCTTAGCAGGTTGGTGAGGATTTGCTGGAGCCTTAGTTTGTCGGTATGCACGGTATAGTTCTCGCTGGCCTCTTTATTTGAGAGCACAAGCTTAACGTCGTTTTTCCCGTTGAGGTCGAGCTGTTTTCTGAAAGTTTGCTGCAAGGTTTCCATCAGGGCGCCCAGTTCGAAGGTGGCGGGGATGATTTTCAGCTCGCCAGCTTCAATCTTCGAGATGTCGATGATGTCGTTGATCAGGTTGAGCAGCAGCTGGCCGCTGGATTGGATGGTGTTGATAAACTCCTGCTTTTCTTCGGGCTCGTAGTCATCGGACGGCAGCAGGTCGGCAAATCCCAGGATGGCATTCATGGGTGTGCGGATCTCGTGGCTCATATTGGCAAGAAATGCCGACTTGAGCTTGTCGGATTCTTCGGCCTTGTTTTTGGCTTTGATCAGGTCGGTTTCGTATTTTTTTACCTCCGAGAAGTCTTCAATGATGATTACCATTCCGCTGAAATTGCCATCCAGATGCAGGCATTTGCCACGCATACGCAACCATTTCAGTTGCTTGCTCAGAATGATGCGGAATGTGGTCTCGGGCAGGGGCATGTGATGAGTGTGCGCACCAAACCAGAGTTCCCTTATTTTTTGCTGCTCACCGGGTACAATATGCTTAAACCAGTCGGCTTTCTGAAGCTCTTCGGCACTAAAGCCCAGGTCCTTGAGCTGAGGGTTGAAAAGGCTTGCTTTGCCATCAGGCGAAGTTACGACCACACCCAGGGGCACGGTTTCGATGATAGCCCTGAGCATTGTTTCGCTTTTTGTGAGGGCATCATTGGCTGATTGCAGGTTGTTGCTCTGCTGTCGCAATTCGGAGGTGCGCTCCTCCACCTTCTGCTCAAGCAGCTGATTCATTTCCTGCAGCCTGCGGTTGGCGCGCCTGTTGCGCATCACTACCCTTATGGCAATAACAATCAGCATGCCCATCACCAGGATGACAATAATCAATGCCATCCTCCGGTTTTCGTATTTGGCTTCTTTGAGCTTGAGCTTGAGTATTTCGTTGTTGGCTTCGAGCTGGCTGGTTTCAAATTTCAACTGAAGCCGGGATATTTCTTCGATTCGCTGCCGGCTTCGGAGAGAGTCGCTGAAAGTATTCAGCAGATCGGCATGGACAAGTGCAGCTTCAAAATTGCCCTGGTTCTTTTTGATGTCTTTAAGCAGAGTATGCAGCTCGATCAGGGCGGCGAAATTGCGGCGAGCTTCCAGCCCGGGTTGCACTTCCCTGAGTATTTCAACGGCCTGATCTGTTTTATTGACCTGCCAAAGTATCCTGGCTTTTAAGAGTTGGAATTCTGATTTCCGGGCATCATCAGCAGCAAGGGCCAAAGCTTTGTCGATGTGGTCGAGGGCCTCGTTGTAGCGTTGCATTCGAAGCATCAGCTCGGCCAGACGAAACATGGTGGTAGCAAGTAAGCTTGTTTCCTGACGTTTTTCGAGAATCAGCCGGGCATTGAGCAAAAAATCCAACGCTCTCCAACTGTCGTTTATCAGAGTCAAAACCTCGCCTATGGCCAGATAACTTTTTGCCCTTGCAATCAGGTTGGTATCGTACTCCCGCAAATAGAGGGCATTAAAATGGTAAGACAAGGCACGGTCGTAGTCCCTGGTCAACGCATAGAGCTGCCCGAGTTCGTACATCGATTTTGCGATGTGCGTGGAGTCGCTGAATTGCTGAAATACTGACAATGCTTCGTATTGGCTCTTGACTGCCTCGTCGTAGAGATTCAACATGCGGAGGCTTATTCCTCTGTTGCAATAAAACCGGGCTTTCCACAAGGGTTCAGCAAGCGAGTCGGCCTTGGCGATGCCTTGGTTTGCCAGGCGCAGGGAGAATTGGACATCGAATTTGCGAGCTTTCCGGGCGGAATCGAGCAGGCTTTGAAGTAAGATTTCACGGTCCAGGTGCCTTGAAGTGCTTTGGAGTTCAGGCGCACTGGTTGCTTTGGCAAAACTGAAAGCAGTAGTAAGTAAAATGATTAAAAACAGGACTGGCCGTGAATACATCCCTTTCGCATTGAGCTTAATAAGGCAAATATCAGAAAATTAATTGAATATTCGGCCGGAGCAACAATTTGTCTTGAACCATCTGAGCACATCCCATGATGGCTCAGTTCAGGGTTTCGGATTTGTCGTAAATGATTTTGAACAGTTCTTCGCTGTCCACGGGCTTACCCAGATATCCGTCGAAAGGGGCATTGGTGCGGTCGAAAGCCGGACTTTCGGTGAATGTGCTCATCGAAATCACCGGGATGCGCTTGGTAATGTTTTTGATCCGCTTCGCGGTTTCCATGCCGTCGATGCCTGGCATATTATAGTCGAGTAGTATGAGGTCGAAGTGCTGTCCCTCTTCGATCAGGCCGACTGCGTCGTAACCATTTGAAGACCAGTAAACCTCTGCCCTCAGCCTGCTTAGCATGGCTTTGATCAGCAGGAAATTTACCCTGAGATCGTCAACCACCAGCACCCTGAGGTTTGATGTTGAGTTTTGTATCTGTTTTGGCCGCTCAGTCATAGGTAAGGTTGCTGAAAACATCATGGACAGGTTCAATTAGTTTTGTCACATATAACGATCCCAAATTAAGTGCCAAAGTCATAAAAGACTATAAAACAAATGATTAGAAGGTGTTCAAATTAAGGGCTTTTCCATTTTTAATAATTTCTTCCAAAAATCAGAAAGTTTATCATTAGAGGTTTTCCATGAAATATGAGGTAATTTTCCTGATCAGATGCGCCCTGTCGCGTCCGCGCACGTTGTGCGGGTGACCGGTGTACACAAAGAAGTCGGCCAGTTTCATTTCTTCCACAAACCGACGCAGCAGGGCAAGGCTATGTTGCATCACCACCACGTCGTCCATGTCGCCGTGCATAATGAGCAGCTTGCCCTGAAGTTTTGCGGCCTGATTCAGCAGGCTGGTATTTTGGTACCCCTCGGGATTTTCATCGGGGGTATCCATATAGCGTTCGCCATACATGATTTCGTAGTACTTCCAGTCGGTTACCGGACCGCCGGCAGTGGCCACTTTGAAAATTTCCGGGTGGTTGAGTTTCAGGCTGATGCTCATAAAACCGCCGTAGCTCCAGCCGTCCACCCCGATTCTTTCGGCATCCACAAAAGGAAGGCTTTGCAGATAATCAATGCCAACAAGCTGGTCGGCCATTTCCACCTGGCCAAGCCTGCGGTGGATCACATGCTCAAAGGCTTTTCCGCGGTTGGCCGAGCCGCGGTTGTCGAGGGTGAACACCACAAAACCCTGTTGCGCAAGATATAGCATGTAAAGGTTTGCGCCTCCGAGCCAGCTGTTGGTCACCAATTGGGCGTGTGGCCCGCCATATACGTAAACAACCACCGGATATTTCTTGTCCGGAATCAAACCGGCAGGTTTGATCAGCCGGGCATGAAGCGTACTCCCATCTTCGGCCCTGAGTTGTACCAGTTCAATGTCGGGCATGAGGATATTTGCCAGCGGATTCTGGGCTTCGTGTATGGTTTTCAATGTTTTGCCATTGCGGTCGATGATTTGTGTTTTTCGGGGGGTCACAATGTTCGACCAGGCATCAATGAGGTGGTTGCCGTCGGCCGAAAGCATGGCTTTGTGCTGGCCACCCTCGGAGGAAAGCATGCGTAGTTTGCCATCTCTCAGGTTGACGGCATAGACGTTTTGTTCGAGCGGGGTTTCGCGCGTTGCCAGAAAGAAGACCTGTGTGGCTTTCTGGTCAAAACCGATCACTTCGGTCACCATCCAGGCTCCTGAGGTGAGCTGCCTGATGAGCTTGCCATCGACTTCGTACAGATACAGGTGGTTGAAACCGTCGCGCAGGCTGGGCCAGACGAAGCGTCCGCTGTTCCCCGGCAGGAAGTATAGCGGCGTAAGTGGCTCTACCCAGGTGTCGGCCTTTTCTTCGAAAATGGTAGCCATCAACCGGCCACCGGCTGCTTCGTAGCGGTTCATTTTCAGGTGGTTTTGCCCGCGGTTGAGCAAACCGATATAGATGCTGCGGCCATCGGGATGCCAGGTGACGGCTGTAAGGTATTGCTCGGCGGGTTCGCCGGTTTGCATGGCCACAGTGCTTGTTTCGGCCAGGTCGTACACCATCAGACTCACCTGGTGGCTGGTCATGCCTGCCATAGGATAGCGGATGGGCTGGTGACTTGCAATACGTTGGGCGATGTCGGCCAGGGGATAGGTTGTCACCATGCGTTCGTCCATGCGGTAATAAGCAAGTTTGCTGCCATCGGGCGACCAGAACAGTCCTTTGTTGATGCCAAACTCATTCCGGTGTACACTTTTGCCGCATTCCACCCCCGGGGGTTCGTTGCTCACCTGCCGGTGTTCCAAGCCATCAAACACGAATACATTGTTTTCGATGGTGTAGGCAATTCTCAGGGTGGGAAGATGGATCTCGGCCTGTGCTGCATTTTTCGGCAGGCTTGTCAGTCGTTCGACCTGTAGAGGATTGATTATGAGAACATAATAATCCTGTCCGCTCCGGAACAAGGCCTTGCCGGAAGCAACCCATTGAAATTGGGGAAATCGCCTCAGGCTATCCAGACCGCTTTCGCGCAGGCTTTTGTTGAGCTGCTGAAGCGAGAAAAGGGTGTCGTTCGCTATTTGACTGACAGTGTTTTTTATCAGGTAATTATCCGAAACCCAGGTGTATTCTCCGGCATTGGAGGTCCATTGCACCTGACTCAGGCCGCGGGGAAACAGGGCAGGGTTTATGCCTGCGGCATCTTCGGGGGTAAGCGCGAGGTGTTGTGCGCCACGGGGCTGAACAAGCAGCAAAAGCCAGGTGGCAAGGCTGAGCAAATGTTTCATGATCAGGAAGATATTCTATGTTTTTTGGTTTATATCTGACGGATAGCGGCTGCGAACTGGGGTGTCAGCCCGGGCTGTTTTTCGAGGATATTGCCCACTACCACCACATCGGCTCCGGCTGCGGCCATTTGGCCGGCCAGCTCCGGCTCACGGATGCCGCCGCCAACAATCAGGGGTACCCCGATGCTTTTGCGAACCTCGCGGATCATGCTTGTGGGCACAGGGTTGAAGGCGCCCGAGCCGGCATCCATAAATATCAGTTTCAGGCCCAGCATCTCACCAGCCATAGCCGTGCAGATGGCAATGTCGTTTTTGTCCGACGGAATGGGTACGCTGTTGCTCATATAGCTCACCGAAGTAGGCCGGCCGCTGTCGATAAGCATGTAGCCTGTCGCAATTACTTCGAGGCCGCTCATTTTGAGGTAAGGCGCGGCAATCACGTGCCTGCCGATGAGCATTTCGGCATTGCGCCCCGAGATGAGCGACAAAAAAAGGAATGCATCGGCATGCCTGCTCAGCTGGTAGGAATTGCCCGGAAACAAAACGATCGGGATGTGTTTGGCTTCGGCACGCAGGATTTTGATGCAGCTTTCGAGATTGTCGTTGGTGAGCAGCGAACCGCCAACAAAGAAAAAGTCCACACCCCCCTCAGCAGCGTAACCTGCAAGGGTGTGCAGCGATTTGTCGCTCGGTTTGTCGGGATCGATCAGGACGGCAAACTTGCGGCCGGGCTTCAGAAAATGGTCATAAACAGGCATGGCGGGCAATTGGATTGCCCAAATTTAGCCATTTTGAAAGTATTCGTTTTAAAAGTTTTTCAACACAGCTTTGGCTGGTCTCAGAATATTTCGCGTGCAATGGCTGCAATGTTGTCGGCCCTGCCCATTGTATAGTAATGAATGGCCGGCACGCCTGTAGCTTTGAGCTCTTTGCTCTGAGCCACAGCCCATTCCACACCCAGCTTGCGCACCTGATGGTTGTCGGTGCATTTGCGCACCTCTTTCATCAGGGCTTCAGGCAGGTCGATGTTGAATGTTTGGGGCAGGGTTGAGAGCTGATTCAGGCTGGCCAGAGGTTTCAGCCCCGGGATGATTGGCACCATGATGCCTGCTTCGCGACAACGCGCTACAAAGCTGAAATACTTTGAGTTGTCGAAAAACATCTGGGTGATCACAAACGAAGCTCCTGCCTCAATCTTTTTCTTTAGGTAATAGAGGTCTGAATCCATATTGGGGGCTTCGATGTGTTTTTCGGGATAACCGGCCACCCCAATGCAGAAATCAGTGGGTGTGGCATTGAGCAGGTCGTCTTCGAGGTAGATGCCTTTGTTGAGGTTGGCGATTTGTTTCACCAGCTCGATGGCATGGGCATGGCCACCTTTTTCCGGTTGAAAATATTTCATGCCGGCCTGGGCATCGCCACGAATGGCCAGAAGATTTTTAATGCCAAGAAAGTGAAGGTCGATCAGGGCGTTTTCGGTTTCCTCGCGTGTGAAGCCGCCGCAAATGATGTGTGGTACCACATTGGCTCCATAGCGAAACATGATGGCTGCTGCAATGCCTACGGTGCCCGGACGCTTGCGGATGGTGCGCCGCTCTATCAGGCCGTTAGGCAGGTTTTTGTAAACAAACTCTTCCTGATGATAGGTGACGTTGATGAAAGCCGGGTCGAACTCCATCAGCGGGTCGATGGTTTTCTGGATATTTTCGATGTTTTGTCCTTTGAGCGGTGGCAAAAGCTCGAACGAAAACAATGTGCGATCCGATGCGGCAATTTTTTCGGTTACTTTAGGTAGATTGAACATAATCCGGTAGCTGAGATTTGATGAGTGCAGTGTACAGGTGAATATGTCGTAACTATTTGTAATTCAGGTTTGCATTGAGCAGGCGTTCGGCCTCGGCCATGCTCAGGTTTTTGCGTCGGGCATAGTCTTCCAGCTGGTCACGGCCTATCTTTCCCACGTTGAAATATTGGCTGTCGGGGTGAGCAAAATAGAACCCACTTACAGCGGCCGGGGGTTGCATGGCATAATTTTCGGTAAGCGAAACGCCGGTATGCTTTTGTGCATCGAGCAGCTGGAAAAGAATTTCTTTCTCGGAGTGTTCCGGGCAGGCCGGGTAGCCGGGTGCGGGCCGTATTCCCTGATAAGCTTCGGCGAGCAGCTCGCTGATGTGGAGGTTTTCACCGGAAGCATAGCCCCAGATTACCTTTCGCACGTGCTCGTGCAGCCACTCGGCAAAGGCTTCGGCCAGTCGATCGGCCAAAACCTTGGTCATCAGGGCATTGTAATCGTCGTTGTCTTTTTCGAACTGGTTGGCAAGTTCCTGGACACCATGCCCGGCCGTGACCACAAATGCGCCGATATAATCGCGGATAGCGGCTTCGCGAGGTGCCACAAAATCAGCCAGGCACAGGTTGGGGATGCCTTCGGGTTTAAGTTGCTGATTGCGCAGAAACGAGAACCTGCAAACCTGTTCAAGGGGCTTTTGGCTGTCGAACACCACCACATCGTCGCCTTCGGACAAGGCTGGAAAAATACCGGCCACGCCATCGGCCCGGAGCAATTTGTTGTCGATGATGTGCTTAAGCAATGCACGGGCATCGTTGTAGAGCTTGCGGGCCTCTTCGCCTTTGACGGGATCGTTGAAAATCTGCGGGAATTTGCCGCTGAGCCGCCAGGAATGGAAGAAAAACGTCCAGTCGATGTAGGGCTCAAGTGCCTGGAGCGGGAAGTCGTTGAAAACCGTGATTCCTTGTTTGGCAGGAGCGTAAACGGTTGTGGAATTGAACACGCCAATGTATTTGTTTTTGCGTGCTTCGTCCAGACTGATGAAAGATTCCTCGGCTTTGCTCTTCTGGTATTTCTGTCTCAGGTTTTGGTAGCGTTCCTTCATGCTGCGCAAAAAGTTATCGCGTCGTTCGGGTGGGGCAAGCAGTTCGCTGATCACTCCGGTCACACGTGAGGCGTCGCGCACATGAATCACGGGTTTGCTGTAGGCGGGTGCAATTTTCACGGCCGTGTGCACCTCTGAGGTTGTGGCTCCTCCGATCAGCAATGGCCAATGCAGCCCAAGGCGTTCCATTTCGGATGCCACGTGCACCATTTCCTCGAGCGAAGGTGTGATCAGTCCGCTCAGGCCGATGATATCTACCTGTTGTTCTTTGGCCGTTTGCAATATTTTCTCGGCCGGAACCATCACGCCCAGGTCAATCACCTCGAAGTTGTTGCACGCAAGTACCACGCCTACAATGTTTTTTCCGATGTCGTGCACATCGCCTTTTACCGTGGCCAGCAGTACTTTGCCTGCCGAGCTGCTGTCGCTCACTTTTTCGGCTTCGATGTATGGTAGCAGCGTGGCGACTGCTTTTTTCATCACCCTTGCGCTTTTGACCACCTGAGGCAGAAACATTTTTCCTGATCCGAACAGGTCGCCCACTACGGCCATACCGTCCATAAGCGGGCCTTCGATCACGTCGAGTGCTCGTTGATATTTAGGTCTGGCTTCGAGCACATCCTGTTCAATGTGTTCGGCAATGCCTTTGATCAGAGCATGTTTCAGCCGCTCTTCAACGCTGAGCCGGCGCCACGATTCATCTTCCTTTGCGCCTGCAGTGCTCTTTGATTTCACCTTTTCGGCATAGGCCAGCATGCGCTCGGTGGCATCGCTCCGGCGATTCAGCACCAGGTCTTCGGCCAGCCCGAGCAGTTCTGGCTCAATGGTGTCGTAAACCTGAAGCTGGCCGGGGTTAACAATCCCCATGTCCATTCCGGCTTTGATGGCGTGATAAAGAAACACCGAGTGAATGGCTTCGCGCACTGTATCGTTGCCACGAAAGGCAAAGCTGAGGTTGCTCACCCCACCGCTTACTCTGGCATGAGGCAGGTGTTGCTTGATCCAGGCAGTTGCCCGGATGTAATCCACTGCATAATTATTGTGCTCCTCAATGCCGGTCCCGATAGCTAAGATATTGGGGTCGAAGATGATATCGTGTACCGGAAAACCCACTTCCCCTGTTAGAATGCGATAGGCCCGGCTGCAAATCTCTATTTTTCGCTCAAAGGTGTCGGCCTGGCCTTTCTCGTCGAAAGCCATCACCACCAGGGCAGCGCCATATTTCATGATGGTGCGGGCCTGTGTTTTAAATACTTCTTCGCCTTCCTTGAGGCTGATGGAGTTCACGATGGCTTTTCCCTGCAGACATTTCAGCCCCGCTTCGATGACTTCGAAACGGGAAGAGTCGATCATCACCGGAATACGGGCTATTTCGGGATCGGACATGAGCATGTGAAGAAAACGCACCATCTCCTCCCTGGCATCGAGCAGGGCATCGTCCATGTTCACATCTATGATCTGTGCTCCGCCTTCCACCTGATGGCGGGCAATGCTCAGGGCTTCCTCATATTTTTTTTCCCGGATCAGCCTGGCAAACATGCGCGAGCCACTCACATTGGTGCGTTCGCCAATGTTGATAAAGTTCGACTGACGACTGATTTTTAAAGGCTCAAGGCCAGTGACCACAGTAGTGCCTTCAAAGCTGAGGCGGTCGGGCAACGGACGGGGTCGGGCGCTACGTGCCAGGCCGGAAAAACGGGAAATATGCTCGGGTGTGGTGCCGCAGCAGCCGCCAACGATGTTCACAAAACCATGGGTGAGAAAGTCTTGGATGTGCTCGCCCATCTCCTCAGGGCTTTCGTCGTATTCGCCGAACTGGTTGGGCAGTCCGGCATTGGGGTAAGCGCTCACGGCAAAAGGTGCATGATGCGCAAGCTCTTCTATATAAGGTCGCATTTCCTTTGCGCCCAGCGCACAGTTGAGTCCTATGCTCAGCAAATCGACATGTGCAAGCGAATGCAGGAAGGCGGTCACGGTCTGGCCCGACAGGGTGCGTCCGCTGGCATCGGTAATTGTGCCCGATACCATCACCTGAAGCTTGCGCCCCAACTCCTCCTGCAGCCGCTGTATGGCAAACAGGGCTGCCTTGGCATTGAGGGTATCGAAGACGGTTTCTACCAGCAGGGCGTCGGCCCCGCCTTCGATGAGTGCTGCGGCTTGTTCGTAATATGCCTCGGCCAGTTGGTCGAATGTAACTGCCCTGTAGCCAGGGTCGTTAACGTCGGGCGACATCGAGGCTGTTTTGTTGGTAGGCCCTATTGCGCCTGCCACATATCTGGGCTTCGAAGGGTCGAGGGCGGTAAATTCATCGGCAGCCTGACGGGCAAGACGGGCCGCTGCCAGGTTGATATCGCGCACCCAGCGCTCGGTGCCGTAATCGGACTGCGAAATGCTGGTGGCATTGAAGGTGTTGGTCTCGATGATGTCGGCTCCGGCCTGCAGATATTGCCGGTGAATGGCCAGCACAATGTCGGGGCGGGTGAGGCAAAGCAGGTCGTTGTTGCCCTTGAGGTTGTGGGGGTGATCGGGATAAAGC
Organism: Bacteroidota bacterium; assembly: GCA_016715945.1. Classification (NCBI taxonomy): domain Bacteria; kingdom Pseudomonadati; phylum Bacteroidota; species Bacteroidota bacterium. Next base: position 334,641 of record JADJXJ010000003.1, read on the forward strand.
GTTCCGCGGTAATCTTCTTCCTGCAACTTGTACCGTTGTATCATGGTGCCCATGGCACCATCGAGCACAAGCACCCTTTGCCTGATGAGTTCGCTTAAAGTTGGTTTCGATGTGTTCATAATGAGCATATTGTGTCATGCGCCCCGAATGGCGTATGCCGGCAAAAGAGATACGTTCCTGTTGTCAGGAAACTTAAACCCTACAGGCAATCGATTGTTCTGCGCACATGACTTCAGACACATTTAATTTATAATCTCCTCGCCAAGGACCTTCCGTGGCGGGATTAGGTTTTAGCACCACTCCCCGGGGGGAAGGTTGCTAGAGCTTCGCTGAGCCTAATCTCTCCGCTCTTCTTTATAAATCAATGCCTCAGCTGATAAAGGGAGGGATTGATGTTGGGGCAAAAATAATTGTTTTCGGTATGGCAGCTCATTGCTGCTCAATGTTTTTTCGCAAAAGTTAAATTTTGGTACACCAATGCTGTTTTTGAACAAAGCTAAGCGCCGAACGTTGGTTTGGGTGTGGCTAAAACAATTAATTTTGCCATCCGTTTTTACACAACATATTGATTTTACATGCAAAACGTTCAAACTGACATTGATCTCCGCTACAAAGTGGCCGATATCAGGCTGGCCGATTGGGGCCGTAAGGAAATAGAGATTGCCGAAAAGGAGATGCCGGGGCTGATGTCGCTCCGCGCCAAGTTTGGCAAAGAGAAACCGCTCAGGGGTGCACGCATCTCGGGCAGCCTGCACATGACCATTCAGACTGCCGTGCTCATTGAGACCCTGGTTGAGCTTGGGGCCGAGGTGCGCTGGGCCAGCTGCAACATCTTTTCCACCCAGGATCATGCCGCTGCGGCCATTGCTGCTGCCGGTATCCCGGTGTTTGCCTGGAAGGGCGAAACGCTCGAGGAATACTGGTGGTGCACCAAACAGGCCCTGACTTTCGAGGATGGCCTCGGCCCGCACCTAGTTGTGGACGATGGTGGCGATGCCACGCTGATGATTCACAGGGGATACGACGTAGAGCGCAACCCGGCCTTGCTCGACGAAAAGCCCTCCAATGCCGAAGAAGCTGCTTTCATGAAGATACTGCGCGAGACCTTTGAAGCTGATCCCCAGCATTGGCACCGCACGGTGGAAAGCTGGGCCGGAGTTTCGGAAGAAACCACTACCGGCGTCCACCGGCTCTATCAGATGAAAGAAGCCGGCAAACTGCTGGTTCCTGCCATCAATGTGAACGACTCGGTGACAAAATCGAAATTCGACAACCTGTATGGCTGCCGCGAGTCGCTGGCCGACGGTATCAAACGGGCCACCGACGTGATGCTGGCCGGCAAGGTTTGCGTGGTGCTCGGATTTGGCGATGTGGGCAAAGGATCGGCACGCTCGCTCAGGGCCTATGGCGCACGCGTACTGGTCACCGAAATCGACCCCATCTGCGCACTGCAGGCCGCCATGGAAGGTTATGAAGTGACCACCATCGAAGACGCACTCGAAATTGGCAACATCTATGTGACCGCCACCGGCAACAAGGATGTCATCACACTCGAACACATGCGCCGCATGAAAGACCAGAGCATCGTCTGCAATATCGGCCATTTCGACAACGAGATTCAGATGGACCGCCTCAATGCTGCTCCGGACGTGGTGCGTACCAACATCAAACCTCAGGTGGACAAATACACCTTCGAAAATGGCAACTCCATCTTCGTGCTCGCCGAAGGAAGGTTGGTCAACCTGGGATGCGCCACCGGCCACCCCAGCTTTGTGATGAGCAACTCGTTTACCAACCAGACCCTGGCCCAGATCGACCTCTGGAAGAACCGCGGAAAATACCCGGTAGATGTGTATCGCCTGCCCAAACACCTCGATGAGGAAGTGGCCCGCCTGCACCTGGAACACATTGGAGTAAAGCTCACCAGGCTTACCCCCGAACAGGCTGCCTACATAGGCGTACCCGTGGAAGGTCCCTACAAACCCGAACATTACCGTTACTGATTTTTCTGCCACGAACCTCACTACGAGGCTTAGCAGAAAGCTATATTCAAAACCGATGCAAAGGCCAGATGGTTGCCTTTGCATCGGTTTTTTTTAAGATCAGTGGGTTGCAGCCTGGCCGGATATGCCAGCCAAAGAAACCGTGTGGAATCCAACTGGGTGCTGATGAGCCGGGGAGTGGGTCAGAAGTCGAACTCCCGCCTGAGGTCTTTGATGCGGCTCTTGCTCACGCTTACTTCGTTGCCGTTTTTAAGTATAAGGAGGTAGCTCTCTTTGCCATATTGCTCAATGCGTTGCACCTGGTTGATGTTCACAATAAACGAGCGGTGCACCCTGATGAAACGCTCCTGCGGCAACTGCGACTCCAGGCGCTGCATGGTTTCTTTTTTCATAAAGCGCCCTTCAGGCGTGTGGATCATTACGTAATCGTCCTGAGCTTCAATCTGTTGGATGTCTTCCAGAGGAATGACGTGAATTTTGCTTCCGCTTTTCACCACAATGCGTTCCAGGGGTTTGTCTGTTGCAACCATTTGCTGAACAAGCTTTTCCACGCCTGCCTGGTTGGATTGTTTCATCCTGAACCGCTCCACAACCTTATCCACTGCCTGCCTGAGCCTTTGGCGCGAAAAGGGTTTCATCAGGTAATCTACTGCGTTGAGTTCGAAGGCTTTGATGGCAAATTCGTCGTAAGCCGTAGTAAACACAACTTCCGGCAGGGTATCAAGCAACTCAAGCATTTCGAAACCCGTGAGCTTGGGCATCTGGATATCCAGAAAAATCAGATCGGGTTGAAGTTCCTGTATGCTTTTCAGGCCTTTGAAACCATCGGAACACTCCCCAAGCAGGTCGATTTCAGGCATTTGCGTCAGAAAGCTGCGAAGCAGGTTGCGTGCCGGCTCCTCGTCTTCGATGATTAATGTGCGGATTCGTGTTTGCATTTGCTGGGCTGAGGTTCTGGGTTCAGTTACTGGGTTCAGGTTGCTTGGCGCAGGATGCTTGGTTCGGGTTACTGGGTTGGTTGCAAATCACATCCAAATTCTTTGAATTTCAGAATCTTTGAATCTTTGAATCTTTGAATTTTTGAATCATCGAATTTCTCCAACCTTCACCCAATCCTTTGCCTGGGTATGCGTAAAATTACTTCAAATTCTATTTTGCCGAGTTTGATTTCGAGCAGGTCGTTGCGGTGGTAGAGCAGTTGCAGGCGTTGGCGGATGTTTCTCAGGCCGATGCCCTCGCCTTTCGGGCGGGTGGCCTCGGGGTCGAAGTCGTTGATGATATGCAACTCGATGAAATCGTTGTTGGGTTCGCAGCGCAATTCGATGAGCACTTCCTCGGTGCTGTTGTGCACTCCGTGTTTGATGGCGTTTTCGAGTAGCGGTTGCAGAATCAGGTTTGGAATCTGGGCGTCGAGGCAGGCAGGGGGTATGATGGCGTTGTATTTCAGGCGTTTGCCAAACCGGACCTTTTCGATGTCGAGGTAGCGTTCGGCATTCTCCAGTTCATTGCGGAGCAAGGTGGTTTCGTGCCGGTCGTGGCTGAGGGCGTAGCGCATGAAATCGGAAAGTTTGATGACCATCTCCTGTGCTTTGTCGGGGTCGGTCATGGTGAGCGAGCTGATCGAGTTGAGGCTGTTGAACAGAAAGTGAGGGTTGATCTGCGATTTAAGGGCATTGAGTTCGGCCTCGCGCACCAACCGGCTCAGCTCGGCTTCGGCTTTCATCTTGTGCTGCAGGTCTTCATAATACATCATTATATAATATAGGAGTACGAACACCAGGTAGTAAAAACTGCCAATGATACCCCTCCAGGGAAGCGAAGCCTGAAGGAAGTCGAGGTATTCGGTATTGTTGTTTTCAATGGTCTGCATGATGAAATAACCGCCTCCCAGCCATATGGTCACCGACAGGATAGCCACCAGGGCATGATTTACCACCAGGTCGAAGAGCTCTGTCTTTTCTTTCAGGTTGAAGCGCAACACATACCAGAGCACAAATCCGATAATGGCCATCATCAGGTTGAATACCAGCGCATCGGTCAGGCTGGCCAGCACATCCAGGTCCTGATAATAGTTGAGCACCACAGTTTGCACCGCCACGACAAAAAACAGCACCATCAGGTAGGCCATCAGGTAGCTGCGGTTTTTTACGATGGGGTTGAGCATGGTTTTGGGCTTTGTGTGTGGGTTTGGGGTTCAGCAGCTTGCCACTGCCTTTTTAATTGCGATCAGTAGCTTTTGATTTCGATGCCACCAAAAATCACTACACCTTTGATTACCAAAGTCTTATCCGGATTGAAGGCTGCCGGCATAATGCGTTTGTCGCTCACTCCGCCAAAAATGGATACGGCTTCGGTTTTAACCTGCCAGTCGTCGGGTACAATCAGGTTTGAACCTCCAAAGATGACCACCGCATCGATGACACATCCTTGTGGAGCCGGGGTGGCTTTGATCAGGTTGATATCCGAGCCGCCGAAGATATTGGTCAGTTTTCCGCCACGGAAGTTTTCCGAGATAAAGCGCATATCGCCACCGCCGAAAACGGCTGTCTCGTTAAAGAATTCCTGATCGCTCTCGCCCTGATGAAAGTTGGACCGGAAGTATTCTCCGGCTTCTTCCATTTTCTTGTTCAGTTTGCGGTCGTTGCGTGTGAGGATGACCAGGCCGATGCCGATAAGGACGGATGGCCAGAGGATATCGCGCAGGCGCAGGCGATAGTCGAAAAGCTCCGGAAGCCAGAAGATTACGCCCAGCCCGATGAGCACCCAGCCGGTGGTTTGGTTGCCTTTGCCGGTCAGGGTGATGAGCCCGATAAAGATGAGCAGTGTCTTCCAGTTGATCAGGTAGTGGCTCAGGTTGACGTCGATCAAACCGAGCGTATCGAGCAGAAGCAGTGCGCCTCCGGCTATGAGCAGCAATCCGGCTACCATTCTTCTGTCTAAGGTGCTTGAATTTCCCGTTTGAGTTTTCATGCGATTAAGGGTTTTTAACATGTTGAATATGACGCAAAAGTAAGGCGGGGATGCGGCGGCCTCAAGGTTTTTTCGGCCAGCTGGAGAAAATGGTCGGCGAATGGCGACAAGGCAGGGGGGAATGCAGCCTGAAGCAAATTCTCAATGTTGTGTCTGTGCCCTGATGCGCTTAGATTCAGGGCGCATTCAGGTTTTAATACGACTGTTGCAGGAATGGAGACTCCCACGGGGATCTTCAGAAATCAATGTTGGGCTGCACAAGCAGCTGGCCTGTTTTGAGCTCAAATGCGGTGAGGTTTCCGTAGCCGGGCCGGTTGGTGATATACACCCCGTTGTCCAGGTCGATAAAGTGATATTTGCCCGAGCGAATAACGTGGTCCATAAACTCCAGGTCGATGGGGGTGTGGCCATGCACAACTTTTTTGTGGCGTATCTTTTCAGGCATCACTTTGAAGTCTTTGGTCCAAAGCATGGCAAAACGGTCGGTAAGCGGGTCGTCGATGCTGAAGTTGAGCCCTGCATGCACGATGATGTGTTTTTCCAGCTCGGCATAATACCTTAGTTTTCGCATCCATTCGATATATTCTTCGGGTATTTCGCCGGCAAACTCCACCCCGAAACTCTCCAGGGTTTGCGCTCCGCCGTGCATTTCCCAGATTTTTTGGGTCTTGGATTTGAATCTGAATCCAAGAAAACTCTTGGTGTTGCGGTCGCTTTCCCACGCCTTGATGCAGTAGTCTTCGTGGTTGCCGATGAGCAGTTTTAGGTTATATCCATCGGCCTCGAGCTTCATGAGGTAGTCCACAACCCCTTTGCTGTCGGGGCCGCGGTCGATATAGTCGCCCAAAAACCAGAGCTCATCGCCCGCACCAGGCCTGATCTGCTGCTCGATAAGCGCTTTGAGGGTTTTGCTGCAACCATGTATGTCGGGGATTACCCAGCTGCGTTGGTTCATGTCGGGCTGCGATAGACGCACCGAAGTTATCACTTTTTTTACAGCCGGTGATGAAACAAAAAAGGCAAAAGCCGACGCTTCTGCCTTTTTCATAAATTGAGGTGATCTGATTATTTTGCTTTGCCCTGGTTGGCCACAGCCTCCATGAGCTTTTTGATTTCTTCGGGGTCGCCCAGGAAGTAGTCCTTCAGCAGGTTCATCTCGTCGTCGAATTCGAAAACGTAGGGGATGGCGGTAGGGATATTGAAGGCGATGATTTCGTCTTCGGTCATATTTTTTAGGTGCATCACCAGGGCACGGAGGCTGTTGCCGTGTGCTGCCACCAGAATTTCGTCATGCTTTTCGAGCGAGGGTTTAATGTCCGATTCCCAGAATGGCAGCATGCGCTCGATCACTTCTTTGAGCGATTCGGTCAGGGGCAGCAGGGAGGGTTCCACATCGGCGTAGCGGGGATCGAGGCGCGGATTGCGCGGGTCGTCCTCGGCCAGAGGCGCCGGCGGCACATCGAAACTGCGCCTCCAGAGCAGCACCTGTTCGTTGCCAAACTTAGCCGCCGTTTCTGCTTTGTTAAGCCCTTGCAGCTCACCGTAGTGTTTTTCGTTCAGGCGCCACGATTTGATTTCGGGAATATACATCATGTCCATTTCCTCGAGCACCAGCCAAAGTGTCTTGATGGCCCTCGACAGGTAGGAAGTATATGCCATACGGGGCCTGAAACCATGAGCTTTAAGCGTTTGACCGCCTTTGCGGGCCTCTTCAATGCCTTGTTCCGACAATGGTACATCGGTCCAGCCTGTGAACACGTTCAGCTTGTTCCAGGTGCTTTCGCCATGTCGCATCAACACAAGTCGTTTCATAATTCCTTATTTTAGGTGGATAATCAGGTTCGTGCAATTCGTCGAGCAAATTTATGACAAGGACGCTTTGAAGCCTGGATTGCGAAGGCTAAATTTGTAGCATGAAGCCTGCAACCGTTCCCGCTTTTCTGCGCATGTTTGTGCCCGGTCTGATCTGGCAGAAGCCTGCCGGCGAAAAGAAAATTTACCTCACCTTCGACGATGGCCCCGATCCTGAGGTGACGCCCGCTGTGCTCGGGTTGCTCGGGCGCTACAATGCACTGGCCACCTTTTTTTGTGTGGGTCAGAATGTGGAACGGCATCCGGAGGTATTTGCCCAAACAGCCAGGCTTGGTCATTTGCAGGGCAACCACTCGTACAACCACCTCAATGGCTGGAAGACTCCTTTGGGCACGTATTACGATAACGTGATGAAATGCCGCGAGCTGGTCAATTCAGCCTGGTTCCGACCGCCCTACGGCCGCATCACTCCGGCTCAGATACATACCTTGCGCAAGGAGTTCAACATTGTGATGTGGTCGGTTTTGAGCTACGATTTCGACCAGCAGATTACCGGGGAGGAATGCCTGCAGCTGGTGATGCGTCATGCCGGCGATGGCAGCATTGTGGTGTTTCACGACAGCCTCAAGGCTGCACCGCGCATGTTGTTTGCGCTGGAGCACACATTGCAACATTTTTCTGAACTGGGTTACCGATTCTGCCGGCTCGACGACCAGCCAACCTAAGCCTATATTTCGCATCTTTGCCGCATGATGCAGCCATTGTTTACTGTTTTCCGGGCCACAGCATTGGCAGGCATACTGCTGTTGTTTGCGGTGCGTTGTGCCAATCCTGTGATGCCTTTGGGGGGCGAAAAGGACTTTACACCTCCCCAGGTAGTGCACGCTGTTCCACCGGCAGGCGGGGTCAACTTCACCGGCCGTATGGTCAGCATTACTTTCGACGAATTCGTCAAACTCGACAAGATCAACCAGCAGTCGCTCATCTCACCCGCACCACCCACGCGGCCCGAATACCGCATCAAAGGCAAAACCCTGCAGGTAAGGTTTGTCGAAGACCTGTTCGAAAACACCACATACACCCTGTTTTTTGGCAATGCCATCGTTGACCTGACGGAAAACAATCCCATCGAGGGATTCAACTTTGTGTTTTCCACCGGCCCGGTGCTCGACTCCATGTCGTTGGCCGGCAAGGTCGAATTTGCGTTCAACCGCAAACCTGCCGAAGGCGTGTTTGTGATGCTCTACCGCCAGCAGCCCGACAGCATTCCGCTTGACTCCCTGCAATTTCGCGCAAAGCCTTATTATGTAGCCCGAAGCGACAAACAAGGGCGTTTCAGATTCACCAACCTGCGCAATGAGCCCTATCACCTCTTTGCCATCGAAGACAAGAACAACAACCTGCTCTACGATAAAGGAAGCGAGCACATTGCGTTTGCCGACAGCCTGGTTTTTCCGGTTTTCAAAGGCAGGCCGGTGTCGGATACTGCAGCCGATACCATCACCTCTGCCGCCGGCAGGATCCGATACAAACAAATTACCGACAGCCTGTATTACGCTTCCATGCCATTGCAAAGCCTGCGAATGTTTGCCGAAGTCGACTCGACGCAGAAGCTGCTCAGGGCCGACGTGCCCCGCACTGGTCTGCTACGGTTTGCGTTTCGTTATCCCGCCAAAGATTTGAAAATCAAGATATTGGATAGTCTGCCTGAGGAATTCAGCCTGGTGAAGACGAGCAATCCGGCAGGCGATACCCTGTTGTGGTATTTCCGCGATGGGCTGGCCGACAGCCTTCGTCTTGTGGTGCAGACCGATACCACAGCTGCCGACACGCTGCGACTTGCCCTCAAACCAAGGCAGCAGGCTGTGCGGCGAACAGCACAGAATGAACCTGCTAACCTGCTGCACATCACCACAAATACCAGTGGCCAGCGCCTCGATCCGGGCAATGTGCTTCAGCTCCGCTTCAGCGAACCAGTGCTGCACTATGCCATGCGCGATACCAACATCTTCATCCGCAATAATGACACCCTGTTCAATGTGCTTGATTTCAGGGCAAAGGATCAAACAGGCCTGATTTTCGAGCTTGCCGGTCCAATTCCGGAAATGAACGAAAACATCCGCATGATCATCCCCGACTCCGTATTCTTCGGGCTCAACGGCACGGTAAACGAACGGACAGAAATTTCATTCAAGATACCACCTTTGACTGAATACGGTACCATCAAGGTGCTTATCACCGACCTGCCCCACAGCCTTGTTATCATCCAGCTGGTCGATCCCAAGGACGAGGTCGTGCAGCGCATCACCATCACCGAAAAAGGGCAATACACCTTTGGCCCGCTGCGGCAGGGGAAATATCGCCTCAAGGCCATAAACGATGCCAATGGCAACAAGCGCTGGGATACGGGCGATGTGGTGAAACGCCTGCAACCTGAATGGGTTACCTATTTCGAGAAGGATCTGGACGTGCGGCCCAACTGGGACATCGAAGAGGAATGGGCCATTAGCTTTTGAACCGGTCAGGCGGTCTGACGCTCTATCTGCTTGGTTCGGGTTGTATCGGCCTCTTTACACTTGCCCAGACAACGAATAATGTCGGAGAGCGACTCGTTGACCAGCGAATAATAAATCTTTTTGCCTTCGCGCCTTGCCATCAGTATCCCCTTGTTTTTCATTATGTTGAGGTGATGCGATGCCGCTGCCTGCTCAATCGAAAGTTGATTGTAAATCTCAGTGACGCTCATCTGCTGGGTATTGGTCAGCATCTCGATGATAGCAATACGCACGGGATGGGCCATGGCCTTCAGCCTGGCCGAGAGTTGTTCCAGCTTATATACGTTCAGTTCAATGTTTTCCATGTGTCGCTCCTCCATGCCGCAAAAGTAAATCCATACTGTTAATTTTTGAACAGTAACACATGGAAAAATTCACATATGAAGCTAATTCAGATGTGATCTAAATTAGCACCCCCTGAACCTTAGTGGGTTTATTGACGGTTCTTCCCGGCTGCTGCGCAGTAAACATCTAAAGATCAGGCTGAGAGATATTTAACTGACCGTGTCTGCTTCCAGGCTTGTGAATTCAAATTTGCTGCCGTCGAAGAGGCCCTTATCGCTCAGTTTGAGCTGAGGTATGACAAGCAAGGCCATAAACGAAAGTGTCATAAACGGTGCCTGCATGCGGCTGCCCAGCGAGGCAGCAAAGGCATTGATTTTTTCGTAGCTCGAGGCCACTTCAAAACCGTCGTTGTCCGACATCAATCCGGCAACAGGCAGCGGGACAAGCACATGCGATTTTCCATCGACGGCCACAATGCCGCCCTTGCTTTGTGCGAGCAGCCGGAGCGCCTCAAGCAGGTCGTCGTCGTTGGTGCCGCAAGCGATGATGTTGTGGCTGTCGTGTGCAACAGTCGAAGCGATGGCACCTTGTTTGAGGCCTAATCCATGAATGAAACCAATGGCCGGCGGAGCTGGTTCGAAACGGTTCATGACCAGAATCTTCAGAAAGTCCTGGCTGGTATCGCTTTCCAGATAACCATCCACCGGGCGGGGACGCCCGATGAGGGTTTCGGTAATCAGTTGTCCTTCAATGGCTTTGATGATTTTTACCGGTTTGCCGTTATCGGGCACTTTAAGTTGCCCGGGCAAGAGTTCGATGATCTCGAACCTGTTTGGCCTGTGGCTTTCGACCCTTTCTATAAGCGATTGGCCATGCGATGCCACCATCCGGCCGCCAACATATGTTTCGCGCACCTTGAAATCGTTCAGGTTATTAACAAGAATAAAGTCAGCCGGGTCGCCGGGTTGCAGCAGGCCGGTGTTGAGCCTGTAATGTCTGACCGGGTTGAGGGTGCAGCACCTGATCACTTTCATCGGATCGTATCCTGCAGCAATGGCACGTTTGACAAGCAGATCGATATGGCCCTGCACGAGTTCGTCGGGATGTTTGTCGTCGGAGCAGAACATCACCATGTCGGGCGATTCGTCGAGCACCGGCAGAAGCTCTTCAAAATTGCGGGCTGCAGAGCCTTCCCTGATCAGCACCTTCATTCCAAGGGCTATTTTTTCGCGGGCTTCGTCCAGTTCAAAGCACTCGTGGTCGGTGGTGATACCTGCGGCAGCATATTTTGCTGCTTGTTCGCTCCGCAAGCCCGGGGCATGTCCGTCAACCGGCTTGCCGTATTTTTTGGCCAGAGCGAGTTTGGCCTGCACTTCGGCATCACCAAAGATCACTCCGGGCCAGTTCATCATTTCGGCCATGTAGTTGATTTCCGGCCGGGCCATCAGCACATCGAGGGCATCCACACCAAGTTTGGCGCCGGAAGTTTCGAAACCAGTGGCCGGTACACAGCTGGGTGCGCCAAAATAGAAGTGAAAGGGCACCCGTTTTCCGTTGTCTATCATAAACTCCACCCCGGATAAACCCAGTACATTGGCTATCTCGTGCGGGTCGGATACCGTGGCCACCGTGCCGTGGATTACCGCAATGCGTGCAAACTCGGCCGGGGTGAGCATCGAACTCTCGATGTGCACATGTGCATCCACCAGCCCGGGCAACACATACGGCCCATCAACAGTGCGGTCTTCAGTCACGCTGACAATTTTTCCATGCTCAACCTCAATCCGGCCGGGAAAAATCCGTCCGGCGACCACATCGATTATTTTACCCTCTACCGAAAAGCTGGAATTGATTGGTTTCATTAAAATGTCATTTAAAACTGTAAAGATACACCTTAGTAGTCAGCCGTGTCAAACTGTGGGGCTCGGGCATCATGAGGAAGCTAAGCTTTTAAAAAATAGTTAATTTAAGTTGCAGTTGTTCAGTATGTTCTATTTTCGCGCCTGAAATGATGCTAAAACGCTTACGCACATTGGGTTTGATCGTGATGTGGCCCTCGGCCGCAGCGCTGTTGTTGTTTTTTTACGCGCAGGCTGCCTGGTGGCACTGGCATCGTCTGCCCGACGGCAGCCTCATAGGCCATGCCCATCCATTTAAAAGCGATAACCCCAGCCCGTTTCAGCAACACCAGCACAGCACGCAGCAGCTCGCATTTCTCGCCCAGTTCAGCATTGGTCATGCAGCAACCCAACAGACGCAACCTTTGCTTACCGGCGGCGGGTTCGTCAATTTTCATTATGCTGAAGATCTCGGCGATGAAGTGCCTCCATCAGAACTTCATGCTGCATTGGGCCTTCGCGCTCCGCCTTTTCTCATGTTCGTTTGATGAACAATCAGCTTTGGCTGACTTGTTAATTTTCTGATTTCCAAGACTTTTTACGAACAATTCAATTCTTCTTATGAACATGAGATATTTATGTCTATTGCTATATCTTGTTGCAGGCATGCCACAGCTTTGGGCTAATCATCAGCGACCGGCCACTGATGCCAATATTTTTGGACATGTGCTGGATGCGAAAACCGGCGAACACCTGCCATTTGTCAACATCCTGATCAAAGGAACAAGGCTGGGTACTACTACCGATGCTTCAGGTCATTATTTTCTGGCTAACGTACCTGTTGGCGAGCAGGTTTTGCTGGTTTCGGCGCTTGGCTACAGGCAAGGGCAGGCGCTGTTTGTTGCTCAGGCAGGTAATACGTTGGAGGTCAATGTGATGCTTGAGCCGGAAGCGATCAATCTTCAGGAAGTGGTTCTGTCGGCCAGTCCCACAGCCAGCGGGTTCAGGTATCAGCCCGATGCCGTTTTGCTGGGCGAGATGCTTCAGCGCAAATCGGAAGTCAGTTTTGGCGAGATGCTCAATGGTCAGGCGGGACTGGCCATGCGCAGCATGGGTTCGGCACCGGGTCGGCCGGTCATACGTGGTTTGGGTGGCGACCGGGTGCTGATGCTCGAAAACGGCGAGCGCATGGGCGATGTTTCTGAGACTTCGGCCGATCATGCCATCAGCCTCGATCCGTTGGCTGCCAGCCGCATCGAAATTATCCGCGGGCCGGCGGGGCTGCTCTACGGACCAAGTGCTATCGGCGGGGTGGTCAACGTGCTCACCTCCGATATTCCCGATCAGCAGGGTGGAAGCGGGGGCGGACTCATCGCATTGCACGGGGCAAGCATGAACCGAATGGGTTCTGGATTCGGACGATATACCTATGCCCGGGGCACTTCGGCATTCACCGCACGTGTCGCCTTGCGGCAGGCAGGAAATATTACCACACCCGAAGGTGAGCTGCCCGGCACTTCGATGAACAACTTTGATGCATCAGCAGGCTGGGCCACCGAAAACCGCTATGGCATCGGCGGATTCAGCTTGTCGGCCAACAAGCAGCAGTACGAAATTCCCGACAAGATTGACATTGAGGGTGAGCGTGTTGAAATTCGCACCTCACGACAAAACCTGCAGGGCCGCTGGAATGCAGGCAGAAAAGGCTTTTTCGATCGCTGGCAATTGCGTTTTAATGCTGCAAGTTTCAGGCAAAAGGAAGTGGAAATCACCGAGCCGCCTGCAGGACCTTTTGAGGAATTTGTCGGCCTGACCTACAATCAGCAAAGTTTCAGCGGCACCCTTACAGCCCAGCATAAGGCTTTCCGGTTTTTCGACCGGGGTGCCCTGGGGATGACCCTTCAGCTGCGCCAACTTGATATTTCTGGTCCTGAGGCATTTACACCAGGCGAGATCCGGAATAACCTGGGATTGTTCACTTTTCAGGAAATTCCGCTTTCGGATAAGTTCAGGCTGCAGGCCGGATTGCGCAGCGACCTGCAATACCTGCGTGCCATGCCCAACGATGTGTTTACGCAGGTGAACGACAAGCGATTCCGGTTAAATGTAACTGCCTCGGCAGGTTTCAATCACCGACCATTGCCCGGTTGGGAAGTGGGCGCTCAGCTGGCACGCTCGCACCGAAATCCCTCGGTGACAGAACTTTATGCCAATGGTCCACATCTTGGGGCTGGCACGTTCGAGATCGGTAACCCTCAGCTTGACGACGAGGTCGGACATGGGGCCGATATGTTCGTCCGCTTTGAAAATAAAGTCCAAAAGGCGGAGTTTGCCTTGTTTCACACCTATTTCCGCAATTTTATCAGCTTTGAACCCTCGGGAACAAACGATCCTGTTTCGGGCTACCCTGTGTTTACTTACCAGGGTCGCGAGGCCAGCCTGAGTGGGGGTGAGTTGCAATATTCCCGCAAAATCGGCGGAGGTTTCGAAGCTGGGCTTGTGGCCGACTTTGTGTATGGCCGCATGAAACCTGATCGGCTCAGTTGGCAGCCTCTGCCATCGATTCCTCCGTTTCGTTTCGCTGCCACATTGGATTATGAGCGCCAACGGTGGTGGGCAGGAGCAAAGGTGCAGCTTGCATCCGCTCAACACAGGGTAGCTCCCGGCGAGGAGGTCACCGATGGCTACACTTTGCTGGGTTTACATGGGGGATGGCGCTTGAGCCGGGCCGGCCGCCATGTGCTGGCTTTTCGCCTCGACAACGCCCTCAATACCAGCTACCGCGACCACCTCTCGCGTGTGGAAGACCGCGGTTATCCCATGCCCGGCCGCAACCTGTCGGTTACCTACCGCTGGTATTTCTGAACCGTGCACCGTTTCCGGTGCAACGCTAACTTGACCTGTTTGTGCCCGGCGCAGTGTTTTGACGACCTTTGCACCGGAAATAGGCATGAACCGTTACCTCGACATCCGCTCCTACCTCGAAAGGCTCACCTTTGTCTTTAGGGCACTCGAAAGCCGAAACTTCAGGATGTTCTTTTTTGCCAACCTGTTTTCGTTGCTGGGCACCTGGATGCAAAACCTTGCCATCGGCTGGCTGGTGTATAGGCTCACCGATTCGGCCGCATACCTGGGACTTACCGGATTTATGGGGCAAATACCAGCCTTGCTGCTTACCCCTGTGGCAGGGGTTTATGCCGACAGGATGAACCGGCGCAATGTACTGGTCATTACCCAAACAATCCCAATGCTGCTTGCCTTTCTGTTGGCTATCTTGCTTTATACCAATACATTAAATGTGCATATCGTGCTCGGTATCGTGCTGGTCAACGGTTTTGCTCTGGCCTTCGACACCCCGTTCAGGCATGCCTTTCTGCTTGAGATGGTGGGCGACAAAAAGCTCATTCCCAATGCGGTGGCACTCAATTCCACCCTCGTAAACACGGCCAGGTTTATCGGCCCGACGCTTGGGGGGCTACTGGTGGCGCTTTATGGCGAAGGTTTTTGTTTTTTACTCAACGGCATCTCCTTTATCGGGGTTGTGGTTGCCCTCCTGATGATGAAGACCCCCGGTTTCAAGCCTCAGGTAAGGAATCGGACTGTTATCCAGGACCTTAAAGAAGGGTTTGGCTACACATGGCGATTCATTCCAGCCCGGTATATGATCCTGCTGGTCACCACCACCAGTTTGTTTGGGCTTCCCTTCCAGGGTTTTCTGCCGGTGTTTGCGCGCGATATTTTGCAGGGTGGATCGCAATTGCTTGGTTTTCTGACAGGTGCTGTTGGCGCGGGTGCCCTCACCGGGGCATTTTATCTGGCATCGCGGCAAAGCATGCGCCCACTGCCCGGCATTATTGCCATAAGTGCCCTCACTTTTGGCATCGGATTGGCCATCTTCAGCCAATCGCAGCTTGCATGGTTTTCGCTGCTCATCTTATACCTCAGCGGTTTCGGCATGATAACCCAGTTTGTGGCCACCAATACCCTGCTGCAAACTTTGGTGGAGGAAGATAAAAAAGGTCGGGTGCTTTCGTTCTACAGCATGTCGTTCATGGGCTTTACGCCTTTGGGAAGCCTGCTTCTTGGCGCGGCTGCGGAATATGCCGGCGTGCAAACAACCTTTCTGCTGGCAGGATTGGTGTTGTTAGTTGCCGGATTGCTCTATCGCCGCCAGCTGAATAAGATCAGGAGCATACTTTTCGGCAGTCCGGCTTAGTCAATTGCGGCAATGGCCTCCACCTCGACCAGCAAACCATGGTGCAATGGCCCGG
The DNA here is from genome assembly GCA_016715945.1 of Bacteroidota bacterium. NCBI lineage: Bacteria > Pseudomonadati > Bacteroidota > Bacteroidota bacterium. Next base: position 350,375 of record JADJXJ010000003.1, read on the forward strand.
TAGGCACTATGGAGCGAGCCGGCCTGTGTTCGCCAAAAAAGCCGGCATATGCCTGATTGGCTTCGGGCCATAGGCTGATGTCGGCAATAAATACAGTACATTTCACGATTTTGTTCCGGTTGCTTCCTGCTGCTTTCAGGATGTTTTCCAGATTGGTCAGAGCAATGACAAGCTGCTCGCCGGCGGGGAGATGCAGGGGTTGCCGCGATACCGGGTCGATGGCCAGCTGTCCGGAAACAAAAATAAGTCCGTTGTGCACGATGGCCTGGCTGTAATGGCCGGCCGGTGCAGGTGCGAATGTAGTGCTGATGTGCTGCATTTGTGTCAAACTTGCTTTTAATGGGGATTACTTAAGGGGTGATTTTCTATTTTTACGCAAAATAACATTATTGGGATGAGCAGGGATACAAGTACCGTTTTTGTGCTTGATGCAGGAGGTACAGGATTTAAGTTTTCGGCGGTCAGAAGCGGGTTGGAAGTGGTTGAGCCCTTCACCATTCCCGCAGCAGGCCAAAGCCTGAATGAGGTTTTAGACAAGATCATTGCAGGTTTCACGATGATAGGGGAGCGTTGCGGTTGCCAGCCTGCTGCCCTGAGCTTCAGCTTTCCCGGACCGGCCGATTACGCTTCGGGGATTATAGGCGATCTCGAGAATCTGCCGCATTTTCGTGGCGGAGTAGCCCTGGGACCTATGCTCGAGGAAATTTTCCGCTGCCCCGTTTTTATCAATAACGATGGCGACCTCTTTGCCTATGGCGAAGCTTTGCAGGGCTTTTTACCCGAGGTGAACCGCCTGCTCGAGCAACAGGGCAATCCCAAACGCTATCAAAACCTGCTTGGCGTAACGCTCGGCACCGGTTTCGGCGGGGGCATCGTGCTCAATGGCAACCTGCTTCGTGGCGACAACTCGGCCGGAGGCGAGATCAACCGCATGCGCAACTTGCTTTATCCGCAAACCAGCGCCGAAGACAGCATCTCCATCAGGGGAATAAAACGCGTTTTTGCCCGCGAAGCCGGCATCGACCCTGCCGCCTGCCCCGAACCTTTTGGTATTTATGAAATTGCTATGGGCCGTAAGGATGGCCACCGCGAGGCAGCACTCAAGGCGTGGGACGAAATGGCAAAAGCGCTGGCCGACGCCCTGGCCAATGCGGTTACGCTCATCGACGGATTGGTAGTTATCGGCGGTGGACTTTCCGGCGCATGGCCAGTGTTCATGAAGCCGCTTGTGAGATACATGAACGAGGCTTTTGCCGACCTGCAGGGCAAGGCCGTGGACCGCCTCGAAATAAAAACTTACAACCTGCAGGATGATGAGCAGGTGATTGCTTTCACCGAAAAAACCGGCCATATGGTCAAAGTGCCCAAGATTGACCGCGAAGTGTGGCTTTGGTACGATCCTGTCAAGAAAACCGGTGTGGGCATCAGCAAACTCGGCACTTCGAGCGCTGTGGCTGTAGGGGCTTATGCTTATGCTGCCCAGCAGCTAGGGTTTTAATCAGTTATCTTATATACCTCAAAATCAAGCAACTCGGAAGTCTCTCCGGAAGAGAGAAGCTTCTTGGCTGTGCCAACAATCTTCACCTTGTCGCCGTCGCGCCATACCCTGCAGTTCAGGCTCGACGAGAATCCGGTCATCGAAATGAAATAGCTGTTCTGATAACTTCCTGAAAATGTGGCGCCAAAAAGGTTTACTACCCCGCATTGCACCGAAATACCCGAAGAAGTGGCACTGATCGTCAGGTAAGCATCCTGGTCTTTGGTGGTTACATAATTTAATGTGTCCAGCCTTTTCACATGTTCGGCTTTGCCGGCGTAGGTTCCAACCAGCAGCTCGGTCGGGCAATTGCTGCAAAGCTCCCAGTTGTTTTCAACCTCTTTCTTGCACGACAAAGTAATGATAATCAGGGCAATGGCAAATATGGCTGTGCCAATTTTCAAGTGTCGGGAAGTTGTTTCAGTCATTTTTCTGAGTTTGGGTTGAAACCTGAATTATTGCCTGATGAATTTGATGCTGCCCGTAGTTTTTCCCGATTCATCCATAATGGTTGCAAAATAGGCGCCCGATGGCCACGATTGCACATTCAGGACGACGGAGGCCTGCCCGAGCAGCACCATTTCGCTGAGAATCTTTCCCGACATATCGTTTATGGTCAACGTGCCGTTCAGGCTCCGGCCCCAATTCAGGCTGAGGCTGTCGTTTGCAGGATTGGGCTTGACCTTGAGCTGCAATGATCTGATATCCAGATTCTTGTCCAGACCTACTAATTGTGTGTCCCATGCTGCCAGGGTGTATTGTCCGGGCTGGAGGTTATCCACATTGAGGTATCCGATCGACCACAGCCCTGTGCGCGTGTGAGGAATGGCCTGCCAGTCGTGCGCAGGTGATGGACGGTAGAGTATAACCACCGAGTCGGCAGCCGAGCGGATCAGGCCGGCATCAAGGTTGGCGGCATTACTGTAAAAAAACCTTCCGCGCAATTGTGTTCCGGGCCTGAAAATGCCGCTGATCTCCCAATGCCTGTAGGGCGACAACCTGAGACCCGGTATGGGCGATTTCAGGCTGTCGGGCGCCACCCAATGGTGTGTGATGCGGTAGAGCGACGAATCGGGCACTGCATCCGCATACAACGTGAAACTGAGTTTCGAAAAATTAAATGTTCCCGGAGCACGGATCACCCCGCTCACATCGGTGGTGGCATCGGCAGTCTTGTCATAATAATCCGGAAAAACCACCACCGGTTCGAAGGGCAGAAATTTCACTGAATGGCCTGTGCGTCCGCTAAAGTGTACGGTATCGGTGTGCATCTGCCACTGCGGGCCGACAAAGGTAAGCTCGAGAATATTGCTATTGGCCAGAAAATCAACACCTTTGTACTTTTGCCGCAAATACACCTCTGTTTTGAAAAGTGCACCTTCCTGCGTCACGCGTAGCGAATCGTACCAAAAATGAGGTGTGCCGGGGGTAAACACCCAGGCTTCAAAGAAATCATTGAGGTTGATGCCTGAGTGTGCCGACAGGGCATTGCGAAGGTCGTAGCTGGAGGCATGGCTGAAACGAAAGGCATCCAGATAGGCCCGCACCGCAGGAAAAAACTTGTCCTGCCCCATGTAGTTCATCAAGGTATGAATCACTGTGGCCCCTTTGTCGTACGAAGTGTTGCCATAGGTGTATTGTTCGGGCACATTGTTGAGCGCCCAGTAGCCTCCATCGCTCAGGTGGGCATTGCGGAGCACCTCGTAATGCGTGTTGTTCATTTCGGTACGGTAAAGCTGGGGGCTATATAGGTCGTGCTTGTAGAAATGGTGGCAAAAAGTGGCCCAGCCTTCGTTGAGCCACATCTCGCCTGCCGAGGCACAGGTGGTGGAATTGCCAAACCACATATGCGACAGCTCGTGCGCAATCAGATATTCATTGTTCAGGTTGCCCGAGAATGAAGAGTGTGGTAGTGCGATATTTTCCACATGTTCCATGGCGCCGATGGCTGTGCTGGTGTATCCGATGCGGTCGAAAGGATAGGGGCCATAGCGGCTTTCGAAACTATCCATGATCTGCCCCAGGGTCTGGAATGTACCAGCAACCTTGAGCGAATCCTGCGGTCGCGAAAAAATGGTGACCGGGATGATGCCATTCATGCCCTGATATTCCCATTGATGAAAGGCATAGGCACCAATGGCCACGGAGGCCAGGTAGGTGGGAATAGGTTTCTGCAGATGCCAGTGCCAGGTAGAGCTTCCATCGGGATGACTTGTAACCGAATACAATGCGCCCCCCGATGAGGCTTTCATGCCTGCTGGCACGGTGGCCAGCACTTCGTAAGAGGCCCTGTCGGTAAAATCGTCAATGCACGGAAACCATGCCTTGCCCAGATTATGCGGAATGCTCACAAAACCAACACCGAGGTTGAAGGCATAATTGCCGCTGAAATGAAACCCACCCCATTGCTCGCTGAAAGGCACACCATGATAATGGATATCAATAGTCAGCGTATCCGATGGCTGGGCCTGAAATCCTGCCTCGATTGCCAGTCGTTCGCCAGTGTGCGAAAAGCTTGATTGGCTTCCGTTTAGCCGCACCGAATCCACGCTCAATTGCTTCAGCTCCAAAGGAATAACTGTTGTTGGAAGCTTGGTCACCAGGTTCAGCCTTGCCGATGCGTGTATACTTTTCTGCACAAAATTGATCTGCCGGATGTGGATGCGGTAGTGGAGCACATCCACAGTGTCGGATGCCGGAGAAGCTTGCAGTGCAATGCGATCTGCAAACAGACACATCATAAGAAACGGCAAAATATTTTTGATATACCTGTACATTATATCGGCTTTTACATTCTTGTCAAAATTACAGCAATCCACTGTGCCGTACCCGATGCTTCATTGATTTGTGGAGCAAAAGCCCTACTTTTGCTCTTCTGCTTTATGACAGAAGCTTTTTTAGCCAGGTAGTGCAATCAAAATTACTTTCGGATTGTTTGTTAGTATTGGATCGAACGGTGTGTGCGAAAACGAACAATTGATGTATTCATATGGACACCACACCTTGGTTTTTGAAGAATGTGAGGGGATATATCGTTGATCTTTAGTGTTTTAATAATATGGCACGCTTTTGGCCAGTCGGAAACAAAATTGAATTGAACAATGAAAAGTTTTAAAGTTGTGAGAACATCGCGTCCCGAAACTATTCTGACTGTGCTGATGGTGGCCTTGCTGTTTGCCTCTGGCGGATTGATAGCCCAGAAGCACATGAGCCTCGAAGATTGCATCAACCATGCCTTGGAGCACAATATCCGGATCAAACAGGCCAGGCTCGAAGTGGAAGCTGCTGCAATCAGCAATACCGAGAGCAGGCTGAGCTTGCTGCCCTCGCTCAACGGCAGTGTTTCGCACTCCTTCGGTTGGGGACGTTCGGTGGATTTGGCCACATACAGGTATGTTGATCAGCAAACCCAGTCGAGCTATTTTAATCTGGGCTCGGAGGTTTCGCTGTTCGGAGGCCTGCAGAAGCACGAAACCATCAAACAGCGCAGGGCCGACTACCTTGCTGCCATGTATGGACACGACAAAATGCAGAATGATATTGCCCTCACTGTAGCAAGCTATTATTTGCAGATTCTTTTCAACCGCGAGCTGCTGGCCAATGCCCGTGCCCAGGCCGAAGTCACCCGCCAGCAGATCGAACGCACCAGAAGTTTGGTCGAAGCCGGAACCCTCGCCAGGGGTGCCCTGCTTGAGGTGCAGGCACAGGGAGCAAACGAGGAAGTGACAATTGTGCAGGCTGAGAACCAGCTCAACCTGGCCTATCTCGATCTGCTTCAATTGCTTGAAATCGAAGCCGGAACACCAATCGAGATTGAGGTGCCTGTGCTCAAAGTGGACACTGCGCCTGAGGTGCTGCCCATTCAGATGATTTTCAACAAAGCCCTTGATGTGATGCCGGAGATCAAAACTGCAGAGATGCGACTCAAAAGTGCCCGGCATGCCTACAATATCGCAAAAGCAAACCGCTATCCCAGCCTGGGACTCTCGGCCAGCCTCGGAACCAATTATTCCGACCAGATACGGTTGAGCAATAACCCGCTCGACCCCGATTACAATCGCATCAAATCTTTTGAGGATCAGTGGAAAGACAACCGCAGCGCTACACTCTCGCTGCGCCTGAGCGTCCCGATTTTCAACGGGTATCAGATCAGTTCCTACATCGGACGATCAAAAATCAATGTGCTCAATGCGGACTACAACCTGCAGCTCAGCCAGAACACCTTGCGCAAAAGCGTTGAAACAGCCTATGCCGATGCCATGGCCAGCCTCTCCACATACAAAGCCCGCGAGAAATCGCTGATCAGCCTGCGCGAATCGTTTAACTATACCGAACAGCGGTTTAATGTGGGGATGGTCAACGCAGTGGATTACAACATTGCCAAAACGCAACTCAATCGCGCCGAATCAGAGCTGCTGTCAGCAAAATATGACTACATCTTCAAGCTCAAAATACTTGATTTCTATCTCGGACGCTCGCTTACACTGGCCGACTTGCAGGAATAAACATGAAAAACAGTCAATTGTGATCACCACATAACCTCAGCCCGTTGCGCAATTCTGCCGGCGGGCTTTAGCACGAAATAACCTTACTTCAACACGCAAAACCAACACATGCCCATGAAATCGAATAAAAAATCTGCAAAGACCTGGTACATCCTGCTGGCCCTGGTGGTAGTCATCCTCGTTGTTGTGGTTGTTGTTGCCCGGCAGCGCAGCCACAAGGCTACGGAGGTGAGCACCGAAAAAGTAATCCGCCGTACCATTACCGAAACCGTGGCAGCCAACGGCAAAATCCAACCAGCACTCGAGATCAAGATCAGCCCGTATATCTCGGGCGAAGTGGTTGAACTCTTTGTGCGCGAAGGCGATTCGGTGCGCAAAGGCGATATCCTGGCCCGCATCGACCCAACTATTTATCAATCGAATTTTGAACAGGTAGAGGCCAGCTACAACTCGGCGAAAGCCAATATGGCCAACACCCGTGCGCGGGTTGCACAGACCGAGGCACAACTCAACAAAGCCCGGCTCGATTACAACCGCAACGAGCAGCTTTGGAAACAGAAGGTAATTTCCGATGCCGACTGGGATGCCATCAAAGCCAACTATCAGGTGATCAGCGCCGAGTTTGAGGCCGCCAAAGAAAGCCTGCGTGCCACACAGTTTCAGGTGCAGAATGCCGAAGCTGCGCTCCGTGAAGCACGCGAAAACCTCCGTCGCACAAGCATTTATGCGCCAGCCAACGGCACAGTATCCCGGCTTAATGTCGAAGTTGGTGAACGCGTTACCGGCGCTTCACAGTTTTCGTCGGGTACCGAAATTATGAGGCTGGCCAACCTTAACAATATGGAAGTCAGGGTGGAAGTAAGCGAAAATGATATCCCGAGGGTAAAACTCAACGACACCTGCATCATCGAAGTGGATGCCTACCTGGGCCGCAAATTCAAAGGATATATCACCGAAATAGCCACTTCGGCCATCTCATCCGGTTTGTCAGTAGATCAGGTGACTAATTTTGAGGTTAAGGTGATGATGCTCAAAGACTCTTACGCCGATCTGATCAACCAGGCAGGCAAAATCCAGTCGCCCTTTCGCCCGGGAATGACTGCCACCGTAGATATTCAAACCCGCCGGGCCGAAAATGTGCTTTCTGTCCCGATTCAGGCTGTTACCACAAGGGACGATACCAGCTCGGTACAAAAAACCGGAAAGAAACCGGCCGCAGTTGCCGAAAAAAGCAATTCCAATAACAAAACAGCCCAACTCCAGGAGTATGTCTTTGTGGTTGAAGGGGATAAAGCGCGGATCCGTGCCATCAAAACGGGTATTCAGGACAATACCTTTATAGAAGTAACAGAAGGTCTCGAAGAAGGAGAAGAAGTCGTTACAGGACCGTACCGCGTTGTATCGAAAACCTTGCGCAATGGCGAATCTGTGAAGCGGGTGGAAGAGAGCAAACTGTTTGGAAACAATAAAAAATAGCCGTACTTAATTTGCTGTGACCACGATACTGCTTGTTGAAACGACAACGGAGACCTGTTCTGTAGGCCTGGCTGTCGGGGGGCAGCTGATTTCGCTCAGGGAGGTGCGCGACCAAAAGTCGCATGCATCGCGCCTGGCTGTCTTTATCAAGGAAGTTTTGGCCGAGGCGGGCGTTGTACCCCGTATGCTTTCGGCTGTGGCCGTAAGCTCCGGTCCGGGTTCTTACACCGGTTTGCGCATCGGGGTTTCGGCTGCAAAAGGGCTTTGCTACGCCCTGGATATTCCATTGATTGCAGTGGATACCCTTCAGTCAATGGCCACAGCATTTGCATACACTTACCGGCAAAATATCGGTCCGGGCGACATCCTGATACCCATGACTGATGCCCGCCGGATGGAAGTGTACGCTGCCCTTTTCGATTCAACAGGAAAGCGTATGACCGAAACCACCGCCAAAGTGCTCAATGCAAATAGCTTCGATGACCAAAGCAATCGCATAATATGGCTTTTCGGCGATGGTGCAGCCAAAACTCAAGAACTGTTCCGCGACCACAATTTCATTCACATCCAGCCCAACTTCCTGCCATCTGCAGCCCATCTTGCAGTTCCGGCCGATTTTGCTTTTTCTAACAATCAATTTACCGACCTGGCTTACTTCGAGCCTTTTTATCTGAAAGATTTTGTGGCCGGCATACCAAAAGTGAAGGGGCTGAAATAGCCTCAAGCTAGTTGTTTGGCAGTCAACCAGAGAGCAATGTAAATTATTTTCGCAAAAAATGCCTGAATGGCATCCTCTAAAGTTGAACCTGGTTTGATATATTTAATTTTGAAAAAAACAGTTTTCCTGCCATTATTTACATACCAATCAACTGATAAACAGCACTAAACATCAGTTCTCCTGTTTCTAAGGGAAAGATATTAGCGCATTTATTTAAGTTTTATTTTGTAATTTTTATTTTGATAATGTTGATTTATTTGTTTTGCATATTATTTTTGTGCAAAATTTTTACGCTATGAAGTTCCCGACAAAATTAAACGAGTTAGACATCATCGACTTACTGAATGAATACCACTCCGAGCTGCGCAAGCTGAAGCAGAAAATGGTATTTGTAAAAACAAAGATTGCTGAACTGGAAAGTATGCTCGAGGGCATCAAAGCCAAATCAAAGGGCAGGAAGGCCGAAGCTGCTGAGGACGAAGATACGGACATGGATGCGACAGCTCCGGCTTCTGACGTTCAGATGGAGGCTCCTAAGAAACGCGGCCGCAAGCCCAAGGTTAAAGAGGCGCCCGAAGCCGATACAAATCAGACAGAGACACAGCCGAAGCAGCGACGCCAGCGTGAGCTTTCAGCCTGGGACATGATGGTGATCGACAGCCTTCGTGAAAAAGGCAAAGCAATGGCCAGCGGTGAGCTCTACACGCTCCTGGAGGCCAAGGTGCAAGAAGCAGGCATGTTTGAGTCGGAGGAAAAGCTTCGGTTCAAACTCAATCAGATTCTTGTGAAGCTCACCGGAAGGCGCTCCGAACTTGCCAAAGTAGCTTATCCCGGCCGAGGGTTCGCCTACGCCCTTCCGGAATGGCTGAACGAAAAGGGCAAACTGCTCAAGGAATTTATGTTCGAGAAAGAAAAGAAGGCCAAAAAACCGGGCAGGAAAAAGAAAGCCAAGGCCGAAAAGAAAGCCAGACCGGCAACGGAAGGTAAGCGGCGTGGACGCAAGCCAAAAATTCAGCCCGAGCCTGCTCCGGAATCACCGGCCGAAGTGGCAGAATAACAATATTTCAGGGTATTGAAAAAGGCTGCCTCGCTTGCGGGGCAGCCTTTTTCTATGGATTGCGTCCTTTCTTATGGAGCAGGATCAACCAAAGCCGTAATACCCTCCGCCACCTTTTTCCTCGCGGCGTTTGGCAATGATTTCGAGTATTTTGAGCTTCTGATCGTCAGTATAACTGTCCCAGTTTGCCACTTCTTCCGCCGATCGGTAACAACCTACACAGATCATTTCTTCGTCGTAGGTGCAGATCAACTGGCAAGGTGATTTTATTTTCTTTTTATTCATCTTTTTTCGTTTAGTTAACGCTAAACAAGCGCTCAGAGGCTTTGTTCAAAAACGGTTGATTGTTAATACAGCTATTCCTTTGCTTTTCGTGCCAATCCAGATCTTACCGTCTTTATCCGTGGCCAAGCAGGTTATCCAGTTCTCAGGAAGACGCTCCTTGGTGGTATAGGTTATCCACTTGGTGCCATCGAATACCGAAAGCCCGTTGGGTGTACCAAAAAAAATGCGTTGATTTTTGTCTTCGGTAATGGCGTTTACACGGTTAAAAGCCAGCCCGTCGTTCATGGAGTAATTGACGTAGGATTGTCCGTTGAACACTGTCACACCCGCCAAATGCCCGAACCAAATGCGCGAAAGTGCGTCGTTGTACATGCTGACCACAAACGAGGCCAGGTTGTCGTTGACCAGGAAGGTGAGCCAGTTGCCTGCCTTGTAGCGACTTACGCCGAATTCGGTGCCAAACCATTTGTTTTGTTCATTATCTACGATTACACTGCGTACAATGTTGTGCACCAGCGCGCTGCCATTAACCTTCTGCAAATGAATCCATGTTTGCCCGTCGAAATGATTCACGCCAAAGCCCGTGGCCACCCAGGGTTTATTGTTGGCATCCACGGCAATATCGTACACGTAGTTGTATGCAAGACCGTTGCTGGTGTTAAAGTTTTGCCAGTTACCATTGCTGTACCTGCTCACGCCGAAAGGCGTCCCGAACCAGACCACATTGTCGCTGCCAATAGCCACCGAGGTCACTTCGTGGTGAATCAATCCCTGCGGGGTATTGAAGCTTTGCCAGTTTTGCCCGTCGAAACGCGAAACGCCAAACTCGGTGGCCACCCATAATGCTCCGTCGGGGCCAAAGGCCAGATCGTTGACATTGTTGCTCACCAGCCCGTCTTTGGCGGCATAATAGGTAAGTTGCAGTGTGGACTGCAAGGGTTCTTTGGGGCCGCACCGTGTGAACAACAACGGCAGCGCAAGCAATATGGTAAGGCGTAAAGTCTTCATAAATAAGGAGTTAATCGAGGTTCATGCGGATACGCGAAGCTACAATATCTATGGCTACCTGGTTTGCACCTCCCTGCGGTATGATGATGTCGGCAAAACGCTTTGTGGGATCAATAAACTGCAGGTGCATGGGCTTTACAAAAGTTTCATAATGTCGCAGCACATCCATAAAAGATCGTCCGCGTTCTTCGATATCGCGCTGGATAATGCGCATCAGGCGGTCGTCGCCATCGGCGTCCACGTAAATTTTGATATCCATTCTCTGGCGCAGCTGTTCGTTGGTCAATATGAGTATGCCTTCGACGATCACAACTTTTGTGGGTTGTACAGGAATTGTTTCTTTCGAACGGGCGCAGGTCACATAGGAGTAAATAGGCATTTGGATGGTATGCCCTTGCCTGAGCTGGTCGAGGTGTTCGATGAGCAGTTCAAATTCGATGGAAGAGGGATGGTCGAAATTGATTTTTTTGCGTTCCTCAGCGCTCAGGTGGCCGTTGTCTTTGTAATAAGAATCCTGTGAAATTACAGAAACTGAGCTATTTGGAAGTGCTCTGATGATTTTTTTGACCACAGTAGTTTTGCCCGAACCCGAGCCGCCCGCAATCCCGATAACAAGCATAGAAGGGTTGTTACAATTCGGAGGGTAAAGTTAAACATAGATTAACGCTCTGGCAAACGGAAAATTAAAAACCCCGGTAAGCCGGGGTTTTTGGTTCAGAGCAGAAAACTCATCATAATACCTGCGGCCACCGCAGAGCCTATTACGCCGGCCACATTGGGCGCCATGGCATGCATGAGCAGGTGATTGGAAGGATCGTTTTTCAGCCCTTCCATCTGCACCACCCTGGCGCTGTCGGGCACGGCCGACACACCTGCCGCACCCACGAGGGGATTGATGCGGTTGTCGGCGGGTAAAAACAGGTTCATTACCTTGGCAAACAATACGCCACCGGCTGTGGCAACCATAAACGAGACTGCGCCAAGGGTGAAAATCAGAATGGAATCGGACGTGAGAAATATGTCGGCCTGTGTCGAGGCACCCACAGTTACGCCCAGCAATATGGTGATGATGTCGATGAGCGAAGTACGGGCCGTGTCGGCCAGTCGCTTGGTCACCCCGCTTTCTTTCAGGATGTTACCGAAGAACAACATGCCCAGCAACGGCAGTGCACCAGGCGAAATAAAGGTGGTGAGGATGAGTCCGACAATAGGAAACATGATCTTTTCGAGCTTGCTTACCGAGCGTGGGGGTTTCATGCGAATCAACCGTTCTTTTTTGGTGGTGAGCAACCGCATGATGGGCGGTTGGATGACAGGTACCAGTGCCATGTAGGAATAGGCTGCAATGGCGATGGGTCCGATCAGGTTTTTTGTTTCATATCCATGCACTATGCCGCCATTGGCCAGTTTTGACGAAAGAAAAATAGCTGTGGGGCCATCGGCACCTCCGATGATGCCTATTGAACCGGCCTCAGGCAGGTTGAAGCCTACATATAATGCGCCTATAAACGTGAGAAAGATACCCAATTGTGCAGCAGCTCCCAAAAGCATGAGCCTTGGACTGGAAATCAGGGATGAAAAATCGGTCATGGCACCGATACCCAGGAAAATAAGGGGCGGATAAATGCCTTTGGTTACACCGTAATACAAATAATTGAGTACACTTCCTTCCTGATAGATACCCAGCTGAAGATTGATTCCTCCGTCCTGATAAAAAGGGATATTACCAATAATGATGCCAGTGCCTATGGGCACCAGGAGCAAGGGTTCGTAATCATACCTTATGGCAAGGTAAATAAAGAATAACCCCACCACAATCATCAGGAGGTTGCCCCTAGTCGCATTGCGAAATCCTGTAAAAGTGATGAATTTGCTCACTCCTTCCACGGTCTTGTCCAGGGCAAAACGGAGGAAAGAGACGCTTTCGGTTTTGTTGCTTTGTGCAGCAACGGATGCCGACGACTGTGTGAAGGCATTCTCGGCCATGCCAGGTACCTGTGTGACCACAAGATTGAGCATGGTGAGCACAAATAGTACTGCCAGCACGACAAAAGCACGTTTTGTTGTCATAAGTCTTACTCCATTTCAATGAGCAGGTCGCCCTGCAGTACGTTGTCGCCCAGATTTACTTTAACAACTTTAATGATCCCGTCTTTCTCGGCCAACAGGTTGTTTTCCATCTTCATAGCTTCGTAAACGAGCAGTTTCTGGCCGCGTTTTACCTGGTCTCCCGGCTTAACCAGAATCTGGATGATTTGTCCCGGGAGCGGAGCTACGATCTTAGAAAGGCGGGCCTCGGCCCCGGCCTTTATTTTTACATTTTCAGCGTTCGGATTGTTTGTAATGGCCGAGCGTACCAGGATGGGTGTTTTCGATTCAACCTTTTTTCGCTCGATTTCCACCTGGTATGGTGTGCCATTAACTTCAATCTCAGCCAGGTTGCCTTCGATGCGGAGCACTTCTACCTCGTACTCGTTTCCGCGTATGGTGAATTTGAAATTACGCATATTCTTTTGATTATCTGGGGAGGTTTCTTAATCCGTAAATCTTAGAACTCCAAGGTGAATAGGTTCTGGAAACTTTTCTGATGGTGAGCACATTGCTCTCGTCGTCGTGCAGTTGTGTTGACAGATACAAAGCAAGACCGATGGCTGCAATCACGTCGCCCGGGATGCGCAGGTCTTTGTTTTCTTCTCCTTTTGCAAGTTTTCCCTGGCGTTTGAGCTTATCTTTGATGCGCATGTTGAGCACTTTCGACAGCAGCTCGAAAAACCAGTAAAGCAGCAGCAGGGCTACAAACACAATGAGGTAACCCACAATCGAAACCACAATGCTTTCGATAATGGTGGTTTCGGGCACAACATTAAATTCGGTGAGTGTCAGCATGGCCTGGACAGGTTAGAGTGGGATGTTGGAGTGTTTTTTTGGCGGATTGGTATCCTTTTTGGTTGCCAGGGCCTGCAGGGCACGGATCACGCGGAAGCGTGTATTGCGGGGTTCAATCACATCGTCGATATAGCCATATCGGGCAGCTTCGTACGGATTGGCAAATTTCTCGCGGTATTCTTCCTCTTTTTTACGGATAAAAGCAGCGCGTTCTTCGGGGTCTTTGATTTCGAGTATGGTACGTCCCTCGAGTACCTCGATGGCGCCTGCCGGCCCCATCACGGCAATTTCGGCCGAAGGCCAGGCGTAGTTGATGTCGCCCCGCAGTTGTTTTGAGCCCATCACGTCGTGGGCACCGCCATACGATTTGCGCAGGGTCACGGTGACTTTTGGCACTGTGGCCTCACCGTAGGCAAAGAGCAGTTTTGCGCCATGTATGATGATGCCGCCGTATTCCTGTGCGCTGCCGGGCAAAAATCCGGGTACGTCAACCAGCGTCACAATGGGGATGTTGAAGGCATCGCAGAACCTGACAAAACGGGCCGCCTTGCGCGAAGCATCAATGTCGAGTACGCCGGCCAGGTAATTGGGCTGATTAGCCACAATGCCCACGGGCATCCCGTTGAATTTGGCGAATCCTATGACGATATTGCGGGCAAAGTTGCGCTGTATTTCAAGGAATTCCCCATAATCCACAATAGCGTGGATTACATCTTTCACATCATAGGGTTTGTTGGGATTGTCGGGGATGATCTGGTTGAGCGAATCTTCGAGGCGATTGATGGGGTCGGTGCACTCCGACAGTGGCGGGTCTTCCAGATTATTCTGTGGGATATATTGCAACAGCTTGCGAATGAGCATCAGGCCTTCCTGCTCGTTCTCGACCACAAAGTGCGTCACGCCCGACTTGGTGCCATGCACCCATGCCCCGCCAAGGTCTTCGACCGAGATGTCTTCGCCGGTAACGGTTTTTGTCACTTTAGGACCGGTGACAAACATATAGCTCGAGCTTTCGCTCATCATCACAAAATCGGTCAAAGCGGGCGAATACACTGCGCCTCCGGCACAGGGGCCAAAAATGGCCGAGATCTGAGGCACAACGCCTGAAGCCATGATGTTGCGCTGAAAAATTTCGGCATATCCGGCCAAACTGCGCACCCCTTCCTGAATGCGAGCTCCGCCGCTGTCGTTGATGCCGATGATGGGCGCACCCACTTTCATGGCCTGATCCATCACCTTGCAGATTTTAGCCGCAAAGGTCTCGCTAAGCGAACCCCCAAACACGGTGAAATCCTGCGAAAACACATATACCACACGCCCGTCTATGGTGCCGTGCCCGGTGACCACCCCGTCGCCAAGATATTTCTGATCGCCCAACCCAAAGTCCTCGGTGCGATGCGTCACAAACATATCAAACTCTTCAAAACTGCCCTCATCGAGCAGCAGCTCAATGCGCTCCCTGGCAGTGAGTTTTCCCTTGGCATGCTGTGCAGCAATGCGTTTCTCGCCGCCGCCTTTGCGTGCCTCAACGCGCTTATCGAGCAGCTCCTGAATCTTCGATTCAATTGACATGATATGGGGGATTATTTGTTTTTATCTTCACACAATTCCGTTAGCACCCCGAAGGTCGATTTGGGATGCAAAAAGGCAATGTGCAGGCCTTCGGCACCTTTGCGGGGCTGCTCGTCAATCAGCCTGATGCCTGCATTGCGTGCCTCGTCGAGCGCCTGCTCGATGCCTTGCACAGCAAATGCAATGTGATGTATGCCTTCGCCTTTCTTTTCAATAAACTTTCCCACAGGCCCCTCAGGGTCGGTGCTCTCAAGCAGCTCTATTTTCGTCTGCCCAACCATGAAAAAGGCCGTTTTCACTTTCTGATCCTTCACTTCTTCTATTGCGTAGCATGGCGTGCCCAACAGGGTCTCATAAAACGGAATGGCCTCGCTCAGGCTCTTCACTGCTATTCCAATGTGTTCAATGTGAGTGGGTTTCATATTATATGTGTATTTGTGAAATTTTTCACAAAAGTAGGGTTTTATTCTTTATTTGAGGTGTATTATTACAGCCCATTCGGCGTTTTCAACAGGCCTGTGTTGAAATTTAGAATATTTCTACATACGATAGGGCGGCAATTTGAACGAACTTCGGAGCATGATTAGGAGTACTCTATTGTTATTCAGCTTGTTGCCATTGTTAGCCGGTGCACAGCAGTTTACCGATGTGCGTGCCGGTCTGGTCGGAATTGCACACAGCTCTTCCATGTGGATTGATGCCGACCGCGATGGTGACCTGGATATTGTTGTTTCGGGCCAGGCCGGGCAAAACAGGCAACAGACCCGCACGCTTTATTACCGCAATGAGCGCAACGACCGCTTCGAAGCGGCGGCCTCGGGCTTGCCCGATTTCAACAAGGGGGGCATTGCCCGTGCTGATGTGGACCTTGATGGGATTGAAGACCTGGCCATCACAGGCGAACTGGCCGATAGTCGAAGTTTTACTGCCATTTACCGCGGCCTGCCCAACGGTAAATTTGAATTGCTCAGCAACAACTTTGTGCCGCTGAAGCACAGTTCGGTAGCTTTTGCTGATGCCGATGGCGATGGCGACCCCGACCTGCTGCTGAGTGGTATGGGACCCAACGGACCCTTGACCCTCATCTATCGCAACGACCGTGGCGGAAGGTTCACAGGCATTGATCACCGCATACCCGGGCTGATGGGGGGCGATGCCAAATGGATTGACTTTAACATTGATGGCCTGCCGGATATCATGATCAGTGGCACAGCTGCCAATGGCGCACCTGTAAGCATGTTGTTTCGTAACAATGGCAAATTCAGTTTCACGCAGGTTGCCACCAGTTTTGTCGGACTTTCACAGAGCCATATTGCCGTGGGTGATTACGATAATGATGGCGATCCGGATATCCTGCTCATGGGACGTGATGCTTCCGGAAACGGACGTACCATCCTGTACAACAATACCAACCGACAGGGAGGCTTTGCTGTGGTATCTGCCGGCATTGTGGGAGTGTGGGATGGATTTGCCGACTGGGGCGACTTTGACCTCGATGGCGACCTCGACCTGCTGATCAGCGGACGAAGCAGCAACGGGCCTGTTTCAAAAGTTTATCGCAACGACCGAAACAACAGGTTCACCGAAATCAACTCAGGCATCATCCCGCTCTACAACAGTTCGGGCCAATGGGGCGACTACGACCTCGACGGCGACCTCGATATCCTGATTGCAGGCCTGAGCGAAAACGGACAGCCCATCGCCAGGGTTTACCGCAACAATGCCATCGAAATACAACAGACAGCCAGGGTGGTGCGTCGCGAAACCATCACTACACCGGCATTTGTCGATCCCGGACCACCGCCATCCAGGCCACGGGCCGAATACTTCTACGTGTACAGCTCGGCATATGCCGATGTGCACCAGACGGGCAAAAAAGACTATTACCTCTTTATGGGACCGGTGAAAAAATGGCCGGGATCATACATTCTTGAAGAGAAATTCAACGAAACGATTATCCGCACCTATCCCACATGGGGGCGCATCGATCAGGGCAATATCATCCAGAATGGTTTTCTGACAAAAAGCGAAGCCGACAAGTCAAGAACCCGGATGATGCACGAATACCGCACAAAAGGGTTTAATGTGGTGGAAATCAACTATTAACCCGCATCACCAGCTGTAAGGTGGCCCGGCTGCGCTGCTCGAGCAGCACCTGACCTTTGTGCGAAAACTCAACGGCAAGCTGCTCGTTGTAATGCCTGATGGTGAAAAGCGTCAGTCCCTCATTGTAACGTATCTCATAGGTGGGACCGAGCAATCTGAACAAATCTCCGGTTTTCAGGAGGTCCGTATCCAAGCAAACCGTCAGGCTGCGGGCCGAAGTTTGCATCACATTGATATTGATACCCAATTGGTGAAAAGTACCAAAAAGCTGATGCAGGTGCCATTCGTTCATGAGCGAAAAATCGCGTGGCCGGATGCTCATCAGTATCTGGTTTTCCTTGACAATGAAACAGGGCATGGCCCCATCGGAAGTGCGGTCGGCCGAGATGAGGCTGGGCGGGTCGAGTGGATTGACAAAGGATTGTACCTTTAAAGGTATCTGTTTGTTTTCGAGTGGTTTGATGGTTTTGGGGTGAATCACCGTGGCGCCGTAATAGGCCAGTTCGATGGCCTCGGAGTAGGAAATTTTTTCGAGTTTTCGGGCTTCGGGAAATCGTTTCGGATCGGCATTGAGCAGGCCGGGAACATCTTTCCAGATGACGACCTCGTCGGCATCCACACACCAGCCCAGGATGGCAGCTGTGAAGTCGGAGCCCTCGCGCCCCAGGGTGGTTGGTTGACGGTCGGGGGTGGCCCCAATGAATCCCTGCACCAGCAACAATTGATCTCCTGCACTTTCAAAAGCTTCCCTGACCTTGGCGGAGGTGGCGTCCCAATCGGGTTCGGCAGCCCTGAAGCGCCCGTTGGTGATAATCAGTTTGCGGGCATCGGCATGCTTGTGCGCAATGCCAATATGGTGCAGGTAGTGGCTGATGATGGTGGTGGATATCAATTCGCCATAGCTCACCGTGAGGTCGTAATGCGTATCGTATGGAAGATGAATGAGTTGCAGTTTGTCCCAAAGCTCATTCCAGAGCCTGGACAGCGCTGCGGATGCGGTATTGGTAGCTCCTCTGAAAAGCTCGCCGGCAATAACCTTATGGTAATTTGTCAGTTGTTCGAACACCTGAGACGTATCGGGTGATCCCTCCCTTGCCAGACGCAATATCTTTTCCAGTGCATTGGTGGTTTTGCCCATGGCCGAAACAACCACGATAAGCCTGTGGTTTGTGTTGGCGCTCAGGATATCGGTCATATTGCGCACCGCGCAGGCGTCTTTAACGGATGCACCTCCGAATTTGAAAACTTTGATCACCTTGTCCTACTTTGTTTTTTGGCTGCCAAAAGTACTACATTTGTTTTGAGCCTTTTTCCGGTCACGCACACAACAACCAAAACACATACATCATGAAAACACTTGTAGAATTTATCTGGGAACAGCAAAGCAATTTCGGGCAGGCCACGGGCGAATTTTCACGATTGCTCAACGATATCGGCATTGCTGCCAAAATTGTGAACCGCGACGTCAACAGGGCCGGCCTGGCCGGTGTGCTTGGTCTGGAAGGTACTACCAATGTGCAGGGCGAAAGCCAGAAAAAGCTCGACGTGCTGGCCAACAACGAGTTTATCAAAGCATTGCGCAATGGCAAGCAGTGTGCCGGCATCATCTCCGAAGAAAACGAGGAAGTGGTGGTATTCGACGAGACGACTACCCGCAATGCAAAATATATTGTGGCAATTGATCCCCTCGACGGCTCTTCGAATATTGAAGTGAATGTGCCCATCGGAACGATCTTTGCCATTTACCGCCGCAAATCGGTAGGCAGCACCATCACCATGGAAGATGTGCTTCAGGCTGGCACCGAGCTGGTGTGTGGCGGCTATGTCATTTATGGCTCTTCGACCATGATGGTTTACACCACAGGCAACGGCGTCAATGGTTTTACCTACGACCCCACCTGTGGCATCTTCATTCTATCGCACGAAAACATGAAAATCAAAGACCCTGGTAATATTTACAGCATCAACGAAGCCAACTATATTTACTTTCCCGAAGGTGTAAAACGTTATATCAAATACTGTCAAGAAGACGATCCTGCCACCGGTAGGCCCTATACCACACGCTACATCGGATCGCTCATTTCCGACTTTCATCGCAACCTGCTCCGGGGCGGTATTTACATCTACCCCGGCACAAAGAAAAACCCGGCCGGCAAACTGCGCCTGCTTTATGAATGTATTCCAATGGCTTTCATTGCGGAGCAGGCCGGCGCCAAAGCCTCCGATGGCTACCGCCGCATCCTCGACATCAAACCCGAACACATCCACCAGCGTACGCCCCTTTTTATCGGCTCCAAGTCGATGGTCGAAAAGGCCGAGGAGTTTATGGCCACCTACAGTCCCGAATTTATTGAAGCTTACGAAAAAGCCGAAAAGAGTTAGTGCTTAAGAAAGTCCGGTGAGTACGGGTTTTGCTTAGCCTGTCGCAAACAGGAAGTTGTTTGCATTCAGATTCATTATTTCCGCAACAAAATACTGAGCAAACAGCTGGTTTTCAGTGTTTTGGGTTCATTCCTTATTTAGATTGCGTATAAATTTTGTTGCACAGGCTGTTGCCTGGGTCAGTGTAGGGTATTAACCAATAATTTAGGCTACTCAACGTCTAAAAGCCACAATTTATGCGCATTCAGAGGCAATTGACCAGAACCCGGCCTCAGCCGGGTGATTCGCCCGACCTGGAGCAGCTCAGGCAACTGCTGGCGGATCAGCCCACCGACAGCAGCAAGCTTATCCCCCTGTTGCAGGCCACCCAACAGATGTATGGTTATATCCCCGGGCAAGCTTTTGCGATGATCTCGGAGGCCACAGGGGTTCCGGTATCCGATATTTACGGTGTGGCTACTTTTTATGCACAGTTCAGGCTCAAGCCTGTCGGAAAGCACATTGTGAAAGTATGTCATGGCACTGCCTGCCATGTGCAAAATGCCAATGCCATTACCGATGCGCTCAAGGAGGCTTTGCAGATAGAAGAGAATGAAACCACGCCCGACGGCATGTTCACCCTCGAATCGGTGGCCTGCCTGGGATGCTGTTCGCTTGCCCCTGTGATGATGGTTGGGGATGAAACCCACGGCAAACTGACCGGAAAAACGGCCACGCGCATCATCAAGGACATGAAAAACGACACCTGCCGCAAACAACAATAGTTATGGAAACCTCAGTTCAGAAACCAAGGGTGATAGTGGGCCTGGGAAGCTGCGGCATTGCTGCCGGAGCCGCCAAAACCTACGACAAATTGCAGCAATTGCTTTCGTCGCCCGAATTCGATTTCAGCCTCGAGCGCACCAGTTGTGTGGGCATGTGCTACAAGGAGCCTCTGGTAGAAATATGCGATAGCCACGGCCGCGTGATTTATGGCGATATGACGGCAGAGAAAGTAGAGGCAACGATTCGCAAACACTTCCTGGAGAATGAGATAGATAGAGAGAATGCGGTGAGTGCCGAAAAATTCGACGGCAGCGAAGACTATTTTTTCGCCGGACAGGTAAAAATCGCCCTTCGCAATTGTGGCATGATTGACCCAGAATCGCTCGAAGCTTCGGAACAGGCCGGCGCATACGCGGCTATAAAAAAGATTGTGCGCGAGGGCATTAGTCCGGCCGAGGTGATCCGCATGGTCACCGAGTCGGGACTGCGGGGCAGGGGAGGAGGAGGATTCCCCACCGGATTGAAATGGAAGTTTGCGGCCCAGAGCGAATCGGATGAAAAATACATCATCTGCAATGCCGACGAAGGCGACCCCGGTGCATTCATGGATCGCAGCCTGCTTGAGGGCGACCCCCATGCGGTGCTCGAGGGGATGATGATTGGCGGGTATGCCATTGGCGCTTCCAAAGGGTACATCTATTGCCGGGCCGAATATCCGCTGGCCATCAAACGCCTCAATATTGCCATTGTACAGGCACGCGACAAAGGTTATCTGGGCCGTCCGCTCGAAGGCAGCAACGGCTTCAGCTTCGACATTGTAGTCAAGGAAGGCGCAGGAGCATTTGTGTGCGGCGAGGAAACTGCCCTGATTGCCTCGATTGAGGGCAGGCGAGGCATGCCACGCAAGCGACCTCCATTTCCGGCTGTTTCGGGCCTATGGGGAAAACCTACCAACATCAACAACGTGGAAACCTGGGCCAATGTGCCCTGGATCATCAACCACGGCCCGGCGGCCTACGCCGCTTATGGCACCGAAAAGAGCAAAGGCACCAAAGTGTTTGCGCTTACCGGCAAGATACGTAATGGAGGTCTGGTGGAAGTGCCTATGGGCGTCACCATCAACGACATCATTTTCAAGTTGGGCGGTGGTATCAAAAGCGGCAAGGCGTTCAAGGCCGTGCAACTTGGCGGCCCTTCGGGCGGCTGCATTCCTGCCAGCCTTGGCCACACTCCTGTGGACTACGACTCGGTGAATGCCACCGGCGCCATTATGGGATCGGGTGGCATGGTGGTGATGGACGAAACCACCTGTATGGTTGACCTGGCCAAGTTTTTCCTGCATTTTACCCAGGAGGAATCGTGCGGCAAGTGTACCTTTTGCAGGGTGGGCACCAAACGCATGCTCGAGATTCTGGAGCGCATCACCGAAGGCAAAGGCCAGGCCGGGGACATTGAAACCCTCGAAACCCTTGCGGTGCAGATCAAAAACAACTCACTTTGCGGGCTGGGACAAACTGCACCCAACCCCGTGCTGACCACACTGAGGTATTTCCGCGAAGAGTATGAAGCCCACATACACGACCACCGTTGTCCAGCCAGGGTGTGCAAACCTTTGCTGCACTATCGCATCGACCCCGCCAGATGTACCGGCTGCACGGTATGTGCCGCCAAATGTCCGGCCGAGGCCATCAGCGGAGGTCGCAAAACCGTGCATCATATCAACCAGGAAGCCTGCATTCAATGCGGCGAGTGCTACCAGGTGTGCCGTTTCGAAGCTGTTGTGGTCGAATAACCAACCCAAAGCAATCTACCTATGAGTCAATATATCAACATCAAGCTCAACGGACAAACCGTCAGTGGTTTCGAAGGCGAGACCATTTACGAATGTGCCACCCGTCATGGCATCGAAATTCCCACCCTGTGCCACGATCCGCGTCTGGAGCCTTACTCCTCATGCTATGTGTGTGTGGTTGAGGTGGTTGGCATGCGCGGGCACCAGCCTTCCTGCTCCACCTACATCACTCCGGGCATGGAAGTGAATACCGAAACACAAGCTGTAAAAGAGGCCCGCAGGACGGCCCTTGAATTGCTGCTCAGCAACCACTACGCCGATTGCCTTGGGCCGTGCAGGCAAACCTGTCCGGCCGGGGTGGATGTGCAGGGTTATATCTCGCTCATCGACAAGGGGCGCTACAGCGATGCCATTGCGTTGATAAAAGAAACCAATCCCCTGCCCGCCATTTGCGGACGCGTGTGTGTGCGTCCGTGCGAAGCAGCCTGCCGACGCAACCTGATGGACGAAGGTGCTGCCGTGGGTATTGACTACCTCAAACGTTTTGCCGCCGACCGCGACCTCGAATCGCCTGAAAAGTTTGTGCCTGCACTCCAACCGCCAACCGGCAAAAAAGTAGCTGTCATAGGCGCCGGTCCCGGAGGTTTGTCGGCCGCATATTACCTCAGGCTCGAAGGTCACGAGGTGGATATTTTTGAGGCTGCACCTGCCCCTGGTGGCTGGCTGCGCTACGGTATTCCGGAATACAGGCTGCCCAACGACATCCTCGACAAGGAAGTAAAAAATATTACCGACCTCGGGGTGCGCATCCATTGCAACACAAGGCTGGGAAGCGATCTGAGCTACAAGAAGTTGCGGGATGATTTCGATGCCACCATACTCACCATAGGTTCGCAAAAAGGACTCAGCGTGGGCTGTCCGGGCGACGATGCCGGCAATGTGTTTCCGGGCATCGAGTTCCTCCGCAATATGGAGATGACCGGCCAGAAATATGATTTCCGGGGCAAAACAGTGGTGGTGGTGGGTGGAGGAAACACTGCCATGGACTGCTGCCGTACCTCGGTGCGTTGCAAGGCCGATAAGGTGTACGTGGTGTACAGACGTACAGAAAAAGAGATGCCCGCCAACCCCATCGAGATACATGAGTCGAAAATTGAAGGCGTGGAGTATCTCTTTCTGACCAATCCGGTGGAGATCCTCAAAAACGAACAGGGTGAGGTGGCTGCAGTGCGCCTCATCCGCATGGAGCTGGGCGAACCCGATGCCAGCGGACGCCGCCGCCCGGTGCCTGTGCCCGGCTCGGAATTCGAAATAAAAGCCGACATCGTGCTGGCTGCCATCGGACAAAAAACCGATGTCAACTTTATCGACGACATCAATGCCCATGCAGCTGAGGGTCAGCTCAAAATCAACCGTTGGGGCGATATTGATGCCGACAAGCGTACCCTCCGGACCGGCATCCCCTCGGTTTTTGCTGCAGGCGACGGCGTAAGCGGACCGGCCACCATCATCGAGGCCATAGCCCAGGCCAGAATCGCCGCCCGCTCGTGCCATCAATACCTCATGGGACTGCCAGTGGAGCCTGCTCCCAGGGAGTTCCTGAGCAAAAAGGATAACTTCAGAACCCAAAAGCCTGATGATTACAAACACCGCTTTCCGCATCAGAAACGGCAGGAAATGCCTGTGCTCGAAGCCCATCAGCGCGATGGGTTTGCCGAAGTAGAGCTTGGCTATGCCAATGAGTTTGTTGCCCAGATGGAGGCCAGCCGCTGCCTCGAATGCGGATGCACAGCCCTTTACAGCTGCGACCTGAAAAAACATTCTACCACCTATCAGGCTGACCAGAAGCGCTTTGCAGGCGACTTTCATGAGTTTGAGGTGGACTTTCGCCATCCTTTCATCGAAATCGACAACAACAAATGCATCCTCTGTTCGCGTTGCATCCGCATCTGCCGCGAGGTGAACGGCGCCGGGGCATTGGGTCTGGTCAACAGGGGATTTAAAAGCTATGTGGCCCCGGCATTGGAAAAGCCGCTTCAGGAAACTGACTGCGACAGTTGCGGCCTGTGCATTACGGCCTGTCCGACCGGAGCCATCATGGAAAATTACGACTACAAACCCGGCCCCTTGCCCCTCGAAACCATCGAAGCCATCGACATGTTCGGCTCCGAAGGCTACGAAGTCAACCTTCATCACTACAGAGGACGTTTCTACGGCGCTTCGCCCAGGCAGGGTGCACTCAACAGGATGAATCTGATCAACCGAAGGCAAATGTTTGGCTATAAGTTCTTTAGCCTTCCCGACAGGCTCACCGCTCCCCTCCTCCGACAGGGCGACAGCTGGAAAGCCATCAGTTTTGAGGAAGCCTATGACCTGATTGCGGAAAAAATCAGGGCAGTCAGGCCCGACGATAATGCCTTTTTCGGTGGTGCACGCCTCACCAACGAAGAGCTCTACATGATTCAGAAGCTCGCACGTGGCGGCGCTAAAACCAATAATGTATCCAGCTTCCACTACATGGGCAGGGGCGAAGGCTACTTCCACAATTCCAACGAAAATGCCGTGTATTGCGACATACGCGGCGCCTCGAAAATATTTGTGGCCGGAGCCAACCTGAATCTCGATCATCCGGTGATTAACCATCTGATATTCAATACAAAATACACCGAAGGACTCGAGGTTGTGCTCCTTACCACAAAACCCGACTGCTGGTTTGCCTCCAAAGCCGATAAGGTGGTGGCCGTGGAAAGCTACTTCTGGTTCATCAAGGCTGTGAACCACTATCTGATTCGCGAAAACCTCATCGACAGGCAGTTCATCGAAACCAGAACCGAAGGCTGGGAAGAATATCGCGACAGCATGCTGACCGACGATTTTGCCCGACTGGTACACTTTGCCGGAACGACCGAAGAAACCGTGATTAAATTCGCCAGGGAGTATCACGACGAGATGAGCAGCCTGCTCATCTTCGAGGAAAAGGAATTGTCGGCCAATGCCAGCATGGCCATGCACAACATGGCCATGCTTTGCGGAAAGCTGGGCAAAACCGCCAGCGGCCTCATTGCCCTGAAAGAAAAGGCCAACAGCCACGGCATTTTCAGCATGGGCGTTTGCCACAAAATTGGAGTGGATGCACAGCCCATACTTGACGAAGACCTGCAATACCGCATGCGGCGGCTTTGGAAAGTGGACGACCTGCCCTTTGCCATCAACAGTGTGTATAAGCACTTCGAAAGCGGGCGCATCCGCAATGCCTTCATCTTTGGCGAAGACCCTGCAGGTTGTGCATACGACAAAGGCCGGGTGCACGATGCCCTCGGACGCATCGATTTCATCGCAGTGCAGGACCTCTACATGAGCGAAACGGCCAGGCTTGCCCATCTGGTGCTGCCCGCATCCTTGCCATGGGAAATGGGAGGCACGTTTACCAATTCGCAGAAACGTATGCAGCCCATACGCAAACAACTGCAAGGCCCGCTGCTACACAACGCCTTTGAGCAATTGGTACAACTGCACAAACGCTTTGGCCTCAATGACATACGTACTTCCGAACAAGCCTTCACCGAGGCTATGGCGCTTGTGCCCAGGCGGGGCGAATACAAAGACCTTCACTTTGTGTATAAAAAGGCCGACAACACCAACCGCATGTACGATCATGGCTGCGACCTGCTGAGCAAGATGGTGGACGAAATGTTTCAAGAAAAGCTGGGTTGGTCATAAGCCAAAAATTCGGGAATTTTGTGCCCGGCAAACAGCTGAAATGCGCTTCGGCTTAGGAGGCCTGAACTGACTATGCTTAAAAATCTTTACCGCACAATATCATCCCGGATTGCCGGCAAAATCCCACCATTTTCCTTGGTGGCCATTGGCTTTATTGCATTTGCCATCACCCTGACCAACCTGAACAACGGCCGCTGGAAGAAACACGAAGACGTGGTGGCGCACGATGTGATTGGCTACTATTGCTACCTGCCGGCCGCTTTCGTTCATCACGATCTGAGCTTTTCGTTTGTGGGTCACGACCCTGAAAGCTGGATCGGCAAGATTCACGTGCACGAGTCGCCCACCGGAGGACGTTACATCAAGATGACCATGGGGTTGGCTTTGCTTTATCTTCCTTTTTTTCTGATTGGTCACCTGACCGCATGGCTGGGCGGCTGGCCCATGGACGGATTCTCGCCACCCTACATGTTTTGGCTGCAGTTTAGTGCATTGTTTTATCTGCTGGCCGGATTGTTTGCCCTGCGAAAAGTGCTGCTCGATTTTTTCGACGAGAAAATTACAGCCCTGGTTTTGCTTCTTATTGTGCTGGGTACCAATCTGTTTCATTATTCCACGCTGGAGGCGGCCATGTCGCATGCCTACAATTTCAGTTTGTTCAGTTTGTTCATTCTGCTTGGCATTCGATGGCACCGCCGGCCCGAACCTGTTGCCGCGCTCTGGCTGGGCATTGTTTCCGGGCTGATAGTACTCATCCGGCCCACCAACGGCATCATTGCCCTGTTTTTCATTCTCTGGAATGTGCAGGAGGCCGGCCTGATGGCGCGTATCCGGCTGTTTCTGTCCTACTGGCAGCATATCCTCATCATCCTTCTCGCGGCTTTCATTGTATTACTTCCACAGCTGTTTTTCTGGAAAGCCAACACCGGCAGCTGGCTCTTTTACTCTTACGGGGAGGAAGGCTTTTTCTTCGACCGGCCGCGCATTTGGCTCGGCCTGTTCAGCTACCGCAAAGGCTGGCTGATCTACACCCCCCTGATGCTTTTTGCACTGGCCGGCATCCCACTGTTGCGTAAAAAAGCCGGCGAATTCTTCTGGCCGATTGTCATCATGCTGCCTTTGCACATTTATATCATTTTCAGCTGGTGGGATTTTTCATATGGGGGCAGCTTTGGCGCCCGACCTATGATTGAGTTTTATACGCTGCTCAGCCTGCCCCTGGCTGCCCTGTTGTGGTGGCTGCGCAGAAATATGCTGTATTTCAGAGGGGTACTGATGGTGATGTTGCTGTTGGTCGGACTCAACCTTTTTCAGACCTTGCAGTACAAATATGGAATCCTCCATTTTGCTGAAATGTCGGGCAGGGCCTATTGGGCGAGTTTCGGAAAACTGAAGGTGGATCCAACTTATTACGACCTCATGGAGCCGCTTGATTATTCCCGGCTGATCAAGGGGGAGTATGCCACAAAGGTGAAACTCAGAAATTGGATTTACGACAGCGCTCACAACGATTTTGAGCAACTCAACGAAGCCGGAACCCACTACGTTTCACCGGATCGCTTTTACGAGTTTCTGGCCTTTGAAAGCCGCGACAGCGCCAAGGCACGCAGTGGAAGATTTTCGGCCCGTTTGCATCCTGACAATCCGTTTGCTTCGGGTATTGATTTTTTTGCAAATCCGGATGATCGTTTCGAAATCACCGTCTGGAAGAAACCTGCCTTTGGCAGTGGTGTGGTGGTAATTGCCGGCAAGAATGTAGATGCGCTTTACCGCTTGCAGGCACTGACCGATAGCGTTGACCAGCAGGGCTGGGGGAGGATGCGCCTCGAAATAACCATCCCGGAAACCGACAATAAAGTATTCCGTGTTTACCTCTGGAACAACGAGACCGACACTGTTTATATGGACGACCTGGTCATCAGGAAGCTAAAGAATCAGTAATTTCCCCATCTGTCGGGCAGCGGTTGCACCGCCGCCGCACTATTCGCAGCTGGCTATGGCTGATTTTGTCAGGAGACGGATTCCGGTAGCAGAAGTTCATACGAAATAATTATTACTGAGCGCTGCAGGTTAAATCTGTACCAGATATTTCGATGTTGATGTTTCCGCTGCCGAAGAATAGTCCAACAGTGTTCATATGGACGATCTGATCCTCCGTAAACTGAACAATCTGCAATCTCTGACGATTTAGTATTTACAAGGTGAAATATAGCTGCTACCTTGCGCTGCATTTTGTAGAGTGATCTTTTAATCAAAGGATTCGGGACATGACACAAGCAGAACAACAAAAGACAATTCTGAGCTCTACTTATTCCAGCTCGTTTGCTTACCCTTATGCTTTACTTGTTGCGGCCATGGCAATCATTTTTTTAAGTGGGGGGATAAGGGCACAAATCACTTACCAGATGCCGCCGGACGAAATTGTTGATCTGGTTGATGCACCTGCCACGCCGGGTGTAATGCTTAGTCCAAAAGCCGATCGGTTCCTAGTTGTTCAATATCCGGGGCTTGCGTCGGTTGACGAGCTGGCGGCTCCGGAGTTGCGTCTGGCCGGCATACGTATTAATCCTCTCACCAATGGTGCCAGCAGGGCGCGTTTTGCGAGCGGTCTCGAGCTTGGCGATATGACCGGTAACACTCCGGTGCCAGTCGGCGGTTTGCCACAGAATGCGCGCATCACCAACATCTCGTGGAGTCGCGACGGACAATACATTGCCTTTGTACACACAACCTCCACAGGGCTGGAGCTTTGGGTGGTTGAAGTAAGTACAGCCACTGCCCGCCGATTGGCCGATGGCCTCAACGGCGCCATGGGTGATACTTACACATGGTTGTCCGAAAATAAGTTGCTCTTCGCGGCCACACTTGCCAATCGGGGAGAGGCACCAGTGAGGCCGGCTGTGGCCACCGGGCCTGTAGTGCAGGAAAACATCGGGCGCCAGGCTGCTGTGCGCACCTTTCAGGATATGTTGCGCGACGCGTTCGACGAAGCCATTTTTGAGTATTATGCCAGCGCACGTTTGATGGTTTGCGACATTGACGGCAACAAACATCAGTTAGGCGAAGAAGGTCTGATCACCAGTTTCAGCCCCTCTCCCGACGGCAACTATGTTGTGCTGACATACCTGCAAAAGCCATTCTCCTACATTGTGCCATATCAGCGTTTTCCGCAGCGCGTGGTGTTGATTGATAAACAGGGAAATCTGGTCCGTACTTTGGCCGAAGTGCCGATGGCCGACAACCTGCCCCTTGGCTTTGGCGCTGTTAGGACCGGTGCGCGCAGTCACCAGTGGCGTGCCGATCAACCTGCCAGCCTTTACTGGGTAGAAGCCCTCGATGGGGGTGACCCGGCCCGCCAGACGGATTTCAGGGATCAGGTTTATTTTCTTTCAGCGCCATTTGAAGGCGAGGCATATAAGGCTTTTGCCCTAAAGTGGCGTTTTGGCGGTATCATCTGGGGGCATGATACCCTGGCTCTCGTGAACGAAATGTGGCCACGCACACGCCTGGTTAGGCTGATGACTTTCAATCCTTCGCAACCCACCAGGCAACCGAGATTGATTTGGGAACGCAGTTCGGAGGACAGGTACAACAATCCCGGCCGACCACAAACCATTCAGGGGCCTTTCGGACAACAGGTGCTGATGCTCGATAAAAGTGGTGGCAAAATGTTTCTTTTCGGCCAGGGAGCCTCACCTGAGGGCGACCGTCCGTTTGTGGACCAGTACGATTTGCGCACCGGACAATCGCAACGGTTATGGCAAAGTCGGCCACCATGGTACGAAAATCCGGTAGCCATCGTTAATCCCTCAAGGGGTAGCCTGATAATCAGGCGTGAGTCGAACGAGGTGCAACCAAATTTTTACCTGACCGAGCTAAAAAGCCGGAGACTGAGGCAACTCACCAGCTTTTCCGACCCTATGCCTCAACTGAAACGCTTGAACAAACAAATGATACATTACCAACGAGCCGATGGGGTGCCACTTTCGGGCATGCTGTATTTGCCCCCGGATTTCAAACCCGGTTCCGACAAGCCTTTGCCCGCCATCCTTTGGGCATATCCTCAGGAATTTAAGTCAGGCGATGCAGCTGGCCAGGTGAGCGGTTCGCCATATACTTATACACGAATCGGTGCCACCTCAGTGGTAATGTTGGCAACCCAGGGCTATGCTGTGCTCGATAATGCAAGTTTTCCCATAGTAGGCGAGGGCGATAAGGAACCTAACGACACCTTTGTGGAGCAGCTGGTGGCCAATGCCGAGGCCGCCATCAACAAACTGGTTGAAATGGGGGTGGCCGACAGGGACCGCATTGCCGTTTCGGGGCATTCCTACGGTGCATTTATGACAGCTAACCTGCTCACGCACAGCAACCTTTTTGCTGCAGGCATAGCCCGCAGTGGTGCATACAACCGCACCCTCACTCCATTTGGATTTCAAGGCGAGGAACGCACCTACTGGCAGGCCATGGAGACGTATCATAAGATGTCGCCATTTATGTTTGCCGATAAAATGAAAACTCCGCTTCTGCTGATTCATGGTGCCGACGACAACAATTCGGGCACATTTCCCATTCAAAGCGAAAGGTATTACGATGCCCTCCGCGGACATGGGGCCACGGTGCGCCTGGTCATGCTGCCCCACGAGAGCCATGGCTATGCCGCACGTGAATCGGTATTGCATATGCACTGGGAATGGCTGCAATGGTTGGATACGTACGTGAAAAACCGCACAAAATCAACTCCCTGAGAACCGGACATTACCCCTCGCAATCCTGATCCGGTGGGCTTAAGAGAAGGAAAACCTACCGCCCCTGGCGGGCACCTCCGCCTTAGGCGGATATGATCCCAACGCCGGTAAAAACAAAAAACCCGCTGCTTTCGCAGTGGGCTTCTTTCTTGTAGCGGGGGCAGGATTCGAACCTACGACCTTTGGGTTATGAGCCCAACGAGCTGCCTCTGCTCCACCCCGCAGTGTTTAACCTCTTTTAAAAGGGACTGCAAAATTAATTTTCGTTTCTTTGCAAAGCAAGTTTTTTAAGAAATTTTTTCATGAGTCACAAAGCCGGCTACGTCAATATCATTGGAAATCCCAATGTTGGAAAGTCAACCCTGATGAATATGCTGGTTGGCGAAAAGCTGTCGATAATCACTTCAAAGGCACAAACCACGCGTCATCGCATCCTGGGGATTGTTAACGATGACGACTACCAGATCGTTTTTTCCGACACCCCGGGCATCATCCACAAGCCGGCCTATAAGATGCACGAAGTGATGAACAGCTTCGTCAATACCGCCCTCATCGATGCCGACATCATCCTGTTTGTGGTTGATGTTACCGAAAAGACCGACCACAGCCAGACCATTAAACGCATTTCCGATACAGGAGTAAAGGTAATTGTTGCCCTCAACAAAGTGGATCTCATCACACAGGAGCAGGTGCAACAGCTCATCGCCCACTGGCAGCAGCTCATGCCCGGTGCAATCGTTGTGCCTGTAGCCGCTGCACATGGCTACAACATCGAGACCATCCGTCAGCACATTCTGGAGCTCCTTCCCGAGTCGCCCCCATATTTTCCAAAGGATGAACTCACCGACAAAAGCATGCGCTTTTTTGTGTCGGAGATCATCCGCGAGAAAGTGTTGCTCAACTACAAGCAGGAGATTCCCTATGCGGTTGAGGTAGCTGTGGAGAGCTACGAAGAAAGTGAAAGCCTCATCCGCATCAAGGCATTCCTGTTTGTGGCCCGCGAGTCGCAAAAGGCCATCATCATAGGCAAAGGGGGCGAAGCCATCAAAAAAGTGGGTATTCAGGCCCGACAGGATATTGAGGCTTTTGTCGGTAAAAAGGTGTTTCTGGAGCTCAGCGTGAAAGTGGTGAAAGACTGGCGCGACAACGAAAAAATCCTGAAGCGATTTGGTTACGAGCCCAATATGTGATTGAAAGTTAGGAGAATATGAGTATTGTAGCAATTGTAGGCCGGCCCAATGTCGGGAAGTCAACCCTTTTCAACCGCCTGGTGCAGTCGCGCCGGGCTATAGTGGAAGAAACAGCAGGCGTGACCCGCGACCGCCATTACGGCAGCAGCGACTGGAATGGGCGCAACTTTTCGGTTATCGACACCGGCGGTTATGTGCATGGTTCCGACGATATTTTTGAGGCCGAGATCCGCAAACAGGTGCAACTGGCCATTGACGAGGCCGACCTGATTTTGTTTGTGGTCGATGCCATAACCGGCATCCACCCACTCGATGAAGATGTGGCAACCATGCTCCGCAAAACTACCAAACCGGTGATGCTGGTGGTAAATAAAAGCGACAACAGTGCACGACTGAACGACGCACAGGAGTTTTATGCCCTCGGACTGGGCGAGATATTTCCGGTTTCGGCCATCAATGGAAGCGGTACGGGCGAGTTGCTCGACAAATTGGTTGAGATGCTTCCACCCGGCGAGCCGGAAGACCTGTCTGAAATTCCCAGAATAACTGTTGCAGGTCGGCCCAATGTGGGTAAATCGTCGCTGGTGAACACCCTTCTGGGCACCGAGCGCAATATCGTAACCCCCATAGCCGGCACCACCCGCGATGCCATCGACACCCGCGTAAAGCAGTTCGGAATGGACTTCATTCTGGTAGATACTGCCGGTATTCGGCGCAAGACAAAGGTTTCGGAAAATATCGAGTTCTACTCCGTGATGCGTTCCATCCGGGCCATCGAAAGCAGCGATGTGGTTATCCTGATGATTGACGCCACCGCCGGCCTCGAGGCACAAGACCTTAACATCCTGCGACTTGTAGTAAAAAACCGCAAAGGACTGGTGCTGGTGGCCAACAAATGGGACCTGGTAGAAAAAGAGTCGAACACGCTCAAACAATACGAAAATCAGATTCGTGAACGCCTGGCACCGTTTACCGATGTGCCGGTGGTCTTTACCTCAGTCATCGAAAAGCAACGTGTGCTCAAAGCCTTGCAGGAGGCCATGCGTGTGTACGAAAACCGCAAACGGCGCATCCCTACCTCCGAACTCAACGATGCCATGCTGCCCGTGATTGAGGCTGCTCCTCCACCGGCTACCGGTAGGGGTCAGTACATCAAAATCAAATATGTCACCCAACTGAAAACCCCTACCCCGCAGTTTGCCTTTTTCTGCAACTATCCCAGCGAAGTCAAGGAAAGCTACAAGCGATTCATTGAGAATAAGTTGCGCGAAAAATGGGACTTCTGTGGCGTGCCCCTTGAAATTTATTTCCGCGAGAAATGAACGACGATGTACGTATTGATAAATGGCTCTGGGTGGTCAGGCTGTTCAAAACACGCACCCAGGCCGGCGAAGCCTGCCGCGGTGGTAAAGTGAAAATTGGCGGTCAGTCGGTGAAACCCTCACGCGAAATCAAGGTGGGCGACATCATCGAACTCCAATGGAACCACATCAACCGCAAGGTACAGGTTAAACAATTGGGAACCAACAGGGTAGGAGCGGCCCTGGTGGAAAACTTTATGACCGACCTCACCCCAAAGGAAGAATACGAACGCCTGGAGCTGATGCGCCAGTTCAAAGCCGAACACCGGCCCCGGGGCACCGGCAGACCTACTAAAAAAGAACGTCGCATTATCGACCGCATCAAAGACACAGAATCATGAACCGGGCAATAGTTGCATTGCTTTTCGTGCTGGCCACGCTGGAGTTGTCGTGCCAGACGCACAAGCGGCTGCGAAAAACCGACGTTCACACCGTGGCATTTTACAATGTCGAAAACCTTTTCGACACCATCGACGACCTGCACACCCGCGACGAGGAATTCCTGCCTGCCGCACGAGTGGCCTGGAACACACAACGATATATGCGTAAACTCAACAACATCGCGCAGGTGATTGCCTCCATGGATACCCTTGATTTTCCGCATATCCTCGGCCTGGCCGAAGTGGAAAACAAGAATGTACTTAACGACCTGGTTGCGCAGCCACACCTTGCCAAAGCTGGTTACCAGATCATCCACGAGGACGACGATGATCCCCGTGGCATAGAGGTGGCCTTGCTTTACAGAGGCAGTTATTTCAAGCCTGTTTCGCATCAAGCCATTGAATTTCAGGATAGTGTGCCCGAACGCCATATCCTTTATGCAGCGCTGGTGAATGCGCACAACGATACCCTGCATGTGTATGTGAATCATTGGCGCTCGCGTGGGGGCGGACAGGAAATATCGGCCCCATGGCGCATCAGGGCAGCCAGCGCCCTGAGAAGGCATAACGACTCGCTCCTGCAACAAAAACCGAAAGCGCTGATTGTGGTCATGGGCGATTTTAACGACAACCCCACCGATGAGAGCATCGTACAACATCTGCTGGCTTTACCCTCCGACGAGGCCCTGCGCCGGCCCGAGGCCCTGGTCAACCTGGCTTCGGAAGCTTTTGCAGCCGGTCAAGGGACGCTCTACTACGACGGCTGGCACTTTTTCGACCAGATGATAGTGTCGCAACAACTGATGCATGGCAAACGCCTGCGCGTTGAAAGCTTTAGCCCCTTTACCCGTCCGTGGATGCTCTTTACCGACAGCCGGGGCGTACAACGTCCAAACCGCACGCGCTCGGGCTCCAGATATTTCGGCGGCTACAGCGATCACCTGCCGGTTTTGCTAAGGTTAAGTCGTATCAAGTAACAAACTGATCGCTCAGTAATAAACGATATTCTTTACGCCTCCTTTGGGTGAATAGTTTTTTCACGCAGTGATCGCAGAGAATAGCTCGCAAGGATCGCAGAGAAGTACCACAATAATGGATGAGCACTTTAACGTAATACCTTGGATTCTTTGCGTGCTTTGCGGCTCCTTTGCGTGCTTTGCGTGAAAAAACCACCGCCTGTCAGCGACATATAGCGCTGAAGTGCATTGATCAATGTGTAAAAGAACAGGCTGATCAAGATATGACCATTGCCAGCTAGCTGATTGCCAACACAAGGCAGGAAACCGCAAGCAACAATGCCAGAGGCGTGAAAATCAGTTTCTCTATCTTATTTGGCGAACTGATGTTGCCCAGCACATTGAGGGCAAAGAGGCCAGTCATGAACCATAGCAGTAGTTTCAGCCAGAACCCGCCGATGATCATCGGAACGAATTGTGCTGTCTGCAACACCACCCACAGAAAAAACAAATTGGCCAGTAGCGACACCACACCCAGATTGTAGAGCTGTCGCCGGCTGTGAATGCGGCTTCCCCAGACAATTTCCTTTGGGAGCAATCCTGTGAGCACTCCGGTGTGGATAACAGCCGCCACAACCAAAAGCGCCGGGGCCAGATATTTTGCAATGCTTAATAACATCTCCGGTGGAATCGGTTGTTAATTGGTGTCTCCTTTACGGCCTCGTTTGCGCAGCCTGTAAATGCCAACCAGCACAATGGCCAGCAGCACAAATGGCCACAAACCGGCAAACCAGACTAATAATCCCAGGAAAGCATACCAACCGTTCACCGCAGAATTGACCAGCCTGGCAACAAACTGGCTTGCCGGACTGTGGGTCTGATAAAAATCGAGGTTCAGGGTGCTCATGGCCACCTTGTCGTTCAGGTAGCGCAGTCTGCCGGTCATGCTCTCAATTTCGGCACGCACGTTGGCCAGCTCACGTTCTATGGAGAGCATTTCTTCCACTGTACGGGCCTGCTTGAGCAATTCCCTGTAGCGCGTCTCGAGTTCTTTCTTGGTGGCAAGCCTGGCTTCCACATCCACATATTCTTCACCCACATCGCGTTGCGAGATGTTTTTGTTGACCACTCTTTTTGCATGCTGTTCAAGCGCCCTTATCAGCGTATCGAAATTATCTGCCGGCACCCTGATCACCATGTTACGCGAGGTGCGCGTACTTTCGTCGTATGCTCCTTCGGATGAGATGCTGCCGCCTAAAGCCTCGGTTTGTTGCTTCACGAAAGCCGAGGTGAGCTCAATGTTGTGCGTCTCAAGTGTCAGGTAACCTTCTTTGATGATTTTAGGCTCCGGCAGGTCTTTTGTGTTCTCCCCGGCATCCTGAAAGCTTAAGCCTGACATCGGTGTGCTGCTACTGTAATCGTTTGCTCCACCGCAGCTGAGCAGCATGAGCAAGGCGAAAATTGCGGGAATGAGCTGTTTTTTCATGGTTGGAGTTGTTTTTGCCAAATGTATAAAGATTGAGAATTATTCGTCGTTGTTGCAGAGTTTGGCAATAAGCCGCTCAACAGATACAAAGCTGATAGCCTCTGGTAGGTTTTCGGTTCGGGAGGTTTGTTGAGCTGAAACTGCCAGCAAAATCATGTTTTTAGCCGCTTTTCGCTCTGCAATGGCTTGCATGGTTTGTCGGATGTGCGAAGGGCGGCCATCCAGATTGAAAACAACCACCTCGGCAGGCCATGCAAATGCAAGTTGGTAAGCAATTGCCCCATCAGAGGTTTCCGTTTTCAATTTGATTTCCGGACATAATTCGAGCAGGCTGCTGAGGGTTTGCTTGCCGGAGAAGTCAACCAGTAGTATGTTCATCCTTATCGGAAGTTGAAAATCAAAGGAAACAGAAATACCACCACTGCCGTCCAGCCTGCATACAAGGGTAGGAAAATGCCGATACTTTGCCCGGCTTCAGCCAACAACGCGCGATGACGTACAACCTTGAAAATTTTTAACGTGATTAATATTAAATTGCAGAAAATCAGTATATTGCTAACCAAAACCGCAAGTCGGTTTGGCGTGATGCCCCATTCATTGATACGATACAGTATGGCCGACAAAGCAATTCCATTGACAATCAGGGTAAGCACTGCCAGCAAGAGCAGAGCCACCACCTGCCCTTTTTCATCCTTTTGATCGTCGCGGCCCGGGATGGCAAAAAATATCAGTGCCATCACGCCAAGCAGCAAGAGGTTGAAAACCAGTAGGAAATCTCGGTCATGGAAGGGGTCTTTGCCTGAAAAAGGCAATGCAAGCAAATAAATTCCGAGCATGAGCACTACAAGCGGAATAAAGATCCGTGCCACCACAGGAGAAACCTTGCCAACAAGCTGTGGGTTGTTGTGCACCAGCCATGCCCCGGCCAGTGGTATCGAAACAGCACCCCATATGGCAATATATTTTCCGTAAAACTTCTCGATGTTTATGCCTGCTGACCCGAACAAGCCGATGGTAACCACCGATAGTATTCCACCTGCAATAAAAAGTACTGCAGCCATCACAGCCAGGTCGCCGTTGAACCTGAGCCATGCCAGCCGCGTGGCAGTGCTGCGAAACCTATCCTGAGCAAACGAAATTCCGGTGATGAACCAAAGAAACAACACAAGGTGGATGTTGGCCAGATGGAGCGTCTGGCTGCTCTCGTTAGCGGGCAGCATGTTTATATAAACAGCCGACAGCACAAAAATCAGGGCTGAAGCAAGGACAAAAGCTGGCTTAGGTCTGCTTTGGACAAAGAACCATACCGACAGAAAAGGCAAAATGGTAAACGAGATATTTCTGGTAAAATAGAGGTCTTCGGACAGGCCGGCAAATTCCGGAACTTTTGCCACCAGCCACGCCAACAAACTCAGGAAAATCAGCAAAACCCATTCGCTTTGTTTGCCAAAGCTGAGGCTGTTGTCGGGTTTGGTGAGGCGATACCACCAGGCCTGGGCGAGCGGTTTGTCCTGCAGTTGTGGAAATACCTGCCGGAAACTCTGCTCAAACGCTTTGCGGTTCGAACGGTAAAGTTGCTCAAGCTCGGCAGCTTGGTCAATTGCAGACACAATCTGATCTTTCATGGTTTTGGCTATTCTTTGTTTGGCCATCAAACGCTGAGAGTGAGCTGATTATTTCAAATGCGGAAATCTTTGTGAAATATAAACGGGCTTTTTGAGAAAGACTATATCAGACCTAGCCAGCCCTATTTGCCCGTAGTTAACGCACCCCTGCATCAGTCCCATAAACGCATTGCAGCCCAAGCCCGAAGTTTCAGCAAGCGAAAATCAAGTTTTCACACAAAAATTATAAACCCGTCCGGCCCTGCTGAATTCATTGCAAAACATTCACAATCAAACAAATACCCCAAACCATTGACTGCACCTACAACAATGACAACAAAACCAACCCACACCCCTCGCCAGGTCGCCCTCTCGTCAGCTCCTATCATCGCCTCCGAGACACGGCCACGCCAGGTCGCCCCATCGCTGAATTCGCTCATTTCGCCCCGTCTCTAATCTTTGAATCTTTGAATCACTCTATCCTGCAACCCAAAACTCCTGAATCTTACTATCCTCATCAATGGAACGCAGGTGACACTGATCTGGCTGATTTTCGCTGTTTCTATTCTGTGACCATCTGTTCAATCTGCGTCACCTGTGTTCTGTCAACAATGGAACGCTGATCCCGTTTAAGGCCGGGACACGGTGACACTGATCTGGCTGATTTTCGCTGTTTCTAATCTGTGACCATCTGTTCAATCTGCGTCACCTGTGTTCTGTCAACAATGGAACGCTGATCCCGTCTAAGGCCGGAACACGGTGACACTGATCTGGCTGATTTGCGCGGATACAACCACCGACAACCACCGACAACCACAACAACCATGATAACTATGACAACCTCCCGTTACCCGCATCCCGCAACCCGTAACCCGTAACCCATTGAATCTTTGAATCTTTGAATCCCCCAACAATTGCTTCTCCCCATCCTTTTTCGCGGTTAGTGTCGGCCATCAGCCATTTGTCAGAACACACTCACCTTCACGTATCTTTTGGGATTCAGGCGGATGTCTTCGAGCAATTTGCGGAGTTCTTCGGCCGAGCTTTCCAGCTTGCGATAGAGGGTGTCGTTTTGCATAAGCTGACCCATGGTTCCCTGGCCGCTGTTGATGCCTTCCATCAGTTTGTTCAGTTGCGCCAGCGAGCTGTCGGCATGGCGTACGGCCGAGGCAAAGTCGGCTTTGGCGAGCGAATCGCTCAAGGTGGCAAGGTTTTGGATGGTGCGTGTGATCTGGCTGTTGTTTTGCTCAATATTGCGCGAGATCATCTCGATGTTGTAGAGGATGGAGGCAATGCGCGACTGCTGTTGCACCACAAGGTTGTCGATGTTGCCGGTGGCGCTTTCCAGATTCCTTATGGTGCCCGTGATGCTTTGCAGACTTTGGTTAAGGTTTTGCTGCACATTTTCGGAGATGAGCGCCTGTACGATGGTTACCAACGAATCGACCGACGAGATGAGGCTTTCGGCTTTGTTTTTCAGCGGGATCACCTGGGCATTGACTTCTTCCATGAGGCTGGCTTCCACCGCCGATTGTAAAGTGTCGTTGTGATTGGCCATGGAGGCACTGTTGCCGGGGAGGAGTTCGATGGCTTTTGAACCAAGCAGGTCGGAACTGATAATTTTGGCAATTGAGTTGGAGGGTATGGCAACGTCTTCGGTCACAGATAATTCCACGATAAGGCGTCCATTCATGGCGGGATGAAAATATATGCGCTTGACCTGTCCTACCCTGAATCCGCTGATAAGCACCGGGTTGGAGGGGATGAGTCCGGAAACGTTGGTGTATTCCACAAAAAAGATGCGCTCGCGGTTGAAGATGTCGCGTCCTTTCAGGAAGTTGAACCCCCAAAAAAGGACAAACAAGGCCGCAACAAATGATATGCCTACAACGATGAGTTTGATACTTTTCAAGGTCCGGAGGTATTAGGTTGTTAAATGCAGGTCAACTTACGTTACAGATGCAAAGGTAATACAACAGCGTTGCAGGGAGCAATGTTTTGCACTTGTTTCAGGGCGAAGAGGATTTGTGGGCATCGGTTATGGCGATGCGCTGGCCATTGAGAAAGGCCACCACAAAAGCATCCGAATAACCATTCCTGCGCATTCGGTTCTGGTGGTTAACGGCCTCGCGGTAGCTCGTAAAATTGCCTGAGGTGTATTTGTAGAGGCCGTTGTGGAAGTATTTTTCTGCGCTTTCTATGTTTTTGAAACGCTTGTCGCTCAGTGGAATATCCTGTGGGAAGGTGGCAAACTGCACTTTATACACCACGTTGTTATTTTGACTGGTATTCCGGGTAGGGCTTGCCGGGCGTGAGGTTTCGGCCTTCGAAGCCGTGGCGTTCTGGCTGTTGTTTTTGCCTGGTGCAATGCCTGATGCACTTCCAGAGCTGCTTCTGGCCGGTGTGCCGGTGCTGTTGGCTGCGTCACGCGGGCCGGCAGGGAGGGTACCAGCATTTTCGGCTCTTACTGCTTCTTCGCGCATTTCGCGGGTGACGACACTGGTGGCGTTTTCGCGTTCAAATTGTAGTTTGTAGTCGCGAAATGCCCGGTAAATGGCCGAAGCAAGGTAGGTCTTGCCCTCCTCCGACATCATAAAAGCCTCTTCCTCGGGATTGGTGATAAAACCCAGCTCGACAAGTACGCTGGGCATGGTGGTACGGAAGAGCACCAGAAAACCGGCTTGCTGCACGCTTCGGTCTTTGCGGCCAAGCCTTTTGGTAAACTGTTCCTGCACGTTCTGGGCAAAACGAATACTCTGGTTTTTGTTTTCGCTCTGATAAAGCGACAGTGCGATGTAGGCTGCCGTACTGTTGGGGTCGAAATCGCCATACTCCGCGCTATAGTTATCCTCAAGCAGAATGGATGCGTTTTCGAGCTTGGCCACTTCGAGGTTGGCAGCTGTGCGGTGCTCACCCATCACAAAGGTTTCGGCTCCCGAAACTCTGGTGTCCTTTGAAGCATTGCAGTGGATCGAGATGAACAGGTCGGCATCGGCCTGGTTGGCTATGGCCGCCCTGCGATGCAGCTCCACAAATTCGTCCCGGGTTCGGGTATAGATCACCTTGACATCGGGCAGATTCTGCTGGATCAGACGGCCTGTGCTCAGGGCTACGTCGAGCACGATATCCTTTTCTTTAGCTTTCCGGCCTATGGCACCGGGATCACGGCCTCCGTGGCCCGGATCGATGACCACTGTGGTGATCCTGCTGCCCTTTTGTGCCCATGCCGGACAGCCAATAGCTACGAGCATTGCCACAACAAACAGGATGTGCCAACGTTGGATACCGGACATGGGGCTATACCTCATAACAAGCTATATTTG
Source organism: Bacteroidota bacterium (assembly GCA_016715945.1). Lineage (NCBI taxonomy): Bacteria > Pseudomonadati > Bacteroidota > Bacteroidota bacterium. The sequence goes on from JADJXJ010000003.1 coordinate 391,232, forward strand.
CAGGAGTTTTGTACGCACCACAGCACAAATATACGCATATCAGCCATAGCTGCCTGATTGCATCCAAAAGGGTATCGGCATCCGGCCGGTGCGCATGGCTGGTTTTGTTCATTGTGACTTTTCTTTCTATTTCTGCATCATCAGTCGCCAATCCTTTATCAATCAACGTATTATCCTCGGCTTATCAACAAGCTGCCGATACTGTCCCAACGGATACCCTGGTTGTGGCTGCACCGGTGAAGCAAAAGCTCGAAACCAAAGTTGAACGCACCGCGACCGACAGCATTGTGCAGGACCTGAAAAACCGTATGGTGCACCTCTACGGAAATGCAGTAGTTGTGTATGGCGACATCAAACTCGAGGCGGCATACATCCGTTTCAATTTCGAGACCAATCAGGTGTTTGCCCGCGGCATGCAGGACAGTACCGGCAAGCTCATCGGAAGACCTAGATTTACTGACAAGGATCAGACTTTCGAGTCGAATGAGCTGAACTACAATTTCGACAGCAAGAAAGGCATCATCCGCAATGTGGTCACCGAGGACGGCCAGGGGTATTTGCTCGGGCAACAGGTTAAAAAGATGGCCGACAACACCATCAATATCCGTTCGGGGGCTTACACCACCTGCAGCGATCACGACCACCCGCATTTCGAGTTTCGCTTCAACAAATCGAGGGTAATTCCCGGTAACAAGATTGTGACTGGCCCGGCCTGGTTGGTTATCGAGGGCATGCCGCTGCCTTTGGCATTGCCTTTTGGCATGTTTCCAAACCGCACCACACGCAAGTCGGGCGTCAGGATTCCCACCTACGGCGAATCGAACAACCGCGGCTTTTATTTCGAAAACGGCGGATTTTACTGGGCTATCAACGACCGCATGGACCTCGACCTGGTGGGCGACATCTACACCCGCGGCAGCTGGGCCATCAAGCCTGTGTTCAGGTATGTGAAACGCTACAAATATAACGGCAACCTCAACCTCAATTATGCCATCAACATCCTGGGCGTGGAGGGAAATCCCGACTACCGCCGCTCGCGCGACTTCAGGATCAGGTGGTCGCACCGTCAGGACCCCAAGGCAAGGCCTGTCGGGCGCTTTTCGGCCGACGTGAATGTGAGCAGCAGCAACTTCAATGCGTTCAACCCGAGCACCTCGACCGACTACCTGAGCAACGAATTTAAGTCGTCGGTGGCCTATCAGACCAATTTCAACAACAAAGTCTTTCTGACTGCCAATGCCAGCCACCGGCAAAACACCAAAACAAAAATGGTTGAGGTTTCGCTGCCCGAGCTCACCATCAATACCAATACCCTCTACCCGCTCAAGCGCAAAAATGCCATCGGCACTCCGCGTTGGTACGAGGCGCTCACCGTTGGGTACACCCTAAGTGCGCGCAATACGCTGAGCCTGCCCGATTCGCTCTTTTTCAAGCCCGATGCCCTCAGGCAGATGCGCAACGGCATTCAGCAAAGTGTGCCGGTGAGCCTGCCCATCAAGGTCCTGAAATATTTTTCGCTGAGTAACTCGCTGAGCATCACCAACCGCAACTATTTCAATCATCTTGAGCGATACTGGGTGGATGATACCCTTTTCAGGAACAACGACACCATCATCGGTTACGTGAAGACAGACACGGTTTACCGTTTCAACAATGTGTTTGATTTCAATGTGTCGTCCAACCTGAGCACCAAGGTCTTTGGTATGGTCAGCTTCAAAAAAGGTCCGGTCAGGGCAGTGAGGCATGTGTTCACGCCCCGTATTGGGGCCAGCTTCACCCCGGCCTTTTCCGACCCGCGCTGGGGCTACTACGGACGGTATATTGATGAAAAGGGCGTAGAACAGATCTACTCAAAATACGAAGGTGCACTGTTTGGCAGTCCGCCACGCGACAAATCGGGGCGAATCAATTTCGGGTTCAGCAACAACCTCGAAATGAAAGTGCGTTCGCGCAAAGACACCATCACTGGCGTACGCAAGGTGGTGCTTATTGAGGACCTTTCCGTTTCGGGTGGTTACGACCTTGCACGCGACTCGCTGAATATGAGTCTGATCAGTGTGAACGGCCGAACCAGACTGCTGAAAAACCTGAGCGTGCAATATAGCAGCAGCTGGGACCCCTATGCCATCGATTCGAGCGGAAAGAACATCAACAAATGGGAATGGGACGTAAACAGGCGCCTGCTGCGCAAAACCAATGCCACCTGGAGCCTGGGAGCACAATGGAACCTCAACCAGAAAGACTTTGAACGAAAAACAAATCAGCCCCCGCCACAAAGGCCTCAGAGCATGGCCACCGAGGCCGAGCTGACCGAAATCGACCGCAACCCTGACATGTTTATCGACTGGTCCATCCCCTGGACACTATCGGTCAATTATACCCTGCGTTACAACAATACCCCGCACTATGCCGGTCAGGTGCGCATGGGACAGAATAAAGTGGTGCAAACCTTAGGCTTCTCGGGCGACATCAGCATTACCCCACGTTGGAAAATCCAGGCACAGTCGGGCTGGGATTTCGAAGCAAAGGGCCTTTCGTACACTTCAGTAAATATTTATCGCGACCTGCACTGCTGGGAAATTCGGTTCAACTGGATACCTCTGGGATTCCGCAAAAGCTGGAACTTTACCATCAATGCCAAATCGTCGGTGCTACAGGACCTCAAGCTGACACGCAAAAAAGACTTCCGCGATTTTTAAGTGTGTTTGTCCGGCAATCCGGCCCTTTTGCCTAAATTGTCCCAAAAATCTTTCGATGAAAAAAATAATTCACACCGAACAGGCTCCCAAAGCCATAGGACCATACAGTCAGGCTGTTGAAATCAATGGCATGTTGTTCATTTCAGGACAAATACCCATCGACCCGCACACAGGTCAGGTGGTCGAAGGCGACATCACTGCCCAGACCGAACAGGTGATGAAAAACATCGGAGCCATACTCGAGGCGGCCGGCTACACCTTTGCCGATGTGGTCAAATCGACCTGCCTGCTGGCCGATATGTCCGACTTTGCTGCCATGAACCAGGTTTACGCACGGTATTACTCCGAAAACCCGCCTGCACGTGCCGCCTTTGCTGTGAAAACGCTTCCGCTCAACGTGCGCATCGAAATCGAGACCATTGCCGTGAAGCAAAAGGCGTAGCCTTGCCTCTTGTTAGTGATGTATCCCGTTTGCAGTCAGGAAATTACGTAAAATGACTGCTCCATAATCGGTCATGTACGACTCCGGGTGAAACTGCAGCCCGAAAACCGGTAATTGCCTGTGCGAAAAAGCCATGATGTGGCCTTCAGCATCGGTGGCCGTTACCCTGAGTATGTCGGGCATGGTTTCGTTTGCAATTACCCACGAATGGTAACGGCCGCAATGAATCACTTTCGGGAGTCCGGAAAAAATGGGATCCGTCTGTTCCACCTCAACAGGGCTGCGTTGGCCATGCGCACTGTGAGCGAGTTGTTTGAGTTCGGCTCCAAAAAACTGCCCAAGCGCCTGATGCCCAAGACAAACACCAAGCACGGGCAACTTGGTGGCGTAATGTGCTATCCAATGCATCAGCCGGCCCGACTCGGAGGGCAAGCCCGGCCCGGGCGAAATAATCAGGCGGTCGAAACTGCCTACGGCTTCCTCCGGGTTTTCCTCGCAATGCCTGATATCCAGCTGATTAGGCACATCGCACTCGCGCAACAATTGCACCAGGTTGTAGGTAAACGAGTCGTGGTTATCGAGCAGAAGCACCCGAAGCATACCGAAAATTTTTACAAAAGTAGGTATCAGGAGTCAATCAACTGCCAGCATTGAGATGTGCGTGTTGACTGCGGGGTTATGCTGCACGCATTGCTGGCTGGCTGAGAGCATAGGCTGTCAATAAGTTTGGTTGCTGCTGACCGGCCGTTGCAAGCAAGGATTCGTCTATCCTCGTAAAAAAAATCGTTGGTCCATTTCAAACGTTTGGCGAATAAAGTTTTTTTAAAACGCTGTCTGTCAGATTTTAATTTTCGAAAGGCAATCTTGGAATGAATCTTCTCTACCCCGACTTGACATGCGCACAAGTATTTCACTACATTAGATTCGATAAACAATTGATGCCTGAGCGTTGCTAACTTTACCAACTGCCATTTCCTCCCTTAGCAAAAACAGTTTTGATAATCTCAGGTTGATTCTTGTTTTGACCACTTGGCATATGTTAAGCCCAATCAGGATATTATCAGATTGAAGAAGTTTGACATCGGGCTGGACGAATCTGGTCTTTGCCTGTGCAATGTCAAAATCGAAGGCCATAGCCAGTTTGAGGCCTCCACCCTAAGCCAACCCGTTATTGGCTGCAATCACCGAAAAGGGAACAGCTCCGGTGAATTGAAGGAATTTTGACCAGGCGGCGAATAGCTATGCCTATTGTGTTGTCCTGATGTGCTATTTTGGCTATATCAGTGCCCGCCACTATGGCTTTGCCCTCACCGGTGATTACCGTCGCCAGAATGCTGGGGTCGCTGCAGTACTGAAATCAGATGTTCCAAACTGCTTTAAAACATTGTAAAACAGATAAATAATTGAATCCAAGCTGGTTGTGGTGCTATAGTAATGTTTTCATTTTTTCGATTTTAAGATTTCGTATAAAATTGTTTTTGTTTTTAGAGTGCATCTTTGTGAAATATATATCCAGCGAACAAAAATGTTTGACGATCATACCCGTTGAAAAAAACAAAAACGCTTAATGGCCTGATATACATATTTATACCATGAAAGATAAAGCTGTTTTCTTGTTTTTCGTGGCGTTTTTTTTCTTAGCGGCAATCAACAACCTTTATTCCGGGCCGGACACTTCATCCGATGATAACCCTGATGCTTTAATTTCAAAATTTAAGGAAACCGGCGATACGCTTCTTTTGTGGCAGGTCATTGAGATTGCCGAAGCAGTTGGCAATCATTCGTTGCTCGGTGAAGCCTATCGGCAATTGGGCCTTTATCACAGCAATTTCGAGAATGGGGAAAAGAGTATTGCGTACCTTATCAGGGCTTTAGATGTTTTCGAGACCATTAATGATGTCAGCGGAATGGCTAAAACCAATTTAAACCTGGGTTTCGTTTATTACGGCATGGCCGAGATAGAGCTTGCCTTGGAATTCACAAAAAGAGCTGTCGAAAAAGCCAGGATTGTTGGGGACCCGTTTATGCTTTCCATCATACTTGGCAATATTGGGACCATGTACGAAAAGCAAGATGATGGTTTCGAAGCAGCCCTTGAGGCCTACACGGAGTCGCTCGAGTTAAGCCTTGCGCTTCAGGATTCTGTTGGAATGTATTCAAACTATAACAACCTGGGCGTATTGTATGAAAAAAGCGGGCAGATAGACAAAGCCCGCGAATACTACACACGTGCGCTTGATTTAACGATTTATTTTGGAAATACGTTGGAAACATGCCGCATACAGACAAACCTGGCCTCGTTGGATATTCGCGAAAAGGATTATAAAGCAGCCCTGGTTCATTTAAACAATTCGAAGCAAGTATGCGAGGGTGTGGATGTGATGCTGAGGCTTCACCGGCTCGACCTCATGTCGACTGCATTGGCAGGCCTGGGCAATTATAAGGAAGCCTGGGAGGCGGCCGTAAGGTTTTACAAACTCAACGACAGTGTTTTCAAAGTTGAGCGTGTTGCTGCCATCAATGAACTGTCGCAGAAATATGAGGCCGAAAAAAAAGCACAACAGATAAGCCTGCTCGAAAAAGACATTACCATCCAAAAAGAGGTAGCTAAAAAAGAAACCTACCGGCGCAATCTTATGCTGTTGGTCACTGGGTTTATCCTGGTTATCCTGGTTTTGGTTGTTATACGCTTTTACGAAAAAGGTAAGCTTAACAAAAAGCTTGAAGCTTCCGAAAAGCAGCTTCAAAGGCTTAACCATGATAAGGATAGGTTTTTTGGTATTTTGAGCCACAATCTGCGTAATCCCCTGATGGCATTCGAGGGGTTGAGCAACCAGTTGACCAAACCAAATGCAGGCAACAATGTTGAAGTGGCGCAGCAAATGAATTCTTACGCCAAACAGCTCATCAGCCTGCTCAATAACTTGTTGCTTTGGTCGAAAAACGAACAGGGATTACTGGTCATCAAGCCGCAAGCCTTGCTGCTTGACCAGATAATCGAGGAGGCTGTGACACTCTACAAGCCCTTGGCTTCAACTAAAAACATACAGCTGCAAGCCTCCTGCCCGAAGGATATTTTGGTTTTTGCCGATAAGGAATCGCTTCAAACTATCGTCCGTAACCTGTTGAACAATGCCATAAAATTCACCGATGAAGGCGGGGTTGCCATCAATTGTGTAGCCGGGCAAGATCGGGTGGAAGTGAGCATTAATGATACCGGTAAAGGCATGGACAGGCAACAATTAAACGCCTTATTCCAGTTGGGTGCCAACCACCAATCGGGACTGGGACTGCTGCTTTGCAAGGAGCTGGCCGATAAGAACGGAATAGGCATCAACATTGAAAGCGAAAAAGGAAAAGGCACCACAGTAAAGCTCCATATCCCTATTTTTGTGTATCATGAAGATCGCACTCCTTGACGATCATAAGCTGGTGTTGCAGGCGCTCAAAGCCCAACTGGAGAGCTTGCCATCTGTAAATGAGGTTGTTGCCTGGTACAACCCTCACGAATTCCTGTCGTCCGGCAGCATCTTTTCCTTCGATCTCGTTTTTCTCGACATTCACTTTGAGGATTATAACGGCTTCGATGTGTTGCGCCAACTCAAAACAAACAACTACACCGGCAAAATAATCATGCTTACAGGAACCGCAACTACATTCACCCTCAACAAAGCCATTAAGGAAGGCGCAAATGGTTTTATTGGCAAGGACTGTGAACAATCAGAACTTGAAGAAGCCATAGCAGCGGTTACAGAAGGCTCGTTTTATATTGGCAAAAGCCTCGATAAGCTTGCCAGGGAATTGCTGCTCACACCTAAAAACAAAACACTGAGCGAACGCGAAATAGAAATCGTCAGACTCATTGCACAAGGATACAGCTACAAGCAAATTGGTGAGAAACTTTTTATAAGCACACGCACTGTGGAAGCCCACCGTAACCATATCCTCGAAAAGCTTAACCTGTCAAATGTTACTGAGCTTGTGCGCTTTGCGTTGAAAAACCACCTCATCTGATCCGGCTTCCATAGGGGAAATCCCCTACCAGAATTTCTGTTTTTTCCCGAATTGACTCAGCATCAGGCTTGTATGACCTTTGGCGGTAATAATCAAGCTGGGTAATGGTTATGGAAAATTTAAAGGTAAACAGACCAAAATTCTGTTGACTGAGTCTGTATCCTACAGTTCAGGCCGACATCCGTGGAGACTTTAAACCGGAAGGATGCCTGGCTTTACAGCCATCCACAACCTTTCCCTGCAATTGTAAAGGACTAAGCAAAAGGAAAGAAATGTATTAACCGCAATAAAACAACAGCCATGAAACGAATGATTCTTTTAACGGTTCTCAGTATGTATATCGCCTTGCCTGGCCTTTCAACAGCATCGCTATATGCTATGGAGGCTATGACAGGTTTGCCGGTGGTTACAACATTGGGCATCAACAACATAGCTGAGGTAACCGCAGAAGCGCAAGGAAGTGTGACCGACGACGGTGGCCATCCCTTGTTGGATTATGGGTTTTGCTATGCCACAACCCCCAATCCAACGCTTGATGATATGGTGGTTATGGGTAACGGCGACCCGGATTCATTTACCGGTTTTTTGCTCGGATTATCGCCTTCAACCACCTACTATGTAAGGGCATTTGCCGAAAACGCAATGGGTGTTTCCTATGGCAACGAATTGAATTTTACTACCCTTGAAGTAATACCACTTTTTACTGTTGGTGGTGGCGTTTCCGACATAGATGGTAATTTTTATAACACCATTATTTTGGAATTGTCAACGATACGATCAACCATTGTTACGGAATGGATGGCCGAAAACCTTGCCACCTCATCCTATGCAAATGGCGACGCTATCCCACAGGTAACCGATAACACCATTTGGGAAGGGCTTTCCACAGGCGCCTTTTCGTACTACAACAATGACCCGTCCAACAATGCAATTTATGGAAAATTTTACAACTGGTTTGCAGCAAACGACCCACGAGGCCTCTGCCCGAATGGATGGCAGCTGCCTGGCGAACAGGAATGGGCTATGCTGAAAAGTTTTCTTGGCGGTGATGGTGAGGGCGATGAAATCGGCATCAATGCCGCTGGCGGAAAAATGAAATCGGTCGGCACGACGTACTGGATGCCACCTAATGCCCTTGCAACCAATGCCAGCGGTTTTAGCGGGCTACCGGGTGGGGTGCTCAACTTCTGGGGAACATTTTCCAGCCAGGGACTTAGTGGTGAATGGTGGAGCAGCGATGAATCAAATGCAACGAGTGGATTGTCGCTTACGTTGAATTATAACTCAGGCTACGCCCTTGAAACAGGAGGCCCAAAAAGAACCGGGGCCTCAGTGCGTTGCATGAGGGTAGTTACACCTGCCACCACAGCCACCATTATTACATCACCTGTGCACACCATCACATCCACTTCGGCCGTTGGCGGAGGAAACGTAACAGATGATGGTGGAAGTGCGGTTACAGCCAGGGGCATATGCTGGAGCACAACGCCCAACCCAACAATTAATGACAATTTCACCACTAACGGCAGCGGAACCGGAAGTTTCAGCAGCAGCATTACCGGCCTTTCGGCTAACACATTGTATTATGTCAGGGCCTATGCTACCAATGGCAGTGGAACCGTTTATGGCGATGAGCTAAGCTTTACCACACAGGTTGCCGGTGGCACGCCCGCTGATGGCGAACCCTGCCCGAATATGCCAACCATCACCGATGCCGATGGTAATATTTACAATACTGTGCTTATTGGCGGCCAATGCTGGACAAAAGAGAACCTCAAAACCACCAAATACCGTAATGGTACCAACATTCAACATCCCGGGGCTGACAACAGTGCATGGAGCAGCAACACCGATGGGGCGTATGCCTGGTACAATAACGATGAAAGCTGGAAAGACCTTTATGGTGCGCTTTACAACTGGTACGCAGTGTCGAATGCCAATCAGCTTTGTCCGGAGGGCTGGCGCGTGCCAACCGATAACGATTGGTATGCCCTGACCGATTACATCAGCGGAGGAGAGACAAATGGTGGCAACCAGTTGAAATCGTGCCGTCAGGTTGGTTCACCGCTTGGTGCTGATTGCAACACCACAGCCCATCCCCGTTGGGATTACCACGAAACCTCCTACGGAACCAATGACTATGGGTTTGGCGCCTTGCCCGGTGGTGAGCGCCAAAGCGGCGGCACTTATCAATTTTTAGGTAGTACCGGCTGGTGGTGGTCGTCAACCGAATCCACCAGCGGCGAAGCATGGCACCGTTCGATGGACTATCATCCCAATATTTGGAGGCCTTCACGTGGCAAGTCGGCAGGCTTGAGTGTGAGGTGCGTTCGCAACCATAGCGGTGAGGCTGGCGTTCCTGTAATTGAAACAACAACCGTCACCAACATCACCGGAACCACCGCTACATCCGGTGGTACTGTCACCTCTTCGGGTGGGGCAACAGTTACCCAACGCGGCGTGGTTTACGGCACCGCACCCAACCCAACTGTACTTGATAACCTGACTTTTGATGGCAGTGGAACAGGAAGCTTCCAGAGCCAGCTTGAGAACCTCGAGCCCGGAACAACTTACTATTTAAGGGCTTATGCCACAAACAACGTAGGAACAGCTTATGGATCTGAGCTTGTGTTTACAACAACTGTTGCAGGTGCCAATCCATGTGGTGGGATTACCACTATCGTGGATGCCGATGGCAATGTTTATAATACCATCGAAATTGGCACACAATGCTGGACAAAAGAAAACCTGAAAACCACTGTTTATAATAACAATGTTCCGATTGACTATCCCGGGTCGAACAATTGGGCCTGGGAAAACAATACCATTGGCGCTTACGCCTGGTACAACAATGATGCAAACTGGAAAGACAGTTATGGTGCCCTGTACAACTGGCATGCTGTGAACAGTGCCAACAAACTGTGCCCCGAGGGCTGGCATGTGCCCACAAACGACGACTGGACCACATTGCTCACATTTGTAAGAGATGCCACCACACAGGCCGGAAACAGGCTCAAATCGTGCCGTCAGGTAAATTCACCACTGGGAGGGGAGTGCAACACAAGCACCCATCCCCGCTGGGAAAGCCACGCTACCCATTATGGAACTGATGACCATGGGTATTCAGCTTTACCGGGTGGACATCGCAATGAACAGGGCAATTTCTTTGTGTTGGGAATGGATGCTTATTTCTGGAGCTCGAGCGAGACAAGCAACAACGACCAGGCACGGGCATATACCATGGGTTATAGCTATGGGGGTGCTTTTCAAAACCCGTTGCCAAAGGCCCAGGGCATGGCAGTAAGGTGCATCAAAACAACAACTGGCCAAAACACCCTTCCCGGAGTAAGCACAGTGAGCCTCACCAATGCTACCACGTTCTCGGTGCTTGCCGAAGGTGTTGTCAATGTTGACGGCAGCTTGCCGGTTTCAGATCGCGGCTTTGTTTGGGCAACACACAACAACCCTGGCCTTAATGACAATGTGTCGTTCAGCGGTTCGGGGTATGGCAGCTTTACAAAAACCATTTCGGGCTTGGATGCCGGAACCACATACTTTGTGAGGGCTTTTGCCACCAATGCCCTCGGAACTTCTTTCGGCGAGACCCTCAGTTTCACGACACTTCAGGGGATTCCGGTGGCCGATGGCTCGCCATGCCCCGATTTTGAGTCTGTTACTGATGGTAGCGGCAATGTATACACAACCACTGTTATCGGCAACCAATGCTGGACAACAGCAAACCTGGCTTCTACAAAATACCGCAGCGGCCAACCCCTGGCTTTACCTGGCGCAGATGTAGCCCTTTGGGATACAATTGCTTCGGGCGCTTTTGCCTTCAACGCACACGAAAGCTATGGTTACCTGTACAATTGGTATGCTGCCAGCAGCGGACTTCTATGCCCTGAGGGCTGGGAAGTGCCTTCTAAAAAGGACTTTTACCAACTTATGGATTATATCAACGGTGGCCACGTAAATGGTGCACACTTTTTAAAGTCGTGCCGCCAGGTAAATTCGCCCTTAGGCGGAGATTGCAGCACCACTGAACATCCCCGGTGGAATCAGGACGCAACCCACTACGGTATTGATTCATATGACTTTAGTGCGCTTCCGGGTGGTTTTCATGGGGTGTTTGTTGGCAATCCAGGCAATGCCTTGCAAGCATCGGGAGCCTTAGGATATTGGTGGACGCGGTCCGACTCAACCCAGTTGGGTTATACATCTGGTCTCGCCTATAGGATGGGCTCGTTCAGCGATGCAGTATCACTCGAATTGATGTCCCGAAATTATGGATTCAGTATAAGGTGTGTGCGCAAACATGCCACTGTTGTTACAACGCCTGTGGTTGAAACTGTTGGTGTGGAAAATGTAACTTCTTCAACGGCTACAGCACATGGTGAGGTAGTTGGCAGCGGTGGTGCGCGTGTAACCAGCAGGGGTGTTTGCTACAGCACTTCGCCCAATCCCGATATCAATGCGCAAGTGGTGCATGTTGGCAACGGAACCGGCACCTTCACCGCCGAAATAAGCGGGTTGCTCAACGAAACTACTTATTATATGAGGGCATTTGCCATAAACAGTCAGGGCGTTTCGTACGGGGATGAGTTACAATTTACCACACTCGCAGCAGGCTCCAACCCACTTGATGGCCAACCCTGCCCCGACATGCCCGAATTCACCGATCTTGATGGCAACACCTACAAAACCGTCGTAATCGGCAATCAGTGCTGGATGCAGCAAAACCTGCGCACGACAGTTTATTCCAATGGCAGCCCCATTGACTATCCATGCTCCGACCTCGATGCATGGGAGACCAATACTTCCGGGGCTTATGCCGTATATGAAAACAATATGTTTTTCGAAAGCCGCTATGGATACTTGTACAACTACCATGCTGTAACCAACCCTGCCGGCTTATGCCCCGATGGTTGGCGTGTTCCAAGCCAGGCCGACTGGACTGCCCTCACAACCTACATCAGCGGTGGAACCAGCGCCGGAGGCAAACAACTGAAATCGTGCAGACAGGTAAACAATCCTTATGGTATACCTTGTGACACAGAAACCCATCCACGCTGGGACTATTTCAGCGATCTGTATGTTGGCACAAATGATTACGGCTTTTCGGCCCTTCCGGGTGGCGCACGGGGTGTTGCAGGTTGGCAATCCAACGGCTATTTCGCATTGGGTGCAGGAGGCTACTGGTGGTCATCTACTTCGACTAATGCCTCCGATGCCATGGCTTTACGTTTGTGGTATGATTCAGATGCCGTATTTGCTAATGATGTCTTAAAAGGGTTTGGCCTGAGCGTTCGTTGTGTGCGTGAGTATGCGCTGGTTTCGTTGCCACAGGTTACTACAGATGAAGTGGTTTCGATAACCGATAATTCGGCAATAGGTGGAGGCAATGTTGTTGGCGATGGCAACGATCCCGTTACTGAAAGGGGTATTTGCTGGAGCACAAATCCAAACCCGACCATAGACGAAGAAAAGCTTGATGTCGGTTCCGGCTTGGGAACATTTAAGGCACAAATGACCAACCTGAGCCCAAATACGAGCTACTATGTGCGTGCTTATGCCATTAACAACCAGGGCGTGGCTTATGGCAACCAGGTGGTATTCTCTACCCATGCCGAAACTGCCTGCCCCAATATGCCAACAGTTACCGATGCCGATGGAAACACTTACACCACGGTTCGCATCGGAACACAATGCTGGATGGGCGAAAACCTCAGAACCACCAAATACCGTAACGGAACCAACATTCAACATCCCGGGGCTGACAACAGTGCATGGAGCAGCAACACCACTGGGGCGTATGCCTGGTACAATAACGATGAAAGCTGGAAAGACTTATATGGGGCGCTCTACAACTGGTATGCAGTGTCGAATGCCAACCAGCTTTGTCCGGAGGGCTGGCGCGTGCCAACCGATAACGATTGGTATGCCCTGACCGATTACATCAGCGGAGGAGAGGCAAATGGTGGCAACCAGTTGAAATCGTGCCGTCAGGTTGGTTCACCGCTTGGGGCTGATTGCAACACCACAGCCCATCCCCGTTGGGATTACCACGAAACCTCCTACGGAACCGATGACTATGGGTTTGGCGCCTTGCCCGGTGGTGAGCGCCAAAGCGGCGGCACTTATCAATTCTTAGGTAGTACCGGCTGGTGGTGGTCGTCAACCGAATCCACCCCTGGCGAAGCATGGCACCGTTCGATGGACTATCATCCCAATATTTGGAGGCCTTCACGTGGCAAGTCGGCAGGCTTGAGCGTGAGGTGCGTTCGCGAACAAACTATATCCGGTGAAGCTACCGTTAGCACCCAGGCTATAAGCGGGCTAACGGCCAATTCGGCCATCAGTGGCGGAATTATTACCTACGACGGTGGTTCAAACGTTACCCAGCGGGGTGTGTGCTGGAGCACAAACCCAAACCCAACCACCGCAGACCAATTCACCACTGATGGTAGCGGAACCGGATTTTTTACAAGCTATCTTACCGGCCTTAGCCCACAAACTACCTATTATGTAAGGGCTTATGCAACAAATGCCAATGGTACTGCCTACGGCAACCAATGGCAGTTTCAAACTCTTTCCGACGGGCCTTCGGAGCTTCCCGAGGTGGTAACCGGCAGCGTTACCATTGTCAGCCCAACCCAAGTAACCATCGGAGGCGAAGTAACCAATGATGGCAATGCAATGGTTACCGATAGGGGCATTGTTTGGGCAACAACAACCGAACCAACCCTGGCAAACTTCAGTTCAAGTGCCGGAAGTGGCCCTGGCACATTCTCAGTACAACTTGAAAACCTGATCCCCGGAATGGTTTACTACGCCCGTGCCTATGCTGTCAATAGCGAAGGAACAGCCTATGGAAACGAGGTAAGCTTCAAAACAGCGCATGAGCTGCAGGTAAAGGTATTCCTCGAGGGTGCATACCAAACTGGCGGCACCATGAAAAACCATCTTAACCTTAACCATCTTGTGCCGTCATCACAACCTTATAACGAAGAACCGTGGAACTTTGAAAGTCTTGCCGATGTGCCTGCATGTGTGCCATTGCAAACTGTTGACTGGGTGTTGGTGGAAATCAGGCAGGCAGCTTCGCCCGAACTGGCTACCCCCGAAACAATTCTGCCCGGCTGGCCAAAGAGTTTGCTGTTGACAAATAACGGTTTCATTGTGGATCCTTTCGGCGAGTGGCCTTCTGTTGATGTAACCGCAGGCACCGAAAACCTATACGTCGTGGTACGTCATCGCAATCATATTGATGTGATGAGCAGCGCAACCTTAAACTTTAATGGCAATATACTTACTTACGACTTCTCAACGGCTGTAACCCAAGCCTATGGGGGAAGCCTTGGCTATAAAGCTGTTGAACCGGGAGTGTACGGAATGGTGGCAGGCGATATTGATGGCGATGGCCAACTGAGTGTGCTTGATTTTGATGAATGGGGCACAGCGTTCGGTCAATGGGTGGTTTACAGCAGATCTGATGTAGATATGGATGCGCTTGTGTCCGTACTGGATTTCAACCTATGGTCGGTCAACTTCGGCTATGGCAACATCTTCAACTCTATCAGGCAAAGGGTTATCTACCGCTCATGTGTTCCCGGTGATAAGTAAACTAAAACCAACCACAATATTAAAAGTACAGCCATGAAAATAAAAACGTTCATTTCCAGCTTATTGATAAGCTTAATTGGCACAAGCCTTTGGGCACAGCAGTTGAGCTATCGGATAAACAACCCACGGATCATCAGGCAATCAAACTTCGATCATTTTCAGTTTGATATCCAGGTGAAAGCCAGCGAGTCCAACACCTATTTATGGGCCAGCCAAATCAAATTGAATTTCAATAATGTGGCATTCAACAATACCCACACTACCTGGCAGATTATCAAGGCAGGCGCATTCAATGGGTTAAACTCCCTGGGAGGGCTCAAATATTCCGTAACACGCACCATCACAGGCGAATCGCCCAACAAGGTTTACAACATTGCCCTCACCGGCGACCCCGATGCCCAGTGGAACGGTGGAAATGCGGATGATTTTGCCGAAATCCCAACCGATTGGACAACCATGATAACCATTCGTGCGCGCCTTAACTCCCCGGTTGACCATAACCAGTTGACAGGAATAAGTTTTCTGCAAGGTGGTATGAACGGATTTCAGTTGCACGTTTCCGATCCGGGCGTAACCCAGCTGTACCAGACCCCCAATGCCTATCACGAAACCGAACCAGCTTTGGTTTTCCTTGGCAGGATTTTCTCAGCGGCTCATGGGTGGTCGCAAATTGGTGGAGGCACAAACAATGTGCAGCATCTCGACTGGGATGAGGCACTCAACACAACCGTTTGGAACGGTGATGCCTCAATTACACAGGCTGACCTTACCCCCGCCATGGCCAATAACCTTACAATTCTGGCAGGTGGAAATCTTACAATAGAACCCGGTAAGTGGCTCACTGTAAATGGGACACTTTCTTCGCCGGCTGCCTCAGCATTGGTTGTTGCCGATGGCGGTTCGCTGATGCACCATACCGCATCTGTTCAGGCAACTATCCAACGTTCGCTCACGGGCGGGTCAATCAACCCTACCACACACCGCTATCATCTGGTCAGTGTACCTATGCATGACGCATCCGTTTTCACCGCAGGCGACCTTTTCACGGGGCTTCACCTGTGGGAGATGGATCATCAAAACCAGGAATGGAGCAAAATCACCAGTAGCAACCACCCGATCAACAACAAAGAGGGTTATTTGGTATGGTTTAACGGTGCAAGCTATAACTATCAAGTTGGCGGTTGGCTCAATAGCGGTGAAGTCAATTTCCCGGCCATCCAGATGGGTATTGCCGGTGGCAACTCATTCCGATTGCTACCAAACCCTTACCCCAGCGCGGTGGATTGGGAGCAAGTAACCAAAACCGGTTATGATGACGCCATCTATTTCTTTAATTCCGAAACTGGCAACTATGTGGCATCGGTTGACGGCATTCCAAATCCGGCTATTATTCCGATAGGTCAGGCGTTCTTCATCAAAAAATCGTCAGCAGGGGGAACCGGAGCAGGCATCCAACTCAACAACGCCTCCAGGCTTCATCATGGTCAGGGCTTTTACAAATCGGTCAATTCACCTGCAAACCTGCTTAAAATAAAGGCTCTTTCCACAGATGCGTATGATGAAACATACATCAGGTTCGTACAGACTGCGACCGCCTTTTTTGACGGGAATCTGGATGCCCTCAAACTAAAAGGTTTTGGCAATGCCCCACAACTTTTTACAGTCCTCAATGGTGTGGACTATGCCATCAATGCTTTACCGGCGGTTAATGAAATTTTTATGTTGCCCATGCATTTCGAAATGGCTGTTGACGGGCAGGTTACCCTGGATGCTTCTATGCTGGAAAGCTTCGATGAAGATGTGTCGGTATTTCTTGAAGACCTGCACACCAACCAAATGATAAACCTGCACGAGCAACATACCTACACTTTCGACCATGTGGCCGGGAATGCCCCCAACCGTTTTATGCTCCATTTTACCAATGTGCTTGGGCAAAACGAAAAGGAAAATCAAACACACAATATCTGGGCACATAACAAGCAGTTGTATATCAACCTGCCTGACCATCTGGGGCAAAAAGCCTTCGTCGAAATCATTGATCTGGCCGGCAGGATCGTTTACAAATCGGAACAAACGCTCAACAGCCCGACTGTAGTTTCTGTGGACCTGCCTACCCAGCTTTTTGTTGTTAAAGTAACCACTGGAACACGCTCTGCCACGGCCAAAATTGTGTTGTAGAAAAACACTACCCTAAAATGAATATTGAGACTAAAAAACATACACACATGACAATAAGCAGCATGCGCCTGTTACGCGCTGCCATTAGCTTGTTGTTCATTTTAAAGCTCAGCATATCGTTGCCATTATTGGCACAAGGCCCACCCTCACCTCCGCTTGATCCTGTTTCGGGCGGAGGCCCTGTTGGTGGGTCGGCTCCTGTTGGGAGCGGCATTGACCTGCTGCTCCTCATGGGAGCGGCTTATGGCAGCCGAAAGCTATACCTTGCCTGGCAAAAGAAAGAAGAATAACAAGCCGCCGGTTTCGATGGGATAAGTAGTTTGGGTTCTCACAAAACCTGTAAATTTGAAAACCAATCAATCTACATGACCCATGCATCTCATCCCCATCGAAACCGGTAACCTCAAACTCGACGGCGGTGCCATGTTCGGTGTTGTGCCCAAAGTACTCTGGAGCAAGGTGTATCCCTGCGACGAAAACAACCTCTGCAATTGGGCCATGCGCTGCCTGCTGGTGGTTGACGGCGACCGGCATATCCTCATTGATAACGGCATAGGCAACAAGCAGGACGAAAAATGGCTGAGCCATTACTACCTCAACGGCGATGCCACCCTCGAATCGTCGCTGGCGACTGCCGGCTACAAGCCCGAAGACATCACCGATATGGTAATCACCCATATGCACTTCGACCATTGCGGCGGCAGCGTCAAATGGAATGCCGATCGCAGCGGCTACGAGCTGGCTTTTCCGAATGCCACATACTGGACCAGCCGCCAACAGTTCGAATGGGCCACCCAGCCCAACCGCCGCGAAGAGGCTTCGTACCTGAAAGAAAATATCCTGCCCATTTACGAAAGCGGAAAGCTGATGCTCATCGAAGAAGAAGGCGAATACATCACGGGCATCACCTTTAAGCTGTTCAATGGCCATACCGAAGGTCAGGTGATTCCATACATCCGCTACAGCGGAAAAACAGTGGTTTTTGCTGCCGATCTTCTTCCATCGTCGGCCCATGTGCCCATGCCCTGGATTATGGCCTACGACACCCGGCCGCTTGTTACCCTGAAAGACAAAGAGCGTTTTTATGCCGATGCTCTCAGCGGCGATTTTGTGGTCTTTCTGGAACACGACCTCTACACCGAAGCCATCACACTGCAGGAAACGCCAAAAGGCGTGCGTGCTGACCGCAAAGGTAAGCTGTACGAATTGCTGGCTGGCTGAGTGCATTGCCTGCCTAACCTTTGAGGGCAGTTTGTTTTGCTAAAATCTTTATCATACTGATTGGCTGCCAATAAGTTTGGTTGCTGCTGACTGGTTTTTATGACCAACCAGAATCCGTTTATCCTTGTATTAATCATCGTTGAGCCTTTGTAATATTCTGATGGAACAAAGTGCTTTTTATAGCTCTTTCAATCAGATATATATTTTTTAAAAAAGCAACCTTGGAATAAATTTTCTCTACCCCGACTTGACAAGCGTACAAATATTTCACTACATTAGCTTCGACAAACAAGTGATGCATGAGCGTTGCTAACTTTATCCCCCCCAGAGGCAAGAGCTTTGGTGGTTTCTCATATCTAAAGGTCTGGATTGTTTATTGTTGCCATGAGCTTATACACATACTTTTATTTCGCAAACAGTTTGTGCCTTGTTGCACAACAAAATACATTTTTTGGCTGGGGAAGAATAAGTTCGTTTAGCTTTTTAATATGCCTAAATTTTTTTGAAGGTTTATTAAGAGTTCTTTTTTTAACAATTAAATAAATAAAACAATGAAAAATCTGTTTCAATATAAATTTAGATTGCCAATACAGGCACTCATTGTATTTACATTATTATTTATCGGCTGTGAAAAGACCTTAAATCACACTGAACCAGTAATAAATATTTGTTCAACTTCCAGACCTGAAATATTAAGCGTTTCAAAACCATTGGAAATTGACAGTAAATCTTTCAACTCTTATATGGAGAAAACATCAATAAAGAATGATGGAAGTTTATCCATACACGAAGTTATTACCTATGTTGATAATCCGATACGTAGCATTGTACTTCAAAAAGACCAATTATGCGTCGACTCCTCATCAATTATTATTATGTCGTACTATGATAATGAATTATTAGACTACTCTATTGAGATCGATGTTTTAGATGTAAATAATCAAATCAATATTTTTTACAATACCACATTATTTGCTTCGATTCTTTTTGATCCAATGGAACGTGAAGAGATTGAATACATTGTATACTCTCCAAGCGGCAATGATTTTATTCGATGCTTTCGCACCGCATTAAATGCATGTTTGCAAGACCCTGAGTGTGCATTTTTATGCGGAATTGTCTGGAGACAATGTTTAGCAGGAATCGCGGCAGCATGCGCCTACCACACGATCATAAATCCCAGTAATTAATGTTATTTTGATTCTTATGTCGTTTCAAAATTATTAAATTTAATACACTTACTGTTATGTATTACCCTTTAATCATCACGTTTCTTGTTTTGTCCGCTTTGCTAATGTTAAGCGCAATCATGGATATTATCAGATTGAAGCATGACAAGAGACTTATTTATCTGATTATTCTATTCCCTGTTTTGGGAAGTATAATTTATTTCCAGGCAATTCGCCCATCATTAAGAAGCAAGTCTAACCAGGGATAATTCACACATCTTTCGTGGCAGATAATGCAGCAGCATTTGCATGCAGTGAAAAATGTTATGCCTCCGTATTGACCTGCCCAAATGTCCAACAACATTAATTTGTGTGGAGTAATGCTAGCGATTGGTGGACATGGTCCGAATTGCTGTATAAAGTAAGAATTAACTAAGAAACCTTCAAATAAGTATAGTAACAACCAACTGAGCCACAGTCTTTTTAACTGTGGCTCAGTTCAAAATCCATCAGCAAAATGAGCGTATTATTTTTGATACTAATTATTTTGAATTCTATTGCATTATTTGGTCAGTTTGATGCGCCATACACAAGTCTGGATACTGCACGGTATCAAATAACCTATTCCCTGAAATATCAGGAAGATTCGCTGAGTCCATCCTACATCAGGCAGGAAGATATGTTGCTCTTTGTGGGCAAAAAACTGAGCATGTTTCAAAGCCTCAATCTCTATCTGGGCGACAGTATTGCCCGTAGAATACCTACACCTGAGATGTTTGCTGCTTATTTTAACAATAATACTCAGGCTCCGCGGCCTGTGCTGCTTTTTCAGATATTCAAAAACTATCCTTTTGGGAAAAATACAGTAACAGAGCATTTAATAGGCAGTCCGTTTCTCTACGAAGAGGTCAGACCTGTTTGCAGGTGGCAGCTCACAGGAGAGACCAAAGTTCTGTATGACCAGAAAGCACAAAAAGCTGTCTGCCATTATGGTGGGCGTGAATGGGTTGCGTGGTTTACTCCGGAAATACCCATCAACGACGGGCCATACAAGTTTGATGGTTTGCCGGGCCTGATCATATTGTTGCACGACTCAAAAAAACATTATTCTTTTGAGTTTATTTCGATAAAAGAGCTTAAACACCTGGTTGTTATCGATTTAAAGCAATATGATTATGTAAAAGGTGGTCGTTTGGACTACATCAGAGCAAGAGAAAAAAATCATGCTGAAGTACAACGACGATTGAAAGATGTTGGTGCTGACCAAACAACACTCATTGAAGTTTACCGTAAATTGGCCCGAAAAAACAATCCAATTGAGCTGAAGTGATTAATGTTGACTTTCGCATTCAGTTTTAAACAAAATATTTCGCATGAGAGGCTAACATATTGACCTTTATGAATTCCAGAAACAACTTTGCATTTTGTTTATTAATTATTCTGGCTTACTCTAATTGTATAAGAGCTCAGTTTTTTCAGACCACTGCTAAAACACTCAACAATGCCGGATTGATGATAACTTATGAGCTAAAGTTTAAAGAGGACAGCACTAATCTCAGTCTTCAGCGACGGGAGGAGATGGTTCTTCTGGTGGGAGATAGAGTCAGCATTTTTACCGGCAAGAACTTTTATGCTTTCCGGCAACAAGGAAAAAAAGCTGAGCGCGAGGGGCGTCTGGATGCATTTTTGGATGAGTTTAAAGCCAATAGCAGATTAGGCAGATTTACGTATTCAATATACAAGAATTTTCCTGTCGGAAAGATTACTTATACAAACAAAGTGTTGCCAGGCTTTTTTCTTTATGAGGAAGATTTCGATGCTTTTCGGTGGGAATTAAAAGACACAATAGAAAAATTTGGCGACTACAATACGCGTTTGGCCGAGATAAACTATGGTGGTCGTTTGTGGGCAGCATGGTACACCACCGAAGTGCCACTGAGCGAAGGCCCATACAAGTTCAGAGGATTGCCCGGACTCATTATAAAGATGGCCGACAGTAAAGGACATTATATTTTTGAGATTGTTTCAATTGAAAGGCTGTCAGAAATTACTCCTATAGAGCTTGAAGAACACGATTATGTTAGAACAAGCAGAGAGAGGTACCTCAGATCGG
Source organism: Bacteroidota bacterium (assembly GCA_016715945.1). NCBI lineage: Bacteria > Pseudomonadati > Bacteroidota > Bacteroidota bacterium. The sequence goes on from JADJXJ010000003.1 coordinate 412,691, forward strand.
AAGAAAACCTGAGAATGGATATTATAAGCAGAGCTCGTGAGGCAGGTGCAAATAGTCAGGCTCAACAAACAGCAGCACGAAATATGCAGCGCAGGAATAACCCAATAGAGCTTAAATAATGCGCACTCTGGCAGTAAAACTTACCTTCACCTTCTTACTGACTTTTTGTCAAGCAACCCTCATTTGGTCACAAACCACCCTTACGGGTTTTATTGCTGATTTGCAGAAACAACCAATTCCAAATATCAATGTTGTTATTTCGCCCAACGGTCAAAGTACCATCTTAGCTTTTGGCTTTACCGACGACAGAGGTTATTTTACAATTTCATTCAACACCACACACGACAGTCTTGATGTAACTGTGAGTTCGCTTGCCTGGGCGCGGCAAACCAAAACAATTGTCAATGTATCGCAGGAAATCAGGTTTACGCTGATCCCGGATGTGAAACAGTTGGAAACATTTACCGTTCGCGCTTCGCCCATAGCGCGTAAAGGCGACACCCTGAGTTATCTGGTGCAATCCTTTGCAGGCAAAACAGATCGTTCCATCGAAGATGTGCTCCGCCGCATGCCGGGTATTGAAGTGGAACCTGGAGGTAAAATTCTTTACAATGGGCTGCCCATTGAGAAGTTTTACGTGGAAGGCCTTGACCTGATGGACGGTCGCTATGCCCCGATAAGCCGCAACCTGCCCCACGAGGCTGTGACCACTGTGGAGGTGCTCGAAAATCATCAACCCATTGAAATTCTTCGCGATCGGCTGAGCTCGCAGCAAGCATCACTCAACCTGAAACTGAAACGAAAAACTACCTATACCGGTGCTGCAAAGATTGGTTCAGGTTTTGGCGAAGAACTGCTTTGGAATGCCGATGTTTCGCCGATGGCATTCACTCCGCATTTTCAGGCACTTGCTTCGGTACAGTCGAACAATACAGGTCAGGAAATAAAACAACAGTTCCAGATGCTTGGTTTTCAGGATGCGCAACTTCATCCGATCCGCCCGGACGAATCAACGGTGCTCCTTGTTCCCCAGCCGCAACTTCCGTTGAATGATCTGAGTCGCTTCTTGTTCAACCAATCGCACCTGCTCAATCTGAATGGCCTTGCGAAACTTAATAAAGGTTTAAGCTTGCGGGTGAACAACCATCTGCTGCACGACACCCACCTGTCGAACAGCACCACAAGACGGTTCATCTTCAGCCCCATTGATTCTTCTGCATTCATCGAAACCCTGAACAATAAGGCGTTTTCGCAATTGCTGCGCACTACATCACCCTGAACAGCAATACCAGAAAGAACTACCTGGAAAACAAACTTCAGTTCGAGGCGTGGGGGCGCGACGTAAATGCCATCGTAAGGTTTCAGGATGCCTATTCTTCACAGTTGCTCGAACAACCGCGGGTATTTCTTAGCAATAGTCTAAGAACTGTTTTCCCTGTAGCACGGCATCTGGTTGAGTTGAAGTCATTGGTTCAGTTTGAAAAGCAAGACGAATCGCTGAACCTCGAACCCGGTATGTTCGAAAACATTTTCAACAACGGCAATCCCTACAAAGCAGCCAATCAAACTGTATTAACCAAACGTTTTTATACCCATCAGTCGGCAGGCTTCATTACCAAATGGAAAAGGCTCACATTTTTTCCTTCTGCCGGCTTTGTGTTCAGGCTGCAACACCTGAACACGCGCTTAACAACTTCACCCGAAGTATTGAATCCTCCAGACACAGGTTATTTCAATAATAATCAGATATTTATCATCAGGCCTTATATTAAAACCGGGTTGGAATACAAATACAAGTCATTGGTTTTGAAGGCCGAGTTGCCGTTGAGCCTGCATGTGCAACAATCTGACGACAAACATCACAGCGAGTTTTCTGCTGAATCAAATAAGCTTCTCGTTGAGCCAAAAGGCTCATTACATTATCAATTTAAGGGTTTCTGGCAAGCAGGCACAACATTGGCACTGATTCAACGACAAGTGGAACCGGACGAGCTGTATTATGGTTATATACTCACGCACTACAACCTTTTAATCCGAAATCAACTCCCAAACGCTCAAACCAACGGCCGCACATTTTCGCTGCGCCTGTCCTACCGCAATCCGATTACATCGCTCTTTCAATCAATTACTTATGCAAATTCGTATCTCAGGCAACCTTACCTGTTGAGCACTATGCTTTATCCCGATGGAAGGACCGAAGTTTTTCCGGTTGATATGCCGGTGCTGACCACCAGCCACAGTGTGCAGTACAACGGAAGTTATATTTGTCAGGGGCCAGGACTTCGTTGAGCCTTAAAGCCATGGGTGGAACTTTTAAAAGACAGAATTTATTGAATGAAATGGTTTTCGCCACGCGAAACAGTCAGTTGTTTATCAATCCGCAGCTCAACACCCAGGTCACCAGCTGGATGAATGCCGAATACGGATTCGAACAACGATGGCTGCTTGTAAGACCTGATCAGGCGGCAAAACGCCTGAACACCAGCTCGAAGCATCAGCTGAATGTTTATGTGTATCTCCCGGGCAATACTATCATATCTTTAACTAATTCGTATTATCATTTTGGTTCAGGCGACGCTTACTTTTCCGATATGAGATTCAGCCGCAGGCTAAAGCCAAAAGGCATGGAGCTCGAGATTGCGGCAAACAACTTGTTCAATGCACGCACCTATGTTGAGTTTCATACCTCTTCTTTCACTTTATTCGAATACATCTACGAGTTGAGGCCTGCACAGGCGCTTGTCACACTGAGGTTCGGCTTTTGAATAAAAAACCCGCCTGAACAGGGGCGGGTTTGATGCGTTTAATCTATCACAACCACCAGAAAGCGCGAGGCACTCCAAAAGTCGTCGGGGTGCAGGATTTTCAGGCTGTCCACCTGGCTTTCGCCCACCAGCTGGTAGCTTCCGGCCGGATGAACACTTACCAGGCGGCATTTTTTGCTAAAAATGGGCAGCGAGCGCAGGTCGCGGCGGTCGGCCATCGTAAACTCCGACTTGTCGAACTCTTCGCTTACCCTCCTGCTCCGGCCAATGCCGATGAAGCCGCCTTCTTTGGTGAGTACCTTTTTTTCTTCGAGCACCTTGCGTGTGCCAATGATGTACCATACCTTGTTCAGCTCGGCTTCCTGCTGGCCGATCACAGCTGTTTGCTGTTCGCTGAGTTTCTCCATGGTGGCCAGGTTGGTCTCCAGGTTGCGTATGGTGATATTCATCTGCGCCAGGCTTTCCTTCAAACGGCCAATCTCGGCATCCTTTAGCTCAATCTGGGTGTTCAGGTTGGCAATCATCTTTTCAAGTTCGGCATTTTTGATGCCCTGGGTGCGAAGCTTACGTTGCAGATCGTCCACCATCTTTTTGTTTCTGAGCAAAAGCTCATAGATGGCTTCGATATCGCGGTTGATCTGCTCTTCCATCGACTTGCGTTTTTCGGGATCAGCTTCGCTGATTTCGGTGATGAGCCTTTCGCGCATTTTAATCTCATCCAGGTTCTGCTGAATGGCATTAAATGCCCGCACATAAGCCATCGTAATGGTGTCGCGCTCGACAGTTTCGGCCTTGAGGCTGTCGGTTTCGCGTTGCAAACGTTCAATTTCCTTTTTGTACTTCTCCGTGCAGCTGCCAAACGATATGGCCACACCTAATGCAATCAGAATCAACGCTCTTTTCATGCTCCTTCCTCCGATAATTTTTGCAAAGGTAGTGCCCCGGACAGGGCAAATATTGTTAACAATCCAAAAAAAGTTTGCGTTGTTTTCCGGGATGCATGCCGTAGGAGAAGTTTAGCCTTTTGCTTGGATGAAAACTGTATTTTTGAGGCAACACGGAACATAATTATGATCAAGCTATTGAAAAACTGCAGGGTGTATAGCCCTGAAGACCAAGGGTATCTGGATCTGCTCATTGGTGGCGGACGCATTCTGGCCATGGGCAGCCGGATTGAACCTCCTTCCGGAGCGGAAACTGAGGTGGTCGATTGCAGCCATCTTTTCGCCATTCCCGGGCTGATTGATGCACATGTGCACATTGCCGGCGCCGGAGGCGAAGGCGGCCCGGCCACACGCACGCCCGAGATGCAGCTCTCGCATATGATCGAAGCGGGTGTAACCACTGTGATTGGCTGCCTTGGCACCGATGGTTTCACGCGAAGCTTCGAGTCGGTGCTGATGAAAGTAAAATCGCTTCGCGCTGAGGGTGTCTCAGCCTGGATGTATGCAGGGGCCTATCAGGTGCCCACACCCACCCTCACCGGCGATGTAGGCCGCGACCTCAGCCTGATCGACGAAGTGATAGGGGTGGGCGAAATTGCCCTCTCGGACCATCGCTCCTCGCATCCAACCACCTCCGAACTCACCCGCCTGGCAGCCCATGCCAGGGTAGGGGGCATGCTGGGCGGAAAAGCCGGTATCGTCAACATTCACATGGGCGATGCCAAAAATCCGTTTGCCCCAATCTATTCGGTAGTCGAAAACAGCGAGCTGAGCTTCAGGCAGTTCTTCCCCACCCATATCAACCGCAACCACTATATCTTCGAAGATGCCAAAGCCTATGGCAAACTTGGAGTAGTGGATATCACCACCAGCTCATACCCTTATTTTCCCGATGAAGAGATCAAGCCTTCAGAGGCGGTCAGGTTGCTGCTCGAGGCCGGTGTGCCGGTCGAGCATATTACCATGACTTCCGATGCCTTTGGCTCGCTGCCGCTCTTCGATGCGGAGGGCAATCTGCTCAGGCTCGAAATGGGGTTGCTCCGCTCGCTCTTCGATGAAATGCGCGACATTGTGCTTCGCGAAAAACTCGATCTGAGCACTGCCCTGCGCACCGTGACAAGCAACCCTGCCCGCGTGCTCCGGCTCTCAGCCAAGGGTTGCATCGCTCCCGGTGCTGATGCCGACATCTGCCTGCTCGATGAGCAATTGCAGCTGAAAGATGTAATGGCGTTGGGCCGGTGGATGATGCGCGATGCAAAGCTCCTGCGCAAAGGCACTTACGAAAAATAAACCTCAGAACTCGTCAGGGTTCGACCACTGGCGGATGTTCCGACGGGTGTCTTCGATGTCGCAATTGAATTCCACAGCCTGAAAACCTGCCGGACGCTCAAAGTCGCCCGTCGAGATGCGCAGCGAGGGATCGGCATAGATTTTTTTCATGTAAATGGCCCAGATGGGTAGGGCTGTATTTGCGCCCTGTCCCAGTTGCAACGACCTGAAATGCACGCTCCGGTCTTCGGCTCCTGTCCAAACCCCGGTTACCAGGTCGGGCGTCAGGCCCATAAACCAGCCATCAGATTGATTTTGAGTGGTTCCGGTTTTGCCGGCTATCGGATTGCGCAGGTTGTACCTGCCGCGGAGCCGCATCCCGGTGCCGCTCTCAACCACCCCTTTCATCAATGCCACCATCTTGTATGCCGTCACTTCGTCGAGGGCTTCAGACTGCTCGGGCGAAAAACGTTCGATGACATTGCCGTTTTTGTCTTCGATGCGGGTGATAAAGTAGGGCTTGATATAGACGCCTTTGTTGGCGTAGGTGTTCATTGCACCTACCATTTCGTAGAGCGTGATCTCTGGCGTTCCGAGCGCTATGGCCGGAACGGGGTCGATGGGCGAAACTACCCCCATCTTGCGGGCCATCTGTATCACCGATTCGGGCGGAAAGCGCTTGATCAGGTAGGCCGAAATCCAGTTGTTCGAGTTGGCCAGCGCCCATTTCAGCGTGACTTCCTCGCCAAGGCGGTCGTTGTTGGAATTCTTTGGTTCCCAAAACGTTCCGTCCCAAAGCTGAACACTGTAGGGGATATTGGGCACTTTGGTGCAGGGGGTGTATTCGCCTTCCTGCATGGCCAAAGTGTAAACAAAAGGTTTAAAGGTTGAACCCACCTGACGGCGTGCCTGTGTGGCATTGTCGAATTTGAAGTGGCGGTAATCAATGCCTCCTACGTAAGCCCGTACCTGACCGGTTCCGACATCCACCGACATGAGACTGCTTTGCAGGAATGATTTGTAATACCTTATCGAATCCATCGGGGTCATGATGGTATCGCGATACCCGTTCCACGAAAATACCCGCATGCGTGTCGGGGTGTTGAAAGCCTTCTGAATAGAATCGTTGCTCACCCCTGCCTGTTTCAGATAACGGTAACGGTCCGTACGCCGCATGGCAGTCTGCATGATTTTTTCAATTTCCTGCCTGGCTTCCGAGGGTGGAAAATCGAAAGGTGCATTGGGCTGTCCGCGCCAATGCCTGAAAAATGCGGGTTGAAGGTCGTTGGCCAGATGCTCACGCACAGCCTCCTCTGCATACCGTTGCATGCGTGAATCGATGGTGGTGTAAATCTTCAGGCCATCTTTGTAAATGTCGTAGTTCTTGCCGTTGCTCTTGTAATGTGTTTCGGTCCATTTGCGCATTTCCGAGCGCAGAAACTCCCTGAAATAGGTGGCACTGCCGGTGTTGTGGTCCATCAGGCCGAAATTCGACATATCGATGGGGGTATTGATGGCCTGTTGAAACTCCTCCTCGGTGATAAAGCCGTATTCCCTCATCTTGCTGATTACCAGGTTGCGACGCTGCAATGCCCGCTCGGGATTGCGAACCGGGCTGAAACGTGTGGGAGCATTGACCACGCCAGCCATCAGGGCAGCCTCTTCGATGGTGAGCGAATCGGGTGTTTTGCCGAAAAACGTCATAGCTGCCGACTTGATACCAAAAGCATTGCTGCCATAGGGTACCGTATTGAGGTACATGGCCAGAATCTCCTCTTTCGAATAGCTTCGTTCAAGTTTGGCAGCTGTTATCCACTCCATGAATTTTCTGAGCACCAGCTGAATGAAGTTGAGGTCTTCATCGCGAGGAAAAAGATTTTTGGCCAGCTGCTGGGTGATGGTACTGCCACCTCCTTTACTGTTTCCTGTCATCAAACCCCAGGCCACACGGAACAGGGCTTTCACATCGATGCCCGAGTGTTCGGTGAAACGTATGTCCTCAATGGCGAGAATGGCATTGACCATATGGGGCGAGAGCTCCCTGAACTGCACATTGGAGCGGTTTTCGATAAAAAAGGTGCCCAGAAGCACCCCGTCGGAGGAGATGATCTCTGAGGCCAGGTTGGTCTGAGGATTTTCAAGCTCCTCGAAGGTGGGCATCTTGCCCAGCCATCCGGCACTTATGGCAAAAAACAAGAGTATGACCAGCGTGAGTCCGGAAAAATATATCATCCAGAACAATCCGACAGTGCCTTTGTCGGACGGGCTGGGTGCAGACTTTTTCTTTTGAACCATAGAATAGTGTGATGTCAGATCGGATTACGTTCAATGCGCAGGCCGGCATCGGTTATGCCAAACAGCAAAGTGTCGCGCATGCCTTGTTCCAGATAAAACACATAGGTGCCCGGCAACGGGAACTTCAGCCTGTTGTGCAATGGAATGAGATGTTGGCGGTACAATCCCGTGCCTTTGCCAAACCAGCGACCTGTGGGATCGGCCAACTGGCATTCGATGGTATCGCGTGTGATGTTGCCGTTGGGCATGCGTGTCTGCAGGAAAAGAAACAGATTGGCATACGGATAGTCCAAATGATTGCGCAGGTGCAGCAGGATGCGATAGGTTGAAGTGGTGTCGCTGATGCTGGCCTCGAAACGCAGTTTGTTCGAGGCAGCCCATTCGTGGCCACCTGTAGATTGCACAGCCTCGAACACGGCCCTGTCGGAACATGCCGGCAGGGCAACAGAAAATATAGCGAATAACAGAAACAGTTTGAAGCGTTTAGGCATTGCGGCGGTTATTCCTGTTTTTCCTGGGCTTGTTGGTTTTGGGCTCGTCGAAGCGCGTAAGGTCGCCTTCCAGCCCTACCACCGGTACTTCCAGTGCCTGCACATCTTTGATAAAGGCAAAGTCTTCGAGTTTTTCGGGCATGACTCCATTGCGGTTCATGTCGGAAATGTTTTTCACCTGTTCCACCGGTATAGCCATGATGTTCGACCGGTCGTTGGTATAGGCAAACCACATCAGGCCTTTGAAGATGTCGCTTTTCTGGTGCACGGCATCGCCTTTTTGTGTGCGCAAAACGGTGCGTTCGTCCGGAAATTGTTCGTAAGCCTCGGCATAAGCCGGATATTCGTAGTTGATGCAGCATTTCAGTTTGCCGCACAATCCGGCCAGCTTCTGCGGATTGGGCGAAAGCTGTTGTACCCTGGCGGCGTAGGTGCCCACCGATTTGAAGTCGGTCATCCACGAAGCGCAGCAAAGCTCGCGGCCGCAGGGACCAATGCCGCCCAGCTTGGCCGATTCCTGCCGCATACCTATCTGGCGCATCTCGACCCTGATGCGGAATTCCTCGGCCATGCGTTTGATCAGCTCCCTGAAGTCCACACGATCCTCGGCAGTGTAGTAAAAGATAGCTTTTGAACGGTCGCCCTGATATTCCACATCGTTGAGCTTCATTTCGAGGCCGAGCTCCATGGCCAGCTCACGGGTGCGTTTCAGATGCGGCCCTTCGAGCTCTATGGCTTTCATCCATTTTTCGATGTCGCCGGCTTTGGCATGACGATACACCTTGCGCAACTGACTCACATCAGTATTGTCGCGTTTGCGTCTGAACTGGAGGAGTGCGGTTTCACCCGTGAGCGATACGATGCCGATGTCGTGGCCGGTGGCGGCTTCAACAGCCACAATCTCACCTTCTTTCAGCTTGAGGTCGGGGGCGTGGCTGAAAAAATCCTTATGGTCGTTTTTAAAACGCACCTCTACCACACCGGGAGTGTCTTCTTTTTTAGGGGTCTCATAGCCTTTCAGCCAGTTGGTGGCGCTCAGCTTGCAGCAGCTTTGCTGAAAACCAGCTCCTTTATTGCCGCCACTGGCGCCTACCCGGCAGCATCCACGGTTTTGTTCGCTGCCTTCCTGATTGGGTTGATATGTCTGAAACATGAATGATAAACGCGGTTAAGGTTAATAATAAGTCTGATATATATGGATAATTTCAAATTCAACCCGCAAAAGTAATTCATTTTCCGTACTTTGCCTGCAGCTGTCGGGTGGAGCATGCTTTTCTCAGACACCTCGCCCGATAAGGCGTGCCAGCCTGAAGCTCAGGCTGCTCAGCAGCAAGGAGGTGTTGGCGTTGCGTTCCACATGGCGTATGCTTTCTTCCAGCAGAAAGGCCACTTCCGACACATCGGCACGGCCAACGGCCCGCGCAAAGCGTGTCACAAACTCCTGCTCCCCGCCTGCTGCCGATACCATTTCCGGCTGACCCTGCTGAATGAGCAGCACAAAGCGGAAGATGCGCAATCCGTATTCGAGCATGGCTTTGATGCGTTCGCGCCCCATGCCTGCCGTGTTGTTGGCAAAGTCAATTATTTCGGCGTATTTGTGGTCGAAACAAAGGCGCATCCACAGCCTGAACTGTTCCATCTGCTGCAGGCGTTCGTCGGGCTGGCTGGCCAGCATCCTGGCTGTGAGCAGGTTGCCGTCCGACAGCAGGGCAAGCTGCGTGCTTTCGTCTGCGCTCAATTGAAAGTTGTTCGAAAGATAAGCCTCAAGATCCGACTGCGCAATGCGTGGAACTTTTACCTGATAACAGCGCGAACGAATGGTAGGCAACACCTGCTCGGGATTTTCGGCCACCAGCAGAAATACCGTGTTGGCAGGAGGTTCTTCCAGGTTTTTCAGCAGTTTGTTCGCCGCAGTGGGATGCAGCTTTTCGGGCATCCAGATGACAAATGCGCTGAAATTGCCTTCGAAGGGCTTGAATCCAAGCAAACGGTTTATCTCCGATGCATCGCGCACAAACAGGGTGCCTTGCTTGTTTTCGACACCAAGGTAATCGTACCAGTCGTTGATATCGGGATAGCCCTGACATGCAGCAATATATGTGCGCCATTCATCGGCATACAGCTTCGACTCGGGATCTTTCTTTACTTTCTTTGTGGTAGTGGTCGGAAAGAAAAAATGCACATCAGGGTGCGCCAGCTTGTTGATTTTTACACACGAGGGGCAGGTGCCGCAGCTGTCGTCATGGCTTCGGTTGGCGCAATTTAAGTATTGCACATAGGACAGGGCCAGGGCGTATTTGCCGTTGCCGGGTGGGCCAAAAAAAAGCTGGGCATGCGGAATGCGTCCGTTACGGATGGTTTGTATGAGCTGTTGCCGGGCTTCCTGTTGCCCGATGATATCGGCAAAACGCATGATCGTCGGCTTTCCGGAAACAAAATTACACTTTAGGAGATGCCGGGGAATAAAAAAGCCGGCTTCATAGTGCCGGCTTTTACGGAAGTGAATTATTTCTATCTGAACTTCAGCACTTTGTATCCTTCCCCTTCAAGAATGTTATCGAGCCATTCGTAAGTACCGTCATTGTAAACCAGCGCTAGGCTGGGGTACTTGCTGCCATCGTCGGGATCGGTGTAAAGCTTCATCTGAATTTTGCCAATCTGCCCGTTGAGCTCGGTCTGAATCACCTTGATGTCGATCTTGGAGTTCAGATAGTTGAAATCGTAATTGGTGCCGCCCTGCTGTTCAATCTGGGTGATGTGGTCGTCAATGGCTTTGGGATAGATAAGTCCGTCGAATTTCAGGGGTTTAACCAGATAATATCCGGTCACTTTTTCTACCTCTTCTTTGTCCGAAGTGTAGGTGATCTTGAGGCTGTGCCCCATCAGTTCGTCATTGCCTTTCTTGAAACTTTCGGTGGTTGTGTAATTGACTCCGCTGCCACTCATCGACATATTCATGCTGTAGTCGGCCATGTTGCACGAAGCGCTCACTGCTGTGGGAGTACCGCTGTCAGTCAGGGTCGAATTGTAGCTGGCTGTCATCTGCGTCTGGTTGTTTATCTTGAGCGTTACGTCGGCCTTCACGGGCACAGCTTCCTGTTCTTTCACACCCCGGTTTGCCTTGGTGTCGTAGGTAATTATCTTGTACACAAGATTGTCAATGGTCAGCACGGCATTGTTTTGCATCTGCATATAGGCAGCATCATCGGCCGGATAACTGAATTCGAGCTTGGTGGTGCTGCTTTGCACAAGGTCGAACGTCTGAGTGCTGAAGTTGTAGGCGTAAATGCCATACTCACCTTCCACCTTGTTAGGCGAAAAGATAGGCTTGATTGAAGGATCTCTGAAGGACTCCATCAGAAGGGCAAGGTGTATCCTGCCGGGTTTTTCTATCTGCCGGCGTAGGTTGGCGGCAGCTTTTTTGCCGTCCATCAGTTCCGACATGTACATAAGCGATTGTGCGGCAGGGGTTTCAAGAACAGCATCCATATTTGTGACCACAGCCTGGGTTGCGTTCCTGATCTCCACTTTGGCCTGGTCGGCCGGGAGCTCGCTGATCTTTTTGTCTTTGTTGCACGAAACAATGGCAAGCATTGCGGCTAGCAGGACTGCCAAACGAAAAAATGTCGTTTTCATATGATTTGGTTTTGGGTTGCTATGATTCTTTCTATCAAAGGTACGCTTAATCGAAGCCTTTTGGGTTATATTTGTTAAGAAAAATTTAAAAGGAGATGCCCTGATGTCCATTCAGGTTGCAAGCGAAACATGCGCATTGAAAAGCATAATGATCATTTTGTCAGTGTTCACCATGCTTTCATGCGTTAGGCCTGATGAAACTACACATCAACCGGCAAAGGAAGTTGCGGGAAAAAACTTTGCCAAAGAAGGTTTGGATGAGTTTCTACCAGGCGACATCATCGTGCGTCCGAATGCCAATTATCTGCCGGGCACCGCACGTGTGCCTTCGGGCTTTATGTTCGGACATGCAGCATTTGTAGTAAAAGGTTTCAAATCGGATGATACCGACAGCCTGCTTGCCAACACCATCATCATTGAGTCGATGGCACGCGATGTGCAGCCGGGGTTTCAGGTGCGCGAGGTGCCGGCACTTGTTCACCACAACCGCGATGCGTTCAACAACACCAATTTTTCATCTCGGTATGCCGGAAACCGCTATCGCCTCCGCCTGTCGTGGACGGACGACGAGCTGGAGCGTCTCATGACTTTTCTGCGCGAGCAAAAAGGCGACCTCAGCACCTGGAATGCCGCCAAACGTTTTCCCGGCCATCCTTTCGCCGACAGCCTGGTACGTGCAGGCCTGCGCAAAAACTGGGCCGACAACAACCATTGGTATTGTTCGTTGCTGGTGTGGCAGGCGGTGTATTTTGTGAAAGGTATCGACCTTGATGTCAATGGTGGTTATATGGTTTATCCCAACGACCTGATTGCCAGCCCGTATTTTGATAATACAAACGGACGCATCGGACGGGCAAGGTTTTAAAAGATTATCAAATGTGGCGCAGTTTCATGCGCAGCAGGTTCCGGATGCTTTTCATCAGTGCTTCAAGCTCAATGCGTTCGCCGTTTTCGAACAAAACGACCGGATTGATGTGGTCTTTTTCAGCCGTTTCTGTCAACACAATGTCTGCCAGATGATACCCGCTTCGGTCGTAAATGGCGATATGGTTATCCTGATTGAAATCGCGCACAAAATACATGGGGTCGTAGGTGTGAAAACCCCGCTCCCCCTTCAGGTCGATCCGGATTGGGAACACATTGACCGAGAGGCTCTTCCTGCCAAACTGAAACTGCTGATCCTGGGTCAGATTAACCATTGACCGAAATCTGACCTCGAGCTTTTCTGTTTGGGCCTCGGTAATGTTGAGTTCGGCCCTCACATGGCTGTTTTTCTTCCGGAAACTTGTCTTCAGGCTGATGCGGATTTCAAAAGCGCCCGTTCTGATGCGCGAAGCAACCGACTCAGGAAGTTCATGTTTCAGGCTGGCCTGGTGTGAAACATCCAGCAATATCGTGCCTGAGGCGGTAACTATCCTGCACGAAAAAGCAAGCGGAAAGTCGTCCATGAGCAGCGATGGGGCCGTTTGCAACTGCTGAAGCTCAAACACAGCGAGCGAGTCGTCCCTGAAACGGTAGGGGAACACCATGCGCAGCGGCATGCCCTGAGCTGTATCGGCTTTGACCGGCGAATTTTCCTCACTGACAGGAAACTTTTTTGCCAGCTCACTGACAAGATTTCCTGTTTCAATGGGCAATGGAGCATCTGTTTCGGTGAGTCGCATCAGCTCGCGCAGTGCCAACATGCCATGCGTTTCTGATATCCGTTTTGTCAGACCTGTGAGTTCGGTATCGGCAGCGCGGATCAGCTTTTCCGACTGCGCGCGGTCGGGCCGACGACCGCACGCGGCCAGCAACCATACTGATAAGGAGACGAATAGAACCGGGAAGTATAGTTTTATATTCAACTCTGATAGCGTTTGTTGATCAGGCCTGCAATCATTTCGGCAATCTCTTCGTCGTGTATGGCGGCATTGTTCAAAACCAGGTCGAACAACAGCTCGCTGAATGGTTTTCCGCTAAACTCCTCCAGCAGCCGGCGGCGCCTTTCGTCGGTGTCTTCAATCCATTTTTTGGCTGTTTTCCGGTCGATGTTCCTCTGGTTCATGATGCTTCGGATGCGCCAGTCGAGAGGTGCCACCAGCCGCACATGAAGTCCGTCGGGTATGCGGGCGGTGATGATGGCTCCCGCCCTTCCGACAATGATGACATGGCCGCGTTTTGCGGCCGATTCAATAAATTCGGCAATCTTTTTGCGCACCAGGCTGTCGCTCAGGTAGGCATGGTTTTCGATGGAGTGTAGAATTTCACTCAGATGGGAGCGCTTTTCGCCCGAGAGAATGCCCTTGACCTGTGCCGGATTGAGCTGCATTTCGCGTGAGGCGTCTTCCAGAATTTCCTTCGAAACCAATTGCCATTTAATCGGGGTGTGCGCGTTGAGTTTTTGCTGAAGCAGGCGGGCAATATGCAGGCTATGGCACCCTGTTTCGCGCGAGATGGTCACAAAAGGCAGATGCCCGGATGGCATGGGCTCATCTTCTTTGATAAATTGCATCCGCCTGAGGTATTCTGTAAATACTGAACTCATGGCGCAAATTTTTCATAAAGTTACAACCGAACCAGGCCGAAACAACTTGCCCGAGATGGTTTTTTTTCGTAATTTTACTCAAAACCCGGAGGCCATGGTTACCGATTATTTGTGTCCGCATTGCAATGGACATCTGTTGCTCAACAATTATCTAATTCTTACAGTGAAGCACGAGCCGGATCAGGCAATGCTGCTGCTGATGAATCCCGAACTGGGGAATTATCAGACCCTGCACCATCCGGCACATCACATCGAGGAAGGTAAGGCTTTTGAATTTTATTGCCCGATATGCCATCAGGAACTCAAAAGCGACCTCAATCCAAACCTTGTGATGGTGTTGATGAAGGAGGAAAACAGCAAGACCTTTGAGCTGCACTTTTCGCGCATTGCCGGGCAGAAAAGCACTTACAAAATCATGGGCAAGGAAGTGCAGACCTTCGGCATCGATGCTCCGCACTACCTCGATTTTATGCACCTGATCGACATGAGCTGAGTGCAGCTGGCTAATTATCAGGGATTTGAATTGGCTTTGTGCTGCAGAAAATCGGAGAGCAAACGCACACAAACGCCTGTACCACCTTTTCCGCGATAGCTGTCGGCCTTATCCAGAAAGGCCGGAGCGGCAATGTCGAGGTGGATGAACGGGTAATCGGTGAAGTGCTCCAGAAACTTGGCGGCTGTGATCATACCGGCATCAGGGCCACCGATGTTTTTCAGATCGGCGATGTCCGATTTGAGCTGTTCGGCATATTCGTCCCACATCGGGAACTCTACCAGGCGTTCGTGTACCCTTAAACCTGATTCTTTAAGTAACTCAAATTCGCTTCCGGCTTTTACCTGCATGGCAGCAATGCCCTGAGGGCCAATGGCCCGGGCAGCAGCACCGGTTAGCGTGGCCAGGTTGATGACCAGCTGGGGTTCGTATTTTCTGGCATAGCTGAGTGCATCGGCCAGAATGAGTCGTCCTTCGGCATCGGTGTTGAGCACCTCCACTGTGGTGCCGTCGAACATGGTAATTACGTCGCCGGGCACATAGGCATTTCCGTTTACCCTGTTGTCGGTGGCCGGGGCAAGCCCGATCACATGCAGTTTGAGTTTCATCCTGGCGATGGCATACATGGTGGCAGCCACGGCTGCGCTGCCCGACATGTCGCACTTCATGGTGTCCATGGCATTCGAGGGCTTCAGGCTCATGCCGCCGGTGTCGTAAACCACGCCTTTGCCAACAAGTACAATGGGCTTGTTGTTGGCAGCATCCAGCGGTTTCCATTCCATCACCGTGAATGTGGGCGGATCCACACTGCCCCTGTTCACAGCAAGCAATCCACCCATTCTCAGGGCTTCTATCTTGCTTTTGTGCATTACCTCAACCTCAACTCCCAATGGCTGTAGCTGTTCGGCAAAGCTCGCGGCCAGCTTCTCAGCATTGAGTGCATTCAGGGGCTGATTCACCAGGTCGCGTGCCCAGCATACCGACTCGCTCACGGCAGTCAGATTTTCCATGCCTGAGGCACTCACCTGATTGGCAAATAGATATATTTTTTCCAGACTGTTTCGCTTTTTTTCGGGCTTGCTGAAATGCGCCAGAAACTGATAGTTTGCCAGCACAATGCCTTCGGCCAGCGCGAGCAGCTCCTGTTCGGTGCAGTCGAAGCCGTCGATTATGGCATCGCTGAATTTGTGTTTATTGAGCTGCTGACAGATGTGTGCTCCCGAGCGGCGTATCTTTTCGAGTTTGCTGCCGGGCAAATTTTCGTTACCCGATGCAACCACCACAAGAAAGATGCTGTAATCGAAGCGGATAACTTCAATCCATCCGTGCCCTTCCGATTGTTCAAGTTTGCGGCGCACATAGCGAAGCTCATCAGGTTTGAGCCCGGTTTGCTCAAATGGTCCGTCATCTTTCAACAGATAGATTTTGTTGGGGGATGCGTTGGCGTTGTCGGTAAGGTGGAGTTGTATGTTCATTTGGATTGCGGATTTCGTTGGTGTGCAAAAATAAATTTTCCGGACCAGCCCGACTGCCGGGGCATCAGTTTTGGCTCAGATATCGAGTTTTTCGAGGATGCGTTGGGTGGCACCGAGGTTGTCGGCCACATAGCGCCTGCAAATTTCCGATGCTTGTGCAAGGGCATCTTCGTTTGTCGCCAGCCGAAGCATGGCTGCGCGAAGCTGGCTGCTGTTGTGCACCGCAAAAGCGCCGCCAAGCCTCACCAAATCAAGGGCTTCGGTAAATTTTTCGTGCTTCGGGCCTATGATCACCGGTCGCCCCCATGCCACAGGCTCCTGAATATTGTGGATGGCTCTGCCAAACCCGCCTCCAATGTAGGCAAAGCGGGCATAACGATAAATGCGCGACAGCATGCCGATATTGTCAATGATCATGATACGGGCGCCGGGCAGGTTTTCGCGTTCGGAATAAGTTACAGCGGGCAGCGGACAGGCTTCGCGGATGCTGCGCACATGATTTTGGCTGATGTCGTGCGGGGCAATGATAATCTTGTAGTTATCAGGGAGTTCGGTGAGCAGGGGGAGCAGCAGTCTTTCGTCGGCCGGCCAGGTGCTTCCGGCTACAAAGAGTGGCTGCTGTTGCACAAAATCAGCAATCTCAGGTAGTTCAGGGGCTTCTTCAACCAGCTGGGCTACCCTATCGAAACGCGTGTCGCCGGCAATGCTGCAATGTTCGAAACCTGCCTTGCGAAGCAGGTGTAGCGATGTGTTGTCCTGCACGAAGAGATGCCTGGCCGGCCTGAGATGTGCAACAAACCACCGGCCGTACCACCTGAAGAAATGTTGTCCCGGACGAAAGCGCACCGAAAAGAAATAAAAAGGCACCTGCCGTTTGTGCAGATAATTAAGCAGATTGTACCAGAACTCGTATTTGATAAAAAACACCGCTCTGAGGTCGAGCTGGTCAAAATGCCTTCGGATTTCAGATGGTTTGTCTTCGGGTAGATAGATGACCAGGTCGGCTTGAGGATAATCTTTTCTGATTTCGAAGCCCGAAGGCGAGAAAAAGCTGAGCAGGATGCGGTATTGAGGCTTTGCTTTCCGAATGGCTTCGATGACCGGACGGCCTTGTTCAAATTCGCCCAGCGAGGCCGCATGAAACCACAGCCACGGCCAGCCCGTATCGGTTTCAGCAATTCTTTGCCTGCTTTCCCTGCGTCCGCGAATCCACATCACAGCTTTGGTGTTGAATGGGGCTACCATCCTGACAATCAAACCATAAAGCCAGATGGTTGCGGTATAGAGCAGTCGGATCATTGGCGGTAAGGGGTCAGTAGTAGTAGTATTTCAGCGGAGCCCTGCGGTAGCCAGGGATCATCCAGTTAACCCTTAGCCCGATATAGTGGTCGGTATATTTCCGGGTGTCGCGGCCCATGAGGTCGAAGCTGTAGTCGCGCAGCGGACGGGTGTAGGCGGCTATCCATTCCAGACCTGCTGAAAAGTTGAGCGTACGCTTGTTGCCCATAAACAGGTATCCGGCTTCCAGGCTGTGAGCAAATCCGCCGCGCAGATGATCGTAGCCTTTGGCGTAATCGCCTGCCAGTTGCGGTGCGGTGCCAAACTGTGTTTCGATGCGGATGCGATGCGCCAGATAGCCCAGCCCCCCTTGCACAAAGATGCCGCTGTTGGGATTGGGCGACCCGCTGCTGAACAGCTTGCCGGCTTTGGCCTGCAGATGCAGCCCGCGCTCAAAAAGGGCCAGGCTGGTGTAAGTGCCATCACCGTCGATCACCTCGCCGGTCGAAGTGCTGATCATACGCAAAAGCTCCTCCCTGCCTTTCACCTGATCGCCGAAGATAAAGCCGAAGTGTGCGTTCCAGAGCCAGTTGCGGTTGGTTTTGTATCCCACAACTGCAGCTATCTGGCTGTTGTAACCAAAGCGTTCCCGCAGGTCGCCAGCTGGTATCTGAAATGCGTAACTGGCCTGAAACAAAGCAGTTGATACCACTGAGTCTTTCACGCTCTGCTGGGCGTGCAGGCCAGATAAGGCCAGAAAAAGCAACAAAAGAAAAGCAGCTGTTCGTTTCACCGGATGCAACTATCGCGGGCAAATTTACACATTTTGCAAAGCCTGTGGCCATGGGCCGGAAACCGGACAAAGGCTGCAATTATTACCTTTGCCTCAGCGTTTCCGAACAAAAGCTGACTCTTGAAAAAGCTCTACCTGTACATCTTAAGGTCGTACGCTGGTCCGCTGGTGCTCACCTTTTTCATTGCTCTTTTCATTCTGCTCATGCAGTTCCTGTGGAAGTACGTGGACGACCTCGTGGGCAAAGGTCTTGAGCTCCATCTCATTGCAGAGCTTATGTTTTATGCCAGCGCCACTTTTGTGCCCCTGGCCCTGCCGCTGGCCATTTTGCTCAGCTCGTTGATGACTTTTGGCAACCTGGGCGAACATTACGAACTGGTGGCCATGAAAGCTGCCGGCATTTCCATCTGGAAGGTGATGCGGCCGCTGGTGTATCTCTCCCTGCTCATCAGCATCGCAGCATTTGTGTTTTCGAACAATGTGCTTCCGGTGGCTAACCTCAAGTTTTCGTCCCTGCTCTACGATATCCGGCAGCAGAAACTGGCCTTCAACATCGAGGGCGGGGTGTTTTACAACGGCATCGAAAACTATGTGATACGCGTTGGGCGCAAAGAAAAAGACAACCGCACCATTTACGACGTCAAGATTTATGACCACACCGACCGCATGGGGAATGTGAAGCTGACCACAGCCGAATGGGGCTATATGGAACTGAGCCCCGACCAGCGCAATGTGATTTTTACCCTGTTCAACGGCTTCAACTACCAGGATATCTTCAGCACACGCAACTACCGCGACAACCGTCCGTTCGACCGCATGCGTTTCAGCGAGCAACGCCTGAAGTTCGACTTATCGGAATTCAACCTAACCCGCACCCAGGAAGATTTGTTCAAGAGCCATTACACCATGCTCAACCTGCGTCAGCTCGACCATTTCATCGACTCGCTCGGCCAGCGCTTCGACGAAAGACGCAATCGCTATAACGACTTGTTCTTCAAGCGCTATCAATATCTCTCCACGATAGATACCACCATTCTGGCAGGCAAAAAGCCGCCTTTGCCTTCTGATACATCCCGTCCGGTTTCGGCTGCCATGAAACGTCCTGTGCTGGAAAACTTTCATCCAAACGAGCAATTCAATATCATCGAAATGGCCCTGAGCGCGGCCCGTAACAACCGCGACAACGTGAGCTTCAACAAAAACGATTTTGATTACCAGGCCGAAAATATCCGCAAACACGAGATCGTGTGGCACAAAAAGTTCACCCTTTCCATTGCCTGTCTATTGTTATTTTTCGTTGGTGCCCCGCTGGGCGCCATTGTGCGCAAGGGGGGACTGGGTTTGCCGGTAGTGATGGCCGTCATCCTTTTTGTGTTCTATCATATCCTGAGCATCACCGGCGAGAAGGCTGCCAGGGTGGGCGACCTCAATGTGTTTTTCGGAGTGTGGTTGTCGTCGGTTGTGCTCTTACCGCTGGGCTTGTTTCTCACTTTCAAATCGACCACCGATGCACCTCTGCTTGATGCCGAAACCTGGAAGAAAAACCTCGTGAGGCTCAGAGAAACGCTTAAAACGCTCAGGCCATGAGGGTACTTTTTATCTGCAACAAATCGCCATGGCCAATGCGCGAAGGCGGTCCAATAGCCATGAACAGCTTAATCATGGGACTGGTTGACGCAGGACACCAGGTGAAGGTGCTGGCTGTCAACTCTGAAAAATATAATGTGGATCCGGCATCAATTCCGGCTGATTATGTGAAAGCCACAGGCCTCGAACTGGTGCACCTCGACCTGAGGGTGAAGTGGCTTCCGGCGCTGATCAGCATGATCCGGCGCAGGTCGTACCATGTAGAGCGTTTTATCAGCGAGAGCTTTCGCGAGCGGCTCATCCGCATCCTCAGGCAGCAGCCCTTTGATGTGGTGCAGCTCGAAACGGTCTTCATGGCGCCTTACATACACGATATCCGCAAACACTGCAAAGGAGCCATTGTACTCCGGGCACACAATGTGGAGCACCTGATATGGGAGCGCATGGCCGGACAAACCTCCAATCTCTTCAAAAGACTATACCTGCGCGACCTGGCTTTCACCCTCAAAAAGTTTGAGAAAACTGTCATCAGGCAGGTAGATGGCATCGCAGCCATCACACGCAACGACGCTGCTTTTTTCAGGGCCATCACGCACAAACCGGTGATCGACCTGCCGTTTGGGGTGTTTCCGGATGCTATTTCACAGAAATCTGCCGACGCGGCAGGAAACAAATTTTTCCACATCGGCGCCATGAACTGGATGCCCAACGAGGAGGGGATGCGTTGGTTTCTCGAAGATATCTGGCCCGAACTGCACCGGCTGCATCCGCAGTTTACGCTCACGCTGGCGGGGCGGTACATGCCCGGATGGCTGGTCACAGGATACAGGCCCGGAGTGGTCGTGGTGGGCGAAGTGGATGATGCACGGAGTTTTGTGGAAGCGCACGACGTGGCCATTGTGCCATTGCGGTCGGGCAGCGGCATACGCATCAAAATCATCGAAGCCATGGCCGCCGGAAAAGCGGTGGTAGCCACAAAAATAGGTGCCGAAGGCATCCTCTACACACATGGCGAAAATATCTATATCGCCAACAAACTGCACGACTTCATTGATTTTGCAAACTTGCTGGCCAACCATCCCGAAAAGGTGGCAAAAATAGCAGCCGGGGGGCTTCAGCTCGTCAGGCAGCAATACGACAACAGGGTGCTGGTGTCGCGCTTGCTGGTTTTTTACAATGAAATCAAAAGGCAGATGAGCAGTGTTTCGCTCTAACATTTTGGCCTGCTCAGCGCACTGCCGTATCTTCGCACAGCCTAAGCCTGAGTAATGAAAATTTTTGTGCTTCTGTCCCGAATCCCCTGGCCCCTCGAAAAAGGCGACAAGCTCAGGGCTTTCCACCAGATCAGGTGCCTTGCGGCACAGCACGACATCTACCTGTGTGCACTCAACGCCCAGGCCAATGTGGATATCCAACAGGCCTACAAAGCTTTGCAGCCATACTGCAAGTCGGTAACCTTCGTTCGGCTGCGTCCGGCCGGCATCGCCTGGAATGTCCTGAAGGCCATTGTTTCAGGCAAGCCAATTCAGGTAGGATATTTCTATAACAGCAAGGCAAACAAAACAATCAGGCAACTCATCCAAACCCATCGGCCGGATGTGGTTTATGGCCAGCTCCTCAGGGTGGCCGCATACCTGGAGGATGTTCCTCTCCCCAAAGCGCTTGATTATCAGGATGTGTTCAGCCAGGGCATGGCACGGCGGGCAAACGTGGCAGCATGGCCAGTCAGTTTAATCTACAAACTTGAATTCCTGCGGCTGCGCAAATATGAGCGTCGGGCGTTTGATATTTTCGACCTGAAAACCATCATCAGTGCAACCGACCGCGATTTAATTCCTCATCCCTCAAACCACGAAATCGTGGTGATACCCAATGGGGTGGATCAGCAATTTTTTGCTCCGGACGATCAGCCTAGGACGTTCGACCTGGTGTTTACCGGCAACATGGCCTATCCCCCAAATGTGAACGCAGCCGAGTTTCTGGTGCATGAGATCATGCCGCTGGTTTGGGCCAGACGTCCGCAAACCAACGTGCTGATTGCCGGGGCCACACCCGACCGCAGGGTTAAAGCCCTGCAAAGCAATCTGGTGCATGTGAGCGGCTGGCTCGACGACATTCGCGATGCGTATCGCGCTGCCAGAGTTTTCATTGCACCTATGCGCATTGGCACCGGATTGCAAAACAAGCTGCTCGAAGCCATGTCGATGGGATTGCCCTGCATCACCACACCCCTGGCGCACCAGGCCCTGGGCGGACAAGCCGGCATAGCTATTATGGTGGCCCAACAAGCTGATGAACTGGCCAATGCCGTCCTCGAACTCCTCCAAAACCCGGAAAAAGCGGCTGCCATGTCCAGTGCAGGACAGGATTTCGTAAAGCGCAACTACCACTGGGAGAGTGCAACCCGCCGGCTCGCGGAGGCCCTGAGCGCCATCGCGGCCGGGAAGACCTCTGATGAAACCAGCAGGTAGTGTTGTAATTTTGCCATCGGAATATTTGTGTATGTATCTGTAAAACAAATATAAAGACGTGACTGACGATAAAAAAATCATTTTCTCCATGGTTGGGGTGGGTAAGATCGTTCCACCCAACAGACAAATCCTGAAGGATATTTACCTGTCCTTTTTCTATGGCGCTAAAATCGGCATCATCGGACTGAACGGCTCAGGCAAGTCGTCGCTGCTGCGCATCATTGCCGGCAAAGACACCGCCTATCAGGGCCAGGTGGTTTTTTCGCCCGGCTATTCTGTGGGTATGCTCGACCAGGAACCTGAACTCGATCCGAACAAAACGGTGCGTCAGGTGGTGGAAGAAGGAGTGCAGGAAATTGTGGACATCCTGAAGGCTTACGAAGAAATCAACAACAAATTTCTTGAGCCGATGGACGATGACGAGATGAATCGCCTGATCGAAGAGCAGGGGAGGCTTACCGAGCTGATTGAGCAAAAGGACGCCTGGGAGCTCGACCGCAAGCTTGAGATCGCCATGGATGCCTTGCGCTGTCCCGATCCGGATACGCCCGTGAGCGTGCTCTCGGGAGGCGAACGCCGACGTGTAGCCTTGTGCCGGTTGTTGCTCAGCGAGCCGGACATTCTGCTGCTCGACGAGCCTACCAACCATCTTGATGCTGAGTCGGTTGAATGGCTCGAGCAGCACCTGCAGCAATATAAGGGTACGGTGATTGCCGTAACGCACGACAGGTATTTTCTCGACCATGTGGCAGGATGGATACTCGAACTCGATCGTGGCGAAGGTATCCCATGGAAAGGCAACTACTCCTCGTGGCTCGAACAAAAAGCCCGCCGGCTCGAAATGGAAGAGAAAGCCGAGAGTCGCCGCCGAAAAACCCTCGAACGCGAACTCGAATGGGTGCGCATGGCCCCGAAAGCCCGTCATGCCAAAGCCAAAGCCCGCCTCAATAATTACGAAAAGCTGCTCAACGAGGATGTAAGACAAAAAGAAGAACGTCTCGAGATATTTATTCCCAACGGACCAAGGCTTGGCAACAAAGTGATTGAATGTCACAATGTGAGCAAAGCCTTTGGCGACAAACTGCTCTTCGAAGGACTCAGCTTTTCGCTGCCACCCAATGGCATCGTGGGCATCATCGGCCCAAACGGTGCCGGAAAGACGACCCTTTTCAGGATGATCATGGGCCTGGAAAAGCCCGACACAGGGTATTTTGAAGTGGGCGAAACCGTCAAAATCGGCTATGTGGATCAGGCACACGAAGCGATTGACCCTGAGAAAACGGTATTCGAAATCATCTCGGGCGGACACGACGAAATCCGTCTTGGCAGCCGCACAATCAATGCCAGGGCATATGTGGCCAGGTTTAACTTTACAGGCAACGACCAGAACAAGAAAGCCGGTGTGCTCTCGGGTGGCGAACGCAACCGCCTGCACCTGGCCCTCACCCTGAGGCAGGAAGCCAATGTGCTGCTGCTCGACGAACCGAGCAACGACATCGACGTCAACACTTTACGTGCCCTTGAAGAGGGTCTGGAGAACTTTGCGGGCTGTGCCGTTGTCATCTCGCACGACAGGTGGTTTCTCGACCGCGTGGCCACCCATATTCTGGCTTTCGAGGGCAACTCGCAGGTGTATTTCTTCGAAGGTTCCTACACCGAATACGAAGAAAACAAACGCAAACGTCTGGGCGACGCGGCCCCTTCGCGCATACGTTTCAAAAAACTGAAACAAGACTAACAACACAAAAGGCCGCCTCAAAGCGGCCTTTTGTGATTTGGTAAATTAGAGCTGATATTCAGCTTGTTAAGGCACATTTATGCCCTACACAAACAATAATTGCGTGAGAATGTAAACCGGCAACAGCACCACCAGCGAAAATTTTACCATATATCCGAAGAAGCTCGGCATCTCGATTTTGTTTTCCTCAGCAATGGCTTTAACCATGAAATTGGGACCATTGCCAATGTATGTCATTGCACCAAAGAACACGGCACCAAGCGAAATGGCTGTGAGCAATGCCTCAGGGATTCCTGCAACAAGTTTCACACCCTCAGCCATAGGCAAGCCAAGTGCCAGCTTGTGAAATGCCAGAGCGGTTGGGGCATTGTCGAGAAACGAGCTAAGCGCGCCTGTGGCATAGTAGAAAGCCCCCGGAGTAGAAACCCCCAGGGTTTCGGCGTTGGCATTGAGCCACAACAAAGCAGGAATCATGGTGGCAAAGATGCCGAGGAATAAAAATGCAACCTCAATGATGGGTGTCCAGGTAAATTTGTTGTCAATGCGCAGGCCACGGGGCGTGAAATAGAGCGAGAGGCCAGCCATCAGCAACATGGCTGCTTCGCGCACAAATCCGTAATAATGGTTGTCATGAATGATGTGCAGGTAATGCTCGTTCAGAAATGCTACCGAAAGCACAACACCTATCAGAAATATAAAATTGTATGTCCCGGTAAGTGAAAGGGGCTCAATTTGTGATTTGTCTTTTCTGATGGCTGATTTTGGTTCTTTTTTGTAATAGTATGTGTCTGTTATATAGTAAATTAACAGTAATACACCCACAACAAATGCCCACTCCTTAAAAAGGCCGAAAAACCATTCAAACGGCGCTCCACGCAGGTAGAGCAAAAACAATGGCGGATCACCAAGCGGGGTGAGCATGCCACCGGCATTGGCTACAATGGCAATGAAGAACAAAATGGTGTGGACTTTAAATTTTCTCTCCGAAATGGTTCTGATCACCGGGCGGATCAGCAGCATAGCTGCGCCGGTGGTTCCCATGAAACTGGCCAGCACACCCCCAATAGCCAGAAACAAGGTGTTGATCCATGGTTTTGCTTCAATGTCGCCTTTGAGCTGAATGCCACCTGTGATGATGAAAAGTGATCCGAGCAGGATGATGAAAGGGATGTAGTCGAACAACATCTGATGCAACAGCCTGTCGGTGAGATGATTATAGATCAGCCAAATGGCTGTGGGCACGCCCAGTACAAGCGATACAATCAGTTTGTTCTTGTTTTCTTCCCACCAGTGGTGGAAAAATAAAGGCCCTATCGCAATGAACAGCAGCATGATCAGAAAAGGGACTGATGCCCAAAGCGGAATGTCAGTTAAGATTTGGTCTGTCATTTAATTCAAGCTTAAAATTTGGAGCGCTAAATTATGGGCTTAATCCTGAATGACAATGAATAATGTTGCCGAATGCCGTAATTTAGAAAGAGTTAAAATAAATGCAGTTTTTTTCATATGATTGTTCTGAAGTTCTTATGAAACGCTGCCAAACGATCTGTAACTGCATATTTCTCCTTTTCTTTGAATCAAAATCCCGGTATATGATCAAAATTGACAACCAATTGCTCGACAAGCTGTCCGCTGTGGCATCGGCATCGCCACGCCGGCGCATCAACCACAATTTTCACGATGGCGATCACGATACGCTACAGCGCATGCTCAATGCCATGGAGCCGGGCACCTATATCAGGCCACATCTGCACCATCAGCCCGACAAAAGGGAAGTGTTCATCTGTCTGCGAGGTCGTTTCATGGTTGTGGAATATGAGCACGACGGCGCCATTCACGATCATATTGTGCTCGATGCAGAACTTGGCAACTACGCCTGCGAAATTGCGCCCAATCGCTATCACAGCATGATTGCATTGCTGCCAGGTTCGGTGGCCTACGAAGTTAAAGATGGACCCTACGACCAAAACACTGACAAAAAATTTGCTCCCTGGGCACCCGAAGAGGGCAGTGAGGCTTGCAGTGCGTTTATTGCGCGCATCCTTGAACTAACCGGCGCAAAAGGCTGAACTCCATTTTCTGATCCGGCATCAAACCTGGCAAAATCCCTAACTTTGCGCCACAAACGCAATCGATGACATCCAAACCCTCCATACCTAAAGGCACGCGCGATTTTGGCCCGGAGCTCATGGCGCGCCGCAACTACATTTTCGACACCATCAGGCAGGTTTTCAGGCGCTTTGGTTACCAGCCAATCGAAACACCTGCCATGGAAAACCTCAGCACCCTGCTCGGAAAGTATGGGGAAGAAGGCGATAAACTGCTTTTCCGCATCCTCAACTCAGGCGATTTTCTCCAAGGCGTTGACCTGACAAGAATTCAGGGCAGCGGCCAACTGCTCCCGCTGATTGCTGAAAAAGGTTTGCGCTACGACCTCACGGTGCCTTTTGCCCGTTTTGTGGTTCAAAACCGCAACGACCTGCCTATGCCTTTCCGCCGCTATCAGATTCAGCCGGTATGGCGTGCCGATCGTCCGCAAAAAGGACGATACCGCGAGTTCTATCAATGCGATGCCGATGTGGTTGGCAGCGACTCCCTGCTCAATGAGGCCGAACTGGTACAAATGGTTGATATGGTGTTCAGCCGCCTGGGAATCAGGGTAGTGGTCATAATCAACAACAGAAAGATACTTGCCGGCATAGCCGCAGCCATCGGGCAACCCGACCGGCTCCTCGATATCACGATGGCCATCGATAAGCTCGACAAAATAGGCATCGAAAAAGTGAACGAAGAGCTTGCCGAAAGGGGATTGCCCGCCCAGGCTATTGATGCGCTTCAACCGGTGCTATTCATGACGGGTGGCACCCGTGAAAAACTCGAAAAACTGCATCAGCTCATCGGCCACACCGCCGAAGGAGCCAAAGGCATTGAAGAGATGTTCACATTATTCAGATATCTCGAAATGAGTGATTTGAGTGTAAATATTGAACTCGACCTCACCCTTGCCAGGGGCCTGAATTACTACACGGGAGCCATTTTCGAGGTGAAGGCGCTCGATGCGGCCATTGGCAGCATATGCGGGGGAGGCCGCTACGACAACCTTACAGGGGTGTTTGGCATGCCAGGCATGTCGGGTGTGGGGATCAGCTTTGGCGCCGACCGCATTTACGACGTGATGAACGAGCTGGGCCTGTTTCCGCCCTCTTCGGCCGATTCAACCAGCGTGTTGTTTCTCAATTTCGGTGAAGAAAGCGAGCGCTTCTGCTGGCCTTTCGTGCGGCAGCTAAGGCAGAAAGGCATCAATACTGAACTGTTTCCTTCGGCTGAAAAGCTGAAAAAACAAATGCGTTATGCCGACCAGAAAAATATAGCCATAGTGGTTATGGCGGGCGAAACTGAGCTTCAGAACCAAAGTTTTACGGTGAAGGATATGCGTTCGGGAGTTCAAAAATCAGTAGATGCGGCACAACTGCTGCCCGAGATTCAGCAACTGTTGGAAAACACAGACATCAAATAGCAGGGAAGCAAAATAATTGACAGGCTTGCCCAAGCACCTGTCGTTTCAAACCAAAACCAACGCACATGAGCGTGCATTACATCAGCAGCGAAAAGCTCACTTTTGCCACGATCTTCGACATCTTGCGCAACAAACGCAAGCTAGCCCTCTCGTACGATGCCCGCAACCGCATCCAAAACTGCCGTACCTACCTCGACCGCAGGATGGAACAGCAAACCGATCCCATCTATGGCGTCAACACGGGTTTCGGATCGCTTTGCGACACGAAAATTTCCAGGCACGACCTGGGTACCCTTCAACGCAACCTGGTGATGTCGCACGCCTGCGGCACGGGCGAGGAGGTGCCCGCTGACATTGTGCAGCTGATGCTGCTGCTCAAGATTCAGAGCCTGTCCTACGGGCATTCCGGCGTACAGGTGCAAACCGTCGAGCGGCTCATCGAGCTCTACAACCGCGAGGTGTATCCTGTAGTGTATCAGATGGGATCGCTGGGCGCATCAGGCGACCTCGCCCCGCTTGCACATCTGAGCCTCCCCTTGTTGGGTCTCGGCGAAGTGCGTGTCAAAGGAGCCGTGCTGTCGTCGGCCGAATTCAACCGCATGATGGCCTGGAAACCCATCAGCCTCCAATCGAAAGAAGGCCTGGCTTTGCTCAATGGCACACAATTTATGAGTGCTTATGGCGTGATGAGCCTGATCAAACTTTTCAGGCTATCCATTCTGGCCGACCTGATTGGCGCCATCTCGCTCGAAGCTTTCGATGGCCGGATCGAACCATTTTACGAGGCAGTGCATCAGATACGACCGCACCGGGGTCAGATTGAAACTGCCCGCCGCATACGTCAGATCCTTGAGGGCAGCCAGCTGATCAACAGGCCAAAAGCGCATGTGCAGGACCCTTACAGCTTCCGTTGCATTCCGCAGGTGCACGGGGCCTCAGTCGATGCCATGAATTACGTGGCACAGGTCTTCAGCCAGGAAATCAACTCGGTAACCGACAATCCCACCATTTTCCCTGAGGCCGACCTTGTGCTCTCGGCCGGTAACTTTCACGGCCAGCCTCTTGCCCTGGCCCTGGATCATCTGGCTGTTGCCGCTGCCGAATGGGGCAACATCTCCGAGCGTCGTACCTACCAGTTGCTCAACGGAAAGCGCGGATTGCCACCATTTCTGGTCGCAAACCCCGGGCTAAATTCTGGTTTTATGATACCGCACTACACCGCGGCCAGCATCGTCAGCCAGAACAAACAACTCTGCACCCCGGCTTCTGTGGACAGCATTGAATCGTCGCAAGGACAGGAAGACCATGTGAGCATGGGAGCCAACGCAGCTACAAAGGCCTGGAAGGTGGTGCAAAACCTCGAACAAATTCTGGCCATCGAGCTGTTTACTGCTGCCCAGGCACTCGAGTTCAGGCGTCCAGCAAAGAGCTCTCCGACTATTGAACAGTTTATCAGCGCCTACCGCAAGGAAGTCCCTTTTATTCAGGAAGATACACTGATGTATGTGCATATGCACAAATCTGTGGACTTTCTGCGTAATGTGCCCGTCGAGCTGCCGGATGCCCTGGTAAGCGGTATTTGATGGCTTAGCCAAAAAGCAATTGATAAGGCCGCTCGATCTGTTCCTCGAGCTGAGCCACCGAAACAAACTTGCTCCAACGGCCAAACTCGGCCCCTTCCAGAAAGAGGATCAATGTGGGAAATCCAAAAACACCCATTGAAGCAGGGAGTTCCGGATAGGCAAGGGCATCCACAAATTCAAGCGCGATTTTGGGAAAGCGCTCCTCAACCAATGATTTTACTTTAGGTCTGAGGCTCAGGCAGGGAGCGCACTGATCGTGATAGAAATAGATCAAAAGTGCTTCGTGTCTATGCGGCAGTGCTTTCAATGTTTCAACGGTCATCATGTGGTGTTGTGCTATTCTTTGTGCAAATTTAGCGCCAAAACCGGCCCGGATTATACCTTATTATTATATTCGCCAGCCATAAACAGTTTATCGTTTGGAAACAGGACATCTTCCCGAATTTGAGCAGAAAATCCGGCGTCCGCACTTGCTCAGCCTTCTTTGTGTGCTTAGTTTTATCGGATCGGCGCTGAGTGCAGTTAGTGGTTTTTTCGTGTATATCAACTACCGGCACATCCTGGAGCTGATGCAATCCGATGGCATGTTTCAGCTGGGCGAGCAGCTCCGCATCATCCAATCCATCCCGAGGGAGTTTTTCCTGATAGCCGCACTTCTCAATGTGGTTTCGTTTGTGGGGGTTCGTTTTATGTGGATGTTGCAAAAAGCCGGTTTTCACCTCTATGCCATCTCTCAATTGCTCATCATTATCTTTTCCTCTGTCTATATTTACAAACCTGCCGGTGTCTTTCCGGGTTTCGATCTCATGCTAACCACCCTATTTATATTAATGTATCTCCGTTTTCGCGATATCATGTCCTGATTTCTTGCCAACTTCACAGCATATGGGCAAACGGCAGCTCTTTGTTTTTACGCTCACACTGGCCTATTACCTTCTTTCGCTCATTTTGCTCATGCTTCCGCTGTGGTGGTCGGAGCAACAGGCAAGGATATGGGATCTTTATCCTCATTTCATCTCTCGTGACAGTTTCATGCAACTCCTCTTACTTATCGCATTTCTTCATCTTGCCATTCTGGCCGGTTTGATTTTGATCGCATTCAGGAGGCTCAAAGCAGGTTTATGGCTGCTCACCGTTGCCGGAGGCATATGGCTTGCCTTGCAGTTTGCCCGTGCCGAAGGCCAGGCCTTGCTCAGGCCAGTTGCGGAATTGTTGCTGATCGGCACCTGCCTGTTGGTAAACGGAAAAAGTCAGCTTGCCCCACCTAGGAAGGGGACAAATTTTGAAGATACTGATAATGAGATGTATAATTAAGCTATGCTGTTTTTCGGAACAATTCTCATTCGGTTAAGATACTGCAGGAATTTATCGAAATCGATAGGAATCTTTAATTTTATTTGCAGAATTGGTTAAGTTTGGTTTATTTTCGTCCCGGAAAAGGTTAAAATAAATTTATATGTAAAGGATTTTCGATTCATTTTCACTAATCAATTCACTAACCAAAATTCATCAGTATGAGAAAAATTACCTTGTTGCTGGCCTGCATCTTTTTTTCCATGCAGGTTGTGCTCGCTCAACGCGTAATCACCGGTACGGTGACGAGCGCTGAGGATGGTAGTGGCATTCCGGGCGTAACGGTGGTCGTCAAGGGCACCACGGTCGGAACTACTACCAACCTCGACGGTAAGTATCAGCTCGATGTGCCGGCCAATGCCCGCACCCTGGTCTTCTCCTTTGTGGGATTGCAGACTCAGGAAGTGGACATTGCAGGCCGTTCGCTGATCAATGTATCCATGCAGGCCGATGTGAAGGCGCTCGAAGAGATCGTTGTGGTCGGCTACGGTGTGCAGACACGTCGCGACGTTTCGGGCTCTGTGTCCAAGGTTAAAGGCGAAAACCTGCGCACCATCCCGGTTCAAACCTTCGACATGGCCTTGCAAGGAAAGGCAGCCGGTGTGACGGTAACCGTGCCCAATGCCGTGCTTGGCAACCCGCCTGTAATCAGGGTGCGTGGCGTAAACTCCATCTCGGGCAGTTCGAGTCCCTTGTATGTGATTGATGGCGTACCGGTGTTCACCGGCGACTTTGGCCGCAATGCCACCCCGGTCAACCCCCTGGCCGACATCAACCCTGCCGATATCGAGAGTATCGAAGTACTCAAAGACGCCTCGGCCACCGCCATCTACGGTTCACGTGCTGCCAATGGTGTAGTTCTTGTTACTACCCGCCGCGGACAGCAGGGCAAAGTAACCGTTACCTATGATGTCTCCGTAGGTTGGAACTCCCCCTACCGCCTCTACGACCTCATGGATGCGTATCAATTTGTAGAAACCAAAAACAAGGCACGCGAAAATGCCGGACTTGCTCCTGCATATCAGCTCGACACCATTGATGGCAAGGTGGTCAATACCAACTGGAACGACGTAGTTTACCGCACTGGTTTCCAGCATAGCCATGCCCTTTCGGTTTCGGGTGCAAGCCCCAACACTACTTACAATTTCTCGGCCGGATATTCCAATACAGATGGTATCATCCGCACCAACCAGCTTGAGCGCCGCAGCTTCCGCTTCAACATCGACCACAAAGTAAGCAAAGCCTTCACAGTGGGCGGTAGTGCTGGCTACACCAACACCTTTGCCAATGCACCCCAGACAGGTTCGATTGCAGGTGCAAACTTCGCAACCGCTGGTGCCGGACGTCTGGCATTTGTGACCGCGCCCATCGTGCCGGTTATGCTGCCCAATGGCGATTATAACATCGACTACCCCAACAACCGTGTGGGTCTTCGCAAAAATACCCAGCCTGTAGGCTTCTTCCATCCGCAGTTCCTTTTCGACAAGAATTACAACAATGCCCAAAGCGACCGTGTGCTGGGATCGTTCTTTGCCAACCTTGAAGTTTACAAGAACCTCTTCCTGCGCACTACCTATGGCATCGACTACAGCCAGATCGAGTCCAAGACCTTCTGGCACCCCCTGCACGGTGATGGCCGCACCAACGGTGGCGAAGCCTATAACTATTTCGACCGCCGCAAGCGCTGGAACTGGACCAATACCCTCAATTATTCAACCACAATTGCCGAAAAACTCAATACTGCATTTCTGCTTGGTTTGGAAGAACAGTACACCCAGTTTGACGGCTGGTCGGGCCGCAGAACCGGACTTGCCGACCCCTTCTTCCAGGACTATCAGGGCTCGTTTACCACACCTCAGCAACCCCCGGCAGCGCTGTTGAGCGAAAACTTCTTTACTTCAACCTTCGGACGTATCAATCTGAATTGGGACAGGAAGTACTACCTTGAAGCATCGCTCCGCCGCGACGGTTTCTCAGGTCTCGCTCCGGGCAACAAATACGGTAACTTCGGTGGTGCCAGCCTCATGTGGAACATTTCGAATGAAGGCTTCTTCCAGGAAAGCGGACTCGGCCAACTGTTCTCCGATCTTCGTATCAAAGGCTCATACGGAAGGGTTGGTAACATTAGTGGTGTAAGCGATTTTGCTTCGTTGTTCCTTTATGCTGCTGGAACCTATAACGGCAATGCCAGCCTCTTCTTCAACCAGGCCGGTAACCTTGACCTGCAGTGGGAAACTTCCAACAAAATGGACGTAGGTCTGGCATGGGCAATCATGAACGACCGCTTCCAGTTTGAGCTGAACTATTTCCACAACAACCAGAACGGCCTCATCCTCAACGTACCCCAGTCGCCTTCAAAAGGTATCCCAGGCAATACCCTGCCTATGAACGTCGGTGCCATGGTGAACTCCGGTATCGAATTCCAGCTCACCAGCGTCAACGTCCGCAACAATAAACTCGACTGGACAACAACCTTCAACTTCAACTATCTGAAGAACGAAGTTACTGAGCTCGCCGACGGTGTACCATATATAGTAGGTGTAACCCAGCTCGAAACTACCAACCGTACCCTTGTTGGTTATCCAGTAGGTTCAATCTGGGGTGTGGAAACCGGTGGTGTTGACCCGCAAACCGGTCGCCGTATCTTCTATCGTCGCGACAAAGACCCGAACACTGGAGAAATTACCAAAACCAAGGTTTACTTCGACTTCAGCAAGCCTGCAGCACAGCGCTGGCAGCTCGAAGACGGTACCTTCTCCCGTCCGATCGACATTGCCAACGATGGTACCGTGCTGGGAAGCGCCATCCCGAAGTTCTTCGGCGGTATGGACAACAACCTGACTTTTGGCAACCTCGATTTCAACATGGGTCTTACCTATGCACTGGGCTTCTATGTGTACAACGGCTCAAAAGCCGGTCTGCGCGACCAGCGTAACTGGAACAACTCTGCCGAAGTGGCCGAGACCTACTGGAAGAACCCTGGCGACATTACCGACATTCCCAAGCCTATCTGGGGCGACAATATCTCCAACGGCTCCACCATGGTTCAGTCGCAGAACGTTGAAAAAGGTGACTACCTGAAAGTCCGCAACATCGGCCTTGGTTACACCCTTAAAAACGACTTCCTGCGCAAGAACAGCATCAACAGGGTAAGGTTCTATGCTCAGATGTTCAATGCCTTTGTTTTCACCGGCTACACCGGAGCTGACCCCGAAATCTCCTCCAATGGCGATGCCAACCTCACCCCTGGTGTGGACAGGAACACTGTGCCTCAGGCCAGAACCATCTCATTCGGTATGAACCTGGTATTCTAATTTAAAATTGATCAATCACATGAAAAGAAATATCACATATTCCGCACTGGTTTTGCTGATAGCGATGGTGTTCACCTCGTGCCACAAGGATTTGCTCGACCCGACACCTCGCACATCCATCTCCGACAGAACAGCTTTTGAAACCCGCGACCGCATTGTCGGACAGGTAAATGGAATTTATGCTTCATTCAAAAATGGCCAATACCTGGGTGGTCGCTATCTGGTTTACAACGACATCCGCAGCGATGACTTCCTCAACCTGCAGCAAAATGGTGTTACAGGTCTGCTCACCTGGGGCCACAACCTGACCCCCAGCACCAACGAAGTGCAGAACCTCTGGGATGCGGTGTATGCTGCCATTGGTCGCATCAACCTCTTTCTCGACGGAATGGAAGAAAACAAGCAGAATATCCTGTCGAAAAACCTCCTCACCGAAGCCGAGTTCAATCAGTTCAAAGGCGAAGCCCTTGCACTGCGCGGTCTGGCTTACTTCCACCTGTCGCAGCTCTATGCCCGTCCCTACAAACAAGACGCCAATGGACTGGGGATGGTATTGCGTCTGAAATTCGTGAAGTCGGGCGCCGAGAACGATATGGCTCGCTCCACTATTAGTGAAACCTATCAGCAGATCCTTTCCGACCTTAACGAGGCCGAAAATCTGCTTCCCGCAGTTTCCGGCGATAATGATGTGGCCAAGGTTACCCGTATCCACAAGGGATCTGTGGCTGCCATCAAGTCGCGTGTGTACCTGCACATGGAAAACTGGGATAAGGTGATCGAAGAAGCCAACAAGCTTGTTTCGGCCAATGCGCCCTTCACTGCACCCTCAGGTGTGGCTTATGCCCTGGCCGACAATTTCGAGAGCATCTTCCGTCCGCCCTACACCACAAGCGAGTCCATCTTCAGCATGCCCATGTCGGCCACTGAGCTCCCCGGCACACAAAACGGCCTGGCACATTACTTCTCTGTTTCCAAAACCGGAATGCAGATCGGAAACAATGAGTATCCCATCAACCAGCAAAGTGTGCTTTGGACCAGCACGGTGTTCCCTGCCGACGACTTCCGCAAGAATTTTGTTGAGCCCCACACCATCGGTGGAACCGGACATATTTTCCTCAAGAAATACATGTCTTTCCCTCACACCGACTTTGTGCCTGTAATTCGGTATGCCGAAGTGCTGCTCAACCTTGCTGAAGCAGAAGCAATGAAAGCCTGGCCCAGCAACAGGGCTGTCGCTTTGCTCAACGCAGTGTTCAAACGCTCCAATCCCAATGCAGCCGACCTTAGCGCAGCCGACTTTGCCAACCGCGATGCTTTCATGAGCCGCCTGATGCTCGAGCGCAACCTCGAGTTCCTTGGCGAAGGTCTCCGCAGCATGGATGTTACCCGCAAACTTCAGCCATTTGCTGCCAAGGGAACCGTGCCTTCTGTTCCGGTAAGCTCGGTAGCCTATGTTTGGCCCATTCCGCAAAATGAGCTCAATACTAACAGGCTGATTCAGGAAAACCCCTGATAATCAGCCATGAATACTGAAAAAGCGACCCTGAACAGGGGTCGCTTTTTTTGTGCAACCTTTTGAGTGGTAACTTAGTCTAATAAAAAT
The DNA here is from genome assembly GCA_016715945.1 of Bacteroidota bacterium. NCBI lineage: Bacteria > Pseudomonadati > Bacteroidota > Bacteroidota bacterium. The sequence goes on from JADJXJ010000003.1 coordinate 447,823, forward strand.
ATTTCGCACTAATGCTTCGCTATACCATTGTTCTGATTAATTTTCCTAAAACTTTTTATTTGGATTATTTGAAGTTTTATTCGTTAAATTAGCGACCGCTTTGGAAAGGAAGATCATTTTATGATTGTTTAACTACCTAAATTAACCAAAATTCACCAGTATGAGAAAAATTGCTGTTTTGTTGGTGTTCTTGATTGCTGCCGGCATGAGTAGTGCCTTTGCGCAAACAAGAACCGTGTCTGGTAAAGTTACCAGTTCTCAGGATGGTATGGGGATTCCCGGTGTGACGGTCGTTGTCAAAGGCACGACCATCGGGGCCATAACCGACCTGGACGGGAAGTATCAGATCAATGTGCGTCCGGAGCACCGGACACTGGTCTTCTCCTATGTTTCGATGAGGACAGTGGAGGTGCCCCTGGGTAATCAGACCAGTATCAACGTTGTGATGGAGCCAGACGTGTTCCAGATCGACGAAGTGGTCGTCACGGCCATCGGCGTATCGCGCGAGAGCAAAGCGCTGGGTTATGCCGTTCAGTCGGTTGGCTCGGATGCTATTGTGCGCTCGGCTGCCACAAACCCCATCAATGCACTTACTGGAAAGGTTGCCGGTGTGCAAATCATCAACTCTTCCGGAGCTGCAGGTGCGTCTTCGTTTATGACCATCCGTGGTACGGCTTCCATCACCGGCAACAACCAGCCCTTGTTCGTTATTGATGGTGTGCCGATCGACAACTCGCAGCTTACCTCCGGTAACCCGGACGATGGAAGCAACAACCTCCTTTATGGTGTAGCACTTTCTAACCGCGTGGTTGACCTCAACCCTGAAGACATCGAGAGTGTAAACATCCTCAAAGGCGGTGCTGCAACTGCGCTCTACGGTCTGCGTGCAGCAAACGGCGCTGTGATTATTACCACCAAAAAGGGTTCGGCTTCTTCGGGCAGAAGGTCGAGCGTGGCTTTCAACAGCTCGGTTACTTTTGAGCAGGTTTCCCAATTGCCCGAGATGCAAAATAAATATGCCCAGGGTGTTGGAACATACAGCCCCACAACAACTGCAGTCTGGGGTCCGGCCCTGGCTGACCTGCGATTCGACGGAGCTACCGATAATCCTTATTATCCACAAGGTAACATCGTTCCAGCTGCCAATGCTCCTGCAGGTGCGTTGCCAGTGCCGGCTTACGACAATGTCGGCAACTTCTTCCAGACAGGTGTCGCCTACAATAACTCCATTGCCATCAGTGGCGGAAGCGACAACAACTCCTATTACCTTTCGATTGCAAACTCTTCCAATAAAGGTGTTGTGCCGAACAATACCTTCGACAGGACTAATATTTCGCTCAACAGCGAAAGCAAGCTTTCCGATAAGTTCAAGTCGGAGACCAGGCTTGCCTATACCAATTCGGGTGGTATCCGAATCCAGCAAGGATCGAATACCTCGGGTGTGATGCTTGCCCTCATGCGTATGCCCCCTAACTTCGATATAACCGGTGGTTCAGACGACCCGGTAAACGACAGGGCTTCCTACATGCTCCCCGACGGTCGCCAGCGCAATGCTTACCGTGGTGGCGGATACGACAACCCCTTCTGGACAGTGAACATGAACCAGTTCAAGGACATTGTAAACCGTCTTACCGGTCACACTGCCCTCAGCTATATGGCAAACGAATGGTTGTCGGTAACATACCGTATTGGTACCGACTGGTACAGCGATCGCCGCAAACAATTCTTTGCTCGTGGTTCGCGCACTGCACCCAACGGCCGCATTTATGAACAACAATTCTTTGTTCAGGACATTAACTCCGACCTGCTTTTCAATATCAACAAGAAAATCAACGAGGACATCACTTTCAATGCCCTCCTTGGTCAGAACATGTTCCAGACCTCGTTCCAAAACCTCTACGTTCAGGGAGATGACCTGACTGTTCCGGAGTTCTATCACCTCTCGAATGCAGCTACCTACATCACACGTGAATCCAAATCGAGAAAGCGCACAGCTGCCATTTTTGCCGACCTTGGCATTTCGTACAAGAACATGCTGTATTTTAATGCCACAGGCCGCAACGAATGGTCAACCACCCTGCCGGAAGAAAACAACTCCTTCTTCTTCCCATCGTTCAACGGTTCGTTTGTATTTACCGAACTGCCCGCATTGAAAGACAATGCAGTGCTTCCTTACGGTAAAATAAGGGCTTCGTATGCCATCATTGCCAATGATGCATTTGCATACGGAACGCTTTCCACCTTTACTGGTGCAGCTTTTGCCGATGGCTGGACCGATGGTATCAGCTTCCCCTTCCTCGGACAACCCGGATTCACACTCTCGACAACCTTGCCAAATAGTGAGCTGGAACCCGAGTTCCTGAAATCATTCGAAGTTGGTTTCGATCTTAAATTCTTTAAAAACCGATTGGGCCTCGATTTCACCTGGTACGACAACAAGAACGAAAAACTCATCCTTTCGGTGCCGATTGCCAAGTCGTCGGGCTACTATGCTGCCAACCTGAACGCAGCTACAATGGTGAGCAAAGGTATTGAGCTTACCTTGCGCGGTGTGCCGGTTCAAACCAAAAACCTGAATTGGAACATTGATGTGAACTTTACCAAGAACGTGAACGAAGTTCTCCAACTGGCTGAGGGTGTTGAAAACGTATTCCTGGCAGGTTTTGTGGGTTCGCAAACACGTGCCGTTGTAGGTCAGCCTTATGGAAGCATTTTTGGCAACGACTGGAAACGTGATGCCAATGGCAATATCCTGATTGTGGACGATCCAAACGCATGGAACTACGGTTATCCTGAAAGCGATGAGGATGAAACCAACCTTGGTAATGTGATGCCCGACTGGACGATGGGTATCAACAACAGCCTGAGCTGGAAGGGCTTGTCGCTCAGCTTCCTGTTCGACATCAAGAAAGGCGGCAAGATGTGGAATGGCACCAAAGGCGCCATGTACTTCTTCGGTACACACAAAGACACCGAATCGCGCGGAGATGGCGCTGTTTATGTGTTTGAAGGTGTGAAAATGTCGAACGGACAACCCAATGATATCAAGGTAGCTAAGGATATCGACTGGTATCGCAATGGCGAAGGTAGCGGCTTCACCGGACCTGCCGGGCAGTTTGTGGAAAGCACCGACTGGGTGCGTCTGCGTGAGCTGACCCTCTCATACGCCCTGAACCGCTCGCTGCTCACCAAAACCTTCCTCAACAGTGCCGAAGTGTTCTTTACCGGCCGCAACCTCTGGCTGAGCACACCATACACCGGTGTCGATCCCGAAACCAGCCTTATTGGCGCTGGCAACGGACAGGGTCTCGACTACTTCAACATGCCTGGCGTGAAGAGTTACACATTTGGTTTGCGCCTTACGCTGTAATCAATCACCAATGTTGACAAAACACTAACATGAAAAATTTTAAGAAAATGAGAAACAATATCATCAAAAGCGTTAGTCTGTTTCTGTTGATTGCAGTGATGATTTCGGGCTGCAAAAAATGGATTGATACAGACATCAACAAGAACCCCAACAACCCTGCCGACGTTTCGATGGCACTGCTGTTGCCTGCCACCCAGGGGGGGCTTGCCTATGTGATTGGTGGCGACCACAGCCGCGTGTCGGGCATGTGGATGCAGCACCTCTCAGGCGTTGACCGCCAGTCGGCAGCGCTCGAGCGTTATTCGGTGCTCGAATCTGACCAGAACAACCTCTGGAATACACTCTATGCCGAAATTCTGAAGAACCTTGACATCCTGGTAAAAAAGGCTGTCGATCAGAATGCGCCTCATTTTGAAGGTGTTGGCAAGATCATGACTGCCTATACCCTTGGTATGATTACCGACGTTTGGGGCGATGCACCCTACAGCGATGCACTTCAGGGTGAAACCGGAAACCTGACCCCCAAATACGATACCCAGGAAAAGCTCTATCAAACCATCAACACCCTCCTGGATGAAGGTATTGCCAAACTGAGCCAGGCCTCTCCTGTGGGCGCTCCCGTACCCGGCGCAGCCGACCTTGTGTATGCTGGCAACGCTGCCAAATGGGTAGCCCTGGGCAAATCGCTGAAAGTTCGCTATGCCCTCCATCTTTCCAAAAGAAATGGCTACGGACCTGTTCGCGACCTGATCAATCAGGGCGGACTGATTGCTGACAACAGCGGCGACTTCCAGATCAATTTCGGAACAGCTGCTTCGGCCAACAACCCCCGCTTCCAGTTTGACCAGCAGCGCGGCGATATCCGCGTAGGCAAAAGAATTGTTGACCTGATGAAGGCCAACAACGACCCGCGTATTCCCCGTTATTTCGACAAGAAATCGGCTGACGAATACGTTGGTTCCGGCCCGGGCGAAAACAACGTGAATGCCGCATGGATCGGACCCGCCTATGCCTCGAACAACTCGCCAGTGTTCCTCATGAACTACTTCGAAGTAAAATTCATCGAGGCCGAGGCCTTCTTCGAAACAGATAAAGCAAGGGCTGCAACTGCCTACAACGATGCAGTCAAAGCTTCGCTTGCAAAGCATGGCGTGAGCAATGCTGCATGGGAGGCTGACAATGCCAGCGAAACGGCCAGCTCCATCACCATGGAAAAGATCATGACCGGCAAATATATTGCCATGTTTATGAGCTCCGAAACCTGGGTTGACTGGCGCCGCACCGGTATGCCCTCGCTTGCCCTTCCGGCTGGTGTAGTTGGTGATCAGACGCCCCGTCGTTACCTCTATCCTACCGACGAACGTCTGTATAACCCCAACATGCCTGCCGGTCTCACCGTGACGAACAAGGTTTGGTGGGATCAGTAAAATCAGTATTGATAGCTAATTAACAGGGGAGGCTGCCAGTCAGGCAGCCTCCCCTGTTTATGTTGGGCAATAAAAAAAGCTCCCGATCAGGAGCTTTTCTGGTGGAACTGGCGGGATTCGAACCCGCGTCCAAACAAGGAGCAACCATGCTTTCTACATGCTTAGCCGTTTGTTGGTTTTCGTACATGGCCTGGAAAACGGCATCCGGAACCATGTCTTAGCTCCTGAATTTCGCCCGGCAGGCGGAGCAACTGCCGGACTATCCCGAACTTGATGTGCACCCCGTGCTCAGGCCGGAATCGGGCATCTCCACCTGCGGGATGTCTCGTCAGGGCGCCTTGCACCCCGATTAAGCTTCAATCTACTGTGCTTCGATTAAGCAGCGAGAGCGTAGTTAGTTTCGCCAATTATTGTTCGCGATCAGGATTTACGAGCGTCATCGCAAGGCTCGGCATGCTTACATAACCACTCTGCTTGCTGTCAAAACCTGTCAGTCCCGTGGTTATAGGGCACTCATCAAATTTTATGCCGATGCAAAGATACATCGGTTTGCAGCCCAAGTCAAATAATAAAATCAACCATTGAAGGGGCGCGCAAAACGCAGCACATCTTCGCGGCTCACAACCGGACCTGCCAAAATGACCAGCCTTTCCACGGCATTGTGCAATTCGCGGATGTTTCCGGTCCAGCGGTATTGTTGCATTTCGAGCAGGGCTTCGTCAGTAAAGCGGGCTGCCGGCTTGCCCATACGTTGTGAGATGAGTTCGGTGAAATGGGCCACGAGCAATGGAATATCATCGGCCCGCTCACGCAGCGGGGGCACATGAATCACAATCACGCTCAGCCGGTGGTATAGGTCCTCGCGAAACCTCCCCGCTGCAATCTCATCGTGCAGGTTTTTATTTGTAGCACTCAGTATGCGTACATCCACCGGAATCTCTTTTTCGCCCCCAACCCGTGTGATCTTGTTTTCCTGCAATGCCCGGAGCACCTTGGCCTGAGCGGCCAGGCTCATATCGCCAATTTCGTCGAGAAAAAGGGTGCCGCCATGGGCCAGCTCAAAGTCGCCTTTACGTTGCTTGATGGCCGAGGTAAATGAACCCTTTTCGTGTCCGAAAAGCTGACTCTCGATGAGCTCCGAAGGGATGGCAGCACAATTGACTTCGATGAATGGGGCGTGCGACCGGTTGCTGAGTTCGTGAATTTGTCTGGCAACCAATTCCTTGCCCGTGCCGTTCTCGCCGGTGATCAGCACCCTCGCATTGGTGGGAGCCACCTTTCCGATCATCTCCCTGATTTCGTTGATGGCTGCCGACTTGCCCACCATCTCGTACTGCTTGCTGACGACTTTTTTCAAAGCTTTGGTTTCGTTCACCAGGCGCGACTTGTCCATGGCATTGCGCAGGGTGATCAGGAGCCGGTTGAGGTCCGGCGGCTTGCTGATGTAGTCGTAAGCGCCTTTTTTGATGGCCTCGACAGCAGTTTCGATGGTGCCGTGGCCGGAAATCATCACCACCGGGCTGTCGGTAATCTGTTTCAGAGCTTCGAGCGTCTCAATGCCATCCATATCGGGCATTTTGATGTCGCACAATATCACGTCATAATCGTGATCTTTAGCCAGGGCTATGCCTTCAGGTCCGTTGGCGGCATCGTCAACCTTGTATTTCTCGTATTCCAGAATTTCGCGCAATGTACGGCGGATGCTGATTTCGTCGTCAATGATCAGGATACGTGGCATGAGCTTTTTGCTGTAAAATTACGCATACTCCTTCAATGGAGCATCCGCCGGAGCAGCAAACAGCTCACATCAGCCAATTGCTTATTTTTGTGAGGATGTCGAGGCCGTTGTTAGTTTTCAGATTTGCACTGGTTGTATTGCTTTCAACTTTAAGTTGTTCCGTTACGGCACAGCTTGCTGGTTGGAAAGTGCACTCCGGTGGAGGTTTCCTGAAATTTCCATGGACAGGGGGGCTGGATGCCTGCCAGTTTGCGGCTATTGATCTGAATGCCGACGGAGTGGATGATCTTGTGGTGTTCGACCGGCGCGGGAACCGCTGGTTGTGTTTTGTGAACGATGGCATTCCGGGTCAGATCAGCTATCGCTGGGCGCCGGAATTTGTCAGGTTTTTCCCCAAGGCCAGCGATTGGGTGGTATTTGCCGATTATGACGGCGATGGCCGTCCCGATCTTTTTACCTATTCGCCAGGTTGGGCAGGAATCAGGGTATTTCGAAACACCGGAAAGCTTTACCCTCAGTTTACACCCGTTGTCGAACCCTTTCTGAGCTCGCTTCAGGGCGGGGGATATGTCAACATCATTTCTACCAATGCCGACCAGCCCGGCATAGCCGATCTTGATGGCGATGGCGACCTGGACCTGCTTACTTTCTGGGCACTTGGAACTTTTGTGGAACAACATACCAACCGCTCCCGTGAGCTTTACGGCCATTCAGACTCCCTTATTTTTGAGAAAACTTCGTTCTGTTGGGGCAGAATAGCGGAAAGTGAGGAAAGCAATACAATCTTTCTGGATACCTGCTTATTCCGAAGTGCGCGAAACGGCCATCGCCACCGCGGAGCTACAATGCTGCTGCACGATTTTACCGGAAATGGACTGCCGGATCTGTTGCTTGGTGATGTGGATTATCCCGGGCTGAACCTGCTGACCAATGGTGGCACCCAGCAGTCGGCGCTCATCGTGGCGCAGGACACCGCCTTTCCGTCGTACGATGTGCCCGTAAGGCTTTACTCCATGCCCGGGGCCTATCTCATTGATGTCAATAACGACGGATTGAAAGACCTGATCGTTTCGCCTTTCGACCCAAATTACAACGTCACAGAAAACTACTCCAGTGTGTGGCTCTATCTTAACGAAGGCTCTGAAAACCAGCCGGTTTTCAGACTTCACACCAAGCGCTTTCTGCAAGACCAGACCATTGATCTTGGTTCGGGGGCTTATCCGGTATTTGTTGATTTGAATGGCGACGGGCTGTTGGACATCGTGGCCGGAAACATCGGCCGTTACCTGAGGTCGTGGTTCAATGGCAATACCCTCCATGCTGCATACGAGTCTTCCATCCATGTATTCACGCAGCAGCCTTCGGACGAAGGTTTACAGTTCGAGCTTACGGAGCGTGACCTTGCCCGGCTTTCGCTTCTGGGTCGCCGCGGTCTTGTGCCCGCCTTTGCAGATATCAGCGGCAACGGCCTGCCGGATATGCTGGTTGGCAGTGAGACCGGGGGACTGATTTATGTAGCACAGCAATCGCCGGGCTCATGGTCGGCCCCTTTGCTCAATTTTGGCGGAATTCAGACCCCCGCATGGTCGGCTCCGGCCATTTTCGACCTGGATGAAGATAGGATTCAGGATCTGATGATAGGCTCCCGCAATGGAAAGATTATATTTCTAAAGGGATCGAAACTGGGAGATTCGCTTGTATTTCAGTATGTTACCAATGATTTGGGTGGTGTCGATGTGACCGACTACAGCCTTTCGTACGATGGTTTCAGTGTACCACAGGGTTTTTATGCACCAGACGGGCGACCCATGCTGGTGGTGGGCAGTGAGCAGGGACGCATCTGGCTTTTCGATCAGATCCGTAACAACCTGAATGGGGTGTTCAGCCCTTCTGACGACTGGCACAGCATCCTCGACACCATTGTTGCTGCAGTCAGCTCCGGTTATCGTTCGGCGGCTTACATTGGCAGGCTCGACGGGGGTCAGAAGCTGCAAATGGTCACAGGCAACTTCAGCGGTGGGCTTGAGCTCTGGAATGCCCGGGCCAATGTGCTACCCGGGAAGGGTGAGCACACAAAAGAACCATTGCTTTTGTGGCCCAATCCGGCATCGGGCTTGGTGCGCTTCAGGCTGGCCGACCCGACAGATTGCAAAATCTTATTGCAGCTCACCGATGTTTCAGGCAGAACACTTGTCCGTCGCAACATGAATGTTCAATCCGGACTTGGTTCGTTGGATGTTTCAGGATTAAAACAGGGCATTTACCTGATAACCATCTATCTGCCTTCCGGCAAAGTTCAGTCATCCCGACTTGTGATCAGTCGTTGATTTGGATGTTATTTTTCGTTGTCGAGACGGAAAGTGATGCGGAGCTTGCCATAATCGATGCGGCAACGGTAAGCATGCAGCAAATCGCCGCCCAGTACGCCAACAATGCGCGGCAGGCCGAGCGCCTGATAGGAAAGGTGCACATTGCTGAGGTTGATGATGACCGAAGTGTAATCGAATATGTTGAGCCGGCCAAAGCGGATATGTGCAATTGTCGTTACCCTGCTGGGCATGTCGTTCGTTCCCAGTCCGGTGGAAAGCTTTTCGTTGTCCTCGAAACTGGCCTCGTCCAGGTAGTTCATGATTTCCTGTTCGTCGAACACCGTGCGCGATGCACCGGTATCCACCAGAAAGTTTGCTTTTTTTCCGTTGATCCGGCCTTCGATGAGCAGATGATATCCGTCTTGCTCGATGGGTAACAGCATGATAGGCAAGCTGGTAGTCAACGTGCGCATCAGAAGTTGGGCTTTATGGCGTATTTATTATAGAAGTCTTCGATAATTTTGACCGCTTCTTCGGCAGTATCCACCAGGCTGAAGATTTCCATGTCTTCGGGCGAAATGTTGTGCTCGGCCAGCATCACTTCTTTGATCCAGGCGATGAGCCCCGACCAGTAATCCTTACCCACCAGCACAATGGGGAATTTCACCAGTTTCTGGGTCTGTATGAGGGTGATGGCTTCGAACAACTCGTCCATGGTGCCAAATCCGCCGGGCAATACGATATATCCTTGCGAATAGCGCATGAACATCACCTTTCGGACAAAAAAGTACTGAAGCTCAATGTATTTGTCCCTATCAATAAAAGGATTCGGGGCCTGCTCGAATGGGAGTTCAATGTTCACGCCAACCGATTTGCCTCCGGCAAAGTGTGCCCCTTTGTTGCCGGCTTCCATGATGCCCGGACCGCCGCCTGTGATGATGCCAAAGCCTTTCTTGGTGAGCAGATAGGCAATTTCTTCCGTAAGCCGGTAATATTTGTGGCTTGGCCTGGTGCGTGCCGACCCGAAGATGGCCACGCAAGGTCCGATTTTGGCCAGCTTTTCGAAACCCTCGACAAATTCGGCCATGATTTTGAATACCGACCAGGAGTCGTGCGATTTGATTTCGCTCCAGGTTTTGGGCTTAAAAGCCTCGTGTATAAGTCTTTCCTGATTCTCGCTGTTCATCAAAGTGTAATTGTTTGTTTTCAGAGGGTGTCTTTGTCGCTGAAATACTTCATAAACTGAACCCTTTCATACACCGAAGGGTCGGCAATTTTTTTCTGGCTGAGCATTCCGGCGAAGTCGCTTATTTTTTTGAAGTCGTGTTGTTCCATCCATTCGCGCAGCTCGTTGTGCATCACCGAGGCATATCCGATGCCATGCCTGTAGAAAGCCGATGCCACCTGTGCCACCGAGGCTCCGGCGAGCAGCAGTTTTGCCACTGCTTTTCCGTCGGCTACGCCGGTCGATCCGGCCATGTCGCAACCCATCCGACCGTGCAGCATGGCAATCCAGCGCAAGGGCATACTCAGCTCTCCCGGACTGCTCAATACGTGCCCCTGATTGACCTGGAGTTTATCCAGATCGATATCCGGGCTGTAGAATCTGTTGAACAACACCAGGGCAGCGATGCCGCTGTTCGACAGGTCGATGGCAAACTGGGCCAGGTTGGAAAAATAGAAGCTGATTTTAAGTGCAATGGGAATGCTGATGCGGCGCCTGACCTGTTTCACGATTTCGAAGTAAATCTTTTCGTTGTCCTCGCTGCTCCTTCCAATGGCTGAGGGCATCACAAAGACGTTGAGCTCAAGTGCATCTGCACCTGCCTTTTCAATCTCTTCGGCAAAAGTCATCCACTCATAAGCCGATTTGCAGTTGATGCTGGCAATGATGGGGATGTCGATCGACTTTTTGGCATCGCGGATCAACTGCAGATACCTGTCGAGGGTTTCGCGACGCAGGCGCACATCCAGATAATCCAGAAATTCTTCCCTGCCGGTTTTTTCAGCCTCCTCCCTCAGCACGTGGTGATATTCGTGAATGATTTCTTCCTCAAAAATTGATTTGAGCACCACCGCACCCACTCCTTGCTGTTCGAGGTGTTTCAATTTAACCAGGCTGTCGGTAAAACCTGAGCTACCTGCTACGATGGGGCTGTGAAGCTGCAGACCCATATAAGTGCATGAAAGGTCGATCATGGCATGAACTTTTTCTTGAGTAAAATTAGTGGATTAAGCAGCGTGTTCGCCTCAGCTTAAAGAAAAATAACATGATCAGAAGCTGTAGATGGCGGCAGCAGTGAGCCGGACGTTGCCAATGGCTCTCGTGTTTTTTACAATTCCTTTATTGTCGGGGGTACCGTAATAAGCCCTGGTATATTCCATTTCGCCGGCCAGCTTAAGTGGGCCGGAGGTGTAGCTTAAGATAGGGCTGAACCGCATCAGCTGTGCAATGTCGTGACCTTTGGCGTAGTATTTGCCGGTGTTTTCGTGCAAGGTGCCCAGATTCCGGGCGTAACCTGCAAAAATTCCATAATGCAGCGGACCTTTTTCCAGGCACAATTCCGACCAAAGAAAAAGGTGATTTGTCGGGGTGTAGCTTTGGATGTTGGTGCCGTATTCAACCGATCGCACGGCATAACCGCCCAGCAGCAGGTGCTCGGTCAGGTTTTGCCCGTAAATAGCCTTGATGCGCCAGTTCCATTCGTTGGTGCCGGTTTTAGCAAAAGCCATGAGCGAGTGGCCTTCAACCGTTTCGCGCTGCCGATAAAGGGCGGGGGTGGCAATTTGTGGCATCAGCCTTTTGTAGTCGTATCCCAAGCCCAGCACAAGCTGATCTTTTTTGAGTTGCCATTGCAGGTGGATGTTTGGCAGAGCGGCATTTTTCAGGTATTCTGCACTGCGTCCTTTGGGGCCATCGCTCGTGTTGTCGCGTTGTGTGATGAGGCAAAGTTCAAAACGGCTGGCCCCGGAATAATAGCGCAAACTGGCCTGCGGATTGCGTATAAATGGCTGAAAGGGCGCACCCGTATTCAGTGAATACAAATCAGGAAAAACTTCAGGCACAAACATCGGGTGCCAGTACTGCCCCAACAACAGCTCAGTTTTTTTCCAACGCAGATTGACATAAGCGTGCCTGAGCCTGAAAGTATTCGACATGCTGCTGCCTGCGCCTGTATAGTCGCTTTCGATCAGCGCATTGGTTTTTGCTCCCAGTGCATCGCGGCCGGTTATCTTCATGCCGACCCTTGTGCTCATGGCGCTGAAGTTGAGCGAATGACGCGCATTCAGATCTTCGCCTCCATTGCCAATCACCCGGTTCAAGGGATAATAAAGCATCAAATCATCACGGTTGCCATCCACCTGGCGCGAATCGAACCACGCGGCGAATTTTACAAACCCATAGGGCTTGAAGGTCGCTTTTTGGGGTTCATTGGCCCGGGAGCTTGTTCCTGCAAGGGTTAGCAGAATACCAAAATATATGGTTAAATATTTGGATATAAGCGAATTACAGTTATGTCTCCAAAGCATATCAACGATTATCTTTTCCGGCTGCAAAGGTAGGAATAATGCAAGGTGATTGTTAATAATTTAACAACAATAGCTGCATTGTAAAAAAAGGCTGCCAAAACTGGCAGCCCGGGAGTTCAAAGTGTAAAATCAGTATTAATCGTTTTGTGCGGCCAGAAAGCGCTCGGCTTCCAGGGCAGCCATGCAGCCTGTGCCGGCAGCTGTGACAGCCTGCCTGAACACCTTGTCCTGCACGTCGCCACAGGCAAAAATGCCCGGGACGTTGGTGGCTGTGCTGTCGGGTTTGGTAATGATGTAGCCGGTTTCGTCCATGTCGAGTATTCCGGTAAAGAGCTCGCTGTTAGGCTTGTGGCCGATGGCAACAAAGAAACCGTCGATGTCAATTACGCGTTCTTCCCCGGTTTTGTTGTTTTTGAGCACAGCGCCTTTCAGGGTTTTCATGAAGCCCGATTTTTCGCCAAAGAGCTCCTTGGTTTCGTGATTCCAGAGGATTTCGATGTTGGGGGTGTTCAACACACGTTTTTGCATGGCTTTGCTGGCGCGGAGCTCATCACGGCGCACAATGAGGTACACCTTGCGGCAAAGCTTTGCCAGGTAGGTGGCTTCTTCGGCGGCTGTGTCGCCCCCGCCCACCACGGCAACATCTTTTCCTTTGTAGAAAAAGCCATCGCAGGTGGCACAGGCCGAAACGCCTCCGCCTTTAAATTCTTCTTCCGAGGGCAAGCCAAGATATTTGGCGGTTGCTCCTGTGGCCACAATGATGGTTTCGGCAAGCAACTCTGCCCCATCGTCGGCCTTTACCCTGAACGGACGCTGCGATGCATCTACCTCTGTCACCATCCCCCAACGCACGTCTGTCCCGAAGCGCTCGGCCTGGCGCTTGAGCTGTTCCATCATCTCCGGCCCTGTAATCCCATCGGGATAGCCCGGAAAATTCTCTACCTCAGTTGTGGTTGTAAGCTGACCACCGGGCTGTATGCCCATATACATCACCGGGTGCATATCGGCTCTGGCAGCATAGATAGCCGCAGTGTAACCGGCCGGACCTGAACCAATGATCAGGCATTCCACATGTTCTGGATTTTTACTCATGGATTTTGATTTATTTTCTAGCTTCTCATAAATTGTGCCATACAAGGCCTGCAGGCAGAATCCGGCGAATGTCTGCCATTCTGTCGGAAGTTTGCAGGGTGATATTTATGCGCTTCAAAGATAGGTGAAATTTTGGCGCAGAAAATCAAAATTATTTTGCATAGATGTTTAAAGCGCTTTAAAACAGGTTGTTATATCTTGCAGTTTAAAAAGTGTTGCAGACTGAAGAGAAACATATTATCTTTGCACCGCATATTGCAATCGGGGCGTGGTGCAGTTGGCTAGCATACTTGCATGGGGTGCAAGCGGTCGCCCGTTCGAGTCGGGCCGCTCCGACACAAAACCTCACCAGATGGTGGGGTTTTTTTGTTGCCTTTTCTTTGCCTCATTGATCATGGTTAAATCAAGGGATAAAGAACGGTAAATCAGGGTTTTATGGTGTTTTAGGGGAGGGCGTGTTCCGGACATAAGCCCCGCTGGGGCCTCTGATATTTCGCCCCTGCGGGGCAATGTTGATTGTGGGAGATGTGTTTTTTGCCGTATTCCTGATGGGCATTTCTTTTTTTTATCGAAAGGAGTACATTTGGCCTATCCAAAAACCATTCAACCATGCGCAAATATGTCATCATTATTGCTATTCTGCTGGTCTTTGGCGCCATGCAGTTTGTTCGTCCCGAGCGCAACCTTGCCACAGTCGAAAGCCGATACGATGTGTTTTACCTGACCGAGACCAATCCTGAACTGGTTCGCACAGTTAAAATGGCCTGCTACGACTGTCATTCCGATCGCACGACCTATCCCTGGTATGCCAGCGTTGCGCCGGTGTCGTGGATGATTGCCCAACACGTAAAGAATGGAAAGAAACACCTGGATTTTTCGCAGTGGACGGTTTATGACAAAGAAAAAAGATTGCACAAGCTGCAGGAAATCAAGGAGGTGCTTCAGCAGGCCGAAATGCCACCGGCAGCCTATCTTCTCATGCATAGCGAGGCCAAGCTCAGCGGAGCACAACGCAGCATGATTATTCATTGGGCCGATTCTTTAAGTGCTCAGATACAGTTAAGCCTCAATTGAAGCAGTTATGAAGCGTTTAATGATATTTCTTCTGATGCTGGGTCTTTTTACGGAGGTCTTTCCGCAAAAGCTTACGACCCCGGAATCCTGGTTTGGTTTCCGCCCCGGCGACGATCGCCAGCTTTTCAGCTATGATGCCATGATTTCGTATCTGAAAAAACTTGAGCAGGAATCCGACAGGCTAAAGATGGTTACGATCGGGCGTTCGCCAATGGGTAAGGACATTTACATGCTGCTGATTTCCTCACCCGAAAACCTCAGAAACCTGGAAGAACTCAAGGCGATCAACCGGAGGCTAGCGCTCGAGACAGATATCCCGGCGGCGGAGCTTGAGTCACTTATCAGCCGGGGGAAGGTGTTTGTAGTGGCTACCATGTCGATGCACTCCACCGAAGTGGGACCTTCCCAATCGGTACCCCTGATGGCTTACGAACTGGCTGTGACTTCCGATCCGCAACAGTTGAAATGGCTCGAGAACACAGTAGTGATGATTGTGGCAAGCCACAACCCTGACGGAATGGATATGGTGGTTGACCATTACAACAAATACAAAGGCACAAAATACGAGCGCAGCCAGATGCCCGGGGTATATCACAAATACATTGGTCACGATAACAACCGCGATTTTGTGATGCTTACGCAGGAAGATACCCGGGCCATCAGCCGCCTGTTCAGCCACGAATGGTTTCCGCAGGTGATGGTCGAGAAGCATCAGATGGGAGCTACGGGGGTGCGTTATTTTGTGCCCCCACCTCACGATCCGATAGCCGAAAACGTGGATGCCGGACTGCTCAACTGGATGGGTGTTTTTGGTGCGGCCATGATGAAGAGGATGACAGCCGACAGCCTGAAAGGTGTGACCCAGCGCTATCTTTTCGACGATTACTGGCCAGGACATACAGAAACTTGTCTGTGGAAAAATACCATAGGGATGCTTACGGAGGCGGCATCTGTGCACCTTGCCTCGCCGGTTTATGTGGAGCCTCAGGAGATTGGCGTGATCGGGAAAGGGCTTGGCGAGTATAAGAAAAGCATCAACATGCCCGATCCCTGGCCCGGAGGGTGGTGGCGATTGTCGGACATAGTGAGGTACGAGATCAGTTCGATGTGGGCTATGGTCGAAACGGCTGCACTCCACCGTGAACGCCTGCTGCGCTTCAGGCACGATATCACTGTCAAGATGGTGGAAACCGGACGCACAAAGCCTCCATATTATTATGTTTTGCCGCCCACACAGAATGATCCTGGTGAACTGACCTTTCTTGTTGATTTGCTGCGCTCGCACGGAGTGCGCACTTTTGTTACAAGCTCGGAAGTGCGTCACGGAAATATGATTTTCCCTGAGGGCAGCGTAGTGGTGCCTCTTGCCCAGCCGTTCAGGGCATTCATCAAAGAAGTGATGGAAAAGCAGGAATTCCCTGTGCGAAGGTATGTACCAGGTGGTGAAATTATCCGTCCCTACGACATCACCTCGTGGTCATTGCCATTGCATCTTGGGCTGGAATGCCACGAGCTCAACCAGCGAAACGCCGACCTGGAGGCGAGTTTGAGCGAGGTGGAAAAGTACAGGCCCGCAACCTCCGTTGCTCCCGGATACTGGGGACTGGCACTAAGTCCATCGCAGAACACCAGCTATCAGCTTGTATTTGGTTTGCTTTCGGCAGGCAAGGCTGTGCACCGTGCCGAAGCGGTGTTCGAAACAGATGGCAGACAGTTGCCGGCCGGAACTTTTGTGGTGGAATCGGCTGCTTTGAAAGGCACAGAGCTTCCTGATGGACTCGTGCCGATCGTGTTGCACTCGAAGCCTGCCGCAGAGCTAAAGAAGCTGAAAGCGCCTGCGATCGGACTGGTCGAAACCTGGTTTCACGACATGGATGCCGGCTGGACGAGATATATTTTCGATACTTATGGGATCAAGTATAAGCTATTCCGGCCGGCTGATCTTGCAACTGGGGTCCCGGCGGGCATTGAGGTCCTGGTATTTCCTTCGGCCTCAAAAAATGTGTTGCTCGAAGGACGGCAGGGCGAGGGTGCAGCTGCTCCACCGGCCAATTTCCCCCCGGGTTATGCCCGCGGCATGGGAAAAGACGGCCTGAACAAATTGATGGAGTGGGTCGATCAGGGCGGTGTGGTATTGAGCTGGGGCGCTTCGGCCGCCTTGTTCGAGGGCACGCATACTATTGCATCAGGCGGAGCAAAAGAAGACTTCAGATTGCCATTTCGTAATGTAGCAGACGACTTGATCAAACAAGGTCTTTACGTGCCAGGAACATTGATGCAGCTGAATGTAATTGAAAATCATCCGCTTACGTTCGGTATTTCCCGAAACCTGAACGTGTTTACCCGCGGCGAGCCGGTCTTTGCCACGTCACTGCCTGCGCTGGATATGGAAAGGCGGGTTATTGGCGCCTATGCAAAATCGAATCTCGTGCTCAGCGGGTACGCCCAAAAGGAAGAATTGCTTGAGGGCAAACCTGCGGTTGTCTGGATGAAAAAGGGCAAAGGGCAGGTAGTGGTCATGGGGTTCAACCCACAGTTCAGGGCCAACACCAGGGGCAGTTTCAAACTGCTTTTCAACGGGTTGTTGCTCGGACAGTCAACAAATCAGTTATATTAGCCACATGAAAAGATTAGCTTTCCTTGTTACGCTGGCCATTGCCCTGCTGATGCCTTCATGCAAAAGCGGCAAATCTGCCATTCAGTCGCTCCCCCAGCCGGTAGCTGAGGATCACTCAGGGGGTGATTATGTGTTTCCCGAAGGCTTTTACTACGCATTTGACTTTGAAGGTAGTCAGGGCAATGGCTTTGAGCTGGAAGAAGCTGTAAAGGCGCTTAGCATCAACAAGTTTCGTCCTGTGGAACTTTGGTACAAGCCTGGTTCGTCATCCTGTGTGCCTCCGGGAAGCGATATGGCCATGACAGTGATGGTGGAGCCGGTATTGTTGTTGCGTTTCACGAAAAAGCAAGCCGGTATCGAAAGGCTTGGCTATCAGGCTGTAGAACAGCCTTCGGCCGGCAGCTGTGCCTATGTGGTCAGGCGCTACCGCTTTTAGCTGTTTTTCTTTCTGATGTGGTAAATCACATCCAGGCTGTCGCGATCGGGTTCGGGCACCTGCCAATATGGCTTTTGTGTGTCGTCATCGGTGCTTTCCGCGGCAGGGGATTCGTCATTTTCCTCTTCGGGTTCGAGTTCCCAGGAGTATTTTCGTCTCTGCGGGCCGTCGGTACGGTAGTAGAGTGCGAGCATGATGCCGCTGATGCCGCCAAATAGGTGCGACTCCCACGAGATGTTTTTTTGAGGAAGGAAATCGGGAAAAACACCCCATACCATTCCGCCGTAGAGAAATACGACGATCAGCGAAACTGCCATGAGCCTTGTGTCGCGCCGGAGCAGCCCGCTCACAAACAAAAAGGCAGCAAGGGCATAAATTAGTCCGCTGGCGCCAATGTGCACCCCGCCACGTGCACCCGTCCAAACCCAAAATCCGGTTACCAACAGGCTCAGGGCCAGAATTTTCCATGCCAGCGGTTTGTAAAAGTAAAACAATGCAGCCCCCAGAACCAGCATGGGGATGGTGTTGGCGCCCAGATGTTTCCAGTCGGCATGCAGGAAAGGGGCCAGTAGAATACCGGGCAGGCCTTCAGGCTTGAGGGGATGAATGCCCAGAAATGTGAGACTGATCCCGGAGAGCTGTGTGAACAAATGAATGGACCACATCAGCACCACCATCAAACCCGGAAACAGGAAACTACGCAGGATCATTTTTTCTTCAGGTCGCATGGCGTGCCGGATTTTTGTTGGCCAAAGTTATCAAATCTGCCTCTTTTTTTAGTTTTATGGCATGTTTTGTGCTTTTTTATGAATGACTCAATCATAAGAAAATGAATGACAAATTATCAAGCTCCGACACTATAAAAATTACTTTAAGCAAAATTTCCCCTATTACAAAACAAACAGCTATTGCTCTTGCATCTGCGACAGAAATTAGAACATTAGAAAAAGACACTTTAATTGAAACCTCAGGACAGCAGGTAAAATATCAATTTGTAGTTTTAAAAGGTATTATCAGGAAGTTTTTAACCAATGTAAGAGGGGATGAATTTACGACCGATTTTTTCCTTGCAAACCAAGCCATTACCCCTGCTCTGTTGAGAAGTGTTGATTTCATGTCTTTTGTAAATCTGCAAGTAATTAGCGATAAAGCTACAGTAATGTTTTTTTCTAACAAAGAGATGGAAGCTACCATGCAAGGTAACAAAGACTTAGAAGCATTTGGTTTTAAAGTAATGATGCAAGACGCTTTTAAAAGGGCGGAAAGAGAAAAGATATTACTAACCGCTTCGGGAATTGAAAAATTGGAATGGTTTAGAAAGAACTATCCCAAGCTCGAAAATGAAATCCCACACTACTATATTGCTTCTTTTTTAGGATTAACGCCAACTTCGCTAAGTCGATTACGAGGCTCCAAAAAATAACTTAAATCTTCATTTCTTGCCAAATGTAAATGATGTTCTATATTTTAATACAGAACTTTGCCAAGGATACAAACTCACAAATTTGATAATATGAAATGGCTTTTTGTAATAATAGCTTTTTTTCTCCATGGTTGTGCGAAGATAGACGACATTGGAGTACTTGTTCCGCCTACGGTTTACCAAGACCCAAATTTGCCAAGTGTAATTGTGAACGTGTCAGGTCGGCAACGACTTATCCACGTAAGAACATTTGGTAATCCGACTAATCCGCCTTTGTTTATCCTTCACGGCAGTTTTACCGACACCCGACCCTACCGAAATATTTGCGAAAGTCTTGCCGATAAGTATTATGTAGTGATTTGGGACCAAAGGGGCTGCGGCTTGTCGGAACGAATCACCGAAGATGAGTTTACCCTTCAAACAGCCCTTGATGAAATAAACGAAATGAAAAACATTTACGCCCCAAACCAAAAAGTTACCGTCATTGGACAGTCTTGGGGTGGTGGTTTGGCCACATTTTACACATCAAAAAATCCAAATAAAGTTGAACAACTGTTGCTCATTGAGCCAATGCCCCTGACAGGCGATGATATGCAAAAGTTGTTCAAAACCATTGTTGAGTTTAGGTATGACAACGGCACTTGGAACAATTTGGCAAGACACGGGCAAGTCATCAGCCCCAAAGACCACGAGCAAATTGACTATCGGGCAATGATGATCTTGAGAAGCACCATGACTACAGGCTACCATTGTGACGGTAACAATCCGCCCCCCTGGCAAGTGCATAGGGTTGGGGGATTTGTGGAATACGTTCGCAACAAAAGACTTGGAAACCCAATCTCAGGTTTTACCTACAACTTCACAGATGGCATTCAAAATTATCAAGATACTGTTTTAATTCTAGGTGGTTCTTGCAGTTCATTGGGTTATGAAATGCAAAAGCAGTATTCAAGACCACACTTCGTAAATGCAGAAGTCGTTGAAATTAGGGATGCAGGTCATAGAATGAATATGGAAAAATTTGATGAAGTAATGGCAGCCATCAAATCATTTTTAAAAGCGTATTAAACGATGAAGAATATATTAGTTATTTGCGTTTTATGTCTTTGCTCTGTGACAGATACATACGCCCAAAACTACTTTGGCTTGCTCAATGAAGGCAGGCATATTATTTCCGTAGGCTCAAATGCAAATCCACATCTTAATGCCAATGCCGATTATTTCTATGGATTTGACAATCAAGGTAAATTCATGGAACGCTACGGTTTTTACGCACAAGCCAACTTTCCGATATTTTCACAAAAAGGGTTTGATTTTGATTTTCGCATTGGTGCGGGTGCTTTGGTTTCATTTTCAGATAAGTTCAGGTCAATTGCAGGACTGGGTTGGAATATTTCAAGAACGGAAGATTTGAATGGACGATATTTCAATTCGGGGTTCAAAATAGAGATCCTTCCCGGATACTACGGAAATAAATGGGTTTTTACCCCACATCTTTCACTGAATTATCAACCTTGGATAAACATCAAACACAGTGAATATGCTATTGATGCGTTTCAGGATTTATATCCAAGCAATGATGGAAAATATAAAGTGCCAAAGGACGGCTGGTTTTACCAAAATAATATTACACTACAAACAGGACTTGGGATTGCATACTTTCAACCCAATTGGCACCTCAACCTAACAGCAGGATTTCAGCATCAACCCAACAGACTTGGGCTAATTGCCTTTCCTGATGTCGGCACTTTGCCATTTTATGGTGGGGTAAACTTTGGATATTCAATACCTCGGAACAAAGGAAATTAGAAAAACAGCACATCCTAAGTTTGCCGGAATGGGGGCCGGCGTTATACAATTTAAAATCTGGCTGCTAACATACTATTGTGTTGGTTGACAGTTTAATTTTCAAAAATCCCCCAATGCACCAGGCGTTGAAACGTTGGATGTGGATGCAACCATCGGGCCAAACGGTTGTCGTTATTTCAAAACCTACATACAATGAACCTGAAAAAATTATCAGCTACGATTTTTGCCTGTGTGTTTTTTGCACAGCTTACAAGCGCGCAGAGCAACAGTTCATCTTTATCCAACGGCAACGGCGGATTTGGGGGTATCTTGTACGATATCAGCCCTATGATGGGCACTACGGGTATTGTTCAGGGAGGCGGTGGCGCTTATCTGAGGAACAATTTTTTCATTGGTGGCTACGGGATGGGATTGGTCACCAACCATTACAAGGCGCTCAACTACAAACATCCCGACGACAATTCGGTCAATGGATGGAATTATGGAGGCGACCCGGTGCAGTTCAGTTATGGCGGGTTGTGGCTGGGCAAGATTTTCCCCTTGAAAAACGAACTAAGCCTCTCAGCCTCAGGCATGTTTGGCTGGGGAAGTGCGGGCTGGAAACCTGTGATGTCCGACAGGCGCCGGCAAAAGCTCTACCGCATTGAAGAAAACATTTTTGTGATGCAACCCAGGGTGGTGGCAACTTATCAGCCACTCAGGTGGATGCGGCTTGAGGCCGGACTTTCGTACCGCGCCGTATTTACCTCCAACAAGCAGTTTCTGGATGTTTCCGGTCCCGGTGCACCTCGCTTCCGCAACTTTTTCGAGTCGGGCGATTTCTCTGCACCCTCATTCAGCTTCGGCATCATGTTTGGTGCGTTTTAAATTTTTAAAATCATTCCGGCAAACCTTTTGAGCCCCCTTTTGTTTCCTATACCACTGTTCAAGAATCACATATGAACCCAAGAGACTTTTTCCATAACCTTGTATTGCTATGTATTTTTGGTCTGAGCCTGTGGGCAGGAGAGGTCTCAGGAAGCGATAACGCTGCCCGTAAAACATTCACAGTGAGCGGTTATGTGCGCGATGCAGCCAATGGCGAAACGCTTATCGGTGCGACCATCATTGCTCAGACAGGTGGTGGAACCATCACCAATGCTTACGGGTATTATGCCCTAAAACTTGAACCGGGCAGTTATACGCTTACTTTTTCTTATGTGGGTTTTGAGCCTCAGGTGCGGTCGTTCAGGCTGAGAGCCGACACATTGATCAACATCAACCTTGGGCAAACAAGCAAGCAATTGCGCGAGGTGGTGGTGAGTGCCGACAGGCCACAGGAACGCCTGGCCCAGGCTCAGATGAGTGTGAACCGCCTGGATATCAAAAGCATTCGTCAGATTCCTGCACTCATGGGAGAGGTGGATGTGATCAAAGCCATTCAGCTGTTGCCCGGAGTTCAGGCCACTACCGAAGGCGGCTCGGGTTTCAGTGTGCGTGGCGGCAGTCCGGATCAGAACCTTATTCTGCTCGACGAGGCTGTGGTTTACAATCCCTCGCATCTGCTTGGTTTTTTCTCAGTCTTTAACAATGATGCTGTGAAAGGAGTCGAGCTGTTCAAAGGCGACATCCCCCCGGCCTATGGCGGTCGGCTGTCGTCGGTGGTTGATGTGCGGATGAACGAGGGCAACATCAAGAAATTCTCCGGGCAGGGCGGGGTGGGCACCATCTCGAGCCGACTGACGCTTGAAGGACCTATACAGAAAGACCGTTCCAGTTTTATGCTGGCTGGCCGGCGCACCTACGCCGACCTTTTCCTGATGCTTTCAAGCAACGAGCAAATCAAGGACAACACCCTCTATTTCTACGATTTTAATGCCAAGACCAACTACATCATCAACGATCGCAACCGGCTTTTCCTTTCGGGATATTTTGGCCGCGACATCTTCGAAGGTCCGAATTTTGGTATTGGCTGGGGCAACCAGACTGCCACACTGCGCTGGAACCATTTGTTCAGCAGCCGGCTGTTCAGCAACATATCGCTGGTTTACAGCAGATTTAATTACCAGCTTGGCGTGCCCGAAGGCCAGCCGAATGCGTTCGACTGGTTTGCTTCCATGAAAGATCACAGCGCAAAAGCAGATTTTACCTGGTTTGCCGGTCAAAATAATACCATACGTTTTGGCCTGAGCGGCACGTATCACAGGTTTAATCCCGGTGTGGCGGAGGGCAAAGGCAACGACAGTCCGTTCAACCGCATTGAGATGCGTCAAAACCGTGCCTTCCAGGGGGGATGGTATGTGAGCAATGACCAGAAATTGAGCGAGCGGCTTACCTTAAAGTACGGCCTGAGACTGAGTACTTTCAGCAATATTGGCGAAGGCGTGGTGTACAGGTTCGACGAAAATTTTACCCAATCCGATTCCACCTATTACCCTGCCGGAAAGCTGTTTCATACCTACGCAAACCTGGAACCCCGCGTCAGTGCCTCTTTCCTGATCACTCCTAACTCCTCCATCAAAGCGGCCTACACCAGAAATGCACAATATATTCACCTGGCGCAAAACTCAACAGGAGGTACGCCCCTCGACATCTGGTTTCCTTCGAGCCCGAATGTGAAACCTCAGCTCGGCGATCAGTTTTCGGCCGGATATTTCAGGGCCTGGGAACCACTTGCGCTTGAGGCTTCTGTTGAGGCTTTTTACAAACTGAACCACAATGCCATCGATTTCAAGGATCATGCTGACCTGCTGCTCAACGAAAAGCTGGAGGGTGAGCTCAGGTTTGGCAAAGCCAACAGCTATGGCATCGAAGCCCTTGTCAGGCGCACCGCCGGTCGCCTCAACGGATGGATCAGTTATACCTGGTCGCGAACTTTCCGGCATATCGAGGCCATCAACAACGGAAAAAAATATCCGGCCAGCTACGACCGCCCGCACGACATCAGCATTGTGACGAATTATACCCTGAATGAGCGTTGGAATTTTGGTGCCACCTGGGTATATTCCACAGGTTCGCCGGTCACCTTTCCCACCGGCAGGTTTGTGATTGGCAGTACCATAGCTCCGGTTTATTCCGACCGCAACGCTTACCGCCTGCCCGATTACCACCGCCTCGACCTTTCGGCTACATGGAAAAACAAACCCAAACCAGGCAGAAAATGGGAAGGCGAGTGGAACCTGTCGGTTTACAACGCCTATTACCGAAAAAATCCCTGGGTAATCAACTTCGTGCCCGATCCTAAAAATCCGAATGTAACCTACGCCGAAATGACCTACCTCTTTGCCATTGTGCCTGCCTTAACTTACAACTTCAAATTCTGAGTGCCATGCAAAGATTAAGATCACTGCTCATCCTGGCTTTACTCCTGTGGTTTGCCACTTCGTGCACCGAAAAATTCGATGTAAAACTCGACGACACATTTGCCCGCCTGGTGGTGGATGGAAGCATAAGTACCGATACCACTGTACATTATGTAAAGCTCAGCAAAACAACCAGTTACTTTTTCAATGAGGCGCCGCCGGCCATAAAGGGAGCACAACTGGTGCTGAGCGGACCGCATGGCACCCTCGCCCTCACTGAACTGCCTGATGAACCAGGCACATATGCCACCCCGCCCGACTTTTTTGCGCTGCCCGATGCCTCTTACAACCTCGACATCCGGCTGACAGAGGAGCTTGGTGGTGCCAGCAATTACAATGCCGCTATCCGTTCGCCGGGCACGGCCTTCCGGATGGATTCCATTGCTCTTGAGTATCAGCAGCCTTTCGATTTTTTTCTGGTGAAACTTTATGCCTGGGACCCTCCAACCACGGATTATTATAAGTATGATGCGCTCATCAACGGAAAGGCTATTACCGACACTGCCTCGCGTTCGCTGGTGATCGACGACAGGTTTATCAATGGCAATGCCACCAATGGCCTGGCTGTGATGTTTATTCGCGGAGATGAATTGAAAACCGGTGACACGCTCACCCTGGTCATGTCGGCCATCAGCAATGATTATTACGATTTCTTTCTACAACTCCGCACACAATCCGGCCCATCCAATCCATTGTTTTCGGGGCCTCCGGCCAACATCATGTCGAATATCCACGAGGGTGGGTTGGGGTTCTTCGATGCCCGCATCGTCAGGCGAAGCAGCATCGTCCTCACCAGCGATCCCAAAAACAGGGGCAACAGGCCTTAAAGTACCAAGGGCCGAAATAGCTTAACTTTGCCGGTAATTTCGGTGAATTATGGATCTTTCGGCCCTAACTGCCATCTCGCCTGTCGATGGGCGCTATCGCAACAAAACAGAAGCACTTGACATTTATTTCAGCGAATTTGCCCTGATCCGCTACCGCGTGCTGGTCGAGGTGGAGTATTTCATCGCACTCTCCGAGATTCCCCTTCCGGCGCTGGCAGGCGTTGATGAACAGGCAAAGCGCTTTTTACGGGAACTCTATCTGAAATTCTCCTTCGAAGATGCGCTCGATATCAAAGCCACGGAAAAGGTGACCAATCACGACGTGAAAGCCGTGGAATATTTCATCAAAAAGCGCATGGACGAAGCCGGCTACAGCGCCTGGCGCGAGTATGTGCATTTCGGGCTCACCTCGCAGGACATTAACAATACTGCCCAGCCCATGGCCATGCGCGATGCCATGAATGCGATTGTTGAGCCTGCCCTGCGAAGTCTCCGCAACAAACTTGCCGGGCTTGCCGCACAATGGAAAGATGTGCCCATGCTGGCGCGTACGCACGGGCAGCCGGCCAGCCCAACCAGGCTCGGGAAAGAATTGCAGGTATTTGTGGAAAGGCTTGATAATCAAATGACACAGCTTGCTGCCCATTCCTATGGCGGAAAGTTTGGCGGAGCCACGGGCAATTTCAATGCCCATGCGGTGGCTTTCCCGCAGATCGACTGGGTGGCCTTTGCCAACAAGTTTCTGAGCGACCGTCTTGGCTTGCAGCGTCAGCAAACCACCACGCAGATAGCGCATTACGACGATATGGCCGCGCTGTTCGACCTGATGCGCCGGATCAATACCATCCTGCTCGACCTGAGCCGCGACATCTGGCTCTACATCATGCTCGATTATTTCAAGCAGGCAATCAAAGCCGGTGAGGTGGGCTCGTCGGCCATGCCACACAAAGTAAACCCCATCGACTTCGAAAATGCCGAAGGCAACCTTGGCATAGCCAATGCTGTCTTTGCCCATCTGGCCGAAAAGCTGCCCGTCAGCAGGCTGCAACGCGACCTGACTGACTCTACCGTTAGCCGAAACATCGGTGTGCCATTTGCCCATAGCCTCATTGCCATCGATTCGCTCATACGTGGACTTGGCAAACTCATAATCAACGATAAAGCAATTGCAGCCGACCTCGAACACAATGCGGTGGTTGTGGCTGAGGCTTTGCAAACCATTCTCAGGCGCGAGGGTGTACCCAATGCCTACGAATTGCTTCGCGACCTGACCCGTACCAACCAGGCGCCGGGTATGAATGAGTTGCGGCAATTTATTGATCAACTGCCTGTGGAAGAGCGTATTAAAGAGGAACTGCGACGCGTCACTCCTGAAAATTACACCGGAATCGCAACAACCGACAAGCCATGATGCGCAAGTTTCTGAGGGTGCTCTCCTTTGCCCGGCCTTATTGGGGATATGCGTTGCTCAATGTGGTATTCAACCTGTGGGTGGTGTTGTTCTCCCTGTTCACCTTTGCCTTGCTGGTACCTTTTCTGAATCTGTTGTTTGGCAATACGGCACTGGTCACCGAAGCTCCGTCTTTCAGCCTGAGCTTTGATGCCATGCTGGCTACCCTGAACTACTTCATCAGCAAAGTGATTATCTCGCAGGGACAGGTGAAAGCCCTGCTATACATCTGTCTGATCATGCTATCGGCTTTTTTGCTGCGCAACCTGGGACGTTTTCTCACCAGCTATTTCATTGCCGGGCTGAGGGTGGGCGCAACCAAAGACCTGCGCAATGCCATTTACCAAAGAATTCTCATTCTGCCGCTCTCGTTTTATAACAAAAACCGAAAGGGCGACATCATGGCGCGCATTTCCAACGATGTCCAGGAGGTTGAAAACAGCATCATGAACTCGCTGGAGATGTTTGTGCGCGACCCTATTACGATCATCGCCTACCTGATCTTTATGGTTTCGATGAGTCCGCAGCTTACGCTTTTTGTACTTGTCATTCTGCCTTTTGCCGGATACCTCATCGGGGCGGTGGGCCGCAGCCTCCGCAAGTCGAGCAAAGCCGGTCAGGATAAGCTGGCTGGCATGCTCAGCATCATCGAGGAGACTATAAGTGGTTTGCGTATCATCAAGGCTTTCAATGCCATTGATTACTCCGACCAGCGGTTCAAAGCACACAACCAGAAGTTTTCGCAACTGATGTTGCGCATTTACCGCCGACGCGATCTCAGCTCGCCCATGAGCGAATTTCTGTCGTCGGTAGTGGTTATCATCGTTTTATGGTTCGGCGGGCGCATGGTGCTCTCCGACAATTCGCCCCTCGGAGCCGCCGATTTTATCACCTATATTGTGGTGTTTTCGCAGATTATTCCACCGGCCAAAACTTTTACGCAGGCTTATTACAACCTGCAAAAAGGGATTGCCTCGGCCGAGCGCATTTTCGAGCTGCTCGATGCAGAGGAAGTCATCACCGAAAAACCTGATGCGCAGGATATTGCTTCACTCAGCCAGGCCATTGTATATGAGGATGTTTCGTTCCGATACCATACCGATTGGGTGTTGCGACACATAGATTTAAAGATCGGAAAAGGCAGGATGGTAGCCCTTGTGGGCGAGTCGGGAGGAGGAAAAAGTACCCTGGTTGATTTGCTGGTCAGGTTTTATGATGTCACCGAAGGCCGGATCACGGTGGATGGCACGGATATCCGTGACCTGAAGATTGATAAACTCAGAGGTTTGTTTGGCATCGTAACCCAGGAGAGCATACTTTTCAACGATACCGTATTCAACAACATTGCTTTTGGCATTGAGGATGCTACCCTTGAAAAGGTAGTGGAAGCTGCAAAGGTGGCCAATGCGCACGATTTTATCATGCAGCTGCCTCAGGGTTATGATACTTTGATTGGCGATCGGGGGTCGAACCTTTCGGGCGGTCAGCGCCAAAGGCTCAGCATTGCCCGTGCCGTGCTGCGCAATCCTGCAGTACTCATCCTGGATGAGGCCACCTCCTCTCTCGACACCGAATCGGAACGTCTTGTGCAGGAAGCCCTTTCGCGACTGATGAAATCGCGTACATCCCTTGTGATAGCACACCGCCTCTCGACCATACAACATGCCGACGAAATCGTTGTACTGCAAAAAGGTCAGATCGTGGAACGTGGCACCCATCAGGAACTTATGGCCCGCGAAGGGGTGTATAAGCGATTGTGTGAGCTTCAGACCTTCGCCTGAGGAAGCAAGGTTTCGCAAAACGTATTAAATTTGCAGCCCGAATGGCCCCGTAGTTCAATGGATAGAATGCCAGATTCCGGTTCTGTAGGTTGGGGGTTCGAGTCCCTCCGGGGTCACATCAGATTAAACCGCTGAAAGGCGGTTTTTTTATTTGTGCCCCATCACTTGAAATTTTTCGGCCGGAGCGTTAATTTAGTGCATCATTTCCTGTTGCCATGAAAAAAGCTATCTCATCCCTACCGGCAGTCCTGATGTTTGTTGGCATGTTTGTCTGTCCGGATGCCTTTTCCCAGCATCTCAAGGTCACCTTTGCCGGGCAGGGCGCAGCCAATACTGTGGACCAGGTTGTCGTTCGCAACCTTGCCAAAGATACCCAGTTGACCCTCAACGGATCGGATACCCTGGTTTTGTCGGGTGTGGTTGGAGTGGAGCATCTGTCTGAACCATCACTGAACCTGTGGCCCAATCCAGCCAGGGATTTCATCAATGCAACAGGCGTGCCTTCGGCCGCTACTGATGTGGCAATCAGTACCTTGTCGGGACAACTGGTTGCTGAGGCGCAACTGCAATCCGCCGGTTTTACAACGTTTAGTCTGAGTTCACTCAGTCCCGGGCCATATGTGCTCACTGTCCGGGGTAAACAATTTGCGCTGCGCAGGCCATTTGTCGTTGCGGGCGATCAGCCGAATTCGCTGGAGGTCAACCTTGTTAAAACGACTGAAAGTAATGAGGCGGCTCTGCAGCATAAAAGCCAGAAAAACAAAGTCGAGATGCAATACACCTTTGGCGATTTGCTGCTTTTTACGCTGAAAAGCGGAAACTACGCCAGGCTGATACCCACTGTTGTTCAGCAGGATACCCTTATCACCGCCGAATTTGTGAACTGCATTGACGGCGAGGGCAACCACTATCCTGTGGTTCAGATCGGCAATCAGATGTGGATGGCTTCGAATCTGAAAACAACCAAATATTCCGACGGCACCGACATCCCCACAGTCAGCGGCAACAGCGCCTGGGTTGCCCTGAACACAGGTGCGTATTGCTGGTACGGCCTCAACCCGGATTTCAAAGACACCTATGGCGCACTTTACAACTGGTATGCTGTTAATCCTTCGACCAATGGTGGAAAGCATCTTTGTCCCGAAGGTTGGCATGTGCCCACCGATGCCGAGTTCAGTCAGTTGTCGGCCTTCCTTGGCAACATTGCTGTGGGTGGAAAGCTCAAGGAAAAAGGGTTCTCATACTGGAACCCACCAAATTCAGGTGCATTGAACAGCACCGGTTTTTCCGCCTTGCCGGGTGGTTATCGCAACTGGTCGGGGCAGTTCGAGTCCATGGGAACCTACTGCTGGTTGTGGTCTGCCACTGAGCAGCAGGGGAATTTTTCGTGGCTGCGCAACATGTTTCACAACTCAACCAGCTTCGGGCGGGGTACCATCAACAAGCACCATGGCCTGAGTGTGCGCTGCATCAAAGACCAATGATGCGGGCAATATCTTTGTAACCTGCCCCTGACTCAAATTCTTTTCCTGAGCTGGCACATGCAACCACCATGCAACTGATCAGCGCGGTCGGTCTTCATCGGGAAGCCGTTTCGTTCCCAATCCACAAACCCTCCGGCAAGCGACACCATGTTGCCGAAGCCCATCCCGCTGAGCCGGATGAGCCACTCCTTGCTGCGCAAACCTACTGCATCGGCCAGAATCAGTGGTTTATCGCGTGGCAGAAAAGCAATTTTGTGGGGAAGTTCCGTGTAAGGTAAGGATAGCAGGTTGGGGATGTCGGGCTGTTTGCCGGCCCTGGCAAACACCGGCCTGAGATCCACCATGAGCAGGCCACGCATCAAAAGGGGCCAGGCTTCGCGTGCACTGATAAACCGGAGCCCTGACAAAACAAAGCAATGCGCCTGCAGTTCGGACAGGGTGGGGCTGTCAGAAAAAGTATCCATAGATCAAACCACTAATTGTTGCCATTACAATCACAAGCATTACGTACACCATGGTTTTCTGTGTTCCAAGGATATCCTTGATAACCAGCATATTGGGTAGCGAGAGCGAAGGGCCGGCAAGCAGCAAGGCAAGCGCAGGGCCTTTGCCCATGCCCGAGGCAATCAAACCCTGCAGAATAGGTACTTCGGTCAGGGTGGCAAAATACATGAATGCACCAACCACTGAAGCAAAGAAATTGCTGAACAGCGAGTTGCCTCCAACCAATGCGGTAATCCAGCTGTTTGGTACAATTCCCGGCATTGCAACTGCATCGTGCGTTGAGCCAAGGAGGAAACCGGCAATAAGCACACCAACAGCCAGCAGAGGCATGATCTGTTTTGCGAAATCCCAGCTCGAAAGCGTCCATTCCCTGTTTTCAGGATCTTGTTTGTCGAAAAGCGTGATGATGCTGAGCGAGGCAATGCCTGCAACCATTGGAACGAGCGGAGATGCAAATGAGAAGGCTGCAGAAGCTGTGATGGCTGTGCCTGCCAGTACATAGGTCCACCTGATTTTCAAAATATAAACCAACGAAAATGCAAGCATCAGCCCAAAGATTGAGGTAATCAGCCATTTATGGCTCCAGATGGCATACCAGAGGCCACTGGTCTCTTCGCTGGCAGGAGCTCCCCAGTTGGCAAATACTGAAATAAACACCAGGGTGAAAAAGTGGAAAGAGGTTTGCCACAAAGGCCTTTTATTGGGCATGACCGGAAATTTCTGTTGCTGATCTCGCTTTGCTTTTTCTTCCTTACGGTAAATAAATGCCATCGCAAGTCCGATGACAATCGAAAATACCACAGAGCCAATCACACGAGCTATCCCGATTTCGAAGCCGAGAATGCGGGCTGTCAGAATGATGGCCAGAATATTGATTGCCGGACCGGAATACAAAAAGGTAATGGCCGGCCCAAGACCGGCGCCGCGCTTGTGGATGCTGGAGAACAAGGGCAAGATGGTGCAGCTGCAAACGGCAAGTATGGTCCCCGAAACGGAAGCCACCAGGTAGGCAAGCCATTTTTTTGCACCGGCACCAAAATATTTGATCACCGAACCCTGACTGACGAACACGCTGATTACGCCGGCAATGAAAAAGGCCGGAAGCAGACAAAGGATCACGTGTTCGCGGGCATACCAGCGTGCCAGATCAAGCGAGGCTAATATGGCTCCTGTAAAGCGTTCGTTTTCAAGCGGCAGAAAAAATGCAAACAAAAAGACTGCAACTATCCAAAGCAAGATCCTGAGTTCTTTCCTGATCTCCATAAGGCTGTTAGTTGATGAAATAAATAAGGGTGTAATAAAAGCCCACCAGAAGAAACACTACCGCAGTAATGCGTCTGAACCAGAGTTCAAAAGTTTTCAGGCGATTGTAAAATGTTCCTACTTCCGACACGGCAAAGGCGAGTAACCAGGCGATGAGGATTACGGGCAAACCCGTTGCAACCGCAAAAAACACCGGAAGCATTAGTCCATCGGGACTTGCGATGGTGAGCGGAATGAGCATGCCGAAATACAGGGCGCCGCTGTAAGGACAGAACGCCAGGGCAAATACCATCCCCAGCAATAAAACCTGCCAGAAACCAAAGGCTTTATTTTGCTCAAACTTTCTGGTTATGTTGTCCATCAATGGCAGGTGCAGTTTGATCGCATCGAGCATCAAAAGACCTACAATGATCAGCAGGGGGCCGAGCAAACGCTCACCCCAATGCTGAAACAGGCGCGCCACAGCAAACCTGCTCGCTCCCAAATATAGCACAATACCCAGTCCGGCGTAGGAAATTGCCCTTCCAAGGGTGTAGATCAGTCCATTGTAAAATACCCTTCTACGGTTGTTCACATCCCGGCCGATGAAGGCGATGGCCGTAATATTGGTGGCAAGTGGGCATGGGCTGACAGCAGTCATCAGGCCAAGCAAAAATGCGCTCAATACAGGCCAGGAACTACTGTCGAGCAATTGCTGTAAGGTGTCCATTACACTATGTCAGTTTATTGCCTGAGCAATCGCTCGATGTGACCAGCCAGCACAGTGCGAAATTCTGCCGGTTTGGAACGCGCGAGCGAAAAACCTTCGCGGGTGAGGTCAACGCTTGGTTTGCTTTCGCCAGCCTTCACCAGATAGAGCCCCGATCCCCATGCCTGAAGTTGCTCGGCAATGGCCTGGTTCTCCTTTAAGTCCACATTAACAATGTGAAGCACAATTTCACCCTTGTTCATTTTGTCTTTGAACATGGTGTTCAGGGTCTCGGTGGTTTCTTTTTCGATGGCTCTGCAACCCGGACAGCGATTGGTAGCATGGGTGTAATATACCTCCAGCCGTGGTTTGCTGTTTTTCTGTGCAACTGTTTGTGCCTCAACGTACAACGCGCTGCAAACCAGCAAAACTAAAACAATCTGCTTTTTCATGGTTTTGGACTGTTTGTTCTGATTATTTCAGCCAATTAAATCTTTCAGTTCGTCGTACGAAGGTAACCTTCCGCTAAGCACAACTTTTTCGTTGACTACCAGTCCGGGCGTGCGCATAATGCCGTAGGCCATGATATCGACAATATCTTCGACCTTTGAAATATCGGCATCTAACTGATTTTCTTTTACATACTCGCGCACCCTTTGCTCAAGGGCTTTGCATTTGGCACAGCCGGTGCCAAGGATTTTTATGCTTTTCATAGGATTATGGATTGGGGTCGTTGTTTTCGGAGAACAGCTGAGAGAATAGCATTCGGGCCTCTTCCCAGTTTTCACGGTTCAGGCAATACCTGATGCGAGGAGGCAAAATTTCGCCTTTGATCAGCCCGGCATCTTTGAGTTCGCTCAGATGCTGCGAGATGGTCGAGCGGGCAATAGGCAGATCGTTGGCCAGGTCGCCACTGTAGCAGCAATGTTGTCCCGAAAGCAGTTCAACAATCATCACCCGTGCCGGATGTCCGAGTGCCCTCGCATACCGGGCCAGCTGCAATTGTTTTGAAGTATAAACTGTTGAATCAGCGCTCATTTCGTGTTTCGTAAAAATACGAAACAAATGTAGCTGGCACATCAGAACCCGGCAAGGATTCGCAAGGCTTTTTTATGCGAATAGTAGAATTTAGAGCAATTCTAAACTACTTCACGATGCTGTGCGTACGAAGCAACCGTGCGGACGTGCCGTGGATTGGAGGTTAATCCGTATTGTTTTCAGCGTCGCTGAAGTAGTCCTTCTTTTCCGAATGGCGCTTCGATCGGTCGTTCATATCCGAGTAATATCGCTCCATAGCCTTCCTTTTCCTGTTCAGCAGATCGTCCATTCCTTTGGTACTGGCGTCGAAATTGATGGCGTTCACAATGTTGATCGTCAAAGCCACCCGTTCAGCATCCTGGTTTGCTCCCATGTAGGTAATCGTCCAGCCCTTTTGCCGAAGCCTTTCGATGAGTGCCGCAATGCTTTGTCGGTTGAATTCTTTGGAGGCGTTTTCCATTCCGTCGGTGATCACAGATACCAGCACGGCAATGTCATTTTCCTTAATGAGGGCATTTTCGAGCTTTGTCAGGCTTTGGCCCAGTGCATCATAGAGCGGAGTCATGGCATCGGGCTGGTAGCTGTGATGATCAAGTTTGCGGATTTTTTCCGTAGGCATACGGTCGAGATGGGTATGAATACGGGATGAGTTGAAACTCACAAAGCTTACATAGTGTTGTTGACCCGGATTGTCCTTTTCTGCCTTGAGGATGGTGTCGATCAGCTCGTTGAAGGTGCTGATGGTTTCTTCCTTGATGGATTGCATCGAGCCGCTTTCGTCGAGTACAATCAGGTTGAAAACTTTTACTGTGGTTGAATTTTGCATGCCTGGGTTATTTTGGTTTGGGAGGGCAAAACTATTCACACTCTGCGTCAAAACATGTCGCTGACACAATAGTTTTGTGCTCCTGTTGAGCGGCTTACCCAAGCCTGGGGAAAACTAAAGGGCTGAACGGTTATTTTTTCTTGCCGTTCTTTTTCAGGTCGTTGATGATAAACTCCTCAATGGCCATGGTCATGGAGGGGCTGTTTTTGGTTGGGGCCGGAATGTGAAGTTCGAAACCGGCCTCCTTCACTGCATCGCAGGTGCTTTGGCCAAAGGCTCCGAAGAGCAGGTTGCCCTGTTTGAATTTAGGGAAGTTTTGCTGAAGCGATTTGATGCCGGCAGGACTGAAAAACACCACCAGGTCATAATCTTCCAGCTTGATTTTGGAAAGGTCGGCGGCAACCGTACGATACATGACGGCCTTGTGAAAATTGATGGAGTTTTCTTCGAGCAGTTCCACCATGGTGTCCTTATGGATGTCGGAGCAAGGCAGGAGAAACTTCTCATCCTTGTGCTTACGAATCACGTCCATCAGGTCCTGAAAGCTCTGCTTGCCGTAGAAAATCTTTCTCTTGCGAAATTGCACGTATTTCTGGAGGTAATAAGCCGTGGAGTCCGAAATGCAGAAATATTTCATGGTTTCGGGCACTTCGAAGCGCATCTCTTTGGCAATGCGGAAGTAATGATCCACTGCGTTGCGGCTGGTCAGGATAACCGCCGAGTAGTCGCCCAGGTTCAGCCGCTCCTGCCTCAGCTCACGGGCAGGTACATCCTCGATCTTGATAAACTTGAAGAATTCGATTTGAAGGCCGTACTTTTTGGCCAACTCACCGTAAGGCGATTTCTCAAAATCTGTGGGTTTGGGTTGCGAAACCAGTACCTTTTTGATTCTCATCGGCTAAACCTCATCTTTTTTGTCGGTCCTACTGGTAAGGTGGGTCTTCGTAAAGAGTTCTTTATCAGGAAAATGCCTGGCCGGAAACCACGATACTCAGCGCCTTGATCAACAGAACCAGCGGAACGATTTCAAGGGTGCAAAGATAGAAAAATAAATAGTGTAAAGGGATGTGCCTTTCGGACAGTCCAATAGCAAAACTTCTTGCCAATCTGAACCCTTGCAACAGGGCGAGCAATACGCCAGAAGTGATGAGTGCTCCGGTGGAAGGCTTGTAAATTATCGACAACAGCACGGGGAAAAGCAGCAAGCTGATCAGGAAGCTGAACACAATCTGGTTCGAAAGATATCGCCTTCCGCTTTCGCGAAGCTGAAACATCCAGGCCAGAATAAGTATAGTTAGGTATTTGCCGTAAACCACAAAAGTGGTTATGGCCGAGAGGATGAGGATGTCAATGATCCATTTGTTGGTAAAAGAGATCGTCGATCCCAGAATTGTCGCCCCTGCGTAGATAAATATCGCAAAACCGATGGTATGCATCAGGCTGAAGAGCAGCGATAAAATGTTCATCGGGCTCCACTCGCGCAATAGCTGAAACATCCCCTTGTTGCTTAAGGCTGCTTTGAAAAACTGGGTAAACCGCCGGGGATAGGTGAGCCGGAAAAATACCATGAGGGCAAACGAAATCAGGACGATATTTCCAAGCCATTGTGAATATGGCGTTTGTGAGTCGTTGTTTCGTGGCACCACCACCAGGGCCGGACTTTGTTCGGTTTGTACTAGTTTGCCCACAGGCACGCGCTGCAAAGGAGGGTAAAGCTCCCATGAACCGTCGTTTCCATGAAGCAAAACTCCCGAAGTTGACACCAGACTTGTATCTGGTTTGAAGGCTTCAGCTATGGCTGTCACGAGCTGGATGGTATTTTGGCCGGCAAAATTAGTAATTTATATTGATTTTAGATTAGTGACGAAATAATTAACAAACTCATAATCAATATCATATAAAAATACTAATTTGTTAATTTGTTAACAAATACAGGCACTGTTTGGCAGGAAAGCGGTAATTTTGCACCGCCAAAACACACATTTCTGTTCAAACAAATACTCAACAACTCCCATACCATGGATTTCATCACACACATCCGCGAACGGGCAAAACTGGCCGGAAGGACAATTGTATTGCCTGAAGGATCGGAGGAACGCACTTTAAAAGCTGCCGACATCATTCTCGGGCAGCAGCTTGCCGACCTGATTATTCTGGGTTCGCCCGATTTCATTGCATCGTTTGCACAAAAGCATAACCTTCGACACCTGAAACAGGCACGGATCATTGATCCGCTCAATCACAGCCAGCAGGAATATTTCGCCGAAATGCTTTTTGAGCTGCGCAAATCAAAAGGCCTCAGCCGCGAGCAGGCTGCCGAACTGGTGAAGAACCCTCTGTATCTTGCTGTGCTGCTCATCAAGGATGGGCAGGCACATGGCGAGGTGGCCGGAGCTGCAAATACCACCGGCGATGTGCTTCGTCCTGCTTTTCAGATCATTAAAACACAACCCGGCATCAGTGCAGTTTCCGGTGCTTTCATCATGCTGGTTCCTGACAGGTCGTATGGCGAGAACGGCATGCTGGTATTTGCCGATTGTGCAGTGAATCCTGACCCGACGGCTGCCGAACTGGCCGAAATCGCCATCCTCTCGGCCGAAACAGCGCAAAGCATTGCCGGCATTGAGCCGCGTGTGGCCATGCTGAGTTTCAGCACAAAAGGCAGCGCCCGTCATCCGCGTGTGGATAAAGTGATTGAAGCCACCGAACTCGCACGTCAGTTAAATCCGAATCTCTCCATCGATGGTGAGCTGCAGGCCGATGCAGCCATCGTGGAATCCGTTGGGCGTTCCAAAGCCCCTGGCTCGGATATCGCAGGCAAGGCCAATGTGCTTGTTTTCCCTTCGCTCGAAACAGGAAATATTGCTTACAAACTGGTGCAACGTCTGGCTGGTGCCGAAGCCATAGGGCCTGTGCTTCAGGGACTTGCTGCGCCTATCAACGACCTCTCCCGGGGATGTTCGGTGGAGGATATCGTTAATCTTGTGGCTATCACTGCCAATCAACCCAATAAACAACTGCAAACAACATATTAAAAAATGAGTGAAAGTTTAGCCGATTTCAGTTTGGGCAAACGTCCCCAGCCTAAAGGCAGCATCCACAAAATCGGGGTGGTCGGTGCCGGTACAGTAGGTCAGGAAATTATCCGCACAGCCAGCGAATATGGCCTGGATGTGGTGTTTCTGGACCTGACCGAAGAGAAGGTAAATGAAGCCATCAAGCAAATAGGTGTGGCCCTGGATGAGGTGATCAACCACTGGGGGCTTACCCCCGGCGAAAAGCGTTCGATCCTGAGCCGGATCTCTGGCACAACCCAATACAAAGACCTGGCTGACTGCGATATCGTAATCGAGGCAATCAGTTCGAAAAAGAAAGGCACAAGCCTCGAAATCCGCCGCGAAATATTCCGGAACATTGAAGCCGTGGTCAGGCCTGATGCCATCATTGCAAGCAACATAGCCACCCTGATAATCAGCGACCTGAGCAGCGTACTCAAATATCCCGAGCGCGCCATTGGCCTGCATTTCATTTTGCCAATTAGCAAAACCAATATCGTCGAGGTTGTCAGGGCAACCAACACAAGCGATGAAGCCTATGCCATTGTAGAGCGTTTTGCCGGCATGATCAACAAAAAGGTCATCCGGCTGAACGAATCGCCTGGTAATATTGTGACCCGTATGTTGGTGGTAACCATCAACGAGGCCTGCGAGGTGCTCATGGAAGGAGTTGCATCGGTGAGCGACATTGACCTGGCCATGCGCGAATCTACCGGTTACCTGCTGGGGCCTTTCGAGATGGCCGACCGCATCGGACTGGACAAGGTGTTGCGCTACATGGAGAACTTATACCAGGAATATGGCGACAAAAAATACAAGCCCTCTCCCATCATAAAACGGCTTGTGCGAGCAGGATACCTGGGACGCCTCACCGGCCGCGGCTTCTACAATTACAAATCAGGTAAGCCGGTTGACCACACTGTGACTTGTGCTGTAATAAAATAACCATCTAATCAACACTTTACACTGATGAAGATCATTGTTCTGAACTGCGGAAGTTCATCCATAAAATATCAATTGTTCGAGATGCCCGGCCGCACGGTGCTGGCCAAGGGCATAGTGGACAAAATCGGGCTGAAAGGCGCTGCCATCAAGCACAAGCGCAATGATGGGGTGGAAGCAAAAATTGAAGGCGAAATCCTCGACCACCAGGCAGGTATCGAATACCTGCTGGGCGTTCTGATCAGCAAAAAGTACGGCTCGCTGGAAAGCCTGAGCGAGATCACCGCTGTAGGCCATCGTGTGGTGCATGCAGGCGAAAAGTTTAGCGGCAGTGTGCTTATTACCGACGAAGTTATTCAGGCACTCGAAGAATGCGTTGACCTTGCACCGCTGCACAACCCGCCAAACCTCAAGGGTATTTATGCCATGAAGGCGCTTCTGCCCGAGGTGTTGCAGGTAGGTGTGTTCGATACGGCATTTCATCAAACCATGCCACCCAAGGCCTATCTGTATGGATTACCCTATTCACTTTACGAGAAGTATAAGATTCGTCGCTACGGATTCCACGGTACCAGCCACAAATATGTGTCAAGACGTGCTTGCGAAATTCTGGGTGTCGACATCCACACCCAGCGCATCATCACCTGTCACCTTGGCAATGGTGCCTCGCTGGCAGCTATTGACAAAGGCCGTTCGGTGGATACAAGCATGGGTATGACCCCGCTCGAAGGGTTGGTGATGGGTACCCGCTGTGGCGATCTTGATGTCGGAGCGCTGCTTTATATTGCCGATAAGGAAGAAACCAGCATCCAGTACACCAGCACCCTGGTGAATAAATTTTCGGGCATGCTTGGCATCTCAGGTATATCGTCCGATATGCGCGATATCGAGATTGCCGCCGAGCAGGGCAACGAACGGGCTCGCCTGGCATTGGAAATCTATCAGTACAGGGTAAGAAAATATATTGGTGCCTATGCCGCTGCCATGGGTGGAGTCGACATCATCGTTTTCACCGGAGGTATTGGCGAAAATGACACCGTAACCCGCACCAGATCAGTCGAAGGGTTGGAATTTATGGGTGTGAAGATCGATGCAGAAAAGTCGATGAGCGTGCGTGGCAAAGAAGTTGAAATCAGCACCCCCGACTCAAAGGTCAGGGTGTTGGTTGTGCCCACCGACGAAGAATACATGATCGCTGCCGACACCTACGAAATCTACAGCAAGGTAGGCCAGAAGGTTCTCTGAAGCACTTGTTCGGATTGATATAAACCTGAGGACAGACACCAGACCTCAGGTTTTTTTATTGATAATTTTTCCCGGGTTTTATAACTTTGATGTCGTATGAAAGCTCAAGCCGGACGCAGCAACAAAGCTTCGCGTGTCACATTGGTCGGCATGTTGGTCAACATTGTGCTTACTGCCGGAAAGATATTTGCCGGGATTAGCGGACGCAGTGCTGCCATGCTGGCGGATGGTTTTCACAGCTTGTCGGACATCGTCACCGATCTTGTTGTGCTCACTTTTCTGCGTATCTCCGGGAAGGACAGCGACGACGGGCACCATTACGGCCATGGCAAATACGAAACCTTTGCCACCATGTTGATCAGTTTTGCACTCATGGTAGTGGGTGTAGCCATTTTTTGGGAATCGCTCGAAAAGGTTTTTGCTGCCATCGGAGGTCAGGTACTTGATGAACCCGGAAAGCTTGCCCTCTGGGCAGCGCTTGTAAGTATTCTTGTCAAGGAATGGCTGTTTCGCTGGACGCGCAAAGTGGGTCAAAATATTGAAAGTCATGCAGTAGTGGCCAATGCCTGGCATCACCGTTCCGATGCTTTGTCGTCCGTTGGCACTGCATTGGGTATTGGTGGAGCAATTTTTTTGGGCGAGGGATGGCGTGTGCTCGACCCGATTGCGGGCATGGTGGTGAGTGTGTTTATCGTCAAAGTTGCGTGGGACCTGGGCATACCCAGCGTGCGCGAATTGCTCGAGGCCTCGCTTCCGGCGCATGTTAACGACGAAATAGCTGCCTTGATAGGCGGACAACAAGGTGTGAAATCATTTCACCGGCTCAAGACCCGGAAGATTGGCAATGTACTGGCCATCGAGGTGCATGTGAAAGTAGATAAACATCTTTCGGTAGAAGCCTCGCACGAAATTGCCACGGCTGTCGAGCAGGCCCTGCGCCGGCGTTTTGGCCTCCAAACCCATGTGGGCGTGCACATTGAGCCCTACTACGGGAAGTAATCTGAAGCCGGTTCATCAAGCCCCGGCTGCTCTTTTCCCAAAATCCTGTACTTTTGGCCTCAAATCAAAACAACACCTATGAAACTTCTTGAAGGAAAAGTTGCCCTCATCACCGGCGGATCGAGGGGTATTGGCAAGGCCATAGCCATGCGTTTTGCTGCAAACGGAGCCGATGTGGCTTTTTCGGACCTGAACCGTGATGAACTGATGGAAAGCACCGAAAACGAGCTGCTGGCTATGGGTGTCAGGGCGAAAGGTTATGCCTCGAATGCTGCTTCAACTTCCGATAGCGAAAAACTTGCCGAGCAGGTGCTCGCCGATTTTGGCCGCATCGATATTCTTGTAAACAATGCCGGCATCACCCGCGATAACCTCCTGATGCGTATGAGCGAACAGGATTGGGATATTGTGATGGCTGTCAACCTCAAGTCGGTTTTCAACCTTACCAAGGCAGTTCAGCGCACTATGCTGAAGCAAAAAGGAGGTTCTATTATCAATATGAGTTCGGTGGTTGGTGTAAACGGCAATGCCGGTCAATCCAACTACAGCGCTTCGAAAGCCGGGATGATCGGTTTTACCAAATCCATTGCACAGGAACTTGGGAGCAGGGGCGTGCGTTGCAATGCCATTGCACCCGGTTTTATCGAAACCGAAATGACGCACAAACTTCCTGAAGACGTTCGCCAGCAATGGATCAGCACCATTCCCCTGCGCCGCAGCGGCAAGCCCGAAGATGTGGCCGATGTGGCTGTGTTCCTGGCTTCCGACCTCTCCTCTTATGTTACAGGGCAGGTCATCAGCGTGTGTGGCGGGATGAGTATGTGATTTACCTAAGCGCATGAAGTGCGCTCTTACAGCAAATAGATGATTCAGGACTTCCGGTTGCTCACCGAGCACTCCCTCTGGCTTGCCCCCGTGGCTTTGCTTGCCGGGCTGGGCTACGCCTTGTTGCTTTATTATGGAAAGGTTTCCACGCCTTTCTCCAGAAGGGCAACCGTCCTGCTGTTTCTGTTTCGTTTTCTTGTAGTCAGTCTCATAGCCGGATTGTTGCTCGGGCCTTTTTTCAGGCAAAGCCGGCGCACCATACAACAACCAAGGATAATTTTCCTGCACGACAATTCGGTTTCGGTGGCAGCAAACGACACAACGGGTGAATTTGCAGCGCGATATCAGTCACGCATCGGAGAGGTCGTTTCTTCGCTATCCAAAGGAATGCAGCCGGTACATTATGTGTTCGGAAGCAGGCTGGCCGACAATCGGATGCCCCGGTTCGAGGATGAACGCACCAACCTGGCTGAGGCGCTGACCCTTTTGCCCGGCTTGTTTTACCGCCAGAATGTAGGGGCGCTTGTGCTGCTATCGGATGGAATTCACAATGCCGGAATTGATCCGCTGTTGCCCGCCGGCAGGATGCCTTTCCCTGTATATACGGTTGGTTTGGGCGATACAAATACCTATCCTGACCTGGCGATAGCTGATGTGCGCTACAACAGGGTGGTGTGGAGCAATAGCGAGTTTCCGGTGGAGGTGTACGCACTGGCGCGCGATGCCGCAGGCTCGAAGGTGTCCATCAGCCTGCTCATGGACGGAAAGCTGATTGGTCGCGCGGAGGCACTTGTGGGTGCTGAGGGTTGGGAGCGTGCTTTCACTTTTCAGGTGCGTGAAGCCCCGTCAGGCCAACGTAGGTTCTTAGTCGAAATCACAGGGCTTGAAAATGAGCGTGTTACGTCTAATAACCGGAGGGAGTTTTTTGTTGAAGTGATGGGACAGAAACAGAGAATCCTGTTGCTGGCCGCCTCTCCCCATCCCGACCTGGGAGCCATTCAGGCTGCGGCATCCGACTATTATGAATTAGAAGTAGCTTATGCAAACGCCTGGAGCGGAATGTCAACAGTTCCTGACCTGCTCATCCTGCACGAATTACCGGTTCGTGGCGGCAATGCGGAACCATTGATTGCGCTGATACAGCAAAACCCCCGCTTGCCGGTGTGGTTTATCAATGGTCCACGCACCGATGAAGCTTCCTTCAACCGCATGCAGGAGGTTTATCGCATGCGGCCGTTTAGTCAGGATGCCCTTGCGGATGCATTTGCCTGGGCCGAAAAGACATTCGGCCTGTTCAGCATGGAAGAGGATAAAATGAATCGCATTCCCGGATTGCCTGCCCTGAATGCGCGCCTGTCCGACTGGGAGATTCTTGCGCCTGCTGTGCCGCTTTTCAGGCAACGGCTTCGCGGGGTGGAAACGGCATATCCATTATGGAGTTTTTATGAAAGCCCGGCACGCAGGATGGCATTTGTGACCGGCACCGGACTTTGGCGCTGGCGCCTGGCCGATTTTCAACGGAACGGGAACAATGATGCGGTGAATGATATCATTCGTAAAACAATCAATTACTTGATTATCAGGCCTGAAGAGCGAAGGTTGCGATTGTTCACCGAGAATGTTTTCTCGCGCAACGACGAAGTCAGTTTTCGTGCCGAGCTTTATAACCAGACCATGGAATTGGTGAACGAGCCTGAATTGCTGATGACAATAACCGGTCAGGACGTAAAGTTTGACTATGCTTTTTATCGGACCGAAAAATCGGATTACCGTCTGAATATCGGCCGACTTCCACCGGGCGATTATTCTTACCTTGCCCAAACTACCCTTGCGGGAGAGGTGTTGACACGCGAAGGCCGGTTCTCGGTAGCTTCGGAATCGCCCGAGCTGCGCAACCTTCAGGCCAATCATCGCCTGCTCCGGAGCATCTCGGCGCTCACCGGAGGAAAGTTTATCCATTTTGATCAGATTGATGAACTGGCTCAGCTACTTCGCAACGACAAACGCATTACCAGCACGGCGAGTTTCAGCCTGGATTTCAGCCCGGTGCTCGGGCAGCTATGGGCACTTGTGCTTCTGCTTGTGCTTCTCTCGGTAGAGTGGTTGCTGCGCAAGTATCTGGGTTCATATTAGAGCTTTGCCCGGAAAATAATTTCATGCTGTGGCACCAGAAAGGTACAACAGGCTGAATAAGGAAAGCAGGGCATAGGTAGAAGTCAACGACTCAGTAATTGCTGCTGTAGAAAAGGGCAGGTATCGTTTTCAGAATGATCTCCAGATCTTTCCATGGAGATGCAATCATGGCGTATTGGTTGTCGAGCGCAATGCGTTCCTCCTCCGACTGGTAGCGGTTTTTCTGAATCTGCCACAATCCTGTGATGCCGGCAGGGGCAAGAAAACGATAGGCATACTGATCAGTGGTGAGCTTTTCGGCTTCGTAAAGCGGCAAGGGACGATTGCCTACCACCGACATATCGCCTTTCAGCACATTGATAAACTGCGGCAACTCATCGAGATTGAACCTCCTCAGGAAGCGACCAACCCTGGTAATGCGGGGGTCGTCCTTTGCCTTGAAAAAAGTAACATTCTTTTTTGTCCGGCTTTTTAATGAAAAATACCAGTTTTCGCATATGGCATGCCCATCTATATAAAGTACAGGTGAACACGGACGGCCCAGGGCGGCACATTGCGGGCATTTGTCGGCCTCGGATGCGATGGCATCTTTCGACTTGCTGATCAGGTAAAGATTCATATCGGAGATCGAACTTAGCTGTTGGTCCGAACCCACGTACATCGACCTGAATTTCAGGAAATCAAACACATCGTACCCTG
The DNA here is from genome assembly GCA_016715945.1 of Bacteroidota bacterium. Lineage (NCBI taxonomy): Bacteria > Pseudomonadati > Bacteroidota > Bacteroidota bacterium. Next base: position 491,750 of record JADJXJ010000003.1, read on the forward strand.
TGCCCACGCGTTTGGATTTATACAATACCGGACCTTTCGACTCGAGCTTGATGGCAAGTGCAATCAGAAGCATAAAAGGCGAAGCAAGGATAAGCACAATGGTGGAGAAAATGATATCGAACAATCGTTTTCCCCATCCGATGCGAAAATGAGCAAACGTCTCAGCCTGGTTGGTATCGAAATATTTTTTCATCTTCAGGATTCGGATTGCCTTACGCAAGGCCGGCGACAAATGTAACGATTAAAATAAAAGTTCCGTGCCAATGAATTGTTGAACCATCAACATATGATTGTGAATATTTTTTGGAGGCCGAATGTTTGGCCGGAACGAAAATCTGGTAATGATCTAAATGTTAATATATTGATAAACAATTTGGTATATGTTTCTTTGCAAATGCATTAGCATAGCCCAATCTTTGAAAGTGTTATATTTGCAAAAAAAATTATTCATCTGGATCAGACACCGGTTTACCGTTTTGCGCGTTTCCGTTGGCTATCCGTTAAAACACCCTTATGAAAGTAGGAAACAACAAAGTAGTATCGCTCGTTTATGAGCTGCGCGAAGATGATGCCAATGGCGATCTGATTCAGAAAGTTGAAAGCGACAGCCCTTTTGTTCACCTTTTTGGTGTCGGAACCCTTTTGCCGGCATTCGAAAAAGCGCTCGACGGCCTTCAGGCAGGCGACAATTTCAGTTTTAGCATTTCCGCAGCTGAATCATATGGCGAGCACAACCCGGAAATGATTTACTCACTCGAAAAAAGCATGTTCGAGATTGATGGTGAAATTGAGGAAGGCTTGCTCGAAATCGGCAACCAGATCACCATGCAGGATCAGGATGGCAATCCGGTGGATGGCATTGTGCTCGATGTGACTGATGATGCCGTAGTGATGGATTTCAATCACCCGCTAGCAGGAATGAATCTTCACTTTACCGGCACAATTCTCGAAGTACGCGAAGCCACTGCCGAGGAGCTTGCGCATGGTCACGTGCACGGCCCCCATGGCCACCATCATTGAGTTACGATAAGCTCTTTACCAAGTAAGAAAACAGCAGGCACCTTTCCTATGGAAGGCCTGCTGTTTTTCCACCAGCTCACAGGAAACCTGATAATTTTTTCCTGTGCCGAACCGATGGCTGCTGCCACACACAACAGGGTTGAAGGTTGGCAAACGGCAATCAGGTCATTCAGCAAAGCCTCGTTGCGAAAAGGTGTTTCGATGAATATCTGGGTCTGATTGGCCGTGTAAATTAGTTTTTCCATTTTACGTATGGCCTCCTTTCGCTGGCCTGAGGCTATGGGCAGGTAGCCGTGAAATGCAAACTGTTGCCCGTTGAATCCGGAGGCCATAAGTGCCTGGATAATGGATGATGGGCCGGATAAGGGTTTGATATTCAGCCTTAAGCGGTGGGCTTCAGCTACCACAAAACTTCCGGGGTCGGCCACGCAGGGCGAGCCGGCTTCGCTCAGCACAACAATATCTGAACCAGCTTTGGCCAGCTGCAGCATGGCTGTGGCTTCCGACATGTTGTCGTGTTTTCCCATCAGGGCAAATTTCAGCTCATCAATAGGTCTGTGGCCGGGAACTGCTGCAATCAACCGCCTGGCTGTTCGCAGGTCTTCCACAATAAAGTGCTGGCTTTGAGCAAGTATTTGCACAGAGGCAGCCGGCAGTTCGAGCAGGGCCTCCTGTCCTGTGTTTAAGGGCGAAGGCACAAGATAGACAGTTCCCTCAGCCATACCACGGTAGTTTATCGAGGTCCACATTTCCTCCGGATATGATGATCAATATTTTTTTTCCGAGGAAGAGGTCTTTGTGTCGCAGGGCCACGGCCACCGGCACAGCCGAGCTCGGCTCGATGATGATTTTCATACGTTCCCAGACGAGTTTCATGGAGGAGATAATCTCGTCGTCCTCCACTGTAAGCACATCGTGCAAGTGTTCCATAATGATGGGGAAGGTTCGGCTGCCCAGCGAGGTAAGCAGGCCGTCGGCAATAGTTTTTGGCGCCGTACTGGGAATCAGTGTTTTCGATTGGAATGAGCGCCAGGTGTCGTCGGCACCTTTAGGCTCGCAGGCTATGACCCTTGTTTGAGGTGAGAAATATTTGGCAGCCAGCAATGTGCCGCTAAGCAATCCGCCTCCGCCAACCGGACACAGGATGTAATCGGGCTTTGTGATTTCCTGCAGGGCCTCGACGGTGGCTGTCGCCTGGCCGGCAATGATGTCGTAATTGTTGTAGGGATGAATCTCGTGTGCCCCGGTTTGGGCAACCACCTCGCGCAGGGTTTGCTCCCTGGCGCTGAGTGTGGGTTCGCAAAACGTGATGAAGCCTCCATATTGTTGCACAGCAGCTATTTTGGCTGCGGGAGCGTTGTTTGGCATCACGATGTAGGCTTTGGTGCCTAATACCTTTGCTGCACGGGCAAGCGCTCCGGCATGGTTGCCGCTCGAATGGGTGGCCACACCTTTGCGCAATTGGTCTGCCGGCAGACTTAGTGTGGCGTGCAGGGCGCCACGCGATTTGAAAGCCCCCGCTTTCTGAAAGTTTTCGCACTTTAGCCAGAGTTCAGCGCCTGCAATTGCATTGAGCAGTGTTGAACTCAATACCGGGGTACGGTGAATGTATGGCCTGATGATGTTGTGCGCTTCGACAATATCGGCTGCAGTGGGCACATGATTAAGTTTCATCCTGAGATATGGGGTTTCGCATTTCGACGCATAAAAATAGCCCAAAAGCTCCTAACCGGAATGCGGCAAACAAAAAAGCCCGCCTTGAGCGACGGGCTGATGAGGCAGATTGCTATTGCTGAAGCTTTTTATCGATTTCTATCAGGTTGGATCTGAACCTTTTATCTGTTTCGTACAGGTTGGCCACTGTTTTGCAGGCATGCAATACGGTAGCGTGGTCTTTGTTGCCACAGTGCATGCCGATGGATGCGAGCGACGATTTGGTGTGTTTTTTCGAGAAGTACATAGCTACCTGCCTGGCCTGCACCACCTCACGTTTGCGGGTTTTGGAGTGCAGCTGTTCGACCGGCAGACCAAAATGGTCGCAGACAACTTTTTGGATGTAGTCGATCGAAAGTTCCTTCACCGTATTCTTGACAAACTTGTCGATCATTTGACGCGCCAGGTCGAGGGTGATGGCTTTTTTGTTGAGCGACGACTGTGCGATGAGCGAGATGAGTGCGCCTTCCATTTCGCGCACATTGGTGTTGATTGAGCGGGCCAGGTATTCAATAACTTCCTGGGGCAGCTCGATGCCGTCGTTGTAGGCTTTCTTTTTCAGGATTGCGATGCGGGTCTCATATTCCGGCGTCTGAAGGTCGGCAGCCAATCCCCACTTGAAACGCGACAACAGCCTTTGCTCCATGCCTTTGAGCTCCACTGGAGGTTTGTCGCTGGTGATCACCAGTTGCTTGCCTGATTGATGCAAGTGGTTGAAAATGTGGAAGAAAACATCCTGGGTTTTGTCTTTTCCGGCAAGAAACTGAATGTCGTCGATGATCAGCACATCGATCATCTGGTAGAAATGGACAAAGTCGTTCTGGTTTTTGTTGCGCGAAGCCTCAACAAACTGGTTGATAAATTGCTCGGTCTGCACATAAAGCACAGTTTTGTCGGGAAAATTGTTTTTGACGTGCAGGCCAATGGCATGACCCAGGTGGGTTTTACCCAGTCCGGTGGCACTGTAGATCAGCAGAGGGTTGAAGGCTGTCTTTCCGGGATTTTCGGCCACGGCATATCCGGCTGATCGCGCAAGCCGGTTGCATTCGCCCTCGATGAAATTGTCGAAACTAAACCGCTCAACAAGTTGCGATTCAACCTTGATCTTTTTCAGTCCCGGAATGATAAAGGGATTGGGAATTTCTTTCGAGTTGCCCTTACTCAGGTCGATGGGCATCGAAACATATGGGTTCTTGGTGGCATGGTGGTTGCTCGTGGGATAATTGACGGATATGGGCTGACCGTTGCCCTGATTGTTATCTACAATGATGCTGTACTCCAGCCTTGCATCAGGCCCGAGCTCTTTTCTGATGGTCTTTTTGAGCAACATGATGTAATGCTCTTCGAGCCATTCGTAGAAAAACTGGCTGGGTACCTGAATGGTGAGCACATTGTTTTCGAGCTTCACAGGTTTGATTGGTTCAAACCAGGTTTTAAAACTCTGTGCATGCACATTGTCTTTAATCACTTTCAGGCAATTTGCCCACACCTCAACATGCCTTTTACTCATAACCCTTTGAAAATCAACTTAATATGTTTAACGAGAAACAACCCTTACATTTGTTAAAAACGAACAGCGCTGAATATGACGGGCTTAGGTTGGCTAAGACCTGTGCTTTCGTTTTCAACAAAAATGTGTGAAAAAAAGTGAATAAAAAAGTTTTTTTAGGCTTGATTTTTTAAAAAAATAAGCTTGGTGGATCAACTTGGGTGAAATATTTTTGGCCGCTGAAATGGAAACCATTGATGGATGCGGTTTTCATGGCTTAGTTCACCTTTACCCCATAAATGGCGCTGAGCCTGGCAGCGAAATCTTTTGCGAAACTTTTTCGGATATGGCATTTAATGGTCAGTTGATCCGGACCGTATTCCAGGTTGGGGTTCACTTTCCATTCTTTGCAAATGCGCATCACCTCATTCAGGAGCGGATATGCAAAAGTTAAGGTAACAATCACATCTACAGTGCGTTGCTCCTTGGATGCGTTTTCAATGGCTGCTCTTGCAGCTTCCTTATAGGCTTGAATCAGGCCTGAGGTTCCGAGCTTTATGCCTCCGAACCACCTGATCACAACCACCAGTACATTTGTGATGCCGGCCGAGAGTATCTGATTCAGGATGGGTTTTCCGGCTGTGCCCGAAGGTTCGCCGTCGTCGCTTGCCCTGAAGTGAGTCCGTTCCGGGCCAAGCATCCAGGCATAACAATGATGCCGGGCGTCAAAATATTTTTTCCGGTAATGCTCCACCAAGGCCATCGCTTCTGCTTCGCTATCCACATGGTGGGAAAAAGCAAGAAACTTGCTGCCTTTCTCCTTGTAAAGCCCCTCGCCCACCCCGGTGAGGGTAGTGTAGATATCCGTATCGCCGCTCATCCGCCAGTGATCAGTATGATCGAAATTACTGCAAGTACCATCCCAACAAGCTGATGCTTACCCGGTTGATGCCTGAAGAAGACAAAGTCGGTCAGGGCTGCCAGCACCACAATACTGGCATTGACCACGGGAAAAAGTACCGATGCATCAAACTGAGTCATGCTTCGGAGCAAAAAATAAGTGGAGGCATAGTTGATGGTTCCAAGAAGGACTCCGGCCGGAATTAGGCCAGGATTGAAAGGCTGCCTGGCAACAAATGTATTGTACAACATTATGGTGGAGCCAATTATAAACGCTATTCCGAAAATGGCAGCCAGCATCAGGGAAATATCCACCGGGGTATGCTTTCGGATGGCCAGATTCATCAGCAGGTCGTTCATACCTGTGCCCAGCAACAAGGCGAGGGGCAGTGCGGCCTGTCGGAGACTAAAACCAATTCCGTTATCATTATTATATAAGGTGTAGTAAAAGGCCGGAAAAACGATGGCCAGACCGATCCAACGGCCCAATCCGGCTTGTTCGTGAAATATCAGGATGCCTCCGGCAACGGGAATGAGCACCGACATTCGGCTGGCAACTGCGGTAAGGGCAACGCCTGCCTTGCGCGATGATAGGGCAAAAAGGAAAAAAGTGCCTATGAACATCATGCCCAGAATGATGGCGATGCCTGTCCATTCGGGCCAGGCAGCCGGGAAATGCTCCAGCTTGCCCTTGCTGGTGCTCCAGCCCAGAAAAAATGCGACAAGGTAATTGGTTGTAATCACCTGAAGTGTGCTGGCTGATCCGGTTTTCAGCAAGCGAAAAAAAACCAGGATGGAAACCGAAAACAGTATACTTAAGGCCGCATCGAACATGATTGCGGCAAAGTTAAAAAGGAACACCACACGCAAGTGAGGAAAATTTGATCGGCGGCTGTAACAATACGCATGGTCAATCGTCACAGGAATGGAAACAATAAATTTCAAACAATGAAAAAGATTACAGCTACTTTTTTTCTTGCGGGATTACTTACCCTTCTTGCATCGGGTCTATTCGCACAAACCACAGGCAATGGCAAGGTGATTGCCGAAACCCATGATTTGCCCTACTTTAACGCGGTGGATGCCGGTGGTGCCATCAATCTGATTCTGGTTCAGGCTGATAAGAATAAGATCATCATCGAAACCGACGAAAACCTGATGCCATTGGTCAATTTCAAGGTAAGCAATGGCACCCTGAGGCTCACGACCAGCGGCATACGAAAAGCCACCCGGCTCGACATGACGGTGTTTTTCAATGAGATGAAGCTGATTGAGCTGAGCGGTGCGGTGAAAGCAAAGACAGAGGGCGATCTCACATCCGAGCATCTGACCATCAAGTGCAGCGGGGCCACCTCGGCAGAGTTGTCGGTTTCTGTTGTTAAGCTGGTTTCCAGTCTGTCGGGTGCATCAAAAATTACCTTGCTTGGGAGCGCTGATGAGCATAACATCGAGATGAGCGGCGCTTCGCGACTCATTGCAGGTGGGCTTCGGACAAGCTCGACCACAGTGAATGCCTCCGGGGCCTCGGACGCATTAATAGATGCCAGGGACTTTTTGAAAATCAATACATCCGGAGTTGCCAAAGTGCGTTATGACAAAGAGCCTGCGCGCATCGAACAAAAAGCGCAATCCGTTGCTGTGCCGGTGCCGCCGACAGCTCCGTCCAGGCCTTCAACAGATACAGTGAGCGTTACAGTGGGTAATGTCAAAGTCAGAGTAATTGATGGCGACTCGACTGTGGTGGAGTTGGGCGACCGCAAACTGGTTGTGAACGAAAAGGGTAATGTTTCGCTCAAGCGGACAAAGCGCAACAAGTTCAACGGCCACTGGAGCGGCCTGGAGCTTGGTCTCAACGGCTACCTTATTCCCGACTTCAGCCTCAACATGCCTTCGAGCTACCTCGACCTGCAGATGGAGAAAAGCATAGCGGTGAACCTGAATTTTTACGAGCAGAACATTCCCCTCAATAAAAGCCGCACCTTTGGTATTGTCAGCGGATTAGGCCTGACCTGGAACAATTACCGGTTTGACAACAATGTGATGCTGCGCAACGAAAACCGGGAGGTGAAGGGCTACTTCATTGAAGGGGTAGGCATGAACAAAAGCAAACTGGTGAACACCTATCTCACCGTTCCGGTCTATTTCGAATTGCAGACCAACACCTCCAGGCGCAAAGAGAAAGCCCACCTTGCCCTGGGTGTGGTTGGGGGCTGGAGGTTCAGCTCACACACCAAGCTGTTTTTTCTTGAAGCCAACAAGCCCTACAACCTGATTGATGAAAACGGACAACCTGTTCAGGGTACATGGGTAAGTCCGGGAGCCACGCGCCGCAACATTGTGAAAGACTACAACAGTTTCCAGCAAAATCCTTTTAAGCTTGATGCCAGCATTCGTGCCGGGTGGGGATTTGTCAACCTGTTTGCAAATTATTCACTGACACCCATGTTTATCAAAGATCGCGGGCCGGAGCTGTATCCATTTGCCGTAGGTCTCACCCTAACCAGTTTCTGAGGTGATACTCCTTAGGTTGATGCGGGCTGTGAGGCCCGTTTTTTTTGCAATGCTTTGCAAAAGAATGGTTTCGCATTTTGCCGTAAAAACGCCAAAGGTTTTCCGGTTTATTTATCTTTGGAAAACAAACATTTTTATTGGTATGAACCGCATCTTCACCTTCCTGCTTTTTCTGACGGCTTCGTTTTGTCTGCCACTGCACGCACAGCTCATCACCGCCGTACCTCCTTTCCCTACCGACCAGCAACAGGTGGTCATTACCTTTAATGCTGCCGAAGGCAACCGGGGTTTACTCAACTACACAGGCGATGTGTATGCCCATACGGGTGTAATTACGAACCTAAGCACCAGTGGCTCCGACTGGAAATATGTGGTGGCCAACTGGGGAGTTAATATCCCAAAGGCCAAAATGACACGCGACGCAAACAATCCCAACCTCTATCACCTGACCATCGGCCCGAGCATCCGTGCGTATTACGGGGTGCCAGCTTCCGAAACCATCCTCAAAATGGCATTTGTGTTTCGCAGCGCCACACAGGTGAATGGTACCTGGCTCGAAGGCAAAACTGCTACCGGAGGTGACATCTTTTACGATGTGTCGCAGGGCGGACTCAATGTGTCCATCATTCAACCTGATCAAAAGCAACTCCTTGTGGAACCCGGACAGCAGGTGCCAATTCAGGTTGCAAGTTCTGGTGCCGATTCAACTGCATTGTATGTGAATCAGATAAGGGTAGCGGGCACCACTTCAGCTACGCTTAATTACACCCTGGTAGCCAATCAGTCGGGCGCCCAGCGCGTCAAGGCCTTTGCTTATGGCAACGGACAGACACTGACCGACTCGCTTTTGGTTTTCGTGCGTCCGCCCCTGATGACACAGGCCTTGCCCGAAGGTGTGGTGGATGGTATCAACTATCTGAGCGACAATGCCGTTACCCTCGTGCTTCACGCGCCATTCAAGAACCACGTTTTTGTCATCGGCGATTTTAACAACTGGGAGTTCAACGAGGCCGGCTATATGAAACGCACTCCCGATGGCTCGCGCTACTGGACAACAATCACCAATCTTCAGCCCAACACAGAATATGCATACCAGTATCTTGTGGATGGCAACCTTAGGATTGCTGATCCTTATACCGAAAAAGTGCTCGACCCCTGGAACGATCAATACATCCCGGCCAGCACTTATCCCAACCTAAAGCCCTATCCTGCAGGCAAAACCACAGGTATTGTATCGGTTTTGCACCCCGGTGCGCCACAATACCAATGGGAAGTTGTAAACTTTGTGCCTCCGGCACCCGAGGATCTGGTGATTTACGAGCTGCACATCCGCGATTTTGTGGCTACCCGCGATATCAAGACGGTGATCGACACATTGGATTACCTGGTAAGGCTGGGCGTGAATGCCATTGAGCTCATGCCTATCAATGAGTTTGAAGGCAACGACTCGTGGGGCTATAATCCCTCTTTCTATTTTGCTGCCGACAAAGCCTATGGCACAAAAAACGATTACAAACGTTTTATTGACGAATGCCACAAAAGGGGTATTGCTGTTTTAATCGATATGGTATTCAATCACTCTTTCAGCCAATCGCCGCTTGTGCAGCTTTATTACAACAGTGCCACAGGTCAGGTTACGCCCGAAAATCCCTGGTACAACGTAAGTTGTCCGCATCCTCCATATTGCTGGGGTTTCGATTTCAACCACGAAAGTCCGCATACCCGGGCATTTATCGACCGCGTCAATAGCTACTGGATCAACGAATACAAGGTGGACGGCTTCCGCTTCGACTTTACCAAAGGCTTCACCAATCGTCCCGGGATGAACGACAGCTACGACAATACCCGGATTGCCAATCTTAAGCGTATGGCCGACCAGATCTGGGCTGTGCGGCCAAATACTTATGTGATTCTCGAGCATTTTGCCCCCAACAACGAGGAACGCGAGCTGGCTGCTTACGGAATGCTCATCTGGGGCAATATGAACCATGCTTATGCACAATCGACCATGGGCTATGTGGATGGTTCTAACTTCTCGGGTGTGAGCTGGAAATCAAGAGGTTGGAATCATCCACACCTGGTAGGTTACATGGAAAGCCACGACGAAGAAAGGCAAATGTTCAAGAACCTCACCTATGGCAATACTTCCAATGCAGGTCACAATGTGAAATCACTGCCTGTTGCCGTCAAGCGTTCTGCAGCAGCAGCTTCTATGTTTCTGCTTGTTCCCGGCCCGAAAATGATCTGGCAATTTGGTGAGCTGGGCTATGATGTGTCCATTGATGTGCCATGCCGGGTATGTCCCAAGCCTATACGCTGGGAATATCAGCAGAACTGGGACCGCAGGTTATTATTCAATTACTATAAAAGTCTGATCGAGCTTCGCAAATCGCACCCCGTTTTCAGCACAACCGACTTTACCATCACCGCCAGTACCCTGCAAAAAAATCTGACCCTGTTCCATCCGGATATGTCGGTTTCGGTTGTGGCCAATTTTGATGTGCAGCCGCGTGCGGTGAATCCTCAGTTCTATTTTGCCGGTAAATGGTATGATTACTTCACAGGCGATTCCATTCAGGTAGTCAATACCGGTGACCCAATTCAACTAGGTCCCGGCGAATTCAAGGTCTTTACCAGCAAAAGATTGGCCCGGCCCGCATTTGTCGGACTCGACGAAACCACTTACAGTCCGGTGATTGATCTGCGCATTTCGCCCAACCCATTTGACAATCAGATTAATTTGTTGCTCAATCTGGCCACGGGTTCAAGGGTGCGCATCGAACTGGTCAACCTTTTCGGCCAGGTTGTCGAGCAACTTTACGAAGGGCAGCTGCAGGCTGGAAGTCATCCCCTCAGGCTTACTTCCACAGCACGTATCAGTTCAGGGAAGTATTTTTTGAGAATCGATACTGGAAATTCCTACGTGACGCGAAAGATTGTAAAGCAATAAACTGCCTAAGCCGGCCTTCGGGCCGGTTTTTTTATGGCAACACCGGGGTGGCGTTAAGGTTCTGAATGCAGATATCAGAAGCTGTAATCACTGTGTCGGGAGCTACGGCCCGGTAGCTGACGCGAATGCTTCCGGCTTTTACCGTGCCCGTGGCGCCTGCCAAAACACTGTCTTCAGGGCCGAGAGCGACAGTAATTGTGGCAGGCAACTCAGGTGACAGAACAATCACCTTGCCGTCGGGTCCGTAGTAAAACCACTGACTTACAGCATGTTCGCCCGTGCTGCTGAGCTCATAGGTTACAACCAGCTGATCAAGGGTGTTGATGTGCAAAGCGGTTTTAACCCGACAATCCATAGGAGCGATCACCGGCTCATCGGCACAGGATAGGATGCCCAATGCAAGACAGCATAGCACAAGGAAGCGTCCTGCATTCATTGGCTTTCGAACTGGCTCATGAACTGCTGTTTATCAACGATATACCTGACATGCGTGCCATGCCCGGCTATGGATTCGCCTTCCCATACCGAAACATCGAAAACGATCTTTCGGCCAAGGACTTCAATGACACGGCTCTCGCAAAACAATTTTTTGCCAACCGGGCTGGCTTTCAGGTGGCGGATATTGATGGAAGCGCCCACGCTGGTCAGGTGTGGTGGCAAATAATCGTTGATGCTTTGCAAGGCGGTATTCTCCATCATGGCCACCATGGCCGGAGTGGCAAAAACCTCAACAAGCCCTGAGCCGTAGGTTGCCGCAGTTTTGTCGGGAGTTACAATCAGCTCAGTTTTGCCCCGAAGGCCCAGCGGGATGGCAATTTCATTGCTCATGACCGGTATTTGTGAAATGGAGGTGAACTATTTGTTTTGTATCAGGATGCAGGCTTAGGGCCACCGGGCAGGTGCGCGAAGCCAGCTCCAGCAGTTTTTTCTGTTTTTCGGTATATTCCTCTGGCGGAAAGTAAATTTGGATATGGATCTCTGCAATCCGGCGAGGACCCGATCCCATAATTTTTTGTACTTCCGCGCGGGCACCTTCAATCCTGAAACCATGTTCGCGGGCCGAAATACCCATGATGGTCAGCATGCACGACGCCAGCGCCGACGACACCAGATCGGTAGGAGAGAAATATGCCCCTCGTCCCTGATTGTCCACAGGGGCATCCGTAACCACCTCGCTGCCTGAGCGCAGGTGCGTCATTACCGTGCGCAGGTCGCCCAGATATTCAACAGTAAAATCTGCCATTTTTTGCACCAAATTTATAATTTTTGGGTTGTGGTTTAGCTGCATCAAAGCCGAACTTTCATTTCTGCTTAAAAATAAAAAAGCCCTCCGACTCGCATCGGAAGGCCCAAACCAAATTAAAACAAAACGTTAGGTGGAGAGTATCTTCAGGAGGATTATTTCTTCTCCTCTTTGCACTCGGTTTTCTTGCTGCAGCACTCTTTCTTTGCAGTGCGCTCGCTCTTCTTTGGTTCTTCTTTCTTGGGCTCGTTGTCCTGACGTACCATTTCAACAACACTGCCGGAGGCGATCACCTGGTTAACAGGAAGGGCAAAAGCAACAAAGGCTGCAAACGAAAGTACAATAGCTAATTTTTTCATGGGTCTTAAGGTTTTGTATTATTGCTGGCCAAAGATAGAAGCAAAAAAGTTTCGTGAACCGTTAAGGCGCTGTTAATGTCTCTTAACAAGATGTTAAATAGCTATTGGATTCAGATATGTCCCTAGCCTGAGTTTAAATTTTGTAAGCCTCTAATGCTGTGCTGGTAAGCTTTTTCATGGTTTTAAAAGATGTTTTTCTTTCCTGAAAGAAATGTGCTTGTGACGCAATGGGTTGATTGCTAATTTAGTGCTTTATTTGGGGCATGAATAATCATAGGTTTAATCTGCTGACTTACCTGGCTGCCGTGGGTTTTCTGGGTATTTTGCTCACTCAGGCATACCTGGTTTACAACGGGTTGGCTTTGCGGAAAGAGCTCTTCAACCGCGGTATGGAGCTTGCCCTTCAATCGGCACTGAACAAGGTGGCTGAAATGCAGGTGGAGAAAAAAATCAGGTGTATTGAGTCGGGCGGGAGCTGCAGTGATATGTTCAACACCATTGAGGCTGCCATTCCTCCCGGCATGATTGATTCGCTCCTTGCCCGGGAAATGCAACAGTTTGAATTCGTAGGTGCCTACTATTATGCTGTATTCAACCGAGCGAACCGGCAGTTTGCCATGGGAAATTATATGGGCTTTGAGGAAAGGATCGTCAATAGCAGCTATCAGGTAAGCCTGAGGCCTGTTTATGGCAGGGGCGATTATGTGCTGTCGGTATATGTTGCCGAACCGGAGCTGTGGCGGATGAGGAGGTTGGTTTTTTGGGTAGGGCTGTCGGTTGTATTTCTGTTTTTATTGTTGTTTTCTTTTTGGTCCACTGTGCGTATTGCCCGCAGGCAGAAACGCCTTTCCCGCGTTAAAGCCGACTTTATCAACAACATGACGCACGAGCTCAAAACGCCTATTGCCTCCATCAGCCTTGCAGCCGAAATGCTTTCGAAGCCGGTGGTTGTGCAGGACAGCGAAAAAATCCTTCGTTATGCCTCTGTTTTGAAAAGCGAAAGTGTTCGGTTGCAGACATTGGTGGATCACGTGTTGATGAGTGCCATGCTCGAGGAGAGCAAAGTGAGGCTCAATCTGCAGCAAGGCAGCCTGCAGCAACTTGTGGAACAAGTGTTGCCGGCATTCAGCCAACGTATAACCGAACTCAACGGAACGATTGAATTGGAATTGGCACCAGAGTTGCCCATGTTGAATTTCGACAAATTGCACATGGCCAATGTGTTGAGCAATCTGCTCGACAATGCCATAAAATACAGCAGGGGTGCCCCGACAATAAAACTGAGCCTGGGGCAATCAGGTCAGCATCAGGTGATATCTGTGGCAGATAAAGGCATGGGCATCCCACCCGAGGAAATAGACCTGATTTTCAAAAACCTTTACAGGTCGCACACAGGCAACCTGCATGATGTAAAAGGTTTCGGAATAGGACTTTTCTATGTCAAAAAGATTGTAGAACTTCACGGCGGAAAAATTACCGTTGAGAGCCACCCTGGTCAGGGTTCGGTTTTCAGGGTTTTTATGCCGGCCAAAACAATGCAAATAACGTCATGAGCATGGAACCGGTTAATGACGCAATCAGGCTTCTGGTAGTGGAGGACGATCCGAACCTGAGGATGCTTCTGCACGACTACCTTGAGCTGATGAAGTTTAGTGTGGAGACCGCGGCCGATGGAGCGCAGGGGCTTCAATTGGCGCTCAATGGCCAATACGACCTTTATGTATTGGATGTGATGCTTCCAAAAATGGATGGGTTCAGCCTGGCTGGAAAGATCAGGGAAAATGACCCCGGAACACCTATTATCTTTCTCACTGCCAAAACCATGCAGGAAGACCGCATTACCGGTTTTATGCAAGGTTGCGACGATTACATCACCAAGCCTTTCAATACCGATGAGCTCTATGCGCGCATACGTGCCATTCTGAGGCGTTGCAACCGTAAAAAATTCAAAAGTCAGGCAGAGGAGTCTCAAATAACATTTGGCGTATTCACTTTCGATTTCGACAACCTTTTGCTCTCCTCACCAGGTGCCAAGCGCACCCTCACGCGAAAAGAAGCTGCATTGCTAAGGCTTTTGTGCAACAACCGCAATCAGTTGGTTTTGCGCGAAACAGCCCAGAAGGTAGTCTGGGGCGAGAGCGATTATTTTGTCAGCCGCAGCATGGATGTGTTTATCGCCCGTTTGCGCAAATACCTCAAAGAAGATCCCACAGTTACCATTGCCAACGTTTATGGCATGGGTTTTATCCTTAAAGTGGATGACACACAATACAAACAGGATTAATCCTCCTTGTAAACCTTAGCTGCCAGTAGAATACTCAGTTCATACAGGCCTATCAGGGGAATACAAACCATCACCTGACTGAAAACATCCGGAGGAGTGATGATGGCCGATACAATGAGCAGCACGACAAGCATGTATTTCCGGTTGCGACGCAGATAGTCGGGAGTAACCAATCCGGCTCTGGCAAGAAAGTAGATCAGCAGAGGAAGCTGAAAAACCAGGCCCACCGCAAAAGATACGGAAACCACGGTATTGATATAGGAGTTGAGCGAGATTTGGTTGCTTACACTGCTGCTTACCTGATAGCTTCCCAAAAAATTGATGGTGAGCGGTACGATGAGGAAATAACCAAAAAGCAGGCCTGCAACAAAAAGAAGCGAACTATTGGCAATGGCAAGCTGCGATTTCTTTTTTTCGCCGGGATACAGGGCCGGGCGCACAAAATTCCACAATTGGTAGATGATAAAAGGGAAGGCTAAAACCACTCCTGCCATGGCCGAGGTATAAAGATGCACCAGAAACTGCCCCGACATGTTGATGTTGATGATCTGAATGTTCAGCTTGTCAAAACATAGTCCGTCAATTTGCAGTTGCGTTCCCAACTTACAAAGCCAGCGGTTGGTTACAAAGTCGGCCCTGGATGGACCGAGAATAATCTGATCAAAAACGATAACCCGATTGACAAAGGCCACAACAGCCATTGCCAGTATTGCCAGAATGCTTCTTACCAGCCTCGCCCTCAACTCGTCGAGGTGGTCCCAGAACGACATCTCACGCTCCTCGTCAACTTCCTGATTCATCCTGTGCTGTTTTTGGCAAAGGTACTAAAGGAAAAAATTGCATGGCCCGCTTGAATGTGCATTCATTATGTGCGCATTTGTTGTTTTTGGTAGTTAATGCAAATAATACAGTCAAAATGGTTGTTTCGGGTAACAAATGTCGATTTTCGACCAAAATTTGCAAAAAAACGTTATGAAAATTGTTCTTTCAACAAAAAATATATCTTTGCCAATAAGGCTGACAAATATTAAAGTTTAACCTAAAACCCAATTCTATGAAAAAATCTTTACTCTTTTTGGTGTTTCTTTTGCCGGCGGTTATGTTGCATGCCTCCGACTGGCGCCAGAAACGTGAAGAGCGCGTGCGCAATATTTATTTGCCCGCACCTCATGCCATCGAAGATGTGGTAGTCATTAACAACCTGCCCAATCCTTTTGTAGCCAATCTGAAGTTCGGACCTGACGTGGTCATCGGCAAGACGCGCTACGACCTGCAATCGAACTATGCCATGGGACGTCGGGTGCACCTTTTCCCCGATGGTACCATTGGAGCAACCTGGACTTACGGTATGCTCGACCCCAACTTCTCGGATCGCGGAACGGCCTACAACTATTTCAATGGAACGGCCTGGGGAGCGCTTCCGACCGCAAGGGTTGAACCAGTGCGCACGGGTTGGCCGTCGTATGCCCCCTGGGGGCCCAATGGCGAAATTATTGTTTCGCACACAGGTGCTGCTAATGGACTGATCTTCAGCAGAAGGGAAACCAAGGGCAGCGGGGCCTGGACGCACTCCTACCTGGCTGGACCTGCCGAAGTGCCCAACCTGCTCTGGCCACGCATGATTACCAGCGGCGAAAACAACGAAGTCATTCATGTGATTGCCCTCACGGCCCCAACAGCCAATGGCGGAGTCGTTTATCAGGGGCTTGACGGTGCCTTGCTCTACAGCCGTTCCACTGACGGCGGAGAAACCTGGGACCCGCAGAACGTGCTGCTTGAAGGCATCACCGCCAACGACCTGTTGCGCGTACGTGCCGACACCTATGCCTGGGCTGCTCCATTCGGCAACACAATCGCATTTGTAGTGGGCGATGGATATGGCGACGGCATCGTAATGAAATCGGAAGATGGAGGCGATACATGGGAAAAGATGCTGTATTACGAAAGCATCGACAAATTCATGGATGGCAATACCACTTATCCCATACACGGAGGAACGGATTCGTATCAGCATGCCGTGATTGATGACCTGGGGAGGGTGCACGTAGCCGTGGGTCGTCAGATTCACCGCGCCGAGGCTGGATTGTTCTACTATCCTTACAGCAACGGCCTGCTTTACTGGAATGAAACCATGCCTCCGCTCGATACTACCAAAATTGGCAGCTCTATCCTGGATGCTTCTGTGGTTGCTCCGGGTTATTTGCTTGCAGAAGTTGTCGAAACAGCAACCGATACAATCTCAGCCATCACCAGCCCTAACTATTATGCTGCCTTGACTAGCATGCCCCAGCTGGTGTTCGACCACCAGAACAAAATTCTGTATGCCTTCTACTCGGCAATCAGTCCGGGCTATGTGGACAGCGATGGCAACAACTACCGCCACATCTGGATGAGGTTTTCGGATGATTATGGCCAGACCTGGAGCCCCTATACCGATCTGCACGATGATATCTTCCACCTGTTCACCGAGTGTGTCTATCCCTCGGCTGCTTCCGCTGTGAACGATAAAGTGCATCTGATTTATCAGAGCGACAACTTTATTGGCGGCAGCAACAGGCCAACACCTCCAAACCATGGCCATGTGGACAACGACATCGTTCACCTTACTGTGAATACGGTAACAGGAATCAACGAAAAGCCGGCCACTGTGCTTTCCATTGATAAGGTTTACCCCAACCCTGCCCGCAACGAGGCTTTCGTAACCATTCGGGTTGACAAACCGCTTACTGCCCGCATCAGCCTGGTCAACCTTATCGGTCAGGAGGTGCAGTCTACCACCCAGCAATTCAACTACATTGGCATCCACAAAGCTGCCCTCGACCTGAGCAAACTCGACAGGGGAGTATATTTTGTGCGTGTATCCAATGGTAACCAAGTAGTTACGCAGAAAATCATAGTTCATTAATACGGGTTTTATTTCTGCGGCCGGGGGTTTTCCCCCGGCTTTTTTGTTTTATCACCTTCCACATCCCTGTTAAACATAATTAACAGCCTTTGGTGTGCTGCCTCTACCAGTGCGCTGGCGAACATTGATTACTTTTGTTGCACGCTAACTGCAACAAGCTCTATGAATCAAATTACCAAACAGTCTGTAATTGACACACTTAAAGAGGTTATTTATTTTCCGAAGGGCGACAATATTGTCAATCTTGGGATGCTCGACGGGCTGGAAGTTTCAGAAGGTAAGGTGAGTTTCAGGCTGGTTTTTCCAAAGCTCAACGAGCCCCCTGTGCGTATCGTGAGTGCCACCGCCGAGAAAATGCTCCGCGAACGTTTTGGTCAGGACTTTGCCCTCGAAATCATCCCGATAACTGAAAAGGAAAAAGGCCTCGGTCCGTTGGCCGGGGTACGCAATATCATCGCCGTAGTTTCGGGCAAAGGTGGGGTGGGCAAATCCACTGTGGCAGCTAACCTTGCTATCGCATTGTCGAAAAAGGGTTTTCGTGTCGGGCTCATCGATGCCGATATTTACGGGCCTTCGGTGCCTGTGATGTTTGGCGTGGTGGACGAGATGCCCGAAGCCAGAGAAAGAAATGGCAAGCCCGCCATCGTTCCGATTGAGAAACATGGCATCAAGCTGCTTTCGATCGGTTTTTTTGTGGATGTGACCAAACCCCTGGTCTGGCGTGGGCCGATGGCTACCAGCGCCCTGAACCAACTGCTGGGCGATGCCGACTGGGGAATACTCGATTACCTGGTCATCGACATGCCTCCGGGCACAGGCGACATTCAGCTGACATTGGCACAGTCCTATTCCGTGACAGGCGCCGTTGTGGTCACTACCCCGCAAAAAGTGGCATTTGCTGATGTGCACCGGGCTGCAAATATGTTCAAGCAGGAAAAATTAACCATTCCTTTGCTTGGACTCATTGAAAATATGGCCTATTTTGTGCCTTCCGACCTGCCCGACAGAAAGTATTATATCTTTGGTCGGACGAATGGTGAACGCTTTGCTGAAGTTCTGGGGGTACAATTCCTTGGGCAAATCCCCATTGTGGATCAGATTGCCTCATCGGGTGATTCCGGCTCACCCATTGCCCTCGACGATAATCACCCCATCTCCAAAGCTTTTGCCGAAGTTGCGGAAAAAGTTATTGAAAGCGTAAACAAAAATTAAATCGCATAGCCATGGCCGAAGACAAAGAAGTATTGGTTCGTAAAGTGAAGAACATTATCGAGCAGGTGCGTCCTTACCTGCAGCAGGATGGAGGCGACATCAGCTTTGTGGAGCTTACCGACGACCTTGTGGTGAACGTGGAACTCACAGGGGCATGCGGATCCTGCCCATACAGCACCATGACCCTAAAGAATGGGGTGGAAAACACCATCCGCAAGGCGATACCCGAGATTAAATCGGTGGAAGCTGTCAATCTGGGCTAATCCGTTCTAAATCAGCTCAGATATTTTGCCACGATGGGCATTCTCCGGCCCATGCCGAATGCCTTGGGCGATACCCTGAGGATGGGCGGGGTTTGTTTTCGCTTGTACTCGTTCATGTTCACCAGCCTCAGCACCCGCTTTACCAAACCGGCGTCGAAGCCCATCTGAACGAGTTCCTGGGGGCCTTGACGCTGTTCAATGTACTGATACAATATCTGGTCGAGTATGGCATAATCCGGCAGGCTGTCCGAGTCGAGCTGGCCGGGGCGCAACTCGGCCGAAGGCGGTTTGGTGATGCTGTTATCGGGGATAAATTCACCATCTTTGTTGATGTACCGGGCTAGCTCATATACCTCAGTTTTGTACACATCACCAAGCACCGACAGTCCGCCGTTCATGTCGCCGTACAGCGTGCCGTAACCCACTGCTGCCTCACTTTTGTTGCTGGTATTGAGCAGGATATGGTTGAATTTGTTGGCGTATGCCATCAAAATCAACCCCCGCAGCCTCGCTTGCATGTTTTCTTCTGTCAGCCCGAAAGGTGTGCCTTCAAAAATGGGCTGGAGCACTTTTTCGACAGTTTCGTAAGGTGGTGCAATGGGAACGGTATAGTGAGGGCATCCCAGATTTTCAGCCAGCGCAATTGCGTCGGTCACCGAGTGCGTGCTAGAAAACTGCGAAGGCATGAGGATGCCTGTTACGTTTTCAGGTCCGAGTGCGCGCGCGGCAAGTGCCATGGTCACAGCCGAATCGATGCCACCCGACAGACCGAGCACTGCTTTTTTGAATCCCATCTTCCCGAAATAGTCGCGGATGCCGGTGATGAGGGCATCGTGAATCAATGCGGTTTTTTGGCTGAAATCGGGCTCAAAACCTTCCTCAGATTTTTCAAGATGGGCAGTATCAACAATCTCTATGGCTTCGGCAAAATAAGGCAGCAGGCAGCCCACCTTGCCATTGGCCATCATGGCGGCCGACCCACCGTCGAAGATCAACTCAGTTTGTGCGCCCACGTGGTTGACGTAGACGAGCGGGATACCATATTTTTCGACGTTTGCTTTGAGTACCTCATGCCGGCGTTTTGCCTGGTTGTAATGAAAGGGCGAAGCCGCTATGTTGATCATCAGGTCGGGTTTGTCTTTCTGCAGCTCAGCCATTGGGTCGATGGTATAGAGCCGGCTTTGCCCCAGATCCCAGATGTCTTCGCAAATGGTAAGAGCTATTGTAAGCCCTTTAAAATGAAGTGTCCGGAATGACTTTGCAGGTTCAAAATAGCGGTATTCGTCAAATACGTCGTAGTTTGGCAACAGGCCTTTGTGAAAAAAATCGATCTGCCCTTTGTAGCAAAATGCAGCGGAATTGAACAGAGGTTTGCCTTTGTCGCCCCTGTTTCGGCTTGGCGCACCCACAATGGCCGCAATATCCTGACAATGGTCGGCTATGTCTTGAAGGGCTGCCTCTGTCTGGCGGATGAAATCGTCGAACTCCAGAAAATCGAGTGGGGGATAACCACAAACGGACAATTCGGCAAATACTGCCAGGTCGGCTCCCTTTGTCCGGGCTAAGGCAAGCGCTTCGAGGATTTTTTTTGTGTTGGCCTCAAAATCGCCTATCCGGAAATTGATCTGCGCTAAAGCGATTTTCACAAAACCAGTGGATTGAAATTAAAACAACACTCCGACCTTAAGCTCAAGGAAGCTAAAAGTGCCTTTCACCTTGTCGCCCGAAATGTTGTTGGTGCCTTTGAGCACATTGAGCAGGCCGTTGTCCCAGCGCAAGCCGATATTGAGCTTTGTCGTTTCTGCAAGTTCTTTGTACACCCCGGCGCCGATGATCATCGAAGTGCGGCTGTAGCGCATCTCATTGTCCACGTCTTTTTTGTTTTCCGTGCCGAACAAACGATCGTTGACATAAAATTTTTCATCTGCCGAGGCATTGAGCCTGAGGGCCAGGGCCAACCCAAAATCACCGTAAATGGAATAGCCGTTGCTGATTTCCTGTGTGCGCATGCGCAAAACTGCCGGAATCTGAACGTAACTGGTGTTTAGCTTGCGGCGGGTTAAACCATTGGAGTCATCTTTTTTTTCGGGGAATGTATATTTCCCGTTCAGGTAAAGGAATCTAAGGCCAGTGTTAATGGCATAGTTTTCAACGAGGTAGATGTCTCCGACAAAACCCCAGCTGAAACCCATTCTTACGCCATCGGTTTCATAGTTGTTGGTATTCGGGCTGACCCAACCGATGTTGGGCGCCAGCTCAAAGCCAAACTGAAATGCCTTTTCCTGTGCAAATGAAGTAACTGATATTGCCAAAAAAATGGTGAGGAGTAAATTGCGTGCCATATCTCAATGATTTGAAGCAAAATTAACAATTCTGGCTAAGTTTGGTAATTGTATATCTAAGTTCGATGTCGGCATGCCGGGGCCGACTAAACCGAATGTTCTAATTTTACATCGAAATGACACGCACAGGTGGTTGAAGAATTAAAGAATGGTGATTCTCACAGCCGGGGAATGCGCAGGTTTTTGCAAAACACTGTGGGGGTAGTGGCGTTAATATTCATTCTGTTGGTGGCTTTGGCTGCATTATTTTCATACCACATTTCCCCCGACCCGACGCCTGGAGCCAATCGTCAGATGCTTGAAATTGCATCCTTGTCGCCCGGCACAGGCATCCAGGTGTTACGCATTCAACGTGGGCAGCCCGATAGCACGGGATTTTTCGGGCGTTTTATTCATGGCAGGCGCGATCATTTCGAAAGCGTTCCTCTGCGCAGCTGGCGTTTTGATCAGGATAAGTTATGCTACGAGGTTTTTGATGCGGATGCTGCACAGCAATCGGAGGAGGTATGTTTGGCTCTGCAGCAGATAGTATTTGGCGAAGGTGCCGATAAGTTGATGGCTGTTCAATCGGTGGCAGAGCTCCGCGAAAAGGTGGAGAATCAGCATATTGTTGATGCGACCTTCTGGCTGGGCACGGATCAGTTTGGGCGCGATATGCTCAGCCGCATGTTGCTAGGATCGCGCATCAGCCTTTCGGTAGGTTTTATTGCAGTTTTCATTTCGTTGTTGATTGGGCTTTTCATTGGCAGCCTAGGGGGATATTTCGGGGGCAGGACCGACGATGTAGTTATGTGGTTGATTAATGTCATATGGTCGCTGCCCACCTTGTTGCTGGTTATTGCCATCACCTTTGCATTGGGAAAAGGGTTCTGGCAGGTGTTTGTGGCGGTGGGGCTTACCATGTGGGTCGAGGTTGCCCGCGTGGTTCGTGGTCAGCTGATCAGTCTGCGCGAGAAAGAGTTTGCCGAAGCTGCAAGGGCATTGGGATACAACCATTTCCGAATAGTTTTCAGGCATTTGCTGCCCAATGTGGTCAGTCCGCTCATTGTCATTTCGGCCGGCAATTTTGCTTCTGCCATCTTGATTGAGGCTGGCCTGAGTTTTCTGGGTTTGGGCGTGCAGCCGCCCATGCCCTCCTGGGGCAGCATGTTGCGCGAAAATTATGCATTTATCCTGCTCGATGCGGCCCACCTGGCCATTTTGCCCGGCCTGGCCATCATGCTGCTTACCCTTGCGTTTATGCTGGTAGGCAATGCCTTGCGCGACGCACTCGACGTCAGGCTTCCCAAATAAAAAAAACCGGCCATCAGGCCGGCTTTGGCGGTTTTGGTTCTATTTCAATGTTGAGATGTCTTAGTCCTCCTGATAGGGCTTAACCAGTTCGATCAACTCGGGCAGATCCATGCCGATAGCTTGGAGGTGCGAGATTTTTGGCACGCCGTTTTTGTTCCAGCCACGCCTTTGATAAACTGCGTCGAGGAGCTGTTCGTAGCGGTTTTCGCGATACGCACGCAGGGCTTTGAGCTTTTCTTCCGTGCTTTTTCCTTCAGGATCAAATCCGACGAGTTCGCGCAATTGATTGTCGTAGCGCTCAGCACGCGATTCGTATTCTTCGATGGTCACAGGGCCGGCAGCACGGTAGGGTTGGGCATCGTGTTGACGCATGCCATAGCCGCGCCTGAGGTTGAAGATGCGCTGGAAGTTGTACACCCGCTCCGATTGCCTGATCAGCTCGTGCTTGTCGAAAGGTTTTCCGGTTACGGCCTTGTAGATGGTAACGTAGTTGTCCACATGTGCAGGCACTTTGGCAGGTTCGTCGGTAAGGTGGTTGTCTTCGGGTTCCACGTCGTTCCAGGGCAGTTTGCAAAGACCCACCAGACCAAACCAGGTGCGGAACATGGGGAAATAATGCAGGGCTTCGGCCTTGTCTTCGAAGGTAGGAATCTGGTTGTTCACCATGTCCATGAAGATCAGCCAGGCTTCGTCGTGCTGCGGGCCTTTGTTGGTCATGGCATATCCGCCCTGCTGTGCCAGCGATTCTTTGCTGACGTATTGCGAATACTCCAGTCCTTTATTTTCCATGGCGATGTCGTTGATAAACTGCGGGTCGCCCCAGCCGTTCTCGATAAACATCTGTTTGAGTTTGCGCACGCCCAGACCTGCAGTTTTGCCAAATCCTTCGCCCCGGGCCAGCTGGTGCAGCAATTCCATGGCGGCGTCGGCATTTCCGAAGTTGAGCTTAAGCCCACCGGTGCGTTCTTCGTTCAGGATGCCGTTTTCGAAACATTCCATCACAAACCCGAGGATGGTGCCCCAGGTGATGGTACAGATGCCGTAAGTGTCGCAATAGAAGTTTGCTTCGATGGTGAAATCGGGATTGAAGATGCCGGCAATGGAGCCCAGCGATGCAGCGGTTTCATACTCAGGGCCGTCCACCAGCACTTTCTGGCCTTTGTACGGGCCGGTGCGAAGCTGATATTCGTCCACTCCTTTGGAGCACGACATGTTGCAACCAATCCAGCAGCCGTCGGGCACACCTTGTGTGAAGTACGACTTGTACACATCGCTGTGGATGTTGATGGCTTCGGGATGTGAGCCGTATTTGAAGTTGTGCACAGGCAGCAGGTCGTAGTCGTTCATGATGTTGGTCAGGTGGGCCGTACCCTTGCTGCGCATTTCGTTTTGTTTGTCGTCGAGTTCGCGCATTTCGCGGTTGAAGCGACGACCACGTTCCATAATGGCCTCAAGATCAACCACATTGTTGAGATTGCCCTTCACACCGGGTATTTTTGCAACCAAAGCGAGGATCTTTTTGTTGCGAAAAACAGTGCCAATGCCGCCACGACCCGCCTGTTTGAAACGAACTTTTTTGCGTTTGGGGTCGTAGAAACTGAAGTTGAGCATGCCAATCAGTGAGTTCTCGGCAGCGGTTCCGGCTGAAACCACAGCTATGTTTTTCTTGTCCTGTTCGTTGGCTGCGTAATATTCGGTGAGCGCTTCGGCCAGTTCGTGGCTGTCGCGCGGGCCGTCGGGAGCCGGAAGAATTTCAATCTTGTGGTTTACGCCGTCAATAAAGATGATCACATCCTTTTCGGCTTTGCCCTGCACCTCAAAAGCGTCGAAGCCGGCAAACTTGAGGTAAGGCCCGAAAAAGCCACCCACATTGCTGTCCATGGCCTGGTCGGTGGTTGGCGAAATGCTCACGCATATGGATTTGCCGGCACCGGAGTATTGCGTGATGCCTCCGATAGGCCCCGAGGAAATGATGATTTCGTTGGCCGGATCGTCCCAGGCGGTGCGGGGTTCGGTGGCGTCCCACAACAACCTGAGGCCATACCCACGTCCGCCCACAAACTTTTCTTTCATCAAGGGGTCCACATCCTTGATGCGGATCTCGTTGGTGCTCAGGTTGATGTACAAAATCTTGTCCGTATAACCCCGGTCGAGGGCCGTGAAAGTGTAAGCCACCTGCCTGATGGGTTCGTGTGTTAAAGGATAGGATGCAACTTCCATAAATTTAGTGTTATATTTTTCACAAATATAGGTTTTTTATCCGTTTTCTTTGCTGTAAAGTGTTCATTTATAGCAATATGCAATAATTTGCATATCGCCTGGCGTTTTACAAGGGCTTGTGCATTATGGGATTAGGAGGATATTTAGAACGGTTATAAATTCGGCTTTTGGTGTTTCGTGCTTAAATTTGCGGTAATAACGCATTTTTTATGCGCTGGGAGCAGATCAAGAAAGCATTGGCCAGGTACAAGGTAGGTATTGCCGGTTGCGGTGGTCTGGGCAGCAATGCCGCTGTGGCGCTGGCCAGGGTGGGGGTAAAGCAGTTGGTGCTGGCCGACTTTGATGTTATTGAACCGTCGAACCTCAACAGGCAATATTATTTCCTGCATCAGATCGGGGAGTATAAAACTTCGGCCCTTGCCGACAACCTGCATATGATTGCGCGCGGCCTGAAACTCGAATTGCACACCAGAAAGCTTGAGTTTGCCGACATACCACAGGTGTTTGGCGGTTGCCACCTGGTGATCGAGGCTTTCGACAGATCGGAAGCCAAGCAGATGATTGCCGAATCCATGCTGGCCCATATGCCCAGGGTGCCCTTGATCATGGGCAACGGCATGGCCGGAATTGGGATGTTCGACAAGATCAGGCAGGAGCAATGGTTCGAAAATGTGTATGTTTGTGGCGACTTCGTCAGCGAGGCTGGCGAAGATTTGCCACCCCTGGCGCCACGTGTGGGCATCGTATCGAATATGATGGCCAACCTGGCGCTCGAGCTTTTGCTAAAAATGAATACCAATGGAAATCATACTCAACAACCGTAAAGAATCGATACCCGGCGGTCCGATGACGGTGAACGAGCTCATCAAAGCCCGTAACTTTACTTTTAAGATGTTGGTTACCAAGGTCAATGGTCAGTTGGTGCGGGTTGAGGAACGCGACAAGGTGATGGTGAATGAGGGCGACAAGGTTGAGGTGCTCCATCTGATTTCGGGAGGATGACAGGTATCCGGACATACATAAGATCTACTGAGATGGAGGCCTCGCAGCCACCTCAGGATGTGGTTATCCGCATCGAAGAACTATCTGTTTTTCAGCGGAAAAACCTGGTGTTGAACAAGGTAAACCTGACCATACGCAAAGGAGAGTTTGTTTATCTCATCGGCAAAACAGGCAGCGGCAAGTCGAGTCTGCTTAAGACCTTGTATGCCGAGCTTCCGGTGCTCGAGGGCAGGGCCTATATTGCAGGTTACGATCTTTCGGTGCTCCGGCGCAAAGACATACCTTACCTGCGTCGCAGGTTGGGTATTGTTTTTCAGGACTTTCAGCTCATGAACGATCGCACGGTGAACGACAACCTGGCATTTGTGCTGCAAGCCACAGGCTGGAAAAACAAACAACAGATGATGCACCGCATTAAGGAAGTGCTGATGCTGGTGGGTCTGGTTACCAAAGGATACAAATTTCCTCACCAGCTCTCGGGGGGCGAGCAGCAACGGGTGGCCATTGCCAGGGCTTTGCTTAATAAACCTGAAATTATTCTGGCCGACGAACCCACCGGCAACCTTGATCCGGAGACAGCCAACGGAATCCTGCGCCTGCTGATGAGCATCAGCGAGCAGGGTCATGCCGTTCTGATGGCCACACACAACTACAACCTCATCCACAAGTTCCCGGCACGGGTGGTAAAATGCGAGGAGGGCACCCTCTCCGACAGCGCCCAGAAGACCGACAACAGCTGAGCTCAGGCCTGGCCAAACAGAATATCGATCAGCCTGTCGGTATTGTGCCCATTGTGGTAGAGCTGTGCAAGTTTTTTCTCCCTTCGGGCGATTTCTTTGGCCGTAAAATCGCGGCGCAGCAGCCGCTTCAGCTGTTGTTTGATCGATTCGGCCCCGTTTGAGAGGATGCAAAGCTCATCGAGGGCACTTCCACTAAGCATTTTGTCGTTTACCAGACAATAGCGCCCGTTGTAAAGCGTGTTTATCAACTTGAGCTTGAGGCCGGTAGCCTGAAAAGTGATCAGCAGATGGATGTGTGCATTGCGGATAATTCCGGCCAATGTCGCATCGTCGGGATTGGCAATCAGTTTTACGTGGGGCATGCTTGCAACCCTATCCGCCAGCCATCTGGGAGGGTTGAGCCCGGCAATGACAAAAGGCACGTCCATGTCGCTGAACACATTTTCGAGAAGGTACTTTACCGCACTGTGGTTTTCGTTTACCGACAGGTTGCCGTGGTAGAGCACATAATCGCCCTTACCGGTAAGAATATTGACTTGTTGATGGGGGTGAAAAGCCGGAATGAAATGGACGTTCGGGTATTTTGTTCCAAAATAGGCGGCATCTTTGCGCGAGATGGCCACAATGCCCGAGGCTTTTTCCAGCACTTTTTCGTAGCGTTCGAGCTTTCTGGCCTCATTGGCGAAATAATACTTCTTCAGGAACTGCGATTCGGCACTGGCCAGGTTGCGATAGTATTCGTGCTCGATATTGTGGGTGCGAACTGCTATTTTGCGCGATGCAAAACGCGGGTCGTTGAGCAGCATGGTGGTGTGCAGCCCCTCGAGCAGGATTGGGTGCTCATCAGCCAGCAACTTTTGGTTGAGCTCTTCCGAAGTGCGTGAGCAGACAATATAGGGCAGGTTTCGGAAAAGATTGGTTTTCGCCAGGTCGCGTTTATAATAACTTACAGAAGCACAGACACTTTCCAGCTCTTTCTGGTGTCCGCGACCGTATTCAAAAGCATGAAGATGCACTTTGATGCCTTTGTGATGCAGTGACCTGATTTTGTAGTACACATCAATGACACCACCGTAATTGGCTGGCCAGGGTACGTCGAACGATACAACATGGAGGTGATTGTCAGAGGTACTGCTCATAACAGGCAATCAGAATTGGCTCTTCGTTTTCCCAGCAAAGCTCCAGTGCCGCTTTGGCAGCATTAAGCTTCCAACGTTCCAAACGTTGTTCGTCGCCAAATATTTCGTTTACTGCCAGGGCAATTTCTTCTGGCTTGTGGCTTTGGATGCACAGACCGACATCATATGTTTCGACGATGTTAGCCACTTCGGGCAGATTGCTGGCCAGCACGGGAATTCCGGCTTGTATGTAATCGAAGAGTTTGTTGGGCAGGCTGAACCGGTAGTTGATGTTGGTGTCTTTGTCGAGGGTCAGGCCCAGGCTGGCGCAACGGGTGTATTGCATCATCTGTGCATATGGCATGCGGGGGAGGAAACGCACCCTGTCGGTAAGATTGTTCTTATCTGCCAATGTTTTGAGTTCGGGCAGCACA
Source organism: Bacteroidota bacterium (assembly GCA_016715945.1). Taxonomy (NCBI): domain Bacteria; kingdom Pseudomonadati; phylum Bacteroidota; species Bacteroidota bacterium. The sequence goes on from JADJXJ010000003.1 coordinate 519,748, forward strand.
TCGCCTCCGCCAACAATAAGCAAATGCATGCCGGGCAGATATTTCATGGCCAGCACCATTTCTTCGGCTCCCCGTTGTATGTTGATGCCCGACCCTTGCAGGATCAGTATCGGAATATGTTCGGGCAGGCCGATTGATTTTCTTGTCACCTCGCCATCAGGCTGGTATCTGGCTGGAATGTTTCGCACCACACGCACCGGAATATTGTACTCCTGCCTGAAAAGTTCGGCAATGGATTCATTTACCGTGATCATCTCGGGCAGGCGGGGTACAATGGCGCTTTCGATGCTTTTCCAGATGGACCGGATGAGCGGACGGTTGGCCAGCTCCGGGGTGCCGGTGTAATATTCGTGGCTGTCGAACACCAGAGGAATACCCCGCAACCTGCTGACCAGATAGGCAGGAAGCAGGGTGTCGAGGTCGTTGGCCACAATCAGGTTTGTTTTGGCAAACAACAGCTTGCGGAAAAATAACAGGTTGATGGACGCATAAAACAGCGGTCCTTTTTCGAACCACAGCCTGAAACGCTTCGATTCATAGGCACGCTGATCCATGGGGGGCGACCCGCTCCGCCGGCGCCCCCAAAGACAGGGAGCGAAACCTGCTTTGATCAAAGCCAGGCAGGATTTGTGTACGCGCTGGTCGGTAACAAGATCGTTTGTTACAAGAACTATGGCTTTTTTCAAGGCAGCGTCGGCTTATTATTTTCCTGACGTCATAACAAACTGCACAGTTGCATCAGTTATTACATCCTTTCGGACAAACCTTTGTTTTAAGTTGATCCAACATAATTCGGTCAGGTGCAACCATTCCGGTCGAATACTGTTAAGTAGCTGTTTTACAATGGTATATGATGATATTTGACGAATAAGCTTTTGGTGGCTACCTTTGTGAAAAAATGCGGTAATGCTTCGCAATTACAACCTGCGCAGGCACAACACTTTCGGGCTGGACGTGATGTGCAGTTTTGCCACCAAAGTGCTTGATCAGTCGAGGCTCGAGGAGCTGTTTCGCGAGGGGTATTTCAGGAACGAGCGCTGGCTCGTGCTTGGCGGGGGCAGCAATGTGCTGTTTCTCGAGGACTTTTACGATGGCCTGGTGTTGATCGTTGAAAACAAGGGCATTACCTTGAGCAGCGATCTGGGCGACGAGGTGGTGGTGAGTGTGGCCGCCGGTGAAGACTGGTCGGGATTCGTGGAACAGATGGTGAAAGCCGGTTTGGGTGGGGTGGAAAATCTTACACTCATACCGGGTAAGGCCGGAGCCGCACCGATGCAGAATATTGGTGCTTATGGGGTGGAGCTCAGGGATGTGTTTCACAGCTTGCAGGCCTTCGATACGCTCACGGGCGAAGTGGTGGAGTTTTTGCCGGAGGATTGTGAGTTTGGTTACCGGACCAGTGTATTCAAAACCCTCTACCGCAATCGTTTTGTTATTCTTGGCATTGATCTGCGGCTGAAAAAGCACCCGCAACTTCAGCTTGAATATGGAAGTATCCGTCAGCAATTGCGCGAGGATGGAATACAGCGTCCTGATATTCAGGATGTAAGCAGAGCTGTGGCAAAAATTCGCAGCGCAAAGCTGCCCGATCCGGAGCTGATTGGCAATGCCGGAAGTTTTTTCAAAAACCCGGTGGTGCACCCGGCCATGTTCGAAATGATCAGGGCGGAGTTTCCCGGCATTCCTTCCTATGCCTCCGAGGATGGAAACATCAAGCTTCCGGCAGGCTGGCTCATCGAAAAGGCAGGCTGGAAAGGCTACCGTAAAGGCGATGCCGGAGTGTACGAACGCCAGGCCCTGGTGCTGGTTAATTATGGCAATGCCACCGGAGCCGACATCTGGGAGTTGGCGCTTGAGATTCAGCAATCGGTGAAATCCATGTTTGGAATCACCCTCGAGCCCGAGGTGAATATCATTCGCTGATTCACCACTTTCCTGTTCAAATTTTTCGATTCCGAGCGGCCTTATTGCAACCCGTCGAATAAGGAAATGTACTTTCTTTATAAAAAAATCCAGCGGGTGATACGTTCAGTATATAAAACACTGCGGAGTTTGTTTTTGACCTGGGCCGAGGTGTTCGTCTGGCTGACAGCTCTGCTGTTGCTGGCATTTGTGCCACCGACGGAAACTCAGCAGACCTTTTGCGTATGGCATCATGCCGGGCTGGAAGCCTGTCCGGGCTGCGGTATGGGCCACTCTATAGCTGAATTGTTCAAAGGACATCTTGCCGAATCCTTCAACCGTCATCCGCTTGGCATGTTTGCCGTGCTGGTGATTGTCTGGCGCATCATCCGGCTGAGCTGGTTTAATATAAAAGCGATAAGAACCTTAAAACCAAAATCTTATGTCGAAAATCTATGACTACATGCCCGATATTCAGGGCGAAGAAATGTTGTTTCTTCAAAAACTGACCCAGGAATATTCCGACGAAAAATTGAGGAAGTTTTCTACCATCTACCGTGCCCGTCGTCGCGACCCCATGCTGATCCTGCTCTTGTGTCTGATTGGTTTTCTTGGGTTTGCCGGAATTCACCGTTTTATGATGAACCAGATAGGCATGGGCATTTTATATCTGCTGACAGCCGGTTTGTGCCTTGTGGGCACCATAGTTGATGTGGTTAATTATCAGAGTCTTGCGTTTAACTTCAACAGGCAGGTTGCGGTTGAAGTGCACAGCATGCTGGCCTCGGAGCATTAATCGGACTGTCTCTTTAGCAGCGCTTTGTTTATCTTGCGGGCAATGGATGGGCCGGAATAGATAAAACCTGTGTACACCTGCACAAGGTCGGCGCCTGCCTCCAGCTTCTCGAGGGCATCGGCGGCATTCATGATGCCGCCCACCCCGATGATGGGAAAAGCTTTGCCTGATTTTTCGGCCAGGTACCTGATCACTTCGGTGGAACGCTTTTGCAATGGCAGTCCGCTGAGACCGCCGTTACCGGCGCGCATGGCGGTTTCTTTATCATGTGTAATGGTGTGCCTGGTGATGGTGGTATTGGTGGCCACCACGCCGTCGATGCCGGTTTGTTTCACAATGCTGATCACTTCGTCGAGCTGTTGTTCGTTCAGGTCGGGCGAAACTTTCAGCAAAACCGGTTTGCGTTTTGGCCGGGCATTGTTGTTCTGCTGAATGGTGTTCAGAATTCCCAGCAAGGCCTCCTGGTCCTGCAGGGCTTTCATATTGGTGATATTGGGGCAACTTACGTTGACCACAAAATAATCCACCAGGTCGAACAGTCCTTCGAAGCAGGTCAGGTAATCCTGCGCGGCCTGCTCGTTGGGTGTGAGGGTGTTTTTTCCGATGTTTCCGCCCACAATCAGGCCTGGGGGGCGGTTGGCGAGTTGTTTTTTCACATACTCCAGGCCTTTGTGATTGAAGCCCATGCGGTTGATCAGGCCTTTGTCCCTGCGCAGGCGAAACAAGCGTGGTTTGGGATTGCCGGGCTGTGGCAGGGGAACCACGGTGCCGATTTCCACATGGCTGAATCCGAAAGCCGAAAGCGCACCAAACACCTCTGCATTTTTATCGAAACCGGCAGCAATACCCACCGGATTGTCGAAATCCAGGCCAAAAACCCTGCGGCGAAGCACAGGATGATCCACCCGGTAACAGTTTCGGACGGTTTTTCTGATGGGGTTGAAACCAAAGAAGAATTTCATCAGTCCAACTACCAAATGGTGCACCCGCTCGGGTTCGATGGCAAAAAGCAGCGGCCTGATGATTCTGGTGTAGATCACCTGTACTTGTGTTTTGGGCTATTCGGCAGCCGGTTCTGTATTGTTGTTTTCTTCGTGAGCAGTATCTTCCTTGAAGTCGAGCAATCCTTTTTCAGCCAGAAGGACATACCAGCTGAAAGCTTTCTTGATGTCATTCGGATAAACCCTTTCGGTGTCGTAATCGGGCACGGCCTGGGCAAATTTTTCGGCCATTTGGTCAGGGCTGAGCTTTTTGTAGTCGAAATCGGGTTGCAAGCCAAACTGATCGTGCATTGCCCTGAAAACCTCCTTGAGCGGGCGGTCGTCGCTTGTAGTGAACACGGCTATTTCTTCCAGGGCGCTGATGCGTTGGTGTGTGAATGCTGGAAATCTTTTGCCATCGATAAGCGACTCTACCAGAATACTGTTCTTGCCACTGCCAATCACTTTATAGAGGCCGGGTTTGCCGGCAATCGAAACAATCTTACTCAAATCCATAGCACCAATTTTGGCGCAAAAATAAGCATTTGGACAGTGCGGGGCTTTAACGAAAAGTTTATGCCATCGGATGGCTTTTTGTCATACATTTGGTGGCGAACCAGTTGAAAGCCATAAATGTATGATCAGAGGCTTGTTACTACCGGTAATTGTTTTTTGTCTGTGTCTGAATCTCTCAGGCCGGGCACAGCAGGCTGAAACCGGTAAAAGGCACTGGCTCACCCCTTCGGACACACTTCATAAACCCAGGCTCAGGTTTATTGTCGGAGCCACGGCGGTAGCCTACACCGGAGTTTTTTACGGGCTTAATGAATTGTGGTACAAGGGGTATCCGCGCAGTTCGTTTCGCTGGATCAACGATGGGGGCGAATGGCTGCAGCTCGACAAGGCCGGCCATGCCATTACGCCTTATCAAACCTCGCGGCTGTATGCCGGTGCATTGCGCTGGGCAGGCGTTGAACCGCGTAAAGCCGCACTTTATGCGGGTATTTCGATGTTCATGGCTTCGAACACGATTGAAGTTTTCGACGGATTTTCGGCCCAATGGGGCGCCTCGGCCTGGGATATTGTGGCCAATTTTACCGGCGCCGGTTTGATGACCGCCCAGGAACTGTTGTGGCAGGAACAGCGAATTGCACTCAAGCTCAGCTTCTCGTTTGTTGACTATCCGCCCGGGCCGCTTCACGACCGTGCCCGACACCTTTATGGCACTTCTTTCATACAGCGGGCCATCAAGGATTATAATTCCATTAACATCTGGCTCAGCGTGAATCCGGCATCCTTCGGGATGAATATGGGAAAGCTGGGATGGCTCAACCTGGCCGCTGGCTATTCTATCGATAATGTGTATGGCGGTTACTCCAACATCTGGACCGATAAAAACGGACAACAACACGATTACAGTCACGTGCAGCGCACCCGCCAGTTTTATCTTTCGCCCGATATTGATTTCACGCGCATTCCGACAAACTCGCCCGAATTGAAAACCTTGTTTCAGGTGCTCAATGTGTTTAAGCTGCCAGCGCCGGCCCTGGAATTCAACAGCCGTGGCGAGGTCAACTGGCACTGGTTAAGATGATGAAAACCAATTGAAAAAAACAATATGACAAAAGAATCGCGTCTGATGAGCGGCACCATACTGCTCACTGTTCCGACCATAATTTTTGGCGGCAACTTTCTGCTGGGTTTGTTATCGGGCGGATATCCCGAGCTGGAACTCACCGATTTTCAACAGGCTATGTTCCGCGCAGGCCATGGTCATGCCGGGGTACTGGTCATTCTTTCGCTCATGGCTCAGTACTTTGTTGACCAGACCGATTTGTCGAATCGTTGGCGCTGGATTGTCAGGGTTGGCTTCCCGACGGCGGCCATCCTGGTCAGTGGCGGTTTTTTTGCGGCTGCAGCCGGCAATGCGCGGACCGAACCCAACGATTTTGTGGTCATCCTCTATCTGGGTATGGCTGTCCTCGTAACCTCACTTATTGCCCTGGGTATCGGGCTGGTAAGGTCAAAAGCAGAATAGCGCCTTACTCCGGCCGCAAACGCAAAAACAGGCCCGGACCTTCGGTGAGGGCATACAGATACCCATCCGGTCCCTGACGGATGTCGCGGAAACGGGCGAATCCCTCCAGGATTTTCTCGTGATGGATTGCCTTATTGTTTTCAAAAACAAGCCTTTGGATGTGCATTCCTGCCAAAGCACCCACGAGCAGGTTGTGCTTCCAGTTCGGATATAAATCGCTGGTAACGAAGGTCATGCCACATGGCGCGATGGATGGCACCCAATAGTGGGTAGGGTCAACCATGCCGGGCAGGCTGGTGTCGTTGCTGATTATGGTGCCGTTGTAATTGATGCCGAAAGTGGCTTTGGGCCAGCCATAGTTGGCGCCCTTTTGTTCAATGTTAACTTCGTCACCACCACGCGGGCCGTGTTCATGTGTCCAGAGTTGTCCGGTGACAGGGTGCAATTGCATCCCCTGGATATTGCGGTGGCCATAGGTCCAGATCTCAGGTTTGGCATTTTCTACCCCAACAAAAGGGTTGTCGGCCGGGATGCTGCCGTCGGCATGCAGGCGCATCACTTTGCCATTGTGGTTATCAAGCCGCTGTGCATTGTCCATCTCGCCCCGGTCGCCTATCGGGAAATAGAAAAGGTCGTCGTTTTCGAAAACTATTCTGCAGCCAAAATGGAACTGCAACGAGGTGAGCGGGCTGCCCCGGAAGAGCTCCTGCAGGTCGGTCAGCCTGTTGCCATCGAGCCGGGCACGGGCAATGGCCGTATTTCCCACATTGCCTTCGTTGGTGGAATAAGCGAGATAAATCCATCCGTTTTCTCCGTACGAAGGATGCAGTACCACGTCCAAAAGTCCGCCCTGACCATGTGCCCAGATGCGCGGCAATCCACTGATGGGTTCGGGCAGCAGTCTGCCATCCTGAAAAACACGCAACCTGCCGGGTCGCTCAGCGATTAATATCCGGCCATCGGGCAGAAAGGCCATGCTCCAGGGATTCTCCAGCCCTTCGGCCAGGATTTCAGGGGTTATTTTGTGCGTGGCCTCCGGTGAAACAGGCCGGTTGCTGCCCTTTTGCTCGGCACAGGCACTCAGCCAGAACATCAGTGCCAAGATGATAAACTGTTTCATAATCCGCTTTTTTTCAAAAGTATTCTTTCTGCAGTGAAGATAAACATCTTATCAAGTCAAAGGTTTGCAAAATCATTTTTTGGGTAAATTGCGTTTTTCAACATCAAATGCGTAACGTATTAATAATCAGCTTTGTCTTTCTTGTGCTTGCGATTTCACTGCAGGCGCAGAAACCACAGGAATTCGTTGCTTTGAGCTGGAACATCCGGCTCGATACTCCCTACGATGGGGCCAATGCATGGGCGTACAGGAAGGAAGGTTTTTGCAATCACCTCAAAGCGGTGGATGCAGATGTATATGGTTTTCAGGAAGTGCTGCACAACCAGCTGCTTGATTTGAAAGCTTGTCTGAATGGTTACAATTTTGTGGGTGTGGGCCGCACGGATGGCAAAACCGCCGGGGAGTATTCGCCCTTGTTTTACCGCGCGGAAAGGTTTGATTGTATTGAAAGCGGAACCAAATGGCTTTCTCCTGCGCCCGACCAGCCGGGATCGGTTGGCTGGGATGCTGCCCTTGAACGCATTGTCACATATGCCCGGCTGGTTGACAGGCTTTCGGGCGACACCTTGATGGTGATGAACACCCATTTCGACCATGTCGGTCAGAAAGCGCGTGAGCAAAGCGCTTTGTTGCTGATGTCATTTTGGCAGCAACTTGCCGGCAAAGGTCCGGCTGTCATAATGGGGGACATAAACTCAGATATACAAAACCCTGCATATCAGGTATTTATGGGCGCCGGTCTGGAAGATGCCAGGCAGGTGGCCGGTCAGCAGGAGGCTATGCAGGCCACTTACACCGGATTTGATGACGACCCAGCCAATGATGCACTCATCGATTTCATCTTTCATTCAGCACATTACTGTGCATTGGCTTACCAGGTGCAACCGGTGAACCATGGCGGGAGCTATCTTTCGGATCATCTTCCGGTGGTGGCCAGGATGAAACGGATAGCGAAGTAGTGGCAATCCTGAGGGCACAAAAAAAGCTGCCCGAAGGGGGCAGCTTTTTTTGTTAAAGTCGTTTTTCAAGTTCTTTGTACACCAGGGCGCTTGCGCCAACAATGGCTGCATCGCCCGGCTTGAGTTGGGAAGGCAATACCTTGATTTTGTTTTTAAATGTGGGCAGAAGGTGTTTTTCCATGCTGTCGATGGCAGGCCTGAAAATGTAGGCTCCTGCAGCAGTTGGGCCGCCGAAAAGGAAAATGGCCTCAGGGCTGGTATGATGTGCGGTGATGGCCAGTCCCTGACCCAGCCATTGCCCGGTGAGCTCGAAAACTTCCTGTGCCACCTTGTCGCCTTTTTCGGCCGATTCGAAGATGAATTTCGAGCTGAGTTCGTTAAAGGAAAAATTGGCCAGCGGACTGTTGGTGGCATTGTATTTGGCCAGCAGTTCGAGAGCAGTGCGTTTCATGCCGGGGGCTGAGCAATAGGCTTCGAGGTGGCCATAACCTCCACAGCCGCAGAGCCTGCCGCCGGGAATGATGGTCATGTGGCCGCATTCGCCGGCAAATCCGTCGTGCCCATAGACCAGGTCGCCGTTTACGACCACGCCGCTACCAACGCCCGTGCCCAGGGTGTACACTACAAAATCTTTCATGCCTTTGGCTCCGCCGTAGATCATCTCGCCAATCGCGGCAGCATTGGCATCGTTGGTGATGGCGATGGCTTTCATCTCGGGCAGACGTTCCTCAATCAGCTTTACCATGGGCACTACCCCCTTGAATGAGAGGTTAGGGGCCTGTTCGATGTTACCCGTGTAATAGTTGGCGTTTGGGGCGCCTATGCCAATGCCCAGCACTTCGATGGAGGGGTTCAGGCCTTCCACGGCATTGAGCAACTGCCGGATCGAACCCACCATATCATCGATAAACATATTTACGTTTCCGTGTCCGGGCGTGGGAATGGTCTCTTTGACCAGTACTTTGCCGTCGCGATCCACCACCCCTATAGCGGTGTTTGTGCCGCCTATGTCAATACCAATGGCTACCGTTTTCATGGCTCTGATAATATTTTATGATCTCACTTTGTGTCCTTTTACTGCGTAGTAGAATATGTACAGGTAGCACAAGGCCGGCACAAGAAAAGCCCAGGTGTAACCTGCACTGTCGGCAATGGCTCCCATGATGGGCGGAATGATAGCACCCCCGAAAATGAGGGTGTTGATCAGTCCCGAGGCGCCGCTAAGTTCAGCTTTGCTGAGGTTGCTCACTGCAAGCGAAAAGATGTTGGGGAACATGATGGAATTGAACAGTCCGATAGAAATTACGGACCAAAGCGCTACATGACCTGTGGAGAGGCTGGTGGAGATGTCGAGCAAAGCTGCCATGAGTGCGAAAATGGCCAGGGTGCGTGCAGCCTGACCCTTGCCAATCTGCATGATGCCGAAGTTGACCAGGGCAATCAGGGCAAAAATGAGTCCGATATTCCAGCTCCAGTTGGTGACAAACGATCCGGAGATGAGCGCCAGGATGAGTACAGGCACTGCATACGACAGTTTTTTGCTGATGTGCATGTCGGAAAACATGAACGAACCAAAGAACCTGCCAATCATGGCCCCACCCCAATAGATGGCGGCATAGGTTGAGGCTTCTTCGGCCGTGAAACCTGCGCTGTTTTTAAGATAGTTGACAATAAGGCCGGCATTGCCTACCTCAGCCCCGACGTACACAAAGATGGCGATGGCTCCGAGCACAACATGAGGATATTGCCACACACTCTTTTTCTCGGTTTTCTCGACCACGATTGCAGGTAGTTTCAGCGCAAAGATGACCACAGCCACAAGCATCACAAGGGCACCCATGATGATAAAAGGCATGGGTACACGCTGGGCAGCCACAGTTGCATCCTCAGGAAACTGCAGACCTTTGAAGATGGCCACGGCAATGAGCCAGGGGGCAATCATGGTGGCAATGGAGTTGAGCGCCTGGGTGAGGTTGAGCCTTCCCGAAGCCGTGGATTCAGGCCCGAGGGCAATCACATACGGATTGGCAGCTACCTGAAGAAATACGACACCGACTGCCAGAATGAAGGTGGCAGCCAGAAACAAACCAAAAGAGGGCAGGCTCGAGGCAGGAATGTAAATAAAACTTCCCAGCGACATCAGCACCAGGCCTGCAATCACAGTGCCTTTGTATCCGATACGGTCGATGATCTTCCCTGTGGGAATGGACATAATCAGGTATGCCAGAAAAAATGCAGAGGTGAGGAGCTGGGCAGCAAACTCGCTGAGTTTGAAGATTTCCTTTACAGGGGCACTCAGTGTAACGATAAATGTGGTTGCAAATCCAAAAATGAAAAAAATGGCCCCAAAGGCGGTCAGACCAATGGCCATACTGTTGTTCTTTTCTTTCATGCTGGTATTTGGTTTTTAATGATCAATCAGCCCGGGCGTTCCGGATACAAACACTATTGCAGCAAATGTATGAAATTAGTCAGAAGTTTTTTCCAAAAACACAAAAGCCGCTGGAGGGCGGCTTTTGATGATTGCAGACAGGGTGTTAACCCACCAGAAAGTCGAAGACATTGCTGATTTTCTTCATTTCAGTTTTGTAAAGCTCCGTGTAGGTGCATCTTTTGCAGCTTATGCTGGTAAACTTCCGGTTCTGAATGTTGAAAATCTTGGTGAGCATGCTGCCAGCGGCGTAAATTTCGCCCAGCTCATGCTGGTTGTGTCCGCATTTCGGGCAGGTGAATCTTATTGTTTTCATGATTCTGGATTGGAGGTGTTCGGTTGTTCATCGGGTGCGTCGTTTCTCAATCTTCCGGCCTGTTGCAGTGCGCGGGCAACTATCCACTCGAGCTGACCGTTGGTGCTGCGGAACTCGTCGGCAGCCCATTTCTCCACTGCGGCAAGCAGTTTTTCGTCAATACGAAGCACAAATGCTTTGCGGGCCATGGTTTACTGATAGATTGAACCCGTGTTCAACACCGGTGTGGCTTCTTTATCGCTGCAAAGCACCACCATCAGGTTGCTGACCATGGTGGCTTTTTTGTCTTCGTCAAGTTCAACGATCTTTTTGTCCGACAGCTGCTCGAGGGCCATTTCGACCATGCTTACCGCACCCTCCACAATTTTATACCTGGCGGCAATGATAGCCGTGGCCTGCTGGCGCTTAAGCATGGCCTGGGCAATTTCCTGTGCGTAGGCGATGTAGTTGATGCGTGCCTCGATGACCTCAACCCCGGCAAGATGCAGACGCTCGGCTATTTCGTTCTCCAACTGATGATTTACTTCCTGCCCGCCTGCCCGCAGGGTGATCTCGGCATCCTCGTTCTCAAAATTATCGTAGGGATACAATCCGGCCAGCTTGCGCAGTGCAGCTTCGCTCTGAACCACCACAAAATGTTCGTAATCGTCAACCGCAAAGGCCGCCTTGAACGTGTCGTGCACCCGCCAGACCAACACCAAGCCGATCATGATCGGATTGCCGATTTTGTCGTTCACCTTGATGGCTTCGCCGTCGAAGTTTCTTGCCCGGAGCGAAATAAGTTTGCGCATGAAGAATGGGTTGAACCAGAAAAAACCATTGGTTCGGATGGTGCCTGCATACTTTCCGAAAAGCGTAAGCACACACGATTGGTTGGGATTGACCACCTGAAGGCCGATGCTGATGAAAATGCCTGCCGCTATGCCGATTACCCACCAGGGATTGGAGGTGCGCACCAGCATGACAATTGCGCCTACGACCAGCGCCAAGGCCAGAAGCAAAAACAGATAACCCGAATAAGGTTTGAATTCTTTTTCCATTTGATTTGATATTAAAATGATGTCACAAAGATATAATAATATCATCTTTTTGTCAATAGTTTTAGATGTGATTTGCTTCAGGCTTTACCATTTTTTAAAGGTGCCGCAACCAATGCTTAGCAAAAACTTAACTATTTTTGACATCAAATTGAATATCAGAACGATGAAAGAACTGATAGTGGTCAGGCATGCCAAGTCGTCGTGGGAACATGCCGGCCTGGCCGACCATGAGCGCCCGTTGCTCGAAAAGGGTAAGAAGCGTACCCGAAAGATAATCAACTACTTACAAGAGCAGGGGGTAAAGCCTGATTTTATCCTGACAAGTTCGGCGCTCAGGGCGCGCGAAACGGCCAACTACATCGCCATCGGACTTGGTTTGGACAAAGGTTTGATGAAGGTTGACCCGGCATTGTATCATGCCGATGCAGAGCAGCTTCTGGCGCAGTTCGACGACCTTTCGGATACGTTCAACTCGGTGATGCTTGTGGGTCATAACCCAGCCCTGACCAATTTCGTCAATTTTTTCCTGGTGCCTCCTATCGACTGGCTGCCCACTTCGGGCGTAGTGGCATTGCAATTCGACACCGAGCATTGGGATGAGATACGCACGGCGCCCCGCTCGGTTCGTTTTGTGATTTTCCCCAAGCTGGTCTGATTTTTTTCAGGAAGCCTCAACACCAACCCATTGCTCAAAACACCTGTTGTGAAAGACATACCTACAATCAACCGCGAGGTAAGCTGGCTGCATTTCAACGCCCGTGTGCTTCAGGAAGCTATGGACGAGGGCAACCCCTTGTTCGAGCGCCTGCGTTTCATTGGCATTTATTCGAACAACCGGGATGAGTTTTTCCGGGTAAGGGTGGCCACCCTGCGACGTCTCAAGGAGCTTCAGAAGAAAGGTGGCGAAGGCCTTGATTTCGACCCTGGCAGGGTGCTCAAACAAATACGCCGCATTATCGATGAGCAGGAAAGTGCTTACATGAGCACTTACCTGAAAATCAGGGAACAACTGCGAAATCACGGCATCTTTATTACCGAATATGGTGAGCTTGATGAGCGGCTGGTTGCCAAGGTGAAGGATTATTTTGCCGAGGTGGTGCGGCCCAACCTTTTCCCGATTATGATCAGCGGGCTCAAGAGCGTCGAGGGTCTCAGGGATAGTTCAATCTACCTTGTAGTGAGGTTATCAAGTTCCAAAGGGATAATGCCCGTCGATTATGCCCTGGTCAAGGTGCCCACTTCCCGCCTGAGCCGTTTTTTTATCATTCCCGAAGGCGATCAATACCATGTGGTGTTGCTCGACGATGTGATCCGTTACAACCTGGGCGAGATCTTCCTGCCTTTCGGATACGACACTTTCCAGGCATACTCCACCAAGTTTACCCGGGATGCCGAGCTCGATATGGAAAACGATGTTTCGAAGAGCTTTATCGAAATCATGGCCGAGAGCCTGAAACAGAGAAAGCGCGGCGTTCCGGTGCGTTTCATCTACGACCGCAATATGCCTGCCGAGCTGCTCGACATGGTGTTGCGCAAGTTTAAGATCAACAAAAAAGACATCCTGATTCCCGGCTGGAAATATCACAACTTCCGCGATTTCATGTCGTTTCCGCGCATTGGTCCCGAAAAGCTCTGGGATATCCCCATGACCCCCCTGAGGCATCCTGACCTTCCGCCCTACAAGTCCATTTTCAGTGTCATCCGGCAGAAGGACATCATGTTGCATTTCCCTTATCAGACCTTCATGCACATCATCGACCTGCTGCGCGAAGCCTCTATCGATCCCAAGGTACGCAGCATCAAGATGACACTATACAGGGCTGCGCGCGACTCGAATGTGATCAATGCCCTGGTGAATGCTGCCCGCAATGGCAAATCGGTGACCGTGTTTCTTGAGATCCAGGCCCGCTTCGACGAAAAGGCCAACATCCAGTGGTCAGAAAAACTGCTTGAAGAAGGCGTCAAAGTCATCAAGACCATACCCGGACTCAAGGTGCACAGCAAACTTCTGCTGATCCGCAGGCGCGAGGAGGGGGGCGATGTGTGGTATTCGAACATCAGCACGGGCAATTACAACGAATCAACCGCAAAGATTTATGCCGACGACAGCCTGCTCACATGCAATCCCCAGATAGGTTACGATGTGGGGCAGATGTTCAAGCTCTTCGAAGCGCCATACACCCCACCTCAGCTCAATAAGCTCATCATCTCGCCTTACCAGACCCGCAAATTCTTTCTCAAGCTGCTCAATCAGGAAATCCGCAACGCCCGCGCCGGCAAACCAGCCTGGGCCATCTTGAAAATGAACAGCCTGGTGGACAACAAGCTGGTGGAAAAGCTTTACCAGGCATCGCAGGAAGGTGTCAAAATCCAGCTAATCTGCCGCGGCATTTGCGTTTTGGTTCCCGGATTGCCAGGGCTGAGCGAAAACATCGAGGTTATCAGCATTGTGGACCGTTTTCTGGAGCACAGCAGGGTGTATGTGTTTGGCAACAACAACCAGCCGCAGGTGTTCATTTCGTCGGCCGACTGGATGGTGCGCAACCTCGATCACCGCTTCGAAGTGGTTTGTCCGGTGGAAGATCCCGGGCTTAAAGAAGAACTCATCGATATGCTCCGCATCCAGCTCAGCGACAACCAAAAAGCACGGCTTATCAATGGTGAAGAAGTGAACATGTATCGCAAGCCAGCTGAAAACGAAGCTCCTGTACGCTCGCAGATCAGTATCTACAATTATCTCGAAGTGCGGGGAAAGAAAAGCGACAGGGAATGAGACCCGGCAGTTGATGTTCAGATGTTATGCACAAGGCTGAAAAGACAGCGTCCAGTCAAGCCATCGACCGACTGAACACATTAAAATCGTATTATTGAGAACAATAAGACAACAGCAAAAGTGAAACAAAGATTATACATAGACACATCAGTATTCGGGGGGCACTTTGACGAAGAGTTCAAATGCATACTATTCCTCTGTTTGACAGAATCAAAAGAGCAGAATTTATAATTCTATACTCGATAGTTACACAAGTAGAACTTGAAAACGCACCTGAAAATGTAAAAGAACTTGTAGAAAGTCTAAGAGTTGACTTGACAGAGTTTCTTGAAATAACAGAGGAAGCAATTGATTTGGCGACTGAATACATTACTGAAAAAGTTGTGGGACAAACTAGTTATGCCGACTGCTTGCACATAGCCTTAGCTACGATAAACCATGCTGACTTTTTAGTAAGTTGGAACTTCAAACACATAGTTAACATTGAAAGAATAAAGGGTTACAACTCAATCAACATTAAGAACGGCTACAAGCAATTAGAAATACGTTCACCAAGAGAATTTGAAAAATATGAAGACGACTGAAAAAACATTTGACGCAGTAAAATTTATGCGTCAACAAAGAGACAAATTGAGCGAGATGTTATCTAAGATGACAAAAGAAGAAATCTTAGAATACTTCAAGAAACGCAAGACACAGACAACAATTAAGCCCTGTGCATAACAGCACCTACCCGCAAGTGGCAGTGAAGTGGTTAAATCAAGTATAGAGCTTCTATCAAAGTTTGTGCTTGGTTGACAGTGAATTGCTTCGAAATCGCCACCTGCGGGTAGCTGCAAAACGTTTTGTTGCAGACGGTGGCGTAGGTCTGGAATCAGTAAGAATTTCCTGAAATGCTTGATGGGTCAACCCATCCAGGGGAGGAGTCATCCGTGGGATATTCGCTTAGTTGTCTGATATAAGTTTGCTGCATTAAGGCACAAAGATCCACATGCGGGAAGAAGCCGGTCTGCTATTTTGCCTCAACAAGCCCTTCGTGTATGAGCCTTGCCGCCCGGGCTGAGGCGCCAGGGCCACCCAGTTTTTGGCGCAGTTCCGCGTAGTTGTTGAGCATTTCATTCCGGTGCGGGCCATCGAGGATTTGCGTGAGTTCGGCTGCCAGATTCTGGGGATTGAGCTCATCTTGAATGAGTTCCTTCACAATCTCGCGTCCCATGATCAGGTTGACCAGTGAGATAAATTTCACCTTGACCAGCCGGCGTGCGATTGCGTACGATATGGGATTGGCCATGTAGCACACCACCTGTGGTACATTGAACAGGGCTGTTTCGAGGGTGGCTGTGCCACTGGTCACCAGCGCAGCCCTGGCGTGGGCCAGCAGCTGATAGGTCTGACCGAAGACCAGACCGACCAGGCTACCTTTCAGGAGATTTTGATAAAAGTCGGCGCTCATGCCAGGTGCACCTGCCACCACAAACTGGTATTCAGGAAATTGCTCGCTCACCTTGAGCATCACCGGCAGTTTGGTTTTTATTTCCTGCTTGCGGCTGCCGGGCAGCAGCGCCACGATGGGTTTCTGCCCCAGTTTGTTGTTGTCAATAAAGTTGATGTCGGGCACAAATCCGTTCAATGCATCAAGCAGGGGGTGACCAACAAATTCCACATTCACACCAAACTGCTTGTAAAAATCCTGTTCAAACGGCAGGATGACCAGCATCTGGCTGACCACGCGGCGAATGGTGTGCACGCGCGACTGTTTCCATGCCCACACCTGAGGCGAGATGTAATAGATAACGCGGATGCCGTGGCTGTGGGCAAAGCGGGCTGTATGCAAATTGAAGCCGGGATAATCCACAAGAATCAGTGCATCTGGTTGAAAGCTCAGGATTTCCCGCTTAGCCAGCTGGATGTTTTTCCAGATGGTACGGATATTTCGGGCCACTTCAATAAATCCCATAAATGCCAGGTCGCGGTAATGTTTCACAAGTTCGGCGCCTTGAGCCTCCATCAGGTCGCCGCCCCATGCCCTAATACGTGCCTGTGGGTCAATAGCCTTGATGGCTTTTATCAGGTTCGAGGCGTGCAGGTCGCCCGAAGCTTCTCCGGCGATGATGTAGTATTTCATAGGCTTTGCGGGCTGAAATATGCTATTTGAGCAACAGGAATGCAGCAAGCATGGTAAGGAAGGTTACCAGCAAAATGCCCCGCCCTGTGCGATCGGCTTTGCGGTTGAGGAAAAAAATACGCATGGCAATGACACCAGGAACCAGCGATAGCAGCAGGATGGAGCGATCGGAGTTCAGCCAGTAGGGGATGTGCTCCATCAACGATCTGAGTGCCAGTAATATGCCTGAGGTTAAAGCGATAAACACCAGGCCCAGGACCAGCCCGTTCACGAAGCTATCTCCGGTGAATAATGTTTTCATGAATTGGGCTTTTGCAAGAACAACTCATTGAGATCCCATGCCTTGAGCATGTCGATTGCTTTGAAAGCAGTAAGGTCGTATTGTACAGGTACCACCGAGATGTAATTGTTTTCGAGGGCCCACTGGTCGGTATCCTCGGCTTTGTCGTCGTTTTCGAAACGTCCTGTAAGCCAGTGGTATTCCGCGCCGCGGGGATCTTGGCGCGAGTCGAATTCTTCCACCCAGCGGGCGTGCGACTGTCGGCATATCCGGATGCCTTTAGGGGGGACGGTGCTGGCCGGAGGAATGTTCACATTGAGGCAGATACCTTGGGGTAATCCTTTTTCGAGCACCTGTCGTGCAATCACCTGCACAAATTCATCCACATGGCTCATATCGGCAGTGTGGCTCCAGTCGGCCAGGCTGTATCCAATGGCCGGGATATCGTCGATGCAGGCTTCGATCACAGCCGCCATGGTGCCCGAGTAGATGACGTTGATGGATGCATTCGAGCCGTGATTGATGCCCGAGACCACCAGGTCGGGTTTGCCGCGTAGCACCACCTGTTCGCCGAGTTTTACACAGTCCACGGGGGTGCCGTTGCAGATGTATTCTTCGTAATCAGGGCTTTTTGTTACTGTCTTGATTCTGAGCGGGGTGGTGATGGTGATGGCGTGTCCCATGCCCGACATGGGCTGCTCACCGGCCACAACCACCAGCCGCCCCAGGGGCTTCATCAGTTCGATAAGTTTGCGAAGTCCGGGAGCAAAATAGCCGTCGTCGTTGGTTACCAGTATGGTAGGTTTTTTGCTATTTGTTGTTTGCATTGTCGTTTTGGCTTTCGAGTTGGGTTACGCCGGCCGAGATGATGAACTTCATCACTTCGGTGGCCGGGGCATCCAGCGGTCTGACGTTTTCAGCTGGCACAATGAACAAATTGCCCGACCAGGCGTAAGAGTGGGGCAAATATACGGCTACCATGTGGTCGGGAATGCCAAGAAATGCTAAATCTTTGTTCGTGATGAAGCCTATCTTTTCGAGCTCATAGCCTTTGCCCACTTTGACCAGCACGGGTTCGTTGAAGCGTTTTTTCTGTCCCACAAAGGCCTCAATGAGGTCTTTGAATGCGGTGTAAATAATTTTGATCAGGGGCGTGGTCGAGAGGAATTTGTCGAGTTGTTGCAAGAGGGGCTTGAAAAGGATGGTTGTGCCCAGAAACCCGGCCAGGGTTACTGTAATGATAAGGGCCAACACACCCAGTCCCGGGATATGCACCTTGAGGAGGTCGTCGAGCAGGCCGATCAGCAGGCCGTCGATCCAGTTGAAAGTGGCTTTGAGACCCCACACCGTCAGGGTGACCGGGGCCACATAAAGGAGGCCTTGAAAGAAATAGTTCATTAACCTGCGCGAGAGACTGCGTTTCATTTGCCTGGGTTTTATTTTGTTGCTGTATTATCCGAAATGTTTCAATGCCTGGTAAAGCTTATGTGTAGGCAGGCCCATCACATTAAAAAATGAGCCCGCCACGGATGCAATGCCCACATAACCAATCCATTCCTGAATGCCGTAGGCGCCGGCTTTGTCGAATGGCTTGTAGGCATGCACGTAATAGTCTATTTCATCCTTGTCGAGCGGCATGAACTCCACTTCCGAAACATCGCTTTCGGTGAGTATTTTCGTGGCACTGCGCAAAGTAAAACCTGTGACCACCAGGTGCCTGCGCCCTTGCAGCATATTGAGCATTTGCCGGGCATGTGCCGTGTCGCCGGGTTTGTTCAGGATCTGTCCATCCACAATCACTACCGTATCCGCTGTGATGAGCAGGAAATCTTTGGGCAATTCGTTGTCCGGGTAAGCAAGCGATTTTTTCCGGCTGAGGTAAGGCGCCACTTCCACAGGAGGCATATCCGAGGGGAAACTTTCGTCGCAATCGTTTGTAAATACCTCGAAATCAATATCCATGCCGCCAAGAAGCTGTTGTCGCCTGGGCGATTTGGAGGCCAGTATGATGCGGTAATTTTTAAGGTGATCAAGCATGAGGAAGCACAAATAATAAAGAAAGCAGCCCGGCAACCATCAGTATTTTCGACAAGAAGGAGGCCTGGCTGTAATGCACGGGCAGGTTGGCTAGTGCCAGGCGGGCCAGCAGCAGCAAAGCAATGGCCAGCGCCAGGAACAAAAAGATCATGGCTTGCGTATAGTGCTGGATGTAAAGGATATACTGCCAGAATCCAATCATGAAGATGAGTGTGGTCAGCAACGCGATGCTCAGGTTTTTGGCCGGCAAAATGCCGTAAACCACCGGAAAGGTGCGGCATCCGCCTTTGGCATCGCCTTCCAGGTCTTCGATGTCTTTGATGACTTCGCGGAGCATGCTTGCGAGCAGGGCAAACATGGTGTAAGCCATCACAAAGCCGGTGATCTCGGGCATAACATCTATGGCTTGGGCAAACTTTTCAGGTTGTTGCGATAAAGCAAAAAATTCAACGATCCAGACCATGGCAAGCACAAAGGCAGTGGCAAACGAAACAACCAGGTTGCCAACGAGCACCATGCGTTTGTAGCGTTTTGAATAGAACCACAACGCGCCGGCCATCACCGGAAATATGGCCCCGGTGGGCAAGCTGCCGATTTTCCAACCGATGTAGAGCCCGATCAGGCTGCCTGTCGCAGTGGTACCGTAATAAAGTTTGTAGGCCATCGACATGCTGAGGGTGCGGGTCACAATCATTTTGTCCGGTTTGTTCAGCCGGTCCACGTCGATATCCATGATGTCGTTGATGATATAGCCCCCTGAGGCGATGAGCAGGGTGGCAATGGCACACAGCAGGAAAAGGATACCGGTATCGGTTGGCGCAATACCGGCCATGGCTAGCCGGGGGACAATTACCATATGGCGCAGCAGCATCATGGCAAGGAGCATGATGAGCAGGTTGGGCCAGCGTATCAGTTGCAGGTATTTCATAATCAATAGATTACCAATGGTGGGCTTCGTCGGTCATCCAGCGGCCCTGCACTTTGAGCACCTGTTCGATGATATCGCGCACACATCCATGGCCACCGGGATATCGGCTGATATACACGCTGATGCGTTTTATTTCTTCGGCAGCATCGGAGGGACAAACCGGCACGCCGGCCAGTTTCATCGGCCTGTAATCGGGGATGTCGTCGCCCATATAGACCACTTGTTCAGGTTGGATATGGTGTTGCTGCAAAAACTGTTCAAAAACTTCGAGTTTGTTGCTCACGCCCAGAAAAACGTTTTCGATGTTCAGCGACTCGAAGCGGCGAAGCATGGAGGGCGAGTAGCCTCCGGAGATGATGGCGATGTGGTAGCCCAGTTTGCGGATCAGCTGTAGGGCATACCCGTCTTTCACGTTGGCTGTGCGCAGGGGTTCTCCGTCGTTGTTGAGAACAATCACCCCATCGGTCATCACGCCGTCGTAATCGAAAACAAAGGTGTTGATGTTTCGTAGCAGGGATTTGTAGTTGCTCATGCGTTGTCGGGATGGTAGGTTTCCAGAATATATTGGGTGATCAGATGATAAATGGCTTTTTCGCGGGGGAGTGCATCGAGTTGATTCAAGTGGTTTTGTATGGCCTGCAGGTCGCCGCGCCGGGCCGGACCTGTCTGGGCCTTGGATGGAGGCATGTTGGTAGCTTTTTGGGCAGTTTCGAGAATGAGCGGATGTAAAAGGCTGAAGTACAGTCCGTCTTTCTCCAATAGTCCGGCGCTTATGGCGTAGAGTGCATTGACAAAATTGCAGGCAAAAACGGCAGCCAGATGCAGGCGCTTTCGCATGGCGTCGGTAGATTCGATTACATTCGAGCTGAGTCCGGAAGCTATTTCTTTAAGTGTTTGCAGGTCAGCTGTTTTGTTGGCCTGCACAAAGATTGGCACGTTTTTGAGCGACACTTCCCTGTTGTCCGAAAAGGTCTGAAGCGGATAAAACACGCCGTGACGATCGTGCTGCGCCGACAGCAGATGGCCCGGAAGACTGCCTGCCACGTGCACCACAATACCGGAAACTGTGCCCAGCCGTGCAGAAACTTCAGTCACTGCATCGTCGGATACGGCAATAAAATATACCCCCGCCGACCGGGGGAGCTGCTCAGGCTGTTCAACCCAATGGGTTTCCAACAATTGTGCAAGCTCGGCCGCTTTGCTATGGTTTCTGCCCCAAACTGCATCAATGGCTACGCCATTCCGCAGGAGCGCAACACCTAAAGCTTTGGCCACTTTTCCCGTTCCGAGGATTACTGCCTGCATAGGGCCAATTGACTGCAATTCATATTTTTGCACGAAATTACAATTTTTTGGGCTGAACCCCGGGTAACTGAACAATCGCTATTGTGCACGGGTAATCAAACAATTTGGTTTCCTGTGTGTTTAGCAGGGTATTAGAATTATTTTATGTCAACATATTCCATAAAGGATCTGGAGCGATTAACAAATATCAAGGCACACACCTTGCGTATTTGGGAGAAGAGGTATGGGATTGTTGAACCTCCGCGTTCCGACACCAACATCCGCTATTATACCGACGAAGACCTGAAGAAACTGCTCAATGTGAGCATCCTCAACCGCCATGGCATCAAGATTTCGAAGATTGCCCGCATGAGCAATCAGGAAATCAACCAAAAAATCCTTGAAGTCATCAAGCCCGAATCGGACTACCTGAGCCAGATCGAAGGCATGGTGGTGGCCATGATTGAGCTCAACGAGGAACGTTTCGAACGCATTCTCAATCAGAGTATCATCAAAATTGGTTTCGAGGAAAGCCTGTATCATGTGGTCTATCCTTTTTTCGAAAAGGTAGGTGTGCTATGGCAAACGGGCACCATCAATCCTGCCCAGGAGCACTTTATCAGCAACCTGATCAGAATGAAGCTCTTTGTGGCCATCGACAGCCTGCCACGGGTGTACGACACCAATGCGCGGACCATTGTGCTCTTTCTACCCGAATGGGAGCTGCACGAGATTGGTTTGCTCACCTATTATTATCTGTCGCGCAAAAACGGTTACCGGGCCATCTATCTCGGACAGAATGTGCCGCTTCACGATTTGTTTTCGGTGACCCAGACGGCCAGGCCCGACGTATTGGCCACCTATTTTGTCTCGGCCATTACACAAACCGAGATGGAGGACTACATCAGGAGCTTGTCCGATTACTATGCTGATCAGCAAATACTTATCAGTGGAATCCAGGCTGCCGGCATCAAATTCGAACTGCCGGACAATGTGCGCACCGTGAGCTCGGCGCTCGAGTTTAAGCGGATGCTGAAAATGTTTGCCCGGAACTAAGCGAGCCTACTCGAAAGTGAACGAAAGCTGAAACACTTTGTTATTCAGCCTCGCAAGTGCCTGGCTGTACATATATTGGTCCTTGACCAGAATGTCCAGCAAACCATAGCTCATCTTTGCTTCTATGCCGAATTTGAAGTAAGGGGTGTAAAAATCAACCCCGGCCCCGGCTTCTGCAGCCAAATCGTGGCGATCAATCTTAACGGGCACATCATTATTCGAACTTTGGATCTTTTTTGTCGAAGCCATTTCGATGCTGTATTTGCCTCCGCAAAGTACATAGGCAGCAAAATTGTTGTGCCTGCTGGAGCGCCATTTTAGGTGCAGCGGGAAGTCCACGCTGGTGGAAGGCATGGTTTTTTGGATCTCGAAGATGCTTTTTTTATCGTCAACAGGTTCAATAAAGTAAGAAATACTGCGGTCGCCCAGGGCAAGCGTTGGGATGAAACGAAGATCGAAAAATTGGCCAAGCCGAAGGTTTCCGACGATGCCCACAGAGAATCCTGGAACTGGTTTAGTCTGTATCTCGTTGATTTTAAGGGTTGTAGCACTATAGTCTATATCAGGTGCCTCGGAACTTTTATCCCATACCATATCCTGATATCCATCCACAGGTTTCCATGTAAGCTGCATCTGGTTGGCAGCCAGGATGAAGCCAAAATGGTAGGGTTCGAGATCGAATTTCGGCAGGTTGACCACCGTGCGGCGCTGGGCCGCCAGATTCCCTGCCAGCAGCACAACAAGCAGGGCTGATAGTAATTTTCGCATTCTCCCGCTAATAGTTCAGGCTAATAAACGTAGGCCATTGGTATTTATTACACCCCTGGCATAAGCTTGTATGCTCCACGAAACCCAATATAGTAAACAAAAGCAAAAAAGTCCGCACCCGGGAAGGTGCGGACTCAGATGGTTGATATAGTTATAATTCTGTTATTCAGGAAGTTCGAGGCCTTCGAACCAGGGTGCACCGGCTTGTTGCAGCGCTTTTTCCAAAGCAGGAAGATCGGTGCTTCGGATTTGTTCGAGCCGGTTTCGTATGGGTTCGAGTTGTTGCAGGGCGAGCTGCAGTTGTTCCCTGTGCGAAGCTGTAGGTCCGTAGGTGGCGTTGGCTGTACCTGTGGTCACAAAGCTGAGTCGGCTGTTGGGGGTTGGCGGACCGTCTTCTCCGACTTGTTGCTTGCTTCGGTTTCCGTTCATTTGTTCGTCCAACTGCAGCAATTCCTGTTTCAGATTGTTGATGGCAGCCGAGAGTTCAATGGGATGGGTGTCGGTGCGGCCGAGTGCACGTTCGAGCAGGTCGGTTTTGCTGATGAGGCTTTGCAGCAGGGTATTTGCTGCCGAGATGCGGCCTCTGGCCTGTTGCACTTCTTTCCAGAAGGCCACCACCTGCTGGGGTTCGGCGCCCTTAAGGCTGTTCAGGTTTAGAGCACGCACTTCGAAGGGGGCCGGTCCGGCCAGCAGCTCAAAATTTCCGGCCGTTTGTTTGTAGAGGCTCACGTAGTATGTTCCGGGTGCAGCCATCGGGCCTCTGGGTTCCCATTCGCCGGCCTGTTCGCGCATGGCTGCTTTTGAGGGCAATCCGAGGTTCCAGCTCACACGGTGCAGACCTTTGCTGCGTGGTCCTTTCACCCGGTTCACGTAATTGCCTTCCTGGTCGGTGATCACCAGCCAGATGGCAGGTTCGGGCGTACGGCGTTCGTTTTCAATGCTTTCCCAGCCTGGAAAAGGGATGTCTTCCCCAGCTTTGCGGGCTTCTTTTTCCGTTTCCTGTCGCACCTGGGTTGGGCTTTGCAGACCTTCTTTCAGGTAGTAGGTGAACACAGCTCCAAAGGGTGGGTTTTCGGCCACAAAATAGGCGTCGCCTTTGCTGGCTTTGGTATCACTTCCCAGCACCTGGCGTGGGATATACCAAAGTGCGGGCCGGGTATCGAAGATGGCAGCCGGTTGTTGCAGGGCCTGCGGATCGAGCTGGCGCAGTGGGCTGTAATCGTCGAGGATGTAAAAACCGCGGCCAAAGGTGGCAGCCACCAGGTCGTTTTCGCGTTTTTGGATGGCCAGGTCGCGTACGGCTATCACCGGTAGGCCATTTTTGAGCAGCATCCATCTTTTACCGCCGTCGAGGGTGCACCACACGCCAAACTCTGTGCCCAGAAACATCAGCTCAGGTTTCACATGGTCTTGTACCACCCGCCAGAGCAGGGTGCGCGAAGGAAGGTTGGATTTAAGGCTTGTCCATGTTTTGCCCAGGTCGGTGCTTTTGTAGATGTATGGCTCAAAGTCGCCGAACTTATGGTTGTCGAGCACCACATAAACAGTATTTTGATCGAAGAGGTCGGCTTTGATGTCGTTCACAAAAGCTGTTTCTGGGCAGCCCGGAAGGCTATTCACGGGGATGGTTTTCCAGTTTTTGCCTCCATCTTCGGTAACCTGAAGCAGTCCGTCATCAGTTCCTGCCCATATAAGGCCCTCTTTTACAGGTGATTCCGATATTGAGGTGATGGTGCTGTAATCCGACATGGCATACAGGTCCCAGGGGCTGTCCCAGCTCCAGAGTTTGCCCATAAGCCGTTCGTTGATGCGTTGGCGGTTGCGGGTCAGGTCGCCCGAGATGGGCGTCCAGCTGTCGCCCCGGTCTTCGGAGCGCCACACCCGTTGCGAAGCGTGATACAACCTGGTGGGCTTGTGCGGGCTGACCAGAATGGGCGCATCCCAGTTGAAACGTTCCGTACCTTCGTCTTTTCCCGGCTGGGGTTTGATATACACCATTTCGCCGCTTTTGCGGTCCCAACGGGTCAGGTTGCCTTGCTGCCATTGCGAATAAACGATGTCGGGATTGCCTGGTTCGGTGGCCGGCTGGTGGCCGTCGCCAAAGAGGGTCACAAACCAGTCGGCATTGCGTATGCCATGCACATTGCCGGTGCGGCTGGGGCCACCCTGGGTGTTGTTGTCCTGTGTGCCACCATACACGTTGTAGAAGGGGAAATCGTCGTCAACGGCCACCTTATAAAACTGGGTGACAGGCAGGTTGGCCACAAATTTCCATGTCTTGCCTTCGTCGAAGGTTTCGTAGAGGCCGCCGTCATTGCCCGA
This sequence comes from Bacteroidota bacterium, assembly GCA_016715945.1. Classification (NCBI taxonomy): domain Bacteria; kingdom Pseudomonadati; phylum Bacteroidota; species Bacteroidota bacterium. Next base: position 544,903 of record JADJXJ010000003.1, read on the forward strand.
GAGCATGTACAGCGGGTCGGAGGGGCGGAAAGCAAGGGCGTGGTTATCCACGTGCTTGAAACGGGTGTTTTGCCGGCGGAAGGTCTTTCCACCATCGTCGGACACCTGGGTAACCACATCCATCAGGTAGATGCGGTCGAAGTTGTGCGGACAAGCCACCAGTTCCTGGTAGTAATGCGGTCCGGTGCCACCGGCCACGGTGTTGGATTGTTTTTCCCAGCTTGCGCCACGGTCGGTGCTTTTGTAAACGGCGCCGGTGCGTCGTTCGAGCTCTATGGCGGCATAAATCACATCAGGTCGCTGGGGCGAGATGGCCAGGCCAATTTTGCCCATATCCTGGTTTGGCAGGCCTTTGGTGAGTTTCTGCCAGGTTTCGCCCCCATCTTCGGAGCGGTAGATGGCAGTGCCCGGACCGCCACCCATATAGGCTGCTACAGTGCGGTGCCGCTGCCAGGTGGCTGCATACAAGCGGTTCGGGTTGCGCGGGTCGATAAGCAGGTCGGTGGCTCCGGTCCACTCCTCGTCGCCCAGCACACGTTTCCAGGTGCTGCCCCCGTCGGTAGTCTTATATACGCCCCGCTCGCCACCTTTGCTCCACAATGGCCCCTGGGCAGCAACCCAGACAGTATTCGGATCGGTGGGGTGGACAATGATTTTCGAAATGTGTTCAGAGTTTTTAAGCCCTTTGTTGGCCCAGGTCTTGCCGGCATCTTCGCTCAGGTAGATGCCATCGCCATAACCCACATGCCTGCCGCCGACATTCTCGCCCGTACCGGCCCAGATGCGCTTGTTGTTGCTCGGATCGATGGTGAGGCAGCCAATGGAGTAACTGCCATAATTGTCGAATACAGGCTCCCAGGTAGTGCCCGAGTTTTCAGTTTTCCAAATCCCACCCGACCCCACTGCCACATACCATACGTGGTGATTTTGGGGATCGATGGCAATATCGGCTATGCGTCCCGACATCAATGCGGGGCCTATACTCCTGAATTTGAATCCGTTGAGAATCTCAGGGCCGACCGGGGCCTGAGTTTGGCCGGTTTGTGGCCTCCGTTGAGCCCAAACCTGTAAAAGCATACCCAGGGTCAGGCATGCCAGCAGCAAAGTTCTGGTTGATTTCATCATGGTTGAATGGTTAAGAAAACAAGGTGCCAAAATACACTCAAGCAAAACAATCGTTTTGCCCATTAAGTTTTAGGAAAGTTTGCGGCTGCGAAAGGCAGGATGATACGTCAAAACCTGCTGAGCCACAGGCGAACACGTATCAGGTATTCATCACCACGGTCAGGTAGAGGGGCAGACCAATGGTGATATTCACCGGGAAGGTGATGCCCAGCGACATGGGGATATACAAGCCGGGATCGGCGGTTGGTGCAGCAATCTTCATGGCTGCCGGCACGGCAATATAGGAGGCACTGGCTGCCAGGACGGCAAACATCAGCCTGTCGCCTTCCGATGGGGTAACAAAACCGCTGAGGAAAGCTATGAGCATCCCATTGAACAAGGGCAACACAACGGCCAAAGCAGTCAGATAAAATCCATAGCGGCGGAACGACCCCAGCCGGCGGGCGGTGACCATGCCCATTTCGAGCAGGAAGATGGCAAGGAACCCCTTGAATATATCGGTGGTAAAGGGCTTGATGCCTTGTGCCTGGCTCGGGTCGGAAAGAAAGCCGATGACGAGACTGCCCAGAATCATGAGCACACTGCCGTTGGTAAAGGAGTGTTTGACGATGCTGCCCAAGCTTTCCGACTTTTGCGCCTCGCTGCTGTAGAGCCGCATCAGCACCACACCTGTGATGATGGCCGGCGATTCCATCAACGCCATGACCGCCACCATGTGTCCGCCAAAACTGATCTCAAGCGCCTCGAGAAACGAAACAGCAGTTACAAAAGTTACGGCACTCACCGAACCATAGCATGCTGCAACTGCTCCGGCATCTTCGGCCGAAAGCCTCCGCCTGAGCAGGAAAAACACATAAACCGGAATGGCAGCCGAGAGTAACAGACCGAAAATCAGGCCGCCAAGCACTTCATTGTCAATGCCGCTGATCGCCAGCTCCTGTCCACCCTTAAAACCGATGGCAAACAACAGGTACAACGAGATGAACTTCACCGAGTTTTCGGGTATGGCCAGGTCGCTTTTTACTAATACCGCAATGGCACCCAGTACGAAGTAGAGCAGGGGAGGGTTGGTCAGATTTGAAATCAGTATGTTGATATCCATGGTGTTATGATTTCAGTAAGTTAATTATCGACAGCCTGGTTTCCTGCAACCACACATAGCATTTGATCCGGATCGAGGTATTTCCGGGCAATTTCCATCACTTTGGCTGCATCGGTTTGCTGTATTTCATGCATGAGGTTTTCGTAGTAGTTCAGTCCGAGACCCACAGGCAGGAGGCCGCGCAGCCTGAGTGCCTGGTTGAAGACGCCATCCAGTGCTTGTGCGTAAGATCCTGAAAGATAGTTTTTTACGAGTTCAAGCTCCTGGTCTGGCACGGCTTCGTGTTGCAACCTGCGTAGCTCGAATCTGATCTGGTCGAGGGCTTGTGCTGTGACTTCGGCGCCTACATCGGCGCTGATGGTGAGCTGCGTGGCCAGCTCCTGCGACTGGATCTGGCTGTAGATGCCGTAAGTGTACCCCTTGTCTTCGCGCAGGTTGCTCATCAGCCTCGACCCAAAATACCCCCCCAGGATGGTATTTGTGAGGCTGAGTGCTGCAAAATCAGGATGCCGGCGATCGACCACCAGCCGGCCCATGACGATACTCGACTGCAGGGCGTCGGCTTTTTGCACGTAATGCTGACCTGTGGCTGCATTGGTGCCAGGCGGCGTAAGGACAAAGTCCGGCCCTTGACCCACAAAACCCGCCAGCTGATTGTCGAGGGTGTGCAACCATTGCTCACCGATGTTGCCGGCGGCAATCACCCACATGCCCCGGGCGCCGTAGCGTGTGTGGTAGAATTCACGAATGTCGTCGGGCTTTAGTGTCAGATAATCAGATTCTTCCGGCACATTGCTGTAACAACTATCTGCATAGAGCAGTTTGCGGAAGCTGCGTGAGGCCAGGGTGCGCGTGCGCAACATTTCGGTACGGAAGCGTGTGAGCTGTCTTTTCCGGTACAGTTGAAACGGTTTTTCTTTCAGCTCCGGGCTGGTTAGCATCTCGCCCAGCAGGGGCAGGATGGAGGCAACATTCCGTTTGTGGGCGTAGGCAGTCAGCCAGGCATAATCGGCCGAAGCTTGCAGCTCGACGAAAGCGCCATGCCTGTCAAGCTTTTTGATCAGCCTGGTTCCCGGATGCGCCTGGGTTCCTTCGCGAAGCAGGGCAATGGTGAACTGCGCAGCAAGGGGTTGCGCTTCCCGGGAACTTCCGGCCGGAAGCACAAACTCAAGCCTTACGCCATCGGCTTCCGGATCGTTCAGGATGACTGCCCTTGCGCCACAGTTCATATTCACCAGCGGATAATCCGGAAATCGGGGCATGGCGGCTTGCCTTATTTCCGGCTGGCGGCTGCGTTCGAGGGTCTCACTGCTTTGGAACATAGTAAAGTGTGTTGCAGTTGTTGGGATTGAGGTAACGCACGACAAAGTCGCTGAGCATCCTGGCTTTTACCTGAAGGTAGTGATGGTCCAGCTCGTTGACCAGGTTTGTATTTCCGAAATAGGTGCTTTCGGCAAGGTTCTGGGCTTTTTCGGCCACGCCCTGCATGGCAAAGGCATGTTGGGTGATGAACCTGTTTCTTATCTTCAGAAATTCTTCGCTTTTGGGAGCTTCGTTGCCGAGTTGTTCCACCTCGCTTACAATAGCCTGTTCTGCAGCCTCCATGCTAACGCCCGGTCTGATTTTGCCGCTGACGATAAACAGGCCGGGATGCTCGTCGCCGCTGACAAAGGCATTAACTTCGCTGAAAAGCATTTTTTTTCTGACCAGCTTGTGAAACAATCTGGAGGAGAAGCCCGAACCCAGCAGGTCCGACAACAGGTCGCCGGCAAAATAATCTTTCGTATAGCGTGCGGGCATGTGCCAGGCTTTGTAGATGACCTTGTCGGGCACCTTGGCCTGATGCCAAAGATGACGTGCTTCCTGTTGCGGGGGTTCGGCCGGCAGCGAGCGATCGGGTACCGGAGCTGCAGGAATGGGGCCAAACCATTTTTCGGCCAAAGCAAAAACCTGATCGGGTTTCAGGTTTCCTGCAGTAGCCATAACTGCATTGGCAGGGTGGTAATGTTTAGCGAAGAAAGATTTGACATCTTCCAGGCTTGCACCCTCGATGTGCGCGGGGTGCATGCCGATGGTGGGCCAGCGGTAAGGATGCACCTTGTAGGCCAGGGGCCTGATTAGCAGCCAGATATCACCATAGGGTTGGTTCAGGTAATTCTGACGGAACTCTTCCACCACCACATTGCGCTGCACTTCCAGGCTTTTTTCGGAGAAAGCCAGCCCGAGCATGCGGTCCGATTCGAGCCAGAAAGCCGTTTCGGCATTGGCTGCAGGCAGGGTAAGATAATAGGAGGTGAAGTCGCTGTTGGTGAAGGCATTGTTGGTGCCTCCGGCCATCTGAAGGGGTTCGTCGTAACGTGGGATGTGCAGCGAGCCTCCAAACATCAGGTGCTCAAACAAATGCGCAAATCCTGTGCGCTCGGGGTCTTCATCGCGCGAACCAACACGGTAGATGATGTTCATCGAAAACAGCGGACTATGGGGGTCGTAATGCGCCACCAACTGCAGGCCGTTCGGCAATGTGTGGGTCTCGAATGCAAGCATGCGTTTCAATTAGGCGCACAAAGATAAACCTCCCGGGCAAAGTATCTTTTTTCAGGCGTTCGGATGCGGCCTTTCGTGCTTGCAAACGGTTGTCGTCAAGTTAGATAAGTGAACGGCTTTCTGCCCCTGCGCCATAAGTATTTTGCCTACCTTTGTCACACGAAACAAATCCAGGTTCAAAGGAAAAGACTTGTAATTTTATGAAACGTGACGAAAAAATTTTCGACCTGATCCGGCAGGAGAGGGAGCGTCAGATGCATGGCATCGAGCTGATTGCATCGGAAAATTTTGTGAGCGACCAGGTGCTCGAAGCCATGGGCTCGGTGCTCACCAACAAATATGCCGAGGGTTATCCTGGCAAGCGCTACTACGGAGGCTGCGAAATTGTGGATCAGACCGAGCAGCTGGCCATCGACCGTGCCTGCGAACTGTTTGATGCCGAATATGCCAATGTTCAGCCGCACTCCGGTGCACAGGCCAATATGGCGGTATTTCTTGCCTGCCTGCAACCAGGCGATACCTTCATGGGGCTGGACCTTTCGCATGGCGGCCACCTCTCGCACGGATCGCCGGTCAATTCAAGCGGTATTCTTTACCGTCCGGTGGCCTATACACTGGACGAAAATACCGGCCTGATCGACTACGACAAGATGGAAGCGCTGGCATTGAAAGAAAAACCAAAACTGATCATCGCCGGCGCCTCGGCCTACTCACGCGACTGGGACTATGAGCGCATGCGCGAAATTGCCGACCAGGTGGGCGCCATACTCATGGCCGACATCTCGCATCCTTCGGGCCTCATTGCCCGTGGCCTGCTCGAAGACCCCATCGAATACTGCCACATCGTAACCACCACCACCCACAAAACCCTACGCGGCCCGCGCGGCGGTCTCATCCTGATGGGCGAAGATTTCGAAAATCCGTGGGGACTTACCACGCCCAAAGGCGAGATCAAGATGATGTCGGCACTGCTCAATTCGGCGGTTTTCCCCGGCATTCAGGGCGGCCCGCTCGAACATGTGATTGCCAGCAAAGCAGTGGCTTTCGGCGAAGCCCTCACCGACGAATACTTCGAATACATCCTCCAGGTGAAGAAAAATGCCGATGTCATGGCAAAAGCCTTCGTCGGCCGCGGCTATCATGTGGTTTCGGGTGGAACCGACAACCACCTGATGCTCATCGACCTCAGGTCGAAATTCCCGGAAATCACCGGTAAAGCTGCCGAAAATGCCCTGGTCAAAGCCGACATCACCCTCAATAAAAATATGGTGCCCTTCGACAGCCGTTCGCCTTTCCAGACCTCTGGTATCCGGGTAGGCACCCCTGCCATCACTACCCGCGGTTTGAAAGAACAGCACATGGAACCTATTGTGGCTCTGATCGACGAAGTGCTCACCAACATTAGCAACGAAGCCAAAATTCAACAGGTCAAAACCGAGGTCAACCGCATGATGGCCGACTTCCCGCTTTTTGCCTGGTAATACCGAAGCTATCTTGTAAAAAATCATCTGCCACCCGCTGTGGCAGATGATTTTTTTATGCCAGCCTCTACCTCCGCAAAAGCTTAAACCCGATTTCACGGCCCAGGCCCTGAAACATGGCCAGGTTGATCCAAAAGAATGCAAACTGTTCCATCAGGCGGAACATACTGTTGCCACCCACATCATAGCACGCTGCAAATCCGGCATCTGTGGCAAGCTCAATAGCTACTTTTTTTGCTTTCTGGCTGTCGCCGGCCACAAACATGTCCAGGCTAAACTCGCCATAAACCGGATTTTGCATGTTGTTTGCACCTGTGGTGTTGAAGCATTTTACCACATCGCGCGAGGCAGTATGCGCCAATACCGCATCGGTGGTGTTGTCGAATCCCAAAGGCCCCCTTCCCATGACGATATTCATGGCGTCGATGATGATTTTGCCAGAGGTGTCGCCCAGGCTTTTTGCCACTTCAACAGCTGCGGTTGCAGGTGTCGAGAGCAGCACTACATCCGAAAGCTGCACAGCTTCCGCAACGCTGTGGACGCTGGTATTAGGCAGCGACAAGAGTTCTTTGCCCTTAAAATCGTGCTGGTCGCGCACCCCAAGGCGGATCTCATGGCCTTTTGCTGCCCATTTCGCTGCCAGTGCACTGCCCACATTTCCTGTTCCGATAATTGCAATCTTCATTTTTTCAAGGTATTGATCAGTAAATTATTTCGTTTTCAAATTCATCTGGCTGCTGCAGATAAAGTTTCCAGTATTGATCGGCTATTGATGCTGGATTATACTTTGGATCAGATGGATTTACATAGCCACATACCGTCAGCTGCGCAATATGAATGTTGCTGCCGGCTACCTTTTTCTGAAATGCCTGCACAAGATTTCGCAGTGCGGCCTTGCCTACACTTAGCGAAATCCATGTGTCGTCTCCTGCAAGGGCAAAGCCGCCACCGGTCACAAAGATCTTTCCTTTGTTTTGCTGAATGCAATAGGGTAGCACAATTTTCATCAGGTGGAATAATCCACCGGCGTTGATGTCAAGATCTGATTTGATGCGATCCCAGCTCTGTTCAAGGATGTCCATCACCGACACTGCCGCAGCGTTGTAAAGAATGACCTCCGCATGGCCGTGGTTGTTTCTGATTTCATGGAGCGCATTCCTGAGGCTTTCCTGATCGGCGGCATCTGCCTGCGCGGTGACCACATCATAGCCTTTTGACGAAAGCTGCGCTTTCATTTCCTCCAGTCTGGATGGGTTGCGAGCAAGGAGAGCCACCTTAAAGCCTTCGCTTGCAAACTTTTCTGCCGTGGCCATGCTAATTCCCGGCCCGGCACCGATGATCACGATTAGTTTATTCATTTTACTGCAATTTAGTGTTTAAAAAGTCAATAGCCTCATCCGCGATGATTTTGTGAACTTTCCTGCTTGCCGACACAGCCCACCAGTTCATGAACAAGTCCGGATCAAGGCCTTTTTCTTTGTTGGGTATCCTGACTGTGGGCTCAGCGAGCGGGTTGTTAAAGTCGATAATCTCGTATGGCAGGTAAGCGTCAAGGTATTCGATGCCATATTCGGAAGGCATGGCGGCAATTTTTGCGAAAACCCCGGCGCCATCAAACAGGTAAATGTGTGTTTCGGTGCCTTCGGCTTCAGCGGCAAGCGCTGCAAGCCCTTCATTGAGCGCCCTGCAAAGCGCCGAAGCCTCCTGCTGCTTGCTTGTGCCAAAGTAAACCGGAGTGTAACCCATATCGGGCATTGTGCCAATAAAGAAGTGCCTGGCGCCTGCCCTGGCCAGCATTTCAACAGCTGTGCGGAAATTATTTGCCGGAGGATACTGTCCGAGGTCGGGCTGTCCGAAATCGAGATAACTCCCAATGTCATGTCCGCCTGCCCATAGCACAACAAGTGTTTTTGTTCCGATAACCGGATGGTCTGTCAGGTATTGCTGCACCTGCGCCAGCATACCGGGCAAAGAAACATCCGCACCAAGGCCAAGCAAAGGCTTGATCGGCTCGTTGATGTTGTAAAACCCCGTTGTCGCCCCACCCAGTGCCAGATTGTTTTCCATACCGAGGTTCAGTCCAAGATCTGCTGCAAAATATTCCACCCAGGTAGGTCCGTTGGTCCAGCGGCTTTCAAAAAAGCCAGCCGAAGATGGTGGATAGCGATAATCCGTGAGCTTACCCCACTGGCCCATATCGCTGAGGCCATCGCCAAAAACGATGATTTGATCAAAATGCTTCCCGTTCATCTTGTTGTTGGTGTTTTGTGATGGTGAACTGCACTGCCAGCTGATTATCAGCGGCAGCATGAAAATGAAGAGGTGTTTTGTTTTCATCTGATAAAGTGCTTGAGATTTCTTTTCAATAAATCATACATTTAGTGAGCAACATTTTTTGAATTATCCCCGCCGTTGTTGAGTACATACATTGCAGGCACCAGAAGCAATAATACCAGGGATGCATAGATGGACAAAAACGCTACTGCTGAAGCAGTTAGATACAAACTCAGGGCCAGATAATTCTTTCTGTTTATCTTTAGATGAAGAATCCGGCTGTGAGGATGTTTTGTCAGATCGTTGTTAATCAAATATTTGCGTAGAAGAATAAAAGCCAGCACGCACATCGAAAAAATAAGTCCGTAAAGTGTGTAGGCCTGCCACATGCCGGGATTGGTACCCACGAAACTGGTGCCGAAAGGTACAAGACTCATCCCGAAAAGGAGGAACATATTGTACCAGATGAGGGTGCGGGTGCTGTGCGAAATATGATGAAACAGCTGATGGTGATTCATCCACATAATCGACAGAAACACAAAGCTGAGCAGGTAGGAAAACAATTTTGGCAACAGGCCGGTAAATTCCCGGATCAACTGTTGGCTTCCTGCAATTTCAGGCAGCTTTAAATCGAAAACCATCACCGTGATGATGATGGCAATCACGCCATCGCTGAATGCCTCGATGCGTGTGACGGGTATTTTTGTTTCTGGTTTCATTAGAAGAGAAAACCTTTATCGGGGACTACCTTCGGAGGAAGGTCTTGTTCGCCAAGCATTTCGCGAAGGTCGCGCTCGATGTTGTTGCAGATGTAAGTGAGCGGCACATCGGTGATTTTGTTTTCGAACGGATTTTCGTTCACCTCGCCCACCTTGCCAATGATTGCAAACACAAAGCAGATGACCACACTCACCGGAATCATCAGCCAGGGCGTGCCCATCGTGGTAAAGTCCCTCACGAGCGAAAACGGCAGCAAAAACATGAACACATAAAGGAAAAGCCTCGTGAAATAGTCGTATTGTCTGAGCAAAGGAGTGTTTTTGATGCGCTCGCTACCGGCCTGAAAATTGGCCAATGCCAGCAATTGCCCTTCCATCTGAAAACTGTCGAAGCCTCCAAGTGTACCATTGGCCATCGCCTTGTAAATGTCGCGGCCCATCGCCAGATGAAGAAAGTTAGGTTTGTTGTGCGACTGGAGCATGTCGTTGTATTCCTCCTCAGACAACAGGGGTTTAATGGTGTTCCAGTCTTCCTGGCGGCGCAGATGAAGGCGCAAGGCATGTGCCCATGCGATAATTCTGTAAATCATCGCTTTTTTAAACTTTTCGCTTCGCTCCCGGTCATAATTTTGCTGATGGGCATGGCTGTCGGTGAAAGTGATGACCAAGCGCGCCAGCACCCGACTCGAATTCAGGATGCCACTCCACAGACTGCGGGCCTCCCACCAGCGACCATACGCACTGTTGTTGCGAAATGCAATAAAAATGGCCAGGGCACTGCCAAGAATAGCCGAAACACTAAAAGGCAGCGCAATGGCACTGATGCCCTGGTTGTGCATGATATAAACAAGTGTGGCAATGGCCACCGAAAACAAAAGTTCGGCGCGCACATATTGCAACACCTTTACCGGATTGAAGTTTTTCTTGATAATCATGGTCTTGTCGTGGATTTTATCTGGTAACTGAAACCAAAGGTGAGCAACCCGTCGCGCTGCCTGACAGCGACAGGCACAACCTGCTCAAAACCATATACATATAACAGGTTGCACATTAGTCCTTTCCAAACCGATACATCAGCACCAAGCTCCAGCGAAATGCGATTGTTTGGAACTTTGTCCAGGCCAGGTTGCCAGTAAGCAGTTCCATGCAGCCTGAATTTTTGGTCAGCATTGGCGGTGCTGGTCGTGGCGTACAGGGTGGGACGCCAGACACTGATCTTTCTGCTTCCGTCGTAGCGCGAATCGGAGAAGCGCGTATCTGCAAAAAGGGTTTCTTCGCCTACCAGGCTGGCCGAAAACTTCAGATACCCTTTCGGATTGCGTATGGCCTGCCAGGTGAAGCCTGCCCCGGCAAACAAGCGTTGGTCTATCTTTCGGCGGAAATTGCGCTGGACAAACACCATGGCAAATGGATAAACCTTTGCTTCGGGTCTGAAGTACAGGAAATTGCGGCTGCTCAGATCGTTATCGGCCCTGCGGCTCCCAAAAGCCTGATAAAGGGAGTTGTTCTGCGATTTTATCCTGAGCTCAGGGCTAATGGCAAAAACCAGCTCGGCACGGCTCCGCAGGGTGAAAAACTCCACATTACCTGTTTGATGGCTGCCACCGGCTCCCCACCGGAGCTGAAACCTCAGGGTGTCGCTCTCGTTGAGCTGCGCCCTGAGGTTTGGGGAGAGCAAAGCAAATGCGAGAAGGATCACGCATCCGAATGTCTTTGCCTTTTCCATTCCGGTGAACTGTGTCAGGCTTTTTCTTCGAGCATCTCAACTACCATACGGGCTGCAGCAGCACCCGAATTTTGTTGCTGGCCCGTGATCAGATTGCCATCTTTTATTGCGAACGAAGCAAAGGGAGCGGCTACCTTGAAATGGGTTCCCTCAATTTTGCGTGCCTCTGTCTCAATGCGGTAAGGCTGAATCTTCATGCCTACAGCCTGGTCGGCATATTCCTCTTCGGCATCGGCAAATCCTGTCCAGGTTTTGCCTTTAACCAGCAGTTGACCATCCGAAGTGCGGGCTTCGAGCAGCAAAGTAGTGGAGTGGCACACGGCAGCTGCTGGTTTGCCGGCTTCGTAGAAGCTCACAAAGAGTTTTTCGAGTTCCTTGTTTCCACGGAATGTGTACATGGGGCCTTGTCCGCCAACCAGAAAGATGGCATCGTAACCGGCAGGGTTCACCTCCGTGAGTTTTTTGGTGTTTTCCAGCATCTGGTTAAACTTAGCCTTTTGCATATAACCTAAGGTAATGATGTCGTGTGCCGAATAACCGCTGGGGTCGGTAGGATTGGAATAACCGTCCATCTCGAGCTTGCCGCCCTGGGTCGAGACCAGTTCAACCTCATAACCGGCTTCCTGGAATACATAAAGCGGATGGGTGAGTTCGGCAGCCCAAAAGCCGATGGGCCAGCCTGTCTGAGCCGACACCGAAGGTGAGCTGGCTACCATAAGAATCTTGCCCCTCGACGGAGCACCGTGTGGATGTACGTAAGCACTTTTTTCCTGAATTGCTGTCATATGATTTATTTTTGTTGGTATGGCAAAGATGATATGATATATCTTTGCAGCGCATATACTATACATTTATAAAGATACTATCAAAGAAGATAGTAATTGAAAGTCAAAAAGATAACCAATGCCAGATTTTATTTACAACAACAAATTGTACTACAATCCGGTAGAGTTTGCCATGGACCGGATTGGAGGTACCTGGAAAATGCCGATTTTGTGGCGCTTGCGCAACCGCGTGATGCGCTACAGCGAGCTAAAAAAGGACCTTCCGAGGATTACACACAAGATGCTTACCACCCAGCTCAGGGAGTTGGAGGAGGAGGGTTTTGTGCACAGAGAGGTTTATCCTGTTGTTCCGCCCAAAGTTGAATATTCGCTGACAAAACGGGGCCAGGATGCCATCGCGGTCATCGAATTTATCAGGAATTACGGGCTGCAACTGATGCAGGAGTTTGGTGTGGAGCATCCCGATGATAAAAAGCCCGCATAATCCTCGATTCTTTTTAAAGGTGTAAAGAGTAACAAATCAACCAGCCTTAGGCGTATTGCCCACTAATACGGGTTTTGCGCCGGAACAAGTATGCGCACCTGATTAGTCGGTCGTTCCGGAAGGACACTCGATGATTGGGCGAGCTTAACTATGTTTAGCAAGTCCAACCCATGGAGCAGGATGGTTGTGCCATGGTTGTAGTTGAAGTTTTGTATCTGGTGGATTTTAACGTTTTGCCGCCTGGCGCAGTGGCGGATTTCGGAGCTTCCGCCTCAGGCGGATTGATGCGAGGCAGAACCTGCCAGCCGGCAGGCAGGTGTTCGATTAACCACTATTACCTGCCATTGAGCCAAATGCCTGATATATGCCGTTTTTCTTTCCACTCTCATAGGTCAATGATTTTGTCGGCTTCTCTAATTCCGCTAAGATATGCTCCGTGAACAGTTCCTCTGTAATCTCTACTTGTGTGTTCTCCTGCAAAAAATAATTTTTTGTTTATCGTTTTTGCAAGTGTGTCAAAGTCGGCAGTGGTTGTGCCATTCGTTGCATAAGAATATGCACCATACGAATTGATATTTTGTCCCCATTTTGTCCGCAACATATTGGTCGGATTTGGTATGTTGTTGCCATATATAGCTTTCAGATGCAACATTACTTCATTTATGATGTCACTGTCCGACATACTTTCGGTTACAGTGGCATAGTCACCAAAAGCAAAAGTCATTAAAGCATTGGCACTGGTAAATTTCTTTACGTTTAAAAAGTAGTTGAATTTTCCCTTTGTTTCCGGTGTGTAGCCAATATATTGTAGAGAAATGTCCCAAAACGGTGTATTCCAAACATAAAGGAATTTATTCACATTTCCCATATTGGTTTTGGTAATTGCTGTCGCTTTGTCGGTCGGTAAAGCTGGATTAAAAGTGATTGCATTGTTTTTTAACACCCCTAACGGCACAGATACAATTACGTAATCACCTTCAATTGTGTCGCCATTTGTTGTAACCTTTACTTTTTGGCTTCCGTGGTCTATTGCAGTAACTCTTGTGTTTAGTCTTATATCAAGTCCCTGAGCCAAAAAATCTGTTACCTTGTCGTAGCCGTTGGTGATGATTACATCACTGCCACCGAATTCTTCGTCATCGTAGAAATATTTTGAGGAAAGTTTTGAAATGTCGCCACCTGTATTGAATTCTAAAAATGCCGAAAGCATATATTTCCAAAGTCTATTATTAGCTTGCGTTGGGTATAAAGAATTAAATACAGTCTCAAAACTTTGATTTTGATTTCCTGCATTTCTAACAGCATTCAAAGCGTTGTTGAATTGGTTTTCAGAACTCGTCAGAGTGCTGTCAGAATAAGCTGAACCATTAACATCAAACACTGAAACATTGTCATCATCAGTCAAAAAGGTGTTTGCTCCTGATTGAGATGCCAGATTGGTTATAGGGTTTCCGTTTGGTCCGTGTATCCAACTGGCTCCTTCATCAAAAGCAACCCCAAGACTTCTGTCGGTTCGGAGTCGTCCGCCCACTTTTTCTTGTGCTTCTAAAACGATAACTGTAAAGCCTCTCTGCTTTAATTTTTTAGCTGCTGCAAGACCTGATATACCTGCACCGATTACAATTACTGTTTTTCCGTTGGGCTTAATGTCGTCATCGTCTTTACCGCAAGAAGCCAATAAAGTCGGTGTCAGTAGAATTAAAGGAAGTCCTGTTAGTGTGTCTTTTATAAATTTTCTTCTTTGCATATTTCTTTTTGTTTTTTGGTTGTTTCTTTAAAATGGCATGTAACTGTTTGGCGCTTGGCGCAGTGGCGGATTTTTAGCACAAAAGTTCAATCGTAGAACTGCTCTTGAACCTACCACAAAACTGTCATACAAAGCACTGAACCCGCCATTACGCCAAACCGCTGTTGTGCGTTCGGTGTTCTTCTTTCGTCCTGATTATCTGTCGGTTGTGGGTTGGGACAGACACACTCTTTGCCAAGTTTTGGCTTGAGTGTGGGCTTGTGCGACTTGGCAATGTGTGTGGCTGTTGAGCGTTGGCATTTCTATTCGTTTAATGTGTTTTCTAATGTCGTCTTAAATTCATTTTCGTTGTTGTAATAGTAGAAAGGAACGGCTGTTATCAAATAGGTATCCGTGTGAATTTTAATTGTCTTTTGTTCAGTTCTTATTTCTTTCAAAAAGTCTTCTTTCCATTTGTCGTGTCCTTTTAAATGCTCTCCTTTAGGTTCTATGAAAACCTGAAAAGTCATTTGTTCTCCGTCACGTTGTTTGCAGAACAATAAAAAGTCCGGCTCAAATGCTCGTCCGAGTTTGTCGAAGATTTTAATTTCTCTTTCGTTACGGATTAGGTAAATGTTCTCAAACTTTTGATTTATGCCTTCAAATCGTCTTGAAAACAATTCTACAAATTTCTTTTCTTCACTTGTTCCGTAGTTGGCGTTGTAAACATACCAAGGTTCGTTGGCTACTAAAGTTTCTTGTCCGTCTGCTCTTTCACTGTCTTTGTAAACCTTGATTTCTTTGTCTTTGAAAACTTTATGAATGGGTTCTTTGATATAGTCTGAGCCTTCATATTCTGTCGAGTTACTTTTTATGTCTGCTTCAATGTTTTGCAGTAGTCCGTTTAAGGCTTGCAAATAGTCGAAATGACTAATTTCTTTTAGTCGGTCGGTTGTTCCGATAAAGGTGATTTCTAAACCTGCTAAGAAGTCTGTGCTGTCAATGAAATTTGAAAGTGAACCAACACTCGGAAAGTAATGTGATAAACTGTCGAAGTAGAAAAACGGGTTTTGGCTTAATGCAAAACGGATTGTGTTTTTCGGAATTTCAGTCAGTTTAACATCTTTGGTTTTAATTACTACATCATTGGATTGTGTCGGCTCCATTTCAAAAAATGCACTTGACATTCTGCCAACTCCCGAAGATAAAGTGTGTCGGTAGTTTGTTTTCTTTACTCCTAAATCAGCAAACGATTTTATGTTATCAAAACTCTTTGGAATTTTCTTATTGAAGAAAACGTGTCCATCTCTGTAAAAATCTGTTTTCTTAAATTCAGGTTTTAAAAACAAATTGAGTTGAACCAAATTAGCATCATCTTCATAAATACCCGAATCAACAAGAGCTTTTTTCAATTCTGAAATGTATCTGCTATCTTCTTTGGTGTGATAATACAATTCTTCCAACGTCTTTAAATCATTGGAAATATCATCATCAAATTTTCGGGTAAACTTGTCTTGCCCTTCTTCTAAAGCAAACGGATAATATCTTGCACCACGACCAATTAACTGGGCTTCTGAAAGTGTGGTTTTTCCTGGCTTTCCGTCTTTGCCGTCTCGGTCTTCGTAAAGACGAACAATGTCAAACAAATTCAAAACGTCCCAACCTTCATTCAGCTTTTGAACGGCAAAAACCGCACGGATTGGATTGTTTTCATCTTCCAAGGTGTTGAGCAATATTTGGTTTTGCTCGGCTTCTGTGTCATTGTTGGCACTTAGGCAATTTTCAACTCTGAAATTGGCTTGAATGCGTTTTACTATTTCGTTTGCTGAAATGCCTTTGGCTTCAAAAAATCGGAAAGCCTTTTGAACGATTGGAACGGTAGAAGTCTTTTGAATTTTCTCTACCATTGCCACCGAAAAATCATCAATCAGTTTGTGAAAGTTCTCTTTGTTCTGTTCTGATTCTTTGATTGTCTTTTTGGCTTTAAACAGAATTACAGGCTTCAAATTGATATTGTTTGAAGTTGCCAATTCCTGACGATATAAATTCAAAATCAAAGCCTGAATGATTCTTTCTTGCTCGTCATACAATGAACGAATTAGGTTGATTTCTTTGGAATACTTGTCTTTACGAAACTCGGCAAGGTCGTATTTGAAAATTACCTTGTCTTGATAATGTTTTACCAATTCTGCTGTTTCGGTGTCTATGGTAGCCGTAAACTCCAACAAGATATTTTCAAAATTGGAATCGTGAATTTTCTTTACGGTGTCTTCCCAACTACCGAACATATTGCCCGATTTTGTTCCTGCCACCAAGTGGTGAGCTTCGTCAGCAATCAAAACCAATTTTTTGTCTTTAAAATCTTCGTAGGTTACGCTGTTTTCTTTGGTGTTGTTCAGGTCAATATGAAGCTGTTGAATGGTGGTAAATTTTATGTTAATATTTTGATTATCTGATTCTTCAAAATTTTCTACTTCTTTAATCAAAACTTCTTTTCCTTCAATCACAATTTTGTTGTTGAACAAGTATTTTGAAGCCTGTGGATTCAGAAAATTGTCTTTGGTTTTCTGAATGATATTGTTGCTGTTTACAAAAAACAAAAAGTTGCGATAGCCTTTTTGGTAAAGGTGCAACATCAAACCTGCCATTATCAACGTCTTTCCGCTTCCTGTTGCCATATTGTAAAGCAAGTGGTAAGGTCTTTTGGGTTTTTCTTCTAAATCTTCTTCATCTAAAAAAATGTATCGCTTAAATGCTTCAATCTGATAAGGGCGTTGTGCAAACTTTAAGTTATCGCTTATCCAACCGGGCATAGCAATTCGTGTCAAACTTTTTTTGACATAAGAATTATTGAATATTTCGTATAAAAATGCCATTATTCTTTCTTTTTATTTTTTTGGTTTTAAGGCTTTGAGTTTCTTATTAGCCTGCTCTATGCTGGCAATAAATTGCTTTTCGACTTCCGATAACTCATTTTCAGATTTACTCTTATACGTTTCGTATTCTGCTAATGCTTTGCGTTGAGCCAACTCTGCCGAAATTTTGCCTGCATTGGTCAATACATCTTGTCGGCTCATTTGAATAAATCCATCTAAAACTTCAATCCAATCTTTCATATACATTGGTTTTCGCTGCATAGCATTGATTTCTGCTATGTCTAAATAAGCGGAAACTAATCTATTTAAAACTGCTAATTCTTCTTCTGAAAGATAGTTTTTGGCTACTCCTATTTCTTGTTTAGTAGGTTTTTTGCCTTTGAACGTTGTCAAGCCCATAAAAGGCAATGCTGCATTGGCTCTTTGAAAAATAATTTCGGCTGCTGTATGACCGTGTGCTGCCCAATGAAGTTTGTTTTGCACTGTTTGGAAAAATTGTTGTGTAATGCTTGCACGAGCATCATAATCAATGCTTGTAGCATAAATCTCAAGTACTTTTCGGTAAAAAAGTTTTTCAGATGACCGAATGTCCCTAATACGGTCGAGCAATTCTTCAAAATAGCCACCGCCTTGTTTGAGCAGGTCATCGTTCATCGTAAAGCCTTTGATGAGGTATTCCCGAAGGCGTTCGGTTGCCCAAATACGAAACTGCGTACCGCGTAGTGATTTTACCCGGTAGCCCACGGAAATGATTACATCTAAATTGTAGTGTTCTATTTCACGTTCTACCTGACGATTTCCTTCCAATCGAACTGTTCGGAATTTCCGAACAGATGAATCGGGTTGTAATTCTCCTTCCTCAAAAATATGCTTGATATGCTCGCTGATATTGGATTTTGAAGACTGAAACAACTCCACCATATCGGCTTGGGTTAGCCACACGGTTTCATTCTCCAAACGTACCTGAATCTTCAATTGCCCATCTTCTGATAGATAAAGCAATATTTCACTATTTGATTTTTTAGGAAGCATTTGCTTACTTCTTAATTTGGTAAAAATCTTGGGTTACTTTCTTTTCTTCTTCGGTGCAGGCAAAGTCGGCATCATTAAGCGAAGAAAGATTGACATACAGTTGGTTTTTGTCTAATATTTCACAAAGGTGTTGTTTCTGTTGGGCAAGGCTCAGGGCTTTAAATTCTTCTATATGCTCTTCTTGCTTCTTTATGTCCACATTGTAATTCAAGAAACTTTTGGCTTTCATCTGTTCCCAAATTTGCAGAAGTGTTTCGGTGTTTTTTGCTTCTTGTATTAGATTTATAAAAGTATTGTTATATTCCTTGAGTTCAAAGTAACTATAATCTATTTGATTAAACCTGTCTTTTATTATTGAATGAGTATTTTCAAGTTGCTCAATTAAAATAAATTGTCTTTCTAGATAATTTGAAACAAAACCTGTTGTACCACTACCTGCAAAAAAATCTAAAATAACATCATTTTTATTAGAGTGTGCTTTTATAATTCGCTCAATCAATTTGTATGGCTTTTCAGTCAAATATCCTGTTCTTTTTTTTCCGTCAACTCTAATTCTAGCTGCAACAGCCATTTTCCACCAATCTTTATTTTTTATTTTTTGATACTCGTCAAATAAATTTGACATTTCCTCAACAAATTCTTCTTTATCTCTGCCCGTTTCCCACCAGTCTTCCGGTATTTTCCCTTTTTCGGTATAATCGCTACTCACATCAGCACTCATTTCATTATTAAAACCACCAACGTGAACTTCAGAAGTCATTCTAACATCGTCACCATTAAAAATCCAATTTGTATCGGATTTAGAGTACCATAAAATATTATCGTGCTTTCTGTTATATTGTTTCATTTTAGGCGAACCAGGTCCGTGATAAGCCCAAATTATTTCATTCCTAAAATTTTGTCTTTCAAAAATTGAATCTAACAATACCTTCAAGTAGTGTATTTCATTCCAGTCAGCTTGAACTAATATACTACCATTTTCTGATAATAAATCCTTTGCAACTTGTAACCGATTTTTCATAAAAGTTAACCAAGTTGAATGATTAAATTTATCGTTATAGTTAAATGAATCACCACCTGTATTATAAGGCGGGTCTATGTAAATCAGCTTTACTCTTCCTGCAAATTCTTTTTTCAAAGAATGCAAAGCTAAAAGGTTGTTACCTTTTATAATCAGGTTGTCGGTTATGGTGTCTTCGGGTAATCCTCTTTTCTTGTTTATTTCGGCATCCCGTTCAAATCCGTAAAAAGGGTGTTCTCCGTTTTTGTCAATGCGTTTTGCATTGGTCAAAACTTTTGGCTCTAAGAGTTGGGTAATTTCGTCTTGTGCTAAAATTTCATTGAAGAATATTTCTTCTCGTGTGTCTTCTTCACGGCTTTGTCCGCCTTCCAATATGCAGTCCTTAAATGGCCACACCAAAGCCACTTCGTTGCGTTGTTTCAGGTATTTGCCGTCAATGGTTAATCCAACTTTGTTTTTGTATTTCGTATAGCTGTCGTTCAGGTAGTTTTTCTGTTCTAAAAAGCTGATAAACAATTCTTGTTTAAAGACTAAGACATCTTTTACTTTAACAAAAAACTTTTCTTTCAGAACCTCGTTTTGTAAAAGTAGTTCTATCAGTTCTTCATCAAAGTTTCTTGCTCGGTCAATGACTACCCATTTTTTCAGTTCTCCGTTGTCCGTCACGAAGTTGGGTTCTTTTTTGAGTTGCCTCTCCAATGTTTCGTATAATTTCATTTATCTTCTTTCAAATTATTCAATCGTCAAATTTACTTTTTTTGTCGGTTGGTTTGTCCGAGCGTTGGCAAAAAATGGCTCTTTTGTTTTTTTGAGCGTTGGGCTGTGTGTCGGCAAAAACCAAATGTGCCATTTGCGGGTCGGCTGTCTTATTACACTGACGCACAACGTTTTGGGGCTTGGCGAAGTGCGGGATTTTTAGCACTACACTTCAATCGAAGCACCAAAGTTCAAATTTAGCACAAATGTTCATACGAAGCACTTCACCCCGCATTTCGCCAAACCCTTGTTATCGGCTGCCCTTCTGTCTGTCGTGGTCGGGTGTCTGCCGTGAGTTGTCGTGTCGGTTGTGCGGTCGGTGTATTTTTATTTTTTCAAAAAGAGGGGAAGAAAAAAAATGAAGTTTTAATCAGTCGGGAAAGGGCAAGCTCTTTTGCAAGTTTGGGTTTGAGTGTCGGCTTTGTGCGACTTGCAAATGTGCTTGCCTGTGTGATGGTTATTTTACAATCATTACCAAAGTTCCTGCAATAATCAAACCTGCACCAATGGCGGTTTTCAATGTCAATGTTTCGCCTAAAAAAATCATTGCCAAAATGATTGTCAAAGCTACGCTTAGTTTGTCAATGGGTGCAACTTGTGATACGTTTCCTAACTGCAATGCTTTGAAATAAAACAACCACGACAAACCTGTCGCAATGCCCGAAATAACAAGAAAAATGATGTTTTGTTTTGACAACGTGTTAATTCCTTTCGCTTCGCCTCTCGTCAAAATAATTGTCCAAATCATTACCAAAATTACAACTGTTCTTATGCCTGTTGCAAGGTTTGAATTGATATTTGCCACGCCTAATTTCCCGAATATCGCTGTAAGCGAAGCAAACAAAGCTGATAGTATTGCGTAAATCCACCACATAGTTTTAAAATTTATAGCTGTAACCCAAACGGATTACTTGTGTTTCGTAATAGTCGGCACTTGTATAAGAAAATCCGTTGCCTTGAATTTCTTTTTTGATAACCATTGTATTTAACAGGTCGTTGGCGTTTAAAAACAATTCGCCTTTTCCTTTTTGTATAGATTTTTTAAGTCCTAAATCCAACGAAAAACGCTGTCCGATTTTTCCTTGCGGAATAATGTCGGGTGCTAAATAAACTGCCGTTACTTGCAATTCAAAGTTTTTCGGCAGATGAAAATTGTTGTTCAGTTTTACGTTGCCCGAAAAAATGGTTTGCTTGTTTGCCGAAAAAGTATGCGGAACAGGATACAAATTTTCAACCGTGAAAGCATCAATTTGATTGTAATAAGCATTTGCGTTGATGTTGAACGAATACCATTTTGCTATGTCTTGATTCAACACAATTTCCAAACCTGTATTGTGGCTTTTACCTGCATTTTGAAATATGGCGTAAATCAAATTGCTATTAGGCACAATGGTTGAAATTCGTGTGATTGTTGCATTTGCAAAACGATAATAGGCTGCCGAATAAAAATAACCGCTTTTCCAACTTGTTTTGTAACCTAATTCAAATGAGTTTGTAAACTGTGGTCGCAATGCAGGGTTGCCGACTTTAATAATTTCTGCATCATCGTATTTCGGGAAAATGCGAATGTCCACTTCGTTTGGTCTGTCCACTCTGCGGTTGTAAAACAATGACAATTTATTTCTGTCATTGATTTTGTAAGCCAAACGAAAATTTGGAAACGGTTGTATGTAATCATATCCGTCACTTGTGTAAGTGTTGTGATTTGGATTTACTTTGTAATCTATTTTTACATATTCTACTCGCAAACCTAATTCGGCTTCCCACTTTTCATTTTCAAAAACGTAGTTTCCGTATAATGCAGGAATAACTTCGTTGTAAGTTGCCCAGCCGCCTGCATTGGTGTCTAACACCGAATTTGCACCTGCTTGAAAATCCATATTCGTTGGAATGTTTCTGTATCGGAATTTCACGCCTGTTTCAATTCGCCCGTATTTCAAAGGTTTGATGTAATCAACATTGAAATCATAAACCTGTTCGTCTGACAACAATTTAAAAGCGTCCGTTCCTGTTGAAGTCGGCAAATAATTATCGTAAAAATATTTTTCATCTTCTCTGTGAAATGTATAATTGAAACCAACATTCAACAAATGTCCTGCTTGCTTGAATTTGTGCTGATACATTGCCGAAGCCATTGCCGTTGTTTTCAATTCGTCTTCCAAAAACTGCCACAAACGAAGTCGGGTTGATAAATCCGAATTGAAAAAAGGTTGGTCGCCTCTGTCAATTATTTTTTCGCTTCCGAATAAACCCGAAACGGTTAATGTATTTTTTTCATTAATATACCAATCAATTCCCGCTTTTGAAGTGAAATAATTGGTGTTGCGGTTTCGCTTTAATTGTTGTCTGATAATAGTTCCGTCATCGTAAGTTCGGGTTACAAATTCGTTTTTGTCAAGTGTGTGTTTGTATAAATTATCGGCTTGAAAAAACGCATTTACTTTTCCTTTTCTGTAATTGAAAGAAATGGACGGATTGACTTTTGGCGTAAAAGTGTATTGCGGTCTTATCGTAGGCAAATTTTCTTTACGCACCCACAAAGCCCCTAAACCTGTTGTAAAACTAACCTTTCCGTTAAATCCCTCTTGTTTGTTTTTCTTCATTATGATATTGATAATTCCTGCGTTGCCGTTAGCATCGTATTTTGAGGACGGATTATTTATGATTTCAATGCGTTCAATAGAAGATGCAGGAATGTTGTCTAAACCTGTTTGATTGCCGAAACCTGTCATTGCCGTTTGTTTGCCGTCAATCAGTATAGTTACTTTATCGTTGCCACGAAGTTGCACTTTATTATCCTGCACCGTAACACCGGGCAGGTTTTGCATTGTTTGCAAAACAGAGCCTCCGCCTTGACTAATATTGTCTTCAACGGAATACGTTTTTTTATCCATTTTTCCACTTACATTATCAACTTTTGCAGTAACCACAACTTCGTTCAGTGTTTGTGTTTCCTCTTCCAATTCAATAGTTGCCACATTCAGAAATTCTGAAAGATTACCAACAAAAAGTGTTTGCTTTTTTGTAACGTAACCGATGTAAGAAATTTCCAAAAAATAATTGTTGGGTTTAATGCCCGCAAGCGTAAATCTTCCCTCATCATCTGTAACCGTTCCTGTTACAAATGCACTGTCTTTTTCTGTTTTCAAAACAATATTTACAAACGGCAAAGCCGATTTGTCTTTCTTGTCTTTTACAATGCCCGAAAGTGTAACCGATGATGTTTGAGCAAAAGAAACGCTGATTGAAAGTAAGAGCAACGCTTTGATTAAAAGCGTTGCTCTTAAAAAATTATTAGTCATTACTCTTTTACTTCTTTAATGAAATTTCCGTTGCTGTCAAAAATCAGGTCTTTGCCTTTGATTTCTGCTTCGTAAGTAACAACGCCTTTGCTGTCGGTAATTTTTGCAGTTTCTTTGATTTTTTGCCCTGCATAGTTTTTAGAAACATACTCTTTCGCTTTTGCAGGAAGTTCATCAATTTTGATTTCCACTTCTGTTTCAAGAATGTTTCCCGAAACGTCAATCAAAAGTGAATAATCCGTTTCATTAACTTCAAATTCCGCTTCGTAGTTGGCTTTTTCTTTTTCCCACTTAATTTCTTTTGCGTTAGGATAACTTTTTTGCAAAGTGTTTTTTACAACTGTCGGAACTTCTTTGTCCGAAACTTTTTGTGCGTTGGCGAATGATACTGCGAACATTGCACCTAACAAGATTGCTGATTTCTTCATTGCTTTTGTATTTTAAAATTTACAAGGGCAAAGGTGAAAACCGAATTAGAAGAAAATTAGAATTTTACAGCAAACGAATGAAAATTGTTTTCAAAAGCGTAATTTATTTTCCATTGATAGCGGTTGCAAATTTCTTTTACGATTGCTAAACCTAAACCGCTGTTGGTGGTTTGTGAAGATGAAACAGCAAAGCGTTCAAATAGTTTTTCGTTGTTCAATGGTGTTTTTCCTGTGTTGGAAACGGTTAGTGTTTTGTCCGAAAAACTGATTTGTATTTTTCCTTGTTCGGTGTTGTGAATAATAGCATTGATAAGCAAATTATTGACAAGAATTTCAAGCAAAGTTTTGTTGCAAGTAAGGGTTAGTTTTTCGGAAAGGTTTTTATCAATGGTAATTTGTTTTGTTGTGGTGTAATCAATCAACAATTCAAGCGTTTCGTTTATTATTTCGGTCAATTCAATGGTCTCAATTTCTGCAAATTGGTTGTTTTCAATTTTTGCCAACAGCAACAAGTTTTTATTTATTCTTGTCATTCGGGAAAGCGGTAAATCAATCGCAGTCAATAATTCCGCTTGTTCGCTTGTAATGTTTTTGTTTTGCAACAACAAATTCAACTTTGATTTTAGAACTGCCAAAGGTGTTTGTAATTCGTGAGAAGCATTTTCAATAAATGTTTTTTGTTGGCTGTAAACAGAAATGTTTTTATCAATCAATTTTTGCAACGACTGATTGAGTTCCGCAAATTCTTCAATATCTGTCTTGTCAAATGAAACGGTTTGCTGTGTAGTCAAATCAAACGATTTTAATTTTTCAAGTGTGTTGCGGAAAGGTCGCCAAATTTGTTTGGCTATCTGTCTGTTTAGAAGTATAAAACCGAT
This sequence comes from Bacteroidota bacterium, assembly GCA_016715945.1. Classification (NCBI taxonomy): domain Bacteria; kingdom Pseudomonadati; phylum Bacteroidota; species Bacteroidota bacterium. The sequence continues at coordinate 569,162 of JADJXJ010000003.1, forward strand.
AACCAACAATGCAAAAAATAAAAGTGTTACAACCGCAATCGCAAACATTGTTTCGTCTGTTTCTTCTACATTGGTTTCAATTTGTAAATGATATAGTTTTCCGTTAATGTTGATGTAAGATGAAAGCACCCTAAAACGGTCAATCTCGTTATGTTCAACATATCTGTTTTGTTTTGTAATAGTATAGGTGCTGTCAGGCTTTGGAACGGATAAATCGATTGGTGTTAGTATGGTGCTGGGTTGTAACTTGTCCCAATTTTTAATCAAACTATTCAATTCGCTTTCTTCTATTTGAGTATTATTAAAACTGTTTTCAATTCGTTCCTTAACAATTTGGTTGTGTTCGTCCAATTCATCAAGCCAAATAAAATCTACTACCAAATAATAAACAGGTATGCTACACGCTAAAATAATTAAGGCATAAATCGTAAATGCTTTGAATGGTTTGTGTAACAGCTTGCTCATATTTCCCATTTGTAACCTGTTCCGTAAATTGTTTTTATGTAGTTGTTGTAACCCGCTTCTGTCAATTTCTTTTTCAGGTTTTTAACGTGAGCATAAACGAAATCGTGATTGTCAAACATATCGGCAATGTCGCCCGACAAATGCTCTGCCAATGCACTTTTTGAAATAACACGATTTTTGTTTCCGATGAAAAAAAGCAATAAATCAATTTCCTTTTTTGTCAATGAAATTTCAATGTCATTCACTTTTACGGTCTTGCCTAACAAGTCAATCGTTATTTCGTTTTGTTGAACAATGTTTGAACTGTTGAATTGTTTCCTGCGAATAAGAGAATGTATTCTTGCCGAAAGTTCCGAATGATGAAAAGGCTTTGCCAAATAATCGTCCGCACCAATTTGTAAACCTTTTACTTTGTCCTCAATAGAATTTTTTGCGGAAATAATAATTACTCCGTCTTGCTTGTTTTCTCGTTTTAACTGTTCTAACAAAGCAAGTCCGTTTCCGTCAGGAAGCATTAAATCCAATAAAATACAGTCGTATTGATAAACAGCAATTTTATCAGTTGCTTGATTGTAGTTTTCAGCAACTTCACACACATAGTTTTGTCCCGACAAGTATTTTACAATGTCCTGTGCAAGTTCTTTTTCATCTTCTACAATCAAGATTTTCATTCGCCAAATTTACAATTTGAATTTTGAAGAAATTTAGAATGTCCGTAAAAGTTGCGTTGGGATTGGCTCTTTTGCAAACTTTGGGTGGTGGGTGGGCTTGGTGCGGTTTGCAAATGTGCCAATGTGCGTTGGCTTAAAACTTCATTTTTTTTGTGCGTTGGGAAAAATAAAAATACAAAAGTGTCGGTTGTCGTGTCGGAAATGTCGGTCGGTGTGTTGTCGGGTTTTGGTCGGTCGGTTGATGTCTGCACGGTGGTCGGTTAGGGTTGCCGATAACGGTTTGCGGCTTGGCGAAGGGCGGGATTTTTAGCGCAAATGTTCATTCGAAGCACAAATGTTGAACCTTGCAAAAATGTTTCTACGAAGCACGAAACCCCGCCTTTTGCCAAACCGCTGTTAGCAGTAGTGGTTCTTTGTTCGTCCGTCATTTTGATAGTTTTAAAATTTTAAATGCTCCTTGTCCAACAATGAAAAATACAATTGTCCCAACGATAAGGTCAGGATATTTTGAGTTTGTCAAGTAAACAAGTCCGCCTGCTATAATTACTCCAAGATTTACAATTACGTCATTGGATGTAAAAATCATACTTGCTTGCATATGTGCGTCTTTGCTTTTACTTTTTTGCAGTAAATACAAACAAAGTCCGTTGCCGATAAGTGCAAGAATTGAAATAATTATCATTGTCTGAAATGCAGGAATTGTTTCACTGCCTACAAATCGTCTGATTACTTCAATGAAACCGAAAACGGCAAGTGTCAACTGAAAATAACCTGCTGATTTTGCGATGTTCTTTTTTCGTGTCATTGTCCCACCAACTGCAAAAAGTGCAAGTCCGTAAACTATGCTATCGGCAAGCATATCCAAGCTGTCCGCCACAAGTCCCATTGAGTTTGAAATAAAACCTGTTGTCACTTCAAGAGCAAAAAAGAAAAAGTTGATAGCTAAAACTTGCCAAAGCAATTTTCTTTCTCGGTTAGTGTTGTCTGTCGTTGCTGTGTAATTGTCTGCCGAAACGCTGTCAATAAGTGAAGTGTCAAGTTTTAAGTTATCAAGTCGCTGAAAAATTTGGTCGTGATTGCCTGTGTGAAAAACGGTCAGTTGTCTGTTTGCAATGTCAAATTCTAACGAGTTGATGTTTGTCAAGTCGGCAAGTTTCATCCGTATCATTTGTTCTTCGGATGGGCAGTCCATTTTTGATATTTTAAATGTCGTTTTCCTCATTGTCTATTGTTGTCGGCTGGTGCGTCCTACCATTACTGCTAACGTTTTCGGGCTTTGCGTTCGGGCGGGTTTCAGAGCGAAAAACTGTCAACCAGCATTGAACTTAAATAGAAGCCTAAGCTCCAAGTTTTGCACGTCACCCCGCCTGACGCAAAACCCTTGTTATATGCCGTTTTTCTTTCTGTCGCGTTTCTTTTCACATTCTTGTTTTAAAAGATCAAGCCACTTTTGCATACCTTTTTCTAAGTTCTTATTAAATGACTTTTTCAAAAGTTTTGCAAGGAAGCCTTCCATACTTTCGTCAACTGAAACTTTGGTTTGTCCGTTAGTTTCTGCTAATGTCCAGTTGTGAATAGCAAACATACCAAAAGATTTTCCTGTCCAGCCGAAGTTTTTATACGGCTCAACGGTGTGAAGAGTTGAATGAATTTTTTGCTCCACCAGTTTTCCAATCAAATGTAGTTTCTGGTTTTAATTCTCCATTCAATTTTGATTTACTGATATCAGCCTGCCAAGTTGCCCAATTGTCAATATTGGTCAATACTGCCCAAACTTTTCACTACTTGCGTTGATAGTGATTGTCTTGCTGCACTTTACTGGTGCGTTGTCATTGATACTTTTCATTTTGAATTGCTTTGTGCAAATGAACTCACTGAAATTATGAAGCCAATTACGGTTAGTAAATTTGATTTTGTGGTTCAATGATGTTAGTATTTAACGATGCAAAGGTATGCACAAAATCAAGCCTTACTCTTGATAAAAATCAAGAAGTTCTGCCAGCCGTTTTTTTTTTTCTTAGTCTGCTTAATGTTTCAGGCGCCATACCAAGCATTGAAGCTAAATATTGTAATGGCACTTGGTTAAACAATTCTTTATTGAAATTGAAAAGTTGATTGTATCTTTCCTCTGCTGTCATTGAAATGTGTTGCAAAACCCTGTCTTCTAAAACTGTAAAGCATTTACCTGATGAAAATTTTTCTAACTCAGACCAATATGGAATAATTTGTGCAATTTTTGATGGTCATTTTGTCAATAACATAGAGTTCACAATCGGTTAAAGCCTGAATATTCCAACGAGCTGGTTGCTCAAACATAAAACTTAATAAATCAACTACAAAATAGCCTTTTGTTGAAATCCATTTAGTTACTTCCTTGTTGTCCAATAAACACAAATTCTCTTAAGATACCTGTCTGAACGAAACCAAGTCTGTCCGAATGTCTGCCCTTTTTGAGAAAATAGTCGCCCTTTTTTAAAGTCACAGGTTTGAAAAACGAACTTATCTTAGTCAAGTCGTCTTTGTTAACACCAAAATAGGTCTGTATGTATTTTTCTAATTCTGTCATTATTGTTAGGTCGTTCTAAAATGGCATATAACGTTTTCGGGCTTTGCGTTCGGGCGGGTTTCAGAGCGAAAAACTGTCAACCAGCATTGAACTTAAATAGAAGCACAAAGCTCCAAGTTTGCACGTCACCCCGCCTGACGCAAAACCCTTGTTATATGCCGTTTTCTTTCTGTCGCGTTTCTTTTTCACATTCTTGTTTTAAAGATCAAGCCACTTTTGCATACCTTTTTCTAAGTTCTTATTAAATGACTTTTTCAAAAAGTTTTGCAGGAAGCCTTCCATACTTTCGTCAACTGAAACTTTGGTTTGTCCAGTTAGTTTCTGCTAATGTCCAGTTGTGAATAGCAAACATACCAAAAGATTTTCCTGTCCAGCCGAAGTTTTTATACGGCTCAACGGTGTGAAGAAGTTGAATGAATTTTTGCTCCACCAGTTTTCCAATCAAATGTAGTTTCTGGTTTTAATTCTCCATTCAATTTTGATTTACTGATATCAGCCTGCCAAGTTGCCCAATTGTCAATATTGGTCAATACTGCCCAAACTTTTTTCACTACTTGCGTTGATAGTGATGGTCTTGCTGCACTTTACTGGTGCGTGGTCATGGATACTTTTCATGTGTGAATTGCTTTGTGCAAATGAACTCACTGAAATTATGAAGCCAATTACGGTTAGTAAATTTGATTTTGTGGACATTGATGTTAGTATTTAACGATGCAAAGTATGCACAAAATCAAGCCTTACTCTTGATAAAAATCAAGAAGTTCTGCCAGCCGTTTTTTTTTTCTTAGTCTGCTTAATGTTTCAGGCGCCATACCAAGCATTGAAGCTAAATATTGTAATGGCACTTGGTTAAACAATTCTTTATTGAAATTGAAAAGTTGATTGTATCTTTCCTCTGCTGTCATTGAAATGTGTTGCAAAACCCTGTCTTCTAAAACTGTAAAGCATTTACCTATGAAAAATTTTTCTAACTCAGACCAATATGGAATAATTTGTGCAATTTTTTTGATGGTCATTTTTGTCAATAACATAGAGTTCACAATCGGTTAAAGCCTGAATATTCCAACGAGCTGGTTGCTCAAACATAAAACTTAATAAATCAACTACAAAATAGCCTTTTGTTGAAATCCATTTAGTTACTTCCTTGTTGTCAATAAACACAAATTCTCTTAAGATACCTGTCTGAACGAAACCAAGTCTGTCCGAATGTCTGCCCTTTTTGAGAAAATAGTCGCCCTTTTTTTAAAGTCACAGGTTTGAAAACGAACTTATCTTAGTCAAGTCGTCTTTGTTAACACCAAAATAGGTCTGTATGTATTTTTCTAATTCTGTCATTATTGTTAGGTCGTTCTAAAATGGCATATAACGGTTTGCGTGTATGTGCAGTAGCGGATTAGAAGCACTTTCCTGTCCGTTTAGCACAAAGTTTCTTAGAAGCACAGACCTTCGATTTACCACTTCACCCGCTATTGTCACATACACGCTGTTATGGGCTGGTTTTCATTATTTTATGCTGTAATCTCTTTTGGATTTTCGCCCCATTTGTTAGTTCCTTGTTGACTGTCTGTCACCATTAAAACTAATAACCAAATTGCTCCGACTAACGGTATTAGGACAATAAAGAACATCCATCCACTTTTTCCAACATCGTGTAATCGTCTAACTGCAACCGCTAATCCTGGAATAAATACTGCAAGAACATACAAACCATAAAACACTCCATAACCCAATTCTGGACTTGCAGTTCCGACAACATTGTCAATAATCATTGCGACAATTGCGAAAATCATATTGAATAGAACAAACATCCAATATTCTTTTCTTCTTGCTCTTCCGCTAAAATCAGCGTACTGTTTTAAACATTTTAAATACCAATTCATAATTTTGCCTTTATTTAGTTTTCCTACTCGTCTGGCTTTTCGGTTTCGCCCCGTTTTTTAAGTGGTTTCTGGTCTCCACTTTTGTTTATCAATTTTACAAAATAATTTTTAAGAACTATCAAAGTTGTCCCTTGGTGGTTCTCTTGTCTGTCGGTTTTCGTTTGGTTGTCTTTTAATAAACTTGCCCATAACGGGCAGGGTATTGCCGAAGGCGGGGACTTTTAGCACAAAAGTTTAATCGAAGAACAAAAGCTGAACCTTGCACATAAGTCCAATCGAAGCCGTTCAGCCCCGCTTTTGGCAATACCTTGTTATAGCCAGTGCCTTTTGTCGTCATTGCTTTGTCGTCTTAAATGATTTTATTAAAAAGTAGGTCATCGGTATAAAAATCAGTCCTAATGTCAATGGTAAAAACCAAACACCAAGTCCGCTTGTTTGTCCGTTTGCATTTCTGATTGTCTGTAACGAAATTAGTCCGAAGATTACAACAATAATGAACTTTAAATATCTTATCATTTTTGTCGCATTTGTATATTGTCGTAGTGCGTTGTCTGTGGTTATGTTGGTCGGATAATTAAAAACGTGTGGATATTTGTTTAGGATTGTCAGCCCTACAAAAAGAACTGTCGCAATTAATGGCAAAGTCAAAATGTTATCTTTTCCGCCAAAACCGTCTGCTTGTCCTGCACCATTGTAATGAATAGGAATTCTGTCGGGCAAGTTTGTATAGTTTGTAATTGTCAAAATCCAAATTGCAAGAATAGAAATCCAACCAAGGATTTCAAATGTCTTGTCGGTTGTCGTAAGTTCTAATTTAATTTTCGGTCTTTCGTTCATAACTTTTCAATTTTTGTACGGTCGTTCGTGGCATTGGCTATAACGTTTTGCCGCTTTGCGAAGGCGGGGATTTTCAGCACTAAACTTCACTAGATGCACAAAGCTTGAATTTAGCACTTCACTTTCATAGAAGCACGAAACCCCCGCTTTTGCAAAACGGCTGTTAGCAGTAGTGGTTCTGTCTGTCGTTGTTATTTCAAATTTCATTGTGTCCTAATGATTTTGCTAATTCTTTTGCAATCAAGCCGTCAATATTTTTCTTTGTCGTGTCTATACCTTTGCTTACTAAAAAAATCAAAAGTTTTTTTGTCATTATTTTTTGCAGCATAATGTAAAGCAGTCCAACCATTAATTGGATAAGCAAAATTCAAAGTCATAAAATCCATTGAACTTTTCTTCAAAGCTTCTTCCATTTTAATTATGTCCCCTTTCTCTGCTGCTTTCATAAATGATAGATTAATTTCTCTAAGTATGTTCAGTTTCTCTCTTGCATCACAATACTCATAATAATCTTGTCGTCTTTGTTCTTTCGTTCTTCCGCCATGAGCCGCTAATAATTCAATAATTTCATTTGAAGAAGTTAGGTCTATTGCTTCATAATTGTCTTGGTTAAAGTACGAAACAAACGCTCCATTATTTAAAAAAAATTGGACAAGATTAATATCGTTGAGTGCTGCTGCAATCAAAAGCCCAGTTGTTTCTCCAAAATCTTCTTCGTCAATATTGTGACCGTTTAAAAGTAAATGTTTTATTTGGTCGAATTGTTGAAAGGCTGTTGCCTGGGGTATTGTCTCTCCAACCATTCCGTTTGCTTTACAATAGTCAATAAGTTTTATCAGGTCAGGAAGTTTTCCAAGTCGTTTTCCATATTCACCTTTTTGATTTTCATTTAGCTGATAATAGTATCTATTTGTAGCTAAGTCAACTTTGTCAAGTTTGTGAATAAGGTTTCTATTGTTCTTAATTTCAGCAAGAACTAATTCCCATTTTTCACTATATAATATGTCGTTAATGTCTTTCATACCATTACTGCTAACGTTTTGCCGCTTGCCGCAGTGGGGGATTTCGGAGAACGTCACTGTCAACCAAGCACAAACTTTGATAGAAGCACTGCACTTGATTTAACCACGTCAGCCCCCATTGCGGCAAACGGCTGTTAGCGGTAGTTTTTCTTTCATATGTGTGTCACTTTGTAATGATATTTGTCTTGCAGTTTTTTAGAAACGATTGACCTATGGCAAGCGGCTGGATGTTCTTCCACACAAAATAAAACTACTCTGTTTGCTCCAACATTTTCAAGGTTTTCAATGAAGGTGTCGAAATCAAATTTTTCAAGTATCCTTTGTTTATATTCAGATGAAAATACTTCACCTAATTCCTGTCTTTCTCTTTTTAGTTCGCCTTTTTGCAAGTCAGCTTGTTTTTGCAATTCACGGATTTCTTTCGGTGGTGCTAATTGAAAAACGTGACCATATTTTATCTCAAGTTCCGCCAATTTTTTTTGAAGTCTGTTGCTATTTACAAAAGCATATTTCGAACCCCTTACTGCACGTCTTTGACGAATGTCGCAGAAAGTGTCAATTTTGTTTTCAACTAATTTGTTGAAAAATTCTTGTTCTGTGGAGTTATATACTCCTATTGTAAAAAATTCCATTATTCGTATTTTTTTCTTGATGTGAAACTTGTTTCATTGCCGAAAAGGTCAACAACACCTTTACCTTTTGTTAATACATTCATTACTGTAAATTGGTCTTTTGTTTTGTCAGGTTCAGTAATATGTTGAATTGTTATACCTTTTTTCAGTAGTTCCTGTCCGATTAACTTACTGCGATGACACTCTTCTGGTTTACTTTCACTACACATAACTGCTACGTTAATATCTTTCTCGTATGCTTTAATTAAACGTGCTAAACCTTCTTTGAAAAATTCCTTGTCTTTGATAAGGTCATAACTCACTTTGCCATCTATGTAACAAGAACGGTCAGAAGGCAAACCGCCAAGGTTATCACCCATATAAACGTAAGTGATATTAGCTGCTTCTAAATTATTCTTTAATAATTCACGGTTATATTGAGGATTATACTTCGAGTAAGGACTTGTCCGAACATCTATTAAATACCTTATATTGAAAGAACTGAGTTCTTTCAAAAAATCTTCAAAATTCTTATTCCCGTGTCCTATTGAGTAAATCATACTTGGTCGCCAATTTGATTTTCATAAAATGAAAAAGAACGTCCGTTAAACAAATCAGGGACTGTTATTATTGCCGTAACTTGTTTCCAGTATTGACCTTGAAATTGTCTTGTCAGACCAATTCGGATATACCGGTTAGGATTTGCGTTAAATGCTCTTATTAATTCGGTCGAGTAGTTGCTATTGTTTCTGCTTTTCTGATATTTGACAAATGCCAAAGTTAATAAGTCCGTCACAGGCACACCGTTATGAACTGTTCCTGCATTATCAATAAATGTCATACGGACTTTAAATTTTCCAAAGCTAATCTCATCCCACATTTGCAAAATCTGTCTTGTTTTTACAATGAATAAGGATTTGTCCTGAGGTTGCATTGCTTGGTTCAAGTCGGATATAGCCATTCTGTTTAACACATTCACAATTTCTTGGTCAGATAAATGTCGTATAAATCTTGGTGCAAAGTTCTCATTAATTATCCAATCTTCAGTATGATAAACTTGTTCTGGTCGGTAGTGTCTAAATCCAATTTCAACAAGATTAAAGTGACTGATTACCTGTGTCGTTCCGTCAAGTGTAAAGTCTCTTTGCAGTCCTGATTGAAACAACGGTCTAACAAAACGCCAAGTTTGAGGGTCAATTCCACTTACACAAATGTTACCCTGGTTCATACGGGTAATTCCTGTAATAATTATCTGTTTTCTGAATAGTCCTTGTCGGGCACAAGTATTACAAAGAACACCAGCATTTGAAAGAATTGGTGTCGTCAGTCGTTGTCCGCAGGCTATGCAATTTGTTTGTGTAACTGGCATCTGTGTTGTCTTTTAAAATTACCGCTAACGGTTCGCAGCTTGGCGTAGTGGCGGCATTCGGAGCACTTCACTGTCAACCAAGCACAAATGTTGATTTGAAAAACTACTGTTCAATTTACCACGTCCCCCGCCATTACGCCAAACCGCTGTTGGCTGCTGGTGTTCTGTCGTCCGTGTCTGCAAACCGTTGTCTATATTGAGTTTAACTGTCTTTGTCGTGTTGGTCTTTGCGGATGCGTATTTTTTATTTTCAGAAGGGTAGGGAAATTTTTTTAATTCAATTTTTTCAGGGTGGGAAAGGTGTAAGCTCTTTTGCAAGCTTTGCCCTGTGCTTGGGCTTGCGGGGCTTGCAAATGTGCTTACACCTGTGCGTTGGCTTGTTATTGTCTGTTTATTCATCAACTGCAAGTTCTTTGATTAAGTCAACTATTTTGTTGTTGCTGAACTGTGTCCTGAACTCAATTTTTACTTTGCCGTCAAAGAATTTTTCAGCGTGTTTTATTTTGAATTTTTCTTCGTCACGCAAACCGTCTTTACTGTTTACGTCTTTTGTCTCTACGATGAAGTTTAGTTTTTGCTCTCCGTCTTTAAACTTTAGCACATAAGCAAAGTCTGGCGAATATGATTTGCCACCTGCAACGGGAATTTTAATTGAGTTCTTCGGAATCTTGGTAAACACAATCACTTCCTTAATTTCTGTTTTGATGTTTGTTTTTTCTAAGTCAGAATCGTAATACAATTCTTCAAAGAAGTATGAGTCTGCCACATCTTCGTCTGAAAACAACACACCAACATCAGATGCAGAAATTTCTTTTAGCACATTGCCTTTCTCGTCTGTTAGTTTGGTCGGATGAATGCTGTTTGAAACCTTTTTATATTCAATCGAATATTTGTCAAAGGCTTGGGTCATTAAGAAAAAGTCAAAATTCTGTTTGATAACCCTTAATGTCGTTTGGTTGAGATACTTGTTTATGTCTGTGCCTGCGTCAATGATGGATTGATGTAGTGTTGTAATGTTTATGTTGAGAATTTTTGAAAGTTCTTTCAAAAAGTCGCTGTATTTCAAAATTGAAATAGTTGAAGTCTTGCGGTTGTAAACCGATTCAGGTTCGCTTGCTATTGCTTTGTTGTCCTTGATTTCTACTTTTGAAATTCTCTCGTTAATTCCATCAGAAGTAAAGTTGTCTTTTTGGGCTTTCAGAAATTCGGTAAACAGCGTTTTGAAATTTGCTTCGTTGTCAAACTTGTATTCAAGGATTACTTTTTCATTCAGTTTTTCCCAAAGGTCTTTCAGTTCTTGGTATTTCTCTGTTCTGACTACTACTTTCTTTTTAGGGTCGGTTGCTTTGCGAACCTTGTTAGAATTAACGCCTTCAAATATTCGTGAATAGTTCTGTTTTATAAAATCAAAACCGCCTGTCTTGAATGAGTTTGTTCTTGTTATTACATTGTTTGTGTCCAATACTTCTAAAAGTTCATCTTCGGTAGTTTCGTATAGTTCACAAATCTTTTTAATCATCTGTTCAGTGAGTTTGTCGGGAACTTGTTCAATAGAAATTGCTCCTGATTTCTGATTGATTTCACTCACCAACTTATCTACAAAGTCGCTTTCGGTAAAGTCAACAAAGTAGTTCAAATAAAATTGCTCATCTTTTACTCGATTGCCATATTCATTCACTGGCAAACGTAAACCACGCCCAACTTCTTGAAGTTTTGAAATTTCACTGCCACTGCTTCGGAGTTTGCAAATCTGAAATACGTTGGGATTGTCCCAACCTTCACGCAACGTCCATTTTGAAAAAATAAATCGTCTTGGATTTTCCAAGTCTAGCATTGCTTGCTTGTCGTGCAAAATTTCGTTTATCTCTTTTTCAATGGCTTCGTCTTTTTCGGTATTGTCTTTTGAAAAATATCCTGCGTGTGTTGCCGAAAGGTCAAGCAATGTCTTTTCAAGATAGGCTTTGTAAAAAGCATCCTTTTCTGTTTTTAGCAATTCTTCAATTTCTGCTTTGATGTATTGCTCAACAGTTTTTCGGATATATCCTTCTTTATTTCGGTATTCGTCTATGTTGTCAATGAAGAAAAGCGTTAAAGGTTTAATCTTCACTTCTCTTGTCAATAGCTGTTTTTCAATTTCAAAATGGTGTTTTATTGCCTTTTGAATCATTGTTTCCTGCAACTTTTCAGCATAAGAATAAGGGTTGATTTTATCGCCCTTTTTCATTTCTAAGCCGTTGGTTAATACAACCGTGCTTTTATTCAAATTTTCAATTCCCAAGTCAGACATTTCAGGATGTATCTTTTTCAGACTTTCTTTTTTAGAAACTGTTACGGTTTTTCGTCTCTCATTTTCAATCAATTCAAAACTGGCTTCTGTTCCATCTGAATCAATAAATTTTACGATTGCGTTTTCACCTGCATTAAATTCAGTAATGTGTCCGATTACGCCTTTCACTAAATTTCTGTTGAATGAATCAACGGCTGTTAGAGTGTAAATCAAGTTTTCATAACCTTGAAAAGTTGCACCATAACGCAAAATAAACTGGGGCTTCATTTTCTGAATATTCTCCCAAGTTTTATTGCCTTGCCCAAATTTGTGTGGCTCGTCAATAATCATAAAAGGTTTCGTTGCTCCAATGGCATCAAACGGAACAGTGTATTTGTCAAACAAACCTTTGTCAAAACTCTTTTGCATTGTTTCAGAGTTAATCATACCTGCGTTGATAATCATAACCTGAATGCTGTTTTTCTCAAAATTGCCCGAATTAACAAAACTTGTAACAGCAGGAGGAATATATGATTTTTTACTCTTGCTGTTTTTCTGACTTTCTACAATATGCAAATGAAGCGTTTTGCCATATTGTTCCTTGAAATGCTCACGGCTGCTGTCCGATCTCAAAAAGTCAATCGTTCCTGCTTTGATGGATAAGGTTGGAACTACTACTATGAATTTGAAAATGCCGTAGTTTTTATTGAGTTCAAAAATTGTTTTGGTGTAGGTATAAGTTTTACCTGTTCCTGTTTCCATCATTATATCAATGATGTTACTGTTACGTTTTATTTTTTCGTCAATACCGTTACTTTCTTGAACTGCTCTTAAATTTTGTGGATAAGCCCAATCGCTTAAAAAATTAAATGCAGGATTGATGTAATTCTTATCCGCTTCTGTGGGCTGAACAAGGCTAATATTCTCAAACACCGCAATAGTGCTATCTACTGCGTGTGATTGATGGTTTAGGTTCTTCTCAAAATTAAATCCCTTCATATTAATACCTTGTTATAAAGTCAATGTCGCTTTTTTTCTTGTTGTTGTAAGTTTTTACGTTTTCTGAAATCTCTCGTAAACTCTTGCTCTCCAAGTGATAGCCAAAGGCGATGATGCTTTTAGGTTCAAAATGTTTGTCCGTATCTATCTTTTCCAATAATGCTTTAAGGTTGTTTGTGGTAAAGCCTTTGTTCATTAAATACAATCTGCCATTGCCGTAATAAGCGGTGTAACCGCTTAAATCAACACTTTCTAAATCTTGTGTCAATGCAATACCGTCATACGTTTTCCAAGTAGTCAGTAATGCTTTGATGTCGTCTTCGGTGAGTTTGCCTGCATCAAAAAGGGTTTGCGATGGGTCAAACTGTTCGGCTTCAAAGTTGTAATCTTCCCAAATGGGAGTAGTTTGAAAAACTTTGAAAGTGTTTTGCTTTTTTAGCCGTTCTAATTTTTCAATTTCGGCTTTGGTTTCTTCGGTCTGAATCTCTGATTGTAGCTTTTTAATTTTCTCGTCTAAGCCTGCATTTATTTTTTTGGCAGCTCGCAGCAAACGCTCTTTGGTTATTTCAAATATGGTAGGCTCGGCTTTCAATTCATCTTTTACAAAATCGTAAGCCGTTTTGTTTTTCTTTGGGTCTATTGCTTCGGGCAGTTGCACCAAAATAAATTTCCTCCTATTGCCGCCATCTTCGGCATTGAGTTGCATTACCGCATCGCCTGTGGTGCCGGAGCCTGCGAAGAAGTCGAGGATGAGGTCATTATTTTCAGTTTTAAACTTACACAAATATTTAATTAGTGTTGTCGGTTTAGGATAATTAAATAATCCATCTTTTTGAAACAACCCATATAGCTCCTTATTAGCGTCTTCGTTAGTTCCAACAGAACATTCTTTTTTTGAAATAATATCAGCAGGTACTTTTATACGCTCCCCTTCTTTTTCATAGCGAATAGCAAATTTATCAGATTTAATATGAAATATTGTTCCATTATCAATTTCTTCGATTAAATTATCTTGTGTCCATTTAAATGGTCCCTTGAGTTTAAAATCCTTATCTGCTTTTCCATTAATAATTTGAATGTCAGTTAAGAGTTCAACTCTATCATAAATACCTTTTTTATATTCACCTTTTATTTTGAAGTTTACTTTTTCCGCTGGGAATTGAAGTATTCCTATGTTATTACTATCGTTAAGCAAAGGCATATCTCCACCATCCGTTATGCCACCATCAAAAACTTTGTTATTACTCCTTTTTTCAAAGCATAAAACAAATTCATATTTTTGTCTTACTTTTCTTGATAGGCTTGGAGGTGTTGATGTTTTATTCCATTTATATATTGTTACAAAATTCTCCTCCCCGAAAATCTCATCCATAAGCAACCGCAGTTGTGCCACTTCGTTGTCGTCAATCGAAACAAATATTACTCCATCATCTTTTAAAAGTTGTTTTGCAATGTAAAGTCGTGGGTACATAAAGGTGAGCCAAGCGCTGTGGCTGTTGCTATTGCTTTGTGTAAAATCTAAAATGCGTTTTGCTTTTTCTTCGTCAATGCCAATCAGGTTTTGGAGTTCTTTTACGGTATATTTTCTGTCATCGTTATACACAAATCCATCGCTGCCTGTATTGTAAGGCGGGTCTATGTAAATCATTTTTACTTGTTCGTAATAGGCATTGGCAAGGTGTTTCAGCACTTCCAAATTATCGCCTTTTATGAGCAAGTTTTCAGAATTAGCGTTTTCGGGTTTGCTATTATGAGTTTCGTCTGCTTTTAGCAAAGTGGTGGCAGGGTCGCTCGCCAAAAGTCTTGCGTAGCTTTTGCCTAACCAGTCTAAACCGTAACTCTCGGTAGAAAAACTTACTTCCTTTTCAGTTAGATTATTTTTGAATTTTTCTAATTGAAAATTTCCGTCTTTGTCAAAGCAATGCGGGAAATGAATTTTCAAAGTTTCCAAATCTTTATTTGGCACTTTTATGTTGTTCGTTATTTTTTGTTCCTTGCTCATTTCTTGTTCTTTTTAATGTCGTTGTCAATCAATAGTTCCTTTACATTTACGCCAAGAATTTCAGCGATTTCAAAAAGCACTTCAATTCGTGGTTGTTGTCTGTTTTGCACATAAGCATTTACCATATTGTAGCTTTTGCCTAATTGCTCGGCAAGCCAAGTCTGCTTGATGCCTTTTTCGTCCAACACTTCTTTTATTCTGTTCATTTGTTCAAATGATGTCAAGTCGCAAATATAGTTTTAAAATATTTTGTATCTCATTTTGCAAGATAAAAAGTAATCAAAATATTTTCAACATTCTCAAAGGTGCGTTGGCAAAAAATGGCTCTTTGACTTTTGCCGAAGGGTTTGGCTTGTGCGGTAGGAGCAAAAGCCAATGTGCCATTTGTGCGGCTGGCTAAAATTGAATTAAAAAAAATGTGCGGTGTGGAAAATAAAAAATACGTAACCCTTCGGCCACGAGCGTGTTGCTTGTTATTTTGGATTTTTTATTGGGAGTAGTTTGTACAGTTGGTTGGCCGGGTGGTCTGGAAGTACCTCGAGGGTATGGCTGAGCCAGCCAAAAGGTTCTACTTCATTGAGTTTGCAAGTGGCTAACAAGGAATAAATCATGGCTGCGCGCTTTGCTCCCTCATGCGAGCCTGCAAACAGATAGTTTTTTCGGCCAAGGGCTACAGGACGTATGGTGTTTTCAATCAGGTTGTTGTCCATTTGATATCGTCCGTCATCGAGGTATCTTATCAGTCTTGGCCAAAGGGTCAACATGTAAGTGATGGCCTGGCCAATGGCGCTTTTGGGCAAGACACAGGCATGTTGCTCACTGAGCCACCGATGCAACTGCTCAAGCACAGGTTGGGCCTGTTGCTGTCTGAGGATTTTTATCTCATCATGGTTCAGGTGATTCTCTTTTGCCATGCGCTCAATCTGGTATAGCTTGCCTATAAGCAACAGGGCAGTTTCAGCCCGTTGGCTGTCGTTATCCAATGCCTTTTCAAAATTGCGTCTGGCATGTGCCATGCAGGCAAGTTGCAAGATATGGCCTTTGAGTCTTAATCCGTTGTATGCTGCATAACCATCGGTTTGAAGCACTCCGCTAAAGTCTTTCAAAAACTTCTCCGGGCCTTCGCGTCCGCGCCCTGCTTGGTAGTCGAATACCACAAGGCGCTCCATCGGATCGTGGTACACCCAGAGGTAACCTTTGTGTGTTGAGCCCGGCTTGTCTTTTGTCAATACTGCAATGGGCGTTTCATCGGCCTGAAGGTAGCCCGAGGATTGAACTTTTGCCACAAGGCTATGGTATAGCGGTTCAAGCAACTGACAGCTGGCGCTGAACCATCCGTTGATGGTTGACTCTGACAACTGAAGCTTCTGACGTTTGAACATTTGTACCTGACGGTAAAATGGCAGGTGATCTGCGTATTTACTCACTATCAGGTGAGCCAACATGCTTGCGCCGGCATTACCTTTCTCGATAGGCAGGCTCGGAAGCTCGGCTATGGCTATCTGTGTTTGTTCCTGGTTCTGACCAAGCACATACTTGGGGCGCACAATCTGCCTGACATAGATGCTGCCAGGCTCGTATTCAAGTACCTCCGTGATGGCATTACCAATGAAGCGGGCGCCCTCAGGAAGGTTCTGTGGTTCGATGACCTGCTGTTTGCGTGGCAAATGGGCCGGAAGTTCAAGACGAAGCGGTTGTTGCTTGTTTTTTTGCCCGGCTTTTGTACGGGTGTAGTTTATTTGCTGGGTCTGGGGCTCCGGTTTCTGAGGTTCCGGCAGCTCGAAAAGGGTTAGTTGATTGGGATTGGCAGCCACAAACCGTTCGCTCTTTGCACCAAATAGCATACGCTTGAGCTGGGCAAGTTCATGCTTGAGCAGCTAGAGCTCGACCACCATCGCATCATATTCCGATACCATGTCCTTATGCCGTGCAAGCTCTTGACGAAGCATATTGAGCTCGGCCAGTAAGGCTTGATGTGCTGCTTTGGAAATAGTGATTGTTTCTGTGCTTGCCATAGGGCAAAATTACAGAATCAACCTGCTGGAAATGACCGCCTTAAACCTTAGTTTCCAACAAAATCATGTCGATAAAATCGCTTGTTTTTTCTTGCATTTTCCATTGAAATACCATTGATTATCATCACCAGCTGGCTATAGTCGAGCATCTGGTTTTTCACCCCATCCATACTTTGTTTGGGCAGTTGCAGCCTGCCTTGCTCGAGTCGCTTGTAAAACAGTACGAACCCTCCGGGTTCCCACCGAAGCATTTTGATGCAGTTGCGTGGCTTGTTAATGAAAATGTACAAATCTCCGCTCATGGGGTTTTGGCCAAGCTTGCTTGTGACCAGCCCGCATAAGCCGTCGAAACTTTTACGCATGTCTGTTGGCTCAAGGTAGAGAAAATACCTTGCCGAAGTAATGGAAAACATATCATCACATCCGGATTAAACATTTGAGCAGCGATACAGGGGTAGACAACGGCACATGAAGCTCAATGCCATTGGGATAACGAATCAACAGGTTTGTGCTACATGGCCCATTCAACTGCACAAAGCCTCCAGTTGCCTGCTCCTTTGAACGATACTTATTTACCCAGTAACGAAATGTGTAAAGCTTCATCCCATTTGCCATTGCAAACGACCTTTGACTTTGACCACTTTGTCCCTCACTGCTCAACCAAAAAAAACATTTTGTCTTTGCGCTCTTTACGAATCATATCCCAAAAATTTTAAGCGCAAATATCTGCAACCCAACCCCATCCTAAAATATGCTCGTGGCCGAAGGGTTACAAAAATACAGAAGGGTCGGTCCCGAATGCTTTCGGGATCAGCTTACCCCTTGCCCGTTTGTTGTATCGTTTCTATGTCTGTGTTCACCTGTCAAAATGGTTTACTTTTTCTGTTTCTGTCACTCATTTGTTTGCCGTGTCGCAGTCTTTTACACTTGCAGCCAACGTCCGCAGCTATGCCAAGTGCGGGATTGCGTAATTAAGTCCGTATCACACGCACCAAAAATGCACGCGGGAACTTAACTTTCAAAACCTCTGAAACCCGCATTTGGTATAGGTGCTGTTGGTTGCCGTTTTTTATTTTTTCTTTGTTATCAATATTTTATCAATTTTATGCCCATCAACATCAACTATTTCAATCTTATAATCCATATAATCAACTTTATCGCCTACTTGAGGGATTTTACCAATTTGATTATAAACAAAACCTGCTACAGTAGAATAGTCAATTTTTTCAAAATCAACTGTAAAATCTATAATTATCTCGTTAAGTGTTTCAATAGGTGCATCACCACTTACTAATATAGAATTATCATCTCTTATAAATACATCTGGTTCATATAATTCTCCTTCTTCAGGTATTCGTCCAACAATATTTTCAACAATATCATGTAGTGTTATTAATCCTTCAAAACCACCGTACTCATTCACAACACAACAAAGGTGAACTTTCTTCTGCCTAAATAATTCTAAAACTTTTTGGGCATCCATATTGTCGGGTACAATTAATGGTTCAACTATAATAGTTTTGATATCAAAAATCTTTAACTGTGAAATCGATTTGTAAAAATCTCTTAAATAAATTATACCTGTAAAATTGTCTAAGCCGCCACTGCAACAAACTAATTTACTATGTTTGGCGTTATACAATTTGAGTTTAATATCATCAAAACTGTCGTCTGTATCAATCCACTCTACATCGGTTCTGTGAGTCATTATGTGTTTTGCTTTCTTGTCTGCAAAATAAAATACTTTTTCATGAATGATGTTTTGTTCTTTCTCAATAACACCTTCAGATGATGCAACTTTTAACATGTGACGTAATTCTGCTTCTGTCAATTGTTCGGTTTGTTTTTTAATCCCGATTATTTTATTCACAAAATTTGTTGAAATTGATAAAAGCCTTACAAATGGATAAAAAGTACTGCTAAAATAATAAATCATTGGAGCAACTCGAATTGCAATCTTGTCAGGGTTATTTAATGCTATCGTTTTGGGAACTAATTCTCCTATTACAATAGAAAAATAAGTTATTATTACAACAGTTAATGTTAATGCTATTTGATTTGCATAGTTTTGAGTAATTTCAAAATTTTGAAAAAACGGAGTAACATCATCCGCAATATTCATGCCTCCATAAACCCCTGTTACTATCCCAACTAAAGTTATCCCTACTTGAATTGCTGATAAAAAATTCTCAGAATTGTCAAGTAATTTTAATGCTATTTTTGCCCCTTTGCTCCCTTCTATTCTTCTTTGTTCTAATCTAGCCCTTTTGCTTGAAACTAAAGCAATCTCAGATAGTGCAAAAAATCCATTTACTAAAATTAAAATTACTAAAACTACAATTTCCATATATTCCTGCTTAATCTGTGTCGTTTTTTAAAATGGCAACCAACGTTTTGGCGCTTGGCGCAGTGGCGGATTTCGGAGCACTAAACTGTCAATACACCACAAAAGTTGATGCGAGGTAGAATGTTCAATTAACCACGTCACCCGCCATTGCGCCAAACGCCTGTTGGGTGCTGGTGTTCTTGTCTTCCGTGTCTGTAAACCATTGGCCCTATTGAGTTTTACTGTCTTTTTTTTTGCTGTGGTGGTATGAGCGTTTGCGTATTTTTTATTTTCAGAAGGGAGGTGTTTTTTTTAATTTAATTTTTCTTGCGGTGGATTTGCAAGCTCTTTGACAAAGCTTTGGTCTGCGCTTGGGCTTGTGCGGCTTTGGCAATGTGCTTGCAAATAGGCAGGCTTAGTGTTGATGTCCTTGTGGCTGATTTGTTTTAGTTCCTTGCTTACTTTGTGTTCTTATTTTCTTTTTCACTTCTCCACATCTTAGCATTTTATCACCAAAGTATGGATTATTGATTTCTTCTTTTTCACTTAACCAAAATGCACCTTTGTCGTCTAATGCCATAGGGCAATATGCTACATAGACAGTCTCAATTTTCAGCCCGAATGTTTCTGCGATTTCAATCATTTGGTTTGAAAGGTCAGAGAATATTTCTCTTTGTTTTTCTATGTCTTTAGCGATTTGCAAAAGTCCTATGTGTTTTTTTAGATTTGAAAACTGCTCCATCCAAGCATTGTGTGCTTCTTCATCAAGCAACTTCATATCAATTTTATTCAAACTGGTTTCCAACTTTTTGGCGTTAGATTGTGTCAGTTTAAAGTCACTACGAACTAAACTCTTATTGAGTTCTAAATATTGGTAAACAAAATCTGTTAGTTGTTCGGTAAACTTGTCAGGAACGGCAATAGTATTATCTACCGCCCGATTCATCATACTGTAATTGCCATTGAGTTGGGCTGCTCCGTCAATAGCAAATACTCCATTGGTAACGATTTCTTCGCCTTCAGTCAATCCATTTTCAACAATGTAATAATCACCCAAAGATGATCCGATTGTTATTTCTCTCATTTCAAATGATGGAAATTCCGAATTTGGAACTTTTATATAGACAATAGAGCGTTTACCTGTCCATAGTAAAGCTGTTTTTGGGATTACCAATGATTTTTCAGAAAGAGATAGGTTTGCTTTGATTTTTCCCTTTACAAACATTTCAGGTTTTAGAAGTTGTTGAGGGTTGTTTAATTCCGCTCTGACTGCTGCGGTTCTTGATTGTGGATTGATTAATGGGTCTATAAAAGATATGTTTGTCATAAATTCTTTTCCGGGAAGCGATGCAACTGTCAATGTGATTTTCTGACCAACTTTTATAAATGCCAAATCACTTTCATACGCATCCAATAAAATCCATACATTGCTCAAATCAGCGATTTCAAATAAAACACTTCCTTTATTTACAAAGTCGCCTTTTGAAATATCTCTTCTGACTACTATTCCTGATTGGTCGGCATACACATCAAATTCTGTTTGCACTATGCCACTGCTTTCTATTTGATTTATTTGTGATTCAGTAATTTTCCATAAACGGAGTTTTTCTTTTGATGCGTTGTAAAGTGCGGTATTAACTTCTTTGAACTTTGCAGCTTCGATTAACTCTTTTTGTGCCGTAACAAGTTCAGGTGAATAGATGGTCGCCAGTTTTTGTCCTTTGTTTACCGCTTGCCCTGTAAAGTCTATAAATAATTTTTCAATTCTGCCGGAATAATTAGCCGTGATTACAGCTATTTTTTGTTCATTAATGGCGATTTTACCAGTTAAGTAAACTTCGTGTTCTGCTGAAACTGTTTTTACTTTTTGGGTTTGCACATTTGCCAAAGCGATTGCTTCGGCACTCATTGTAAACACAAATGGGTTGCTTTCACTATTGCCTGAATTTTGAGTAACGGGGATTAAATCCATTCCGCAAAGCGGACATTTCCCCGGCTCATTCTGCCTGATTTGTGGGTGCATAGAACAAGTGAAAGTTGTTTCTTCACTATGTTCGTGACTATGATTCGATTCAGTACTGTTATCCGATTTAAAAATTAACCACCCTAAAAATAATCCGATAATCAGCACCAGACTGAGTTGCAATATTCTATTATTTAGTATTTGTTTCATCTTATTTAATTTTTGTTTTAACGCCCCATCAATCTTTCCATCATTGCAACGGCAATGTTTCCATCAATAAGTGCGTCCAAGTATTTTAATCGGTAATCCAAAAGTTGCTGTTGCATTCTCAGCACTTCTTCAAAATTACTGCCTTCGGTTGAATATTGCACAATCAAAATATTTAATGCTTGATTTGCTATTGAGGTCTGTTCTTGATACAGTTTTACCCTGCGGTTAGCATCTTTAAAATCTTTCAAGGCATCTTCATAATTCACCATCAATTGATTGCTTACGTCCTGTTTTTGTTCAACAATAGCTTGACGCATAAAGTCAGACTCACGAACGGAGGCAGTATATTTCTTTCGCCATAATGGGATAGTTACAGTTGCCATTGGCATCAACATATTTCGTCCGTTCATCATACTTTCGCTATTGACTCTCGGCTGAAATATTTCGTATTGCAATCCAACACCAATCATTGGCAAGCCCATTTTTTGATTCATTTTACCTTGGGCAATGAATGCTTGTTCATCTTGCTCCAACATTTTTAGCATTGGATTATTGTTTTTAATGCTGTCGGGGATTTCATTGAGTGCAACCGGAATAGTTGCTGCCATAATTGAATCAGAAAATATAACGAGTTCATTCCTTTCTCGATTTAGCAACTGATTGAAACGTGCTAAAAGTGGAATTTTACTATCTTGCAACAAAGCAAGATTATTTTGTAGTTCGTTGATTTCCATTTGAACACGCAATACATCTATCATACTACCGCTACTACTCATATTTCCCATTTCATTCATTGGGGGCATATTTCGGGTAGGAGAATTTGGTGATGATGATTGTCCTTGCATATTCATTCCACCCATTCCGCTGTTCGAATTATTGTTGTTTGCATTGTTAGAACTTCTCATATTTCCTGAACCTCCGGAATTGTTGCTGCTTTGTCCACCGCTCTTGAATCGGGTAAGAGCGATTTGCTCCATTGTTTTTAGCAATTCAATATTTTCTTTAGTAATGGCAATTTCTTTTTCCAATAATTGCAATGCATACCAATTCGCCCGAACTTCATAAAAAAGCATTGATTTAGCTTCATTGAATTCTTCAAATTTTGCCTTTGCCATAAATGTCATTTCATTTTTGGCTGCTCCTAATGTTCCAAACCAAGGAAACATTTGCATCAGGGAAATTGAGCCTATTTGGTTCCCCATATACCTTTCCATTGGCATAATGAAGAAACTAAAACCCAATTGCGGGTCAGGAAGCGAGCCAACTTGAGGTACCCGCTCCAAGGCTGCCTGATATTGAAAATATTTTGATTTCAAATTCGGGTTGTTTTCAGCAGCAATCAATAAATAGTCATTCAATGTTTGTCCAAAGGCATTACTTGAATAAACAATGATTAGCAATATGTATATTATTCGACATTTCATTTTGTAGCTCTTTTTATTTTATATTCTTCTCGTGCAGCATACAAAACAGGCACAACAAATAGTGTAATTAAAGCCACTGCCATTCCGCCAAAGGCGGGTATTGCCATTGGTATCATAATATCAGCACCACGACCGGAAGACGTAAGAATAGGTAACAACGCCAAAAGGGTAGTGGCTGTAGTCATTAAACACGGTCTTACTCGTTTTAATCCAGCATCTAAAACAGCTTTTCTTATTTCGGATATGTTTTCAGGTTTATGTTTTTTGAAACTTTGCATCAGATAAGTTGAAATTACTACACCGTCATCAGTTGCTATTCCGAACAATGCAATAAAACCGACCCAAACCGCAACACTTAAATTGTATGTTTTCATTTGAAACAATTCTCGCAAATTGGTTCCGAAAAGTGAAAAGTCCATAAATGAATCAATGCCATATAACCAAAGCATCACAAAACCACCTGCAAATGACAGAGCAATTGCCGAAAAAATCATAAACGAAGTTGTTGCAGAACGGAATTGAAAATAGAGAATCAGGAAAATCACAGCCAAAACCAAAGGCACTACTATAGCTAATCGCTTTTCTGCTCTTACTTGATTTTCATAGCTTCCCGAAAACTGATAACTCACACCCGATGGCACTCTCAATTCACCCGAGGCAATTTTGTCTTTCAGGAAATTGTCGGCATCTTCCACTACTGTTACTTCTGAAAAACCATCTTTTTTATCCAAAAGAACATATCCAACCAAAAAAGTGTTTTCACCCCGAATCATCATAGGACCGGGACGATATTCAATTACAGCCAATTCGCCAAGTGGAATTTGTTGTCCTGTGGGTGTTGGGATTAAAACCTTTTTCATCACTTCGGGATTGTCCCGCCATTCTCTTGCATATCTTGCACGGATGTTATAACGCTCTCTTCCTTCAACGGTCGTTGTTAACGGCATTCCGCCCAAAGCCACTTCTAAATACATTTGAACATCAGCTATATTCAAGCCATAACGGGCAATTGCTTTGCGGTCAATATCAATTTCTAAATAGGGTTTTCCCAAGCTTCGGTCTGCATAAACGGCTTCGGGTTTAACCGATGGGACTTGCTTCAGCAATTGTTCAATCTCTAAACTAAAGTCTTCGATACTCTTTAAATCAGGACCAAAAACCTTTATTCCCATTGGTGCTCTCATTCCGGTTTGAAGCATTACCAAACGGGTTTCAATGGGTTGTAGCTTTGGGGCCGATGTTACTCCGGGAATATCATTTGTAGCATTGACAATTTCATTCCAAATATCATCAGGGGTTTTAATATGGTCACGCCATTGTCGGAAATATTGACCGTTTTTGTCTTTTATTAATTCGCCTTTTTCATCTTTTACAAATTGACCGTCTTTATCCACTTTAAACCTTATCGGATAGCCATTTTCATCGTTGATGTATTCGGTTTTATAAAGAATGATATTTTCAAACATTGAAACAGGAGCTGGGTCTAAAGCGCTTTCTACACGCCCCGCTTTTCCTACAACCATTTCTACTTCGGGTATTGATTGAACTCGCATATCCAACTGCTGAACATTTTTGATATTGGCTTCTACGCCCGAATGTGGCATTGATGTAGGCATCAACAAAAAAGAGCCTTCATCCAATGCAGGCATAAATTCTTTTTCCAATCCCGGAAAGGTGTGTGATAAGGAACTCCAAACCGAAGTGGCGCGAATGTTCCATCCTGCCTTTTCGGTCATTTTAGGAATGAAACCAAAAACTTTATCAAAGCCCAACCAAATATTTACGCCTAGCAGAATGATGAGGACAGGTAGAAGCAAAAATTTCTTTTTATTGTCCAAGCACCAGTTTAATATGACTGGATAATATTTGATAAACAATTGAAAACCACCTAAAACCAATCCAAGTATTAAAGCAATAAAAATGAAATTCAGCAGTAAACTATTTGACACCCCCAAAGGCATCCATTCCGTTGCTAATAGCCAAGAAACAGCGATGGCTACAATAGCAATTGTAAACGAATTGTGATGCTTTGTAAATAGATTGTTGAGATTTGGAGAAGGTAGTTTCTGTTGTTCTCCCAAATTTGCCAGTAGATTATTTACTCCTAAAAGTAACATCACTGTTCCTGCCCAAACAGACCACCATAAAACGAAAATACCAAACACAATAAGAAGTAAGTTCAATGCTAATCGATACAACTTTCGTGATGTTTTGAGTGAAAACAACCAATGGGCAAAAGCCGGCATCATAAACAGAGTAATAATTAAAGCCGCTACCAATGCAAAGGTTTTGGTATAAGCCAATGGGCCAAATAGTTTACCTTCGGCAGCTTGCAAAGTAAATACAGGAAGGAAACTCACAATGGTAGTGGAAACGGCTGTGAGAATTGCAGAAGAAACTTCTGTTGATGCGTTGTAAACGGTTGTCAATAAAGGCTGTTCAGGAGGTGCTTCATCTTTGTGTCGTAAAATATTCTCACTAAGAATTATTCCTAAATCGACCATTGTTCCAATGGCAATAGCAATTCCTGAAAGTGCTACAATATTGGCATCCACATTGAAATACTTCATCATTATGAAACACATCAAAACAGCAAGCGGTAAAAGTGCCGAAATCATTAAAGATGCCCGTAAGTGAAACACCATAATGATGATTACAATGATGGTAATCAGGATTTGTAAACTGATAGCTTCATTGAGCGTTCCGAGCGTTTCGTAAATCAATTCGGTTCGGTCGTAAAACGGCACAATGGTAACTTTTGAAACCGTGCCATCTTCCAGAGTTTTAGAAGGTAATCCCGGACTTATTTCACTGATTTTGTCTTTGACGTTCTGAATAGTTTTCAAAGGATTGTCGCCATAACGGGCAATCACCACACCACCCACGGCTTCTACACCGCCTTTATCCAAAAAACCACTATGTCCGCGAGGAGCAGGACCGATGTTTACTTTGGCAATATCTTTAATTCGAATAGGAATATTATTGGTTACTTTTACAACCGCTTGTTCAATCTCATTCAGGTTTTTGACATATCCCAAGCCACGAACATAGTATTCCACCAAGTTCATTTCAACGGTATTTGCACCAATGTCAAGATTACTATTTCTAATGGCTTCCATTACCATCATCATACTCACATCGTGGGCTTTCATTGCTACAGGGTCAAGGTCAACTTGGTATTCCTTTACAAAACCACCAATAGATGCTACCTCCGAAACACCATCGGAAGACATTAACCCGAGTTTTACATAATAATCCTGAATGCTTCTCAATTCGTGGGCATCCCATCCACCCGCTGGTTTGCCGTTTTCGTCTCTACCTTCTAAAGTATACCAATATACCTGTCCCAGTGCAGTGGCATCAGGACCTAAAGTAGGAGAAACCCCTTCGGGTAGCATATTGGAAGAAAGCGAATTGAGTTTTTCTAATACCCGTGTTCTGCTCCAGTAATATTCTACATCTTCATTAAAAATAATGGCAATGAAAGATAAACCGAACATTGAAGTGCTTCGCACAGAAGTTACTCCCGGTAAACCTAACAGTGCCGTAGTAAGCGGATAGGTAATTTGGTCTTCTACATCCTGCGGACTTCTGCCCATCCATTCAGTAAAAACAATCTGTTGATTTTCGCCAATGTCGGGAATGGCATCCACCGGAACAGGATCTCTCGGTAGAAAATCCACATTCCAGTTAAACGGAGCAGTTACAATGCCCCAACCCACAAAAAGCACCAGCAATAGTGCTGTTACTAATTTGTTTTCAAGGAAAAATTTTATGAGGGCATTGAGTTTCATTTACTAATGATTATGGTGTTTATGATCTTCTTCTTCAGTAACAAGTTCTAAGTCCATTTTACAAATAGGGCAAGTGCCTTCTTCTTTATACATTTTATCCCCTTCGCATTTCATCGGACATTGGTACACTGCTGTTTCAACTTGTTCGGTTGAATCTTCATTTGTTTGCTCATTACTACTGTTTCCGCAGGAAGCGAAAAGAATACTGGTAAAAAGAATGGTTGTTGTGATTACTGTTTTCATATTATTCTGATTTTAATGTTTCAATTTTAAACCCCGCATCCTGCACCTTCTGTATCACTTCTTCTTCGGTAATACCTTCTGAATGCACAGAAAGAATTTTGTCTCTATTGGTTGTATCCACTTCCCAATGGCAAATACCATCTGCATCGTTGAGAAATGGTGTAACCTTAGCCACACATCCACCGCAGTTGATATTGGTTTTGAATTTGAGTGTTTTATTGTTTGTATTCATTGTTAAATTTTTCAAAGTTAAACATTATTGATGCAAATATCTTAATACCATCTACTTTCATTATTACTTCTTTTTTGAATTGTTTTGTAAGATTTACTGTCTCTACTTTTTATATTTCAATCTCAAACTATTACTAACTACACTTACGCTACTCAGAGCCATAGCTGCACCTGCCAACATTGGGTTGAGTAAAAAGCCGTTAATCGGGTATAAAATACCTGCCGCAATCGGAATACCTATCAAATTGTAAATAAACGCCCAGAACAAGTTTTGTTTGATGGTGCTCACTGTGGATTTAGATAAGCGAATTGCTTCAGGTATTTTTGCAAGGTCAGACGATATGATGGTCATTTTTGCTACATCCATTGCAATATCGCTGCCTTTACCCATTGCAATACTTACATCAGCTTGTGCTAAGGCAGTGCTGTCGTTGATACCATCGCCAACCATTGCCACTACTTTACCTTTGGCTTGCAATTCTTTTACATAGTCGGCTTTTTGTTCGGGTAACACTTCGGCTTTGAAATGTTTAATTCCAACTTTTTCAGAAACTGCTTTGGCGGTGGTTTGATTGTCTCCGGTAAGCATATACACTTCAATACCTGATTGTTGCAGTTCCTGAATGGCTTTTTGCGAAGTAGCTTTCACTTGGTCGGCAATGGCTAATACTGCTACTACTTCTTGTGAATTGGCAAACCAAATCACTGTTTTGGCTTCTTTGCCCCACTGATGGGCTTTTTCTGAAATTGGCTTATCAATAGAGATTTTATTTTCTTCAACGAGTCTTCTGTTTCCAATAAAATAGGTTTCACCATTGGCTTGAGCTTTTGCCCCTTTACCTGTTATGCTTTCAAAACCTGAAATTGTGAACAAACTCTGTTGATTTAGATGAGTAACCACAGCTTCTGCCAACGGGTGTTCAGATTGTTTCTCAATGCTGTAAAGAATTTGTTTCAGTTCAGCGTTTTCGTCTGCCCAAAAATCATTCGTTACGATTGGTCTCCCTACTGTAATAGTTCCTGTTTTATCGAGTATTACTGCATTTACTTTTTTAGCCAATTCCAAACTTTCGGCATCTTTAATGAGTATTCCTTTTTCCGCTCCTTTGCCTACTCCTACCATTATTGCAGTTGGAGTTGCTAAACCTAAGGCACAGGGACAAGCAATGACCAATACTGTTATCAATGCCAATAAACCTTGTGTAAAAGCATTGTCTCCGCCAAATACATTCCAAACAATAAATGCAGCAATGGCAATCAGAATCACTATTGGCACAAATATTCCGGCAATCTTGTCAACTAACTTCTGAACTGGAGCTTTGCTGCCCTGAGCATCTTGCACCATTTTGATGATTTGAGCAAGCATTGTTTCGCTACCTACTTTATCTGCTCTGAAATGGAAACTGCCTTTTTGGTTAATTGTTCCGGCAAAGACTTTGTCATCTTCATTCTTTAAAACAGGAACAGGCTCACCGCTCAACATACTTTCGTCCACGTATGAATTTCCATTTACCACTGTTCCGTCCACGGCAATTTTTTCTCCGGGCTTTACCAAAAGCGTGTTTCCAATAGCAACTTGCTCAATAGGGATTTGCATTTGATGCCCGCCATCGTGAACAATAGTAACAGTCTTAGGCTGTAAGCCCATCAGTTTTTTAATGGCTGATGAAGTGTTGCCTTTGGCTTTTTCTTCTAAAAGTTTACCCAATAAAATAAA
This sequence comes from Bacteroidota bacterium, assembly GCA_016715945.1. NCBI lineage: Bacteria > Pseudomonadati > Bacteroidota > Bacteroidota bacterium. The sequence goes on from JADJXJ010000003.1 coordinate 597,773, forward strand.
AGCGATAATAACCGCAGCCGCTTCAAAATACACGTGTGCGTGTAAGCCCCTTTCGTGCCAAAAATGGGGAAACAATGTGTTGAATACGCTGAAAACATAGGCAACTCCGGTGCTTAATGCTACCAAGGTGTCCATATTAGCAGAACGATGTTTGGCTTGTTTCCACGCATTGATGTAAAAATCTCTGCCCAACCATAAAATAACAGGTGTGCTGAAAACCCACATTATTTCGTTGGCATAAGGTATATTCATAAAGAACATACCAATGATGACAACTGGCGTTGAAAGCGCCAAAGCCCAGTAAGTCTTCTTTTTGAGTTTGATGAATTTTTCTTTCTGAATATTTTCTACGGTTTCATCATTTGAAGCAGATTCATCAATCAATAAATCATAGCCAATACTTTGTACTGCACTGCGTAAACTTTCGGTTTGAACAATTCCGGGGATAAATTCAATGGAAACCTTAGCATTGGCATAATTCACACTTGCATCAATTACACCTTGTTGGGCTTTCAACATACTTTCAACACTTACAGCACAGGATGCACAGGTCATTTGCAATACAGGAAATGATTTCTTAACCGTAGTTACATCATAACCCAAATCACGAATGGTTTTAACGGCTTCTGAAACTGTTTCTTGATTGGTAGTTTGAATAACAGCCCTTTTGTTGTTGAGTTCGACCCGATGAGATGAAACTCCCTTAATTTGGGCAATCCCTTTGTCCACTATTAAGGCACAATGTTCGCTTTCAACTCCTTCAAGTGGTATCAGTATTTCATTATTATTTGTTGCCATACCTTTTGATATTATTTACTCTGCAAAGGTCGCAACGCTTTTGGCGACTCGTGTTACACGATTTTTGAAAAGAGTTACATCATTTACACTTCGTCTAATGGTTTGCGTTTGTCAATTTTGATATTCTTAAAATGGCTTGGAGTAAGCCCTGTTACTTTTTTAAACTGATTGCTCAAATGTGCTACGCTTGAGTAGTTAAGTTGAAAAGCAATCTCACTCAGTGATAACTCATCATAAACCAACAACTCTTTTACTTTTTCAATTTTTTGTGCAATGAAATACTTCTCAATGGTTGTGCCTTCAACTTCAGAGAACAGATTTGATAAATAGGTATAATCGTGATGCAATTTGCCACTTAATAAGTCTGATAAATTCGCCTTTAATTCGCTGTTTTGGTGATGCACCAATTCAATAATTAATGATTTTATTTGTCCAATAAGTCTGCTTTTCTTGTCGTCAATCAACTCAAAGCCGAATGTCTGTAAGTGATTATTGATAGTTTCTTTTTCAGCATCATTAATTTCTCTGCCCAGTTCAACTTCACCTAAAGTCAAGTGGGTTGGTTTGAAGCCAATTCGTTCCAATTCGTTTTTTACTACCAATATGCAGCGATTACAAACCATATTTTTGATATAGATTTTCATAGGATTATCTGTCTTTAGTGTGTTGGTAAAAAACGGCTCTTTGGCTTTTGCCTGAAGGGTTGGCATTTGCGGTTGGGGCAAAAGCCAATGTGCCGTTTGCGGGTTGGCATAAAATTGAATTGAAAAAAATGTGCGGTGGGGAAAATAAAAAATACAGAAGGGTCGGTCCCGATAGCTTTCGGGATCGGCTTACTCGTTGTCCGATTTTTATATAGTTTCTATGTCTATGTTCACCTGCCAAAATGGTTTACATTTTTTCTTGTTTTTAGTCCGTTGTTTCTGTCAGGGTCGTTGTCTTTTACACTTGCACCCAACGATAAGCATTTTATTCATCGTTTCCCTGCAAATATAATCCAAAGGGGAGAGAAGTCAAGTACTTGCTGTGGGTTAAACAGAAAAACGTGGGAAATGATGAATAAAATGAAGTTGGACTAAGCCGCCTGGCTATGGGTTTTCTATGAATGCTTTTTTCGGCCTGGCTGTTTCGGGGTTACTTTAATTTGACTTTTTTCTTTTTCATAGATGTAAAGGATTGATAATCTTGGATTTTTTTTGTAGTCAGGGCATAGCAATCCCATGATGGCTGATGAGCCATTGAGATGATGGAAATTTGTCAATGAACGAAATGGGTAAATGCTTATCTATCCGGGTTTCAACATACCGGCAACCTCAGCAGGTACAGGTTTCATGATTCCGGTTTTACATTTTGGGCAGAGCAAGGTGTCATTACCTGTGATGTTGCGCCATACTTCCAAAGCCGTTAATCCCACAAGCGCCGGCAGGAAA